>NZ_JAGHRP010000009.1:0-125867 GCF_017743755.1 Shimia sp. R9_3 | reverse complement strand
GCAGCGCTTCCAACGCGACCTTGGCCTTAAACTGGTCTGTAAACTTCCGGCGCTTCGCCATTCTCGTATCCCCTCAAAGGTTCGGGATACACCTTAACCAACTGTCCGGTTTTCTGGGACCACTTCACAAGCCGCCAATGGCTGCGGCCGTGAGCAGGAACTCATTAATGCCTTCACGTGTCGCGCCGACGCAAAAATCGCGATAGTAGCGAATGACGGCAGGCACGACACCCGCCGCGCCGTTGGTTGGGGAGGTGACCACCTGCCCGCCCGCAGCGTTTTCCTCGTTGACCGCCATGGCATAAACCGAAAGCCAGTCATTGATGCTGTGCGGTTGCTGGCTGTTTGAACCGGTTTGGTTGGTCAGCCGTTGATGAATGGCACGGGCGCGGCGTTTCACATTAAGGCCGCCCGGCAGAATACCATCCTGAGAGAGGCCACGGGCGATACAACTATCCATGACGCTCCAGACAGCGTTTAACTGATTGCGCAATGTCTCAGGAGACATCGCAGTTTCTTCGTTTGCGCGTTTCATTTGCGCGATTGTTTTGCCGGATTTTGCCCCCATCGCCAGCATCTCTGTGGCAGAGCCAAAGGGATACGGATATCCCGCCGCTTCCTGTTCCTCATGCAGATCGGCATCAGGCGCATCATTGGCCGAGAGCATTTCGGCCTCGGTCAAGATGAAGCCGCCACCGATTGAGTAATATGTATCTGCCAGGATGGTGTTGCCGTCAGCGTCATGGGCACTGAGTTTCATTCCATTGGCGTGCAGCGGTAGCGCGGGGCCGTAGTCAAATTCCAGATCGTTCACGGGGTCAAAGCGCAGGGTGCCGCAATTGGCGACATCCAGTTGATAATCCTGCATGAGCTTTGCCAGTTTTGCTTCCGCGAGATCCGCATCAACTGCGTCGGGACGGAAGCCCAACAGGCCCAGAAACACGGCACGATCCGTGGCGTGGCCCTTGCCGGTAAAAGCGAGAGACCCGTGCAGTGATCCTTTGATGTGATCGGCAGATGTGGGGTCAAATGTGCCGTCCTCACCTGAGGACAGCTGTTCCAGAAAATGCACGGCGGCTGTCATCGGCCCCATGGTGTGGGAGGATGACGGTCCAATCCCGATTTTGAAGATATCAAAGACGCTGAGGAACATGCGTGCAAATCCCTGGCTAGAATACTGAGAGGAGAAGGTGGCGGCGCCTGGCGCCAGAAGGCTGCGGCCCCCGTTGAGAGCCGCAGCGCAATTTTTATTCCGCCGCTTCGGCGTAGTCTTCCATTGGAGGACAGTTGCAGACCAGATTGCGGTCGCCATACGCATTGTCGACCCGATTCACTGCTGGCCAATATTTGTCCACGCCGAGGTTGCCCGGAGGGAAACAGGCCTGATCGCGGCTGTAGGGTCGATCCCACTCACCAACCAAGTCACGCACGGTATGTGGCGCATGTTTCAGAGGATTGTTTTGGAGATCTATCTTACCGTCGATGATGTCCTGCGCCTCTGCCCGGATGGAGAGCATTGCATCACAGAAGCGATCAATCTCCGCCTTGGGCTCGGATTCCGTAGGTTCCACCATCAGCGTACCGGCCACAGGCCAGGACATGGTTGGGGCGTGGAAACCGCTGTCGATCAGACGCTTGGCCACATCATCTACGGTCACATGCGCTTCATCGTTGAGAGGACGGGTGTCCAGGATGCACTCATGCGCCACACGACCGGTTTCGGAGGTGTAGAGGATTGGATAGGCGTCTTTCAGACGGGCGGCGATGTAGTTCGCGCTCAAGATCGCGATTTTGGTCGCCTGTGTCAGACCTTCGCCACCCATCAACAGGATATAGGCCCAGCTGACCGGCAGGATAGACGGGGAGCCAAATGGCGCTGCTGAGACCGGACCAAGTGCCGACCCGTACTCCGGGTGGCCTGGAAGGTGCTCTTCGAGATGGGCTTTGACACCGATCGGGCCCATGCCGGGGCCGCCACCGCCATGCGGAATGCAGAAGGTCTTGTGCAGGTTGAGGTGGCTCACGTCGCCGCCGATGTCGCCCGGGCGGGACAGGCCCACCATCGCGTTCATGTTGGCGCCGTCGATGTAGACCTGACCGCCGTGATCATGGGTGATCTGGCAGACCTCCTGCACAGTGGTTTCAAACACACCGTGGGTGGATGGGTAGGTGATCATACAGCCTGCGAGATTGTCAGAGTGTTTCTCAGCCTTCTCACGGAAGTCCGCCACGTCGATGTTGCCGTTCTCATCCGCTTTGATGGGAACCACTTTCCAGCCCACCATCTGAGCGGACGCCGGGTTGGTGCCATGCGCAGAAGTTGGGATCAGGCAGACATTGCGGTGACCTTCACCACGGGAGATGTGGTAGTTACGAATGGTTAAAAGACCTGCGTATTCCCCCTGTGCACCTGAGTTTGGCTGCTGCGAAATCGCGTCATAACCGGTGATCTGGCAGAGCTTGTCATTCAGATCGTCGATCATTTCGAGATAGCCCTGCGCCTGATCTTCGGGAACGAAGGGGTGCAGGTTACCAAATTCCGGCCAGGTCACCGGGATCATCTCGATGGTTGCGTTGAGCTTCATCGTACAGGAGCCGAGCGGGATCATCGCGCGGTCGAGCGCCAGATCGCGGTCCGCCAGGCGGCGCATGTAGCGGGTCATTTCCGCCTCTGCACGGTTCTGGTGGAAGATCGGGTGAGCCAGATACTCAGTCTCGCGCAGCGCGTAGTCAGGCAGACGATACTCAACATTGTTGCTGTCATCTTTGCGATCAATGCCGAAAGCACCCCAAACCGCCTCGATGGTTTCCGGGCGTGTCTGTTCGTCAAGCGAGATGCCAACTTTGGTTTCGCCGACCTTGCGTAGGTTGATGCCACGCTGCACAGCCGCGTCCATGACGGTTTTCTGCAGGTGACCCACTTCGACGGTGATGGTGTCAAAGAAGACCTCTGGCTCCACCTTGAAACCTGCCTCTTCGAGGCCCGTCGCCATGCGAGAGGTTTTGCGGTGAACCGACTGCGCAATGGCTTTGATGCCTTCGGGGCCGTGATAGACCGCATACATGGAGGCGATCACCGCGAGCAGTGCCTGTGCGGTACAGACGTTGGAGTTCGCCTTTTCGCGACGGATGTGCTGTTCACGGGTCTGGAGCGCAAGGCGGTAAGCCTTGTTGCCGCGTGCGTCGATGGACACACCGATGATGCGGCCCGGCATGGAACGCTTCAGCTTGTCGGTGGTGGCCATGTAGGCAGCGTGTGGTCCGCCGTAGCCCATCGGCACACCAAAGCGCTGGGTGGAACCAATCGCGATGTCCGCCCCCATTTCACCCGGTGATTTCAGCAGGGCCAGAGACAGAATATCTGCCGCCACGACCGCCACGCCTTTGTGCTCGTGCAGGGCCGCGATCTGATCGGTGAAATCGCGCACGTGACCGTTGCTCCCGGGATACTGGAAGATCGCGCCAAAGACCGCGCCCGCATCAAGGCTGTCCACATCGCCAACCTGTACATCAATGCCGAGCGGTACCGCGCGGGTCTTGATTACGGCGATTGTCTGCGGGTGGCAGTGTTGATCGACAAAGAAGGCCGCTTTGTTGGACTTGGAACGCGCACCACGGTGGGCCATCGCCATAGCTTCCGCCGCCGCGGTTGCTTCATCAAGCAAAGAAGCGTTGGCCACTTCGAGACCGGTCATGTCGCTGACCATGGTCTGGAAGTTCAGCAGCGCTTCGAGGCGTCCCTGAGAAATCTCAGGCTGGTAAGGCGTGTAAGCCGTGTACCAGGCAGGGTTTTCCAGAATGTTGCGCAGGATCGGCGCAGGCGTGGTGGTGCCGTAGTAACCCTGACCGATAAGGGAGGTCAGAACCTTGTTCTTATCCGCAACCTGACGCATGTGGAACAGCGCGTCCCGCTCGGACATGCCGGGCTGGCCCCAATCGAGAGGCTCTTTCTGCCGGATGGCAGGGGGCACGGTTGCGTCGATCAGATCATCAAGAGAGTCAAAACCGACGGTTTTGAGCATCTCTTCGATTTCTGACGGCGAAGGACCGATATGACGCCGGTTGGCAAAGTCATATGGGTCGTACTTTGTCAGTTCAAATGCCATTTCGGTCTCCTCAGCCGATCAGAGCTTTGTAGGCGTCAAGATCCATCAGGTCTTTGAGCTGTGCCGCGTCAGAGACCTTAACCTTGTAGATCCAGGCATCACCTTCCGGGCTTTCGTTCAGCGCGCCTGGGTTTTCTTCGAGTGTGCCGTTCACTTCGGTGACTTCGCAGTCGATCGGTGCATAGATTTCAGAAGCGGCTTTCACGGATTCGATCACACCGATTTCGTCGCCTTTTTCGAATTCTTCGCCTGTCTCACGCTGTTCAACGAAGACAATCTCACCCAGCTGTTCAGCCGCGTGTGCAGTGATACCGATGGTCGCAACGTCACCGTCAACGGTGATCCACTCGTGATCTTCAGAATAATAAGTGGTCATATCATGGCTCTCCCAAATTAGCGTTTGTAGTTTTGCTGTACGAAAGGCAGCGCAACAATCTCTGCAGGCTGTGCCTTTCCACGGATGATGAGGTTCACTTTCTCACCTGGCGTTCCGTGCCCTTTGGACACGTATCCCATAGCAACCGGGCCACCTACGGTGGGGCCGAAGCTCCCAGAGGTGATCTGGCCAATTGTATTACCCTCGGTGCATTGCACCTCAACGCCCTGACGCGCAGGTGCGCGGCCGGTCGGTTTGATACCAACAAGCGTACGCGCGGCACCTTCGGCGAGTTCTTTCTGCACGCGTGCAGCGCCCGGGAAGCCGCCCTCTTCTTTGCGGCGTTTCTGAATGGCCCAGCCGAGGCTCGCTTCAATCGGCGACGTGCTCTGATCAATGTCATTGCCATAGAGGCAGAGACCCGCTTCCAAACGCAGGCTGTCACGTGCGCCCAAACCTGCGGGTTCAAGATCTTCGTGTGCCAGAAGTGCACGGCACACATCAATAGCGTCGCCTTCGGGAATGGAAATCTCGTAGCCGTCTTCGCCTGTGTAACCCAGACGGGAAATTCGGCACTCGACGCCATTGATTTCGGCCAAGGTGGTTTCCATGAACTTCAGTTCACGTGCCGTCGGGCAAAGCGCGCCGACAACATCTTCGGCCTTTGGGCCCTGGACCGCGACAAGTGCACGATCAAAAATCTCTGTTACCTCGACGCCTTCGAGGTTGGCTTCCATGTGTGGGATGTCCTGATGGCGCAGCGCGGCGTTGACCACGACAAAGAAGTGGTCACCTGCATTAGCAACGATCAGGTCATCCATGATGCCGCCGTCTTCGTTCGTGAAGAAACCGTAGCGTGCCTTGCCTTCTTTCAGCGTAGCGTAAGCCTGCGGGCAGAGCGCCTCCAGCTTTTCGCCGACTTTTTCGCCACGCAGGATCACCTGCCCCATGTGGCTAACGTCAAACAGCGCGGCCTTTTCGCGGCACTGATTGTGCTCTCCCATGATGCCCAGGGGATAGTTGACTGGCATTTCCCAACCAGCGAAGTCGACCATTTTGCCGCCCAGTTCAACATGCAGATCGTAGAGCGGTGTGCGTTTCGGTGCCTCTGACATTGAAACTCTCCTGGATAAACTTTGGATATTGGTGCCCCGGGGCTGAGTGCGCCCAGCCCCGGGACGTTTTTGGTTACTCAGCTGGGTTGCCACCGGGCTCTTCGGTCTGACCGTTTGAGACAAAGAACTCTTTGGTCACTTTGAAGACAACCGGGCTCAGCAGGGCCAGCGCGATGAGGTTTGGCAGGGCCATCAGCGCGTTCAGCGTATCCGCAAGCAGCCAGATGAAGCCGAGGTCCGCAGTCGCACCGAAGTAGATCGCTGCGATCCACAGCAGGCGGTATGGCAACAGCGCTTTTGTGCCTGCAAGGAAGCCCACACATTTCTCACCATAGTAGGACCAGCCCAGAATGGTTGTGAATGCGAAGATCGACAGGGACACAGCGATCAGATAGCCGCCAAAGCCCGGCAAGGAGGTCTCAAACGCCAAAGATGTCAGCGCAGCGCCGGATTCACCGGATGTCCATGCACCAGACGCGATGATCGCCAGACCGGTGATCGAGCACACGATGATGGTGTCGATGAACGTGCCCAGCATCGCGATCAGACCCTGGTTGACCGGACCTTTGGTGTTGGCTGCTGCGTGTGCAATTGGCGCAGAACCCAGACCTGCTTCGTTGGAGAAGACACCACGTGCCACACCGAAACGGATAGCAGCCCAAACTGCCGCCCCTGCAAAACCGCCTTCTGCAGCGGATGGGGTGAATGCATGGGTGAAGACGAGCGACAGGGCGTTGCCGATTTCACCGATGTTGATCAGCAGGACGATCAGACCGAAGAAGATGTAGCTAACGGCCATGAAAGGCACCAGCTTACCAGCAACTGCACCAATGCGGGTGATACCGCCGAGGATCACGGCGCCGGTCAGGCCCATCAGAACAATACCAGTCAGCGACGTGTTCAGACCGAAATTGGTTTCCAGAACTTGTGCCACGCCGTTTGCCTGAACACCGTTGCCGATGCCGAAGGCAGCGATCGCGCCGAAGATGGCAAATACTACGCCGAGCCACGCCCACTTCGCACCAAGACCGTTTTTGATGTAATACATCGGGCCGCCGACATAGTTGCCTTGGTCGTCTTTTTCGCGAAACTTAACGGCACAAACCGCTTCGGAGTATTTGGTGGCCATACCCACAAGGGCGGTCATCCACATCCAGAAAAGTGCGCCTGGTCCACCGAGGAAAACCGCAGTGGCCACGCCAGCGATGTTCCCGGTCCCGATGGTGGCAGACAGGGCTGTCATGAGGGCGTTGAAAGGTGAAATCTGTCCTTCGCCGACGCTTTCGCGGCCTTGGATCATGAGTTTGAACCCGCGACCCAAATTGCGAATTGGCATGAATTTCAGGCCAATTTGCAAGAATAGGCCGACGCCCAAAATGATGACAAGCATCGGAGGCCCCCAAGCCCATCCGTTGATTGTCCCCACGAGTGATTGTAACGCTTCCATGGTTTCCTCCCTTTAGCGTTGGTGTTAACTGCGTTGCGCGAGCCGCTCCCTGCGCGCGTCCTGCAGTGTCTTGAAGTCCGCATCAGCGTGAAATGACGACCGTGTCAGGGGCGTCGCCGATACGTGCAAAAATCCTTTGGCCCGAGCGATGGTTTCCAGCTGCTCGAACTCTTCTGGTGTCCAGAAACGGTCAATTGGGTGATGTTTGGCGGTTGGCTGGAGGTATTGGCCGACCGTCAGGAAATCCACTTGGGCTGCGCGGAGATCATCCATGACCTGTCGCACTTCCTGCATGGTTTCGCCCAATCCCACCATGAGGCCGGATTTGGTAAAAACCTGTGGGTCCGCGCGCTTGGCGTCATCCAACAGTCGCAGTGACTGATAGTAGCGCGCACCGGGGCGCACGGTTGGATAGAGCCGAGGGACGGTTTCCAGATTGTGGTTGAACACATCAAGCCCCGCGCCAAACACCACATCCGCCGCAGCGCCTTTGCCCAAGAAGTCAGGGGTCAGAACTTCGACCGTTGTGTTCGGGTTCTGATGACGCACCGCCCGCACGGTCTGTGCGATGTGCTCTGCCCCTCCATCGGCCAGATCATCACGGTCCACACTGGTTATCACAACATGGCGCAAATCCAGCTTTTTGACAGCGGCTGCAACACGGCCTGGCTCAAAAACGTCCAGAGCATCCGGGCGGCCCGTGGCCACGTTGCAGAAGGAACAACCCCGTGTGCAGATCTCGCCCATGATCATCATCGTGGCGTGACGCTTGGACCAGCACTCGCCGATGTTTGGGCAAGCCGCTTCCTCGCAAACAGTGGTCAGCGCATGATCGCGCATGAGACGGCGGGTTTCGTAATACTCCTCCGACTCGACCTTTTTCTTGCGGATCCACTTGGGCTTGCGCGGGATCGCGCTGTCCACTTTCTTGGCTTTTTCAGGATGGCGTAGACGTGGAACGTTCATGGCATCTTCCCTTAGGCGTGAATGGCGCGACCCAGCGCATCAAGACAGGCTTCTTTGACGGCTTCGGCCATGGCGGGGTGTGCGTGACAGGTTTGCGCGATCTCTGTGATGGTCGCGCCTTTGGTCATCGCCAGCACCAGCTCGGCAATCAGGTCGCCACCATGTGCCCCACAGATATGCGCACCCAAAAGCGTGCCATTCGGTGCAGCCAAGACCTTTACGGCGCCGTCTGTCTCTCCGCTGGAGCGTGCACGGCTGTTCGCCATGAAGGCAAATTTTCCGCTGATGTAGTCCCTTCCGGCGTCTTTGAGGGCCTCTTCAGTGGCTCCCACCGAGGCAACTTCCGGATCCGTGTATACCACACCGGGGACTTTCCCGTAATCGACGTGCCCTGACAGGCCGGCCAATGTCTCAACACATGCCACACCATCTTCTTCGGCTTTATGCGCCAGCATAGGACCAGGTACACAGTCGCCGATTGCATAGATGCCCGGAACCGAAGTTTGGAAATCCGCCCCAACTTCGATGAAGCCACGGCTGTCTTGAGTGATACCCAAGGCTTCCAGCCCAAGACCGCGTGTCACCGGCCGGCGACCAATCGCAACCAGAACTTTGTCCGCTTCCAAAGCTTCCCGTTTGTCTTTGCCGACACGGTCTAGCGTCAGCGCAAGCCCTGCATCGGTTTTCTCGATGCCCGTCAACTTGCGTCCCAACTGGAACTTGATCCCACGCTTGGACAAGGCGCGCTGCGCCAGTTTGGCGATCTCACCATCAATGCCGGGAAGAATACGATCCAGATATTCAACCACGGTCACCTTGGAGCCCAGACGCGACCAGACTTGGCCAAGCTCAAGTCCAATCACGCCTGCGCCAATCACAACCAGATGTTCAGGCACAGATCCCAGGGAGAGAGCACCTGTCGAGCTGAGGGTATGCTCCTCATCAATCTCGACGCCTGGGAGGGAGGTTGGCTCTGAACCGGTTGCAATCAATATGTTCTTGGCAGAGAGGGTTTGCGTGCCTTCGTCTGACGACACACTGACCTGACCCGCCGCAGGAATGGAGGCCCATCCCTCGACCAGCTCGACCCCGTTCTTTTTGAACAGGAAGCCAATCCCTTTGGTCAGATCTCCGACGATCTTGTCCTTGCGCGCCATCATGGCACCCAGATCAAGTGTGGCCTCCCCGACAGACACCCCATGTGTGGAGAGATGCGAGAGCTCGGCATATTTACCTGAAGAAGTCAGCAACGCCTTTGACGGAATGCATCCCACATTCAGGCACGTGCCGCCAAGCGTGCCGCGTCCCTCCACACAGGCGACGCGCATCCCCAGCTGCGCCGCTCGGATCGCGGCAACATAGCCCCCCGGGCCGCCGCCTATGACGACAAGATCGAAGTCAGACATCACGCCGCCCTCAGTAAATTGGGAAGGCTGCGCAAAGCTCAGAGACTTTGGCGCGCGTTGCGGCTTCAACCTCTGCATCGGCCTCTGGGTTTTTCGCCAGAGCGTCCAGCACATCGCTGATCAAGTTGCCAATGGTTACAAATTCTTCCGGACCAAACCCGCGTGAACAACCTGCCGCCGTGCCGAGGCGAATGCCGCTGGTCACGGTTGGTTTTTCAGGATCCCCCGGGACGCCGTTTTTGTTGCAGGTGAAACCCGCGCGTTCCAGCGCGACCTCTGCCGAGTTGCCCTTCACCCCTATGGGCCGGAGATCGACAAGCATCAGATGGTTCTGGGTGCCGCCGGAGACGATATCGCAGCCACGTTCAATCATAACTTTTGCCAGCGCATCGGCGCTGTCGACGACACGCTGCATGTAGTCTTTGAACTCCGGCTTGAGTGCTTCGCCAAATGCGACGGCTTTGGCAGCAATCACATGCATCAGCGGGCCACCTTGCAGACCCGGGAAAACCGCAGAGTTGATTTTCTTGGCGATGGCTTCGTCGTTGGTCAGAATGATTCCGCCACGTGGTCCGCGCAGCGTTTTGTGCGTGGTGGAAGTGACAACATGGGCGTGTTCGATTGGTGACGGATGCAGACCCGTTGCCACCAACCCGGCGATATGCGCCATATCGACCAGCAAGTAAGCACCAACTTCATCGGCGATTTTGCGGAAGGCGGCAAAGTCGATGATCTGGGAGAATGCGGATGCGCCGGCAATGATCATCTGCGGCTTATGCTCTCGCGCCAGTGCAGCAACCTGATCCATATCGATGGTGCCCTGATCATTCAGACCATAAGCAACAGCATTGAACCACTTACCGGACATTGCCGGACGCGCACCATGGGTCAGATGGCCACCTGCATCCAATGACATGCCAAGAATCGTGTCGCCGGGTTTGAGCAGAGCGAGTTTGACTGCGCCGTTGGCCTGTGCCCCGGAATGCGGCTGAACATTTGCGAAACCACAGCCAAACAATTGCTTCAGACGCGCGATGGCTTCGGCTTCGACCTCATCGACATATTCACAACCGCCATAGTAGCGGCGACCGGGATAGCCTTCGGCATATTTATTGGTCAGCAGCGAGCCCTGCGCGTCGATCACCGCTTTGGAGACAATGTTCTCCGAGGCAATCAGCTCAATCTGTCCAGCTTGGCGGTCTGCCTCCCGCGCAATCGAAGCAGCAATAAACGGGTCAGCGTCACTCAGCGAAGTTTTGAACATGATTTCCTCCAACAGTTCCACCCACGATAGGGAATTAAATTTCCCATAGGGGAATTAGGTCTCTTATTGCAATCTTTTTCCTTTTTAGATTCATTGCTGGCACCCTAGGGAAGTGGTAACGTTCAGAAAAACGAGGATATTTTATGGACGACGAATTTCGTCACGACGCCTCGGGCATCGAAGATGCAGAGGATGTTGCTGCTCTTGGACGCTCGATTCGTGAGGCACGACGGGCAAAAGGATGGACCTTAGAGGAAACTTGCCGTGCGGCGGGGATCGGTCGTTCGACGCTTTCAAAGATCGAAAACAACCAAACACGCCCGAGTTTTGACATCGTTCGGCGGCTGACACAGGCACTGGACATGAACCCGCCGCAACTGTTTGTGCAGTCCGGGCAGACAGGGATTTCAGGTCGCCGCGACTTTACCCCATCCGGTCAGGGCGAACGGCGGGAAACCTCTACTTATTCCCATGAGCTTCTCTGCACCGAACTCTCCAGCAAACGGATGCTGCCATACATTGCGACGATCAAAGCGCGCGATGTGTCTGAGTTTGAAACCTGGATCCGTCACTCCGGTGAGGAATTCATGTATGTCATCAGCGGCGAGCTTACGTTTCTGTCAGAGCATTATCGCCCCTTGGCGATGAAGGCCGGCGACTCCATCTACTACGACAGCGCGATGGGTCATGGGTGCGTTTCGACCAGCGATGAAGATGCTCAGGTTTTGTGGGTTTCTATGGAGTAATTGCGCTTGGCCCAGACTTCCAAAATGCCCCACTCTGTTTCAGCCGTGAGAGATGAGGAACGACCATCTCGTACGGTGCTAAGCATTCAAGTCTCTTACGCGTGATAAAAGACCTCTTTCATCATCGCCCAGTGCTCACTTTTCGCCCGACCAGGAAGAGGTCTTTGGCATTCATCGGTCAGCGCCCACCACTCTTGCGTTTTCAGATCGGCAGCAACAAGAGCCATGTCTTTTTCCAGGTCACCTCCATGATATTCCCAATACCCGGACAAAAGACATTCAGCCTCGTGCAAGAAGATCGAAAAGTTACGGATATTGCCTTCAGTCATTTTGGCCAGCACTTGAGGCCAAGCCTGTGCATGTAGGCCCCTATAGGTCGAGATTTTCTCCGGCTTGATGCCAATCACCATCCCCATTCGCAGCATATGCTGACCTCTTGCATCCGCAAAATTGCCTAGGCTAGTAAGACACCACTGCTCGGTAGATAGACGCTTCAAAGTGCCTGCGCAGACTTTGTGCTGCCCCTTCGTGGTCTTTCTTTTCAATCTGTTCGAAGATCGCCAGATGTTCATTCGCAGCACTCAGCAAATTGCGTACGTAGGCGGCATTTTTCTGCATAGAGCGCACCATGCGAATGTTCTGTTGCAGCCGATTGTGGGTCGCCAGCATGGACTTGTTGTTAAGTGCCTCGACAAAACTTGAATGAACAAATTGATCCAGAGCCACAAAAGCAGCGACGTTTTTCATGTTGTCCGGTTCCCGCTCCAAGCGATCGATTAACATCAAATGGCGATCCCGTACAGCTTTCAGCCAGTCGTCATTCACGCTTGCAGCAAAAGATCGAAGTGCTTCCTCTTCAATGAGGATCCGGAACTGATAGTTTTCGCGAACAAATGACAATTCGGGGTTCAGAATGGTCACACCTGCGCGCTGCTTCACTTCGATCAGGCCGTATTCCTCCAGCAAAACCAATGTCTCTCGCAATGGTGTCAGCGACAAATCAAGTAAATCACATAGCTGTGCCTGAGTTAATGTCGTGCCCGGTGGCAATTGGCCCGTCCCGACGGCCTGAATGAACTTTTCAAATCCCGCATTCCAATGCTTTGGCAGTTCTTCGAGCGTTTCAGGGATGTAAACCTGATCCAAAACCATCTCCGTCATGCGCTGCTTTTCCGATCAATTTTTTTGCTTCTTTTAGCACTGACACCAGGCTCCTGAAAACCCCAAGGAGATTTTTTGAACCAAAAAATATTCTTTACAGGCATTAAAATATTTTTAAGGTGGCAAAAAAGAGGATTAAAATGAAGATAGCCAAATTCACATGTTGGGTTCATGAGGCACCACGTGCGCCACAAATCATCTGGCGTTTTGGTTTGCCAACGTCGCACGGCGGCTTACCTGACGGCGAAGGTCCACGACTGGCGTCTATCCTCATGGAGACAGAGTGCGGTCGATCCGGTTTTGTCACTGTTGAAATGGGGGACGCGGTATTCGACGTCGTCAGGCGCCGTTTCGCGCATTTCATTGGTGATAACCCTCTGATGACCGAGCGCATGTGGACCCGCGTTTGGGAAGTCGACCGCATGGAAGAGTTCCACCAGCGCCAACTTGGCATCCTCGATATGCTGTGCTGGGATCTCAAATCCAAAGTGGCTGAGATGCCCCTTCATGTGATGCTAGGGGGCTCCAGAACGTCGATCCCGGCCTATGCCTCCACTGCGACCTGGAAAGATCTGGCTACCTATGAGCGCAACATCAAAACCTGCCGAGATGTCGGCTTTGGGGCATACAAACTGCATGCTTGGGGGCTGGTGAAAGAAGACATCGAATTGATCCGCGCCCTGCGCAAATGGGTTGGGCCTGACGCTCCGCTTATGTTTGATGGATCAGCAGGCTGGGACTACGCCGATGCGCTGACCGTCGGCAAGGCCCTGCAGGACGAAGGGTACATATGGTACGAAGAGCCGATGCGTGAATTCCACCTCGGGTCCTACGCCAAGCTCGCGGACAAGCTTGATATACCCATTCTGGCAGCAGAAACATCTGACGGCGTACACTGGAACGCGGCAAGTTGGATTGAGGCCGGGGCGCTCGATATGACCCGTGTCAGCTTCCACTTCAAAGGTGGCTTCACAGGCTCGATGAAGATCGCGCAACTGTCCGATAGCTTCGGTATGCGCGCACAGGTACATGGCATGGGGCTGGAAAACGCGCAGCTGTGCGGAGCCATTGAAAACAATGATTTTTACGAACAGATCATCTTCGACGAAGACCACATTCACACCCTCAACGACATGGGGGCGATCTCCATCATTGATGGTCAATTAGATATCTCTCAGGAGCCGGGTATTGGGCATCACTTTGATCGGGAAAAATTGGATGCGACCGCTTTGTCCAAAACTGTCGTAGATCAGCGGCGGGACTAATCCATGTCCAAGGTTCTGCTTCGCAATATTCGCAAGTCTTTCGGCGCACTTGAGGTCATTACTGGTGTTGATCTTGACATTGAGCCGGGGGAGTTTGTGGTCTTTGTCGGGCCATCAGGCTCTGGTAAATCGACGATGTTGCGCATTCTTGCCGGGCTTGAAGATGCCACCGCGGGCCAGATCCAAATTGGCGATCATGACGTAACCTACGCTTCACCCTCTGAGCGCGGCATCGCCATGGTGTTTCAGTCCTACGCGCTATACCCGCACAAATCCGTCTTTGAGAACATCGCCTTCAATCTGCGCCTGAATAAGGTGTCAAAAGCGGAGGTGAACAGTCGTGTCCACGAAGCAGCGCGTATTCTGCGCCTTACCGAACTGCTGGAGCGCAAACCCAGCCAACTGTCGGGAGGTCAGCGCCAACGCGTTGCAATCGGCCGCGCGATTGTGCGCAATCCCGAGGTGTTTCTGTTTGATGAACCATTGTCAAATCTGGATGCTGCGCTGCGTGTTGAAATGCGATTTGAGATCGAAAAACTGCACCGCAATGTCGGCGCTACAATGGTCTACGTGACCCATGATCAGGTCGAAGCCATGACACTGGCTGACCGCATCGTCGCATTTGACGGTGGCAGAATTCAGCAAATTGGCACCCCTTTGGAGCTCTACAATCACCCAAACAATCTCTTCGTCGCAGGATTTATAGGCTCGCCCAAAATGAATTTCATCGCGGCGACTGCGGCTGGCTCGAACTTGGCTCAGATTGAACTGGCAGAGCAAAAATCCGTTGCTCTGAACCAGTGTGACCTGACGGGACAGTCGGATCTGACGCTCGGCATTCGCCCCGAAGCCGTGCAGATCGGAACCGAGCAAACTGACGCTTTGAATTTCAGAGGGGAAATCGTCTCGCTAGAACAGCTCGGCCACGTAAGTTACGCCCATATCGACTATGGCAGCGAAACACCTCTGGTCGTGCAATTACCAGCCTCAGCCAGCGAAAAACGGGGCGATATCGTACTCGTTTCAATCGCCCCTGACGACTTCCACGTCTTTGATGGCACAGGCCAATCCATCCGATAATCCGGTCACTAAGGGAGGAGACCCAAGATGAAGAAACGGATACTTCTGACAACCGTCGCCGCAGCGCTTGCAGCGGGCAGTGCAACGGCAGATCCGGTGAAGTTGACTGTATGGTCAGACACAGCGCGCATAGAGCCTTTCAAAGCGTTTGAAGCCGCCCATGACAACATAGAGCTCGATATTGTTACGGTCGCCCCGCCGGACCAGACTGCAAAACTGCAACTTGCGATGCGCTCAGGGGACGATGTGCCCGATGTGATCTTCATGGCAGAGCTACAGCAGATTGCGCAATTGTCCACCCGCCGTTCAAACTATCTGATGGATCTCAGCGACAAGGTAGACGCCACCGTCGTTAACAGCTTCCTGCCAAGCTCACTCTCGCCGTGCGAAACCGGAGATGGACGCCTCCTGTGCTTGCGCAACGATCTGGCCCATTTCATCACTTGGTACAACAAACCGAAGTTTGATGAACTGGGACTGGCGGTCCCGGCAACTTGGGAAGAGTTTGAAAAAATTGGGGAGGTGGCTGCACAAAACGGGATGATCGTCGGTACAGGTACGCAACCGACACCGGTGGTGAATATGTTGATTGCGGGCGGTTGTGAGCCTGGGTTCCTGGTGGAAGGATCCACCGATACGATCAATATCGATATGGCGAATGACGGTTGCGTTGCAGCCGCAGGTATGGTGGATCGGATGCGCGCAAATGGCGCCCTGAGTCCTCACGGCCCGTTTGAGCCGTCCTTTGTGACCGACGTCAAAGACGGCAAGCTATTGATGTTTAACGGCCCGACATGGTTTGGTGAACACGTAATGCGACCTCTCTATGAGCTGGATGGCGGCATCGTTGCAGCCTCTGAATCTCTGAAGTTTCAGGATCAGGAACAACCTGTCGCTTGGAGCTGGGGCGGCGGTGTTTTTGGCGGTTACCACAAATCCGAGCACCCCGATGAGGTAGTGCAACTCATTGAGTGGATGACCACGGACACCGGTTTGCAGGGCAAAGCAACCACCATGCCTGCCCATGCGGACAGTTCCGCGGTTTGGAAAGATCGCGTCGCCAGCGACCCTTGGTATGCCGCAGCAGATGTCTACGACAAAATGGAAGCTTCAGCACCTTACGGACATCCTTCCTATGCTGGATACCGCTTTGATATCATGGCAGCCTTTGCCAAGATCGACGGAGCGTCTGACGACAGCATCGTGGACAAGCTGGCAGATTATGCAGCTGAAATAGAAAACTCCGCCAAAGTTGCCGGGTATAAGATCGCAAACTAACCCTGTTCGGAGGCGGCACACGCCGCCTCCCCTTGCTCGCTCACAGGCATCCATGACACAAATCTCAGCGTCCAATTCAGACCCTAAAAAACGCCGCCGGCAGGATCGCTGGTTCATCATCGCGATGATGGCACCCTATCTGGCATTGCTTGGCTTCTTCGGGATTGCGCCGGTTGTCTATGCGATCGGTCTCAGCTTTATGGACACAATCGACTGGGTGTTCTGGGGCTTCACAAATTACGAATTTGTTCTCAATGACTTCCGCCTGATTGAAGCCATTCAGAACGTGTTCACCTATGTCGCTATCTGGCTAACCATGATGGTTGTCGGCATAGCGGGTCTGTCGTTGATGCTGGACGCCCTGCCGGATCGCGCGGCGTCTGTGCTGCGAACCTCGTTCTTTTTACCTGGCGCGATAACATCATCCGCTATCGTGATCCTCTGGCTCTTTCTTCTGGACCCCGCCGTGAGCCCCTATGGCGCTTTGTTTGAAGCGCTTGGATGGGAGAATCGCCGTCAGGTCGTGTCACATTTCGGCTACCCTGTCGTCTTTGCATTGATGGCCTATCTCGCCTATTCCGGCGGCTGGATCGTGGTGATTGGCGGCGCGCTTAAAGGCATTTCAAAAGAAGTGGTTGAGGCCGCCCATGTGGATGGCGCCAATCAGTTCCAGATTGCAACGCGGGTCAAATTGCCGATGGTCTGGCGTTCCCTTGCCCTGATGGCCATCCTGTCCTTTGCAAACGGTATCCAGATGTTTGTGGAACCCCAGCTCATGTCACTGGCAGGTTCGACCTATTCACGCCCCGACTGGTCAGTAAACCAGTTGGCGTTCCAATATGCGTTTAACTTGGGTGATTTTGGCGCGTCCGCCGCGATGAGCACCATGCTCCTCGGAGTCGCGATCTTCATCTCTCTCTGCGTTGTCTTTGGCACGCGGTTTTACAAAATGGATTGACCCATGGCCGCTGCTCAGAAAACACCCCCTTTGAATGCCCGGCTGGGATGGATCATCGTTTGGTTCTGCCTCGGGCTCGCCTTTGTCTTTTACGCCACACCAATTTTGTGGCTTCTACTCGCCGCCTTTCGGGATGAACCCACGCTGTTTTCATCGGGGCCATTTTCTTTGGGTCGCTTTGAGATGTTGGCCCAGACATGGGACAATCTGACAACCTACAATGACTTTCAGATTGGCCGATGGGCCCTGAACTCTGCAATCTACACCATCGGCGGCGTCGGCCTGTCACTGGTCGCGGTGCTCCCCGCAGGGTTCATACTGGCAACTTGTGAATTCGCCTTGCGCAAGACCATTCTGGTGCTGACGCTGGTGGCCATGATTACGCCCAACACTGTGGTTGCGCTGCCGATCTTCCTTCAGATGCAGGCCTTCGGATTGAACAACAGCTACCTGGGCATGATCATCGCCACCGCATTTTTTCCATTTGGTGTCTATCTCGCCTATATCTACTACGCCACATCACTGCCCAACGGGCTCATAGATGCCGCACGCATTGATGGTGCCAGCAGGTTTGAAGTCTTTAGTAAGGTCGCTTTACCTCTGTCCAAACCGTTGATCGCACTGGTCGCCTTCTTCAGTTTTCTCGCCAATTGGAGCAACTATTTTTTGGCTTTCGTGCTGCTCACCAAAGATGAACTCTATAGCCTGCCCATTGGACTTGCGGTCTTGGTCAGCAGTTCCGGCGCATTGGGGAATGACGTTGCCAGCGATATTCCAATCAACAAACCGGAAGCAATTGTTGCGGCTATTTTGGTCATTGCCCCGGTGCTGTTGCTGTTTCTTGCTTCCCAAAAATACGTGCGTGCGGGAACACTATCGGGCGCTGAAAAAGGTTAAGTGGCCAGCCATATAGATCGCCGCTTGATCACGCAGTCTTGGTGACATCGGTCACCCGCAGCCCAAAGCGCCATCTGACTGGCGACACGAGAACGCTTAGCTCGCTCCGGTATTCACGAAAACGGAATAGACTGAGGTTGTAGCGGTGATGAAGAGGACATTCCCGCGCTCGCCACCAAAGGTGAGGTTGGCGACCCGTTCAGGGACCAAAACCTTGCCAATCAGATCCCCAGTTGGCGCAAAGATGTGCACGCCATCATTAGCGGAGCACCAGAGGTTGTCATGCTGATCGACACGTAACCCATCTGGTAAACCGTTGTCGATTTCCGAAAAGTCGCACACATTTGCCAACGCTCCGTCTGACATAACATCATAGACTTTTAGAATTGACGGTACTGACGCATCATGGCTACTGCCAGACTCCGCCACATAAAGCCGACTTTCATCCCTAGAAAAAGCCAACCCATTGGGCTGAACAAAATCTGTTGCAACCGGTCTGATCCCCTGTCCGTCAGGGGCCACGCGGTAGACGAAATTACCCTCTTGCTCAGGATCAGCACGGCTGCCCTCAAGATCCGAAAGGATTCCGTAAGTGGGGTCAGAAAACCAGATCGAGCCATCGGAATGAACAATCACATCATTGGGGGAATTTAGCCGCTTCCCGTCATGGGAATCTGCAATGACTTTTTGGCTTCCATCATGTTCTGTGCGGACCACCGAACGCGTTCCGTGCTGACATGTCACCAAACGCCCCTGCAGATCGCGTGTGTTGCCGTTGGCAAAATTCGAGGGCGTGCGGAATACGCTGGTCCCGCCATCCGGTGTCCAACGGCAGAGACGCTGGTTCGGAATATCTGAAAACAAAAGCTGTTTATGCGCAGGAAACCAGACGGGACCTTCCGTCCAGACATGTCCGCTAGAAATCCGTGTCAGGCTCAGATTTTCGTGAATCAAATCACGGAACTCGGGCTTAACGATGTCATAGAGCTGTGCACGGGTCATGCATTGTATCCTTTCCGACTGGCAAGCGTGACGACGCACACAATCACAAGCCCCGTGAGGATGAGTCGTATCCCGGCCCCCAGACCATATGAATTCAGCATCGAAACGATCAGGAACATGAAAAGCGCTGCTCCCCAGATACCGGGGACGTTCGAATTACCTCCGCCGATCGAAGACCCACCGATGACGACGACGGCAATCGACATCAGCATGTATTCGGTTCCCATGTTCAGGTTGGCCCCGCCGGAAAAACTGGCCAGAAGAAATCCGGCAAGCGCGGCGCAGACAGCAGAGTTCACATAGACGGCAAAGCGTACGATGTTTACTGGCACTCCGCTCAACCGTGTTGCGCGCAGATTTTGCCCGATGGCAGAGATCCAACGCCCCGCAATGGCCCTCTCCAACAATACATATGCGAAAACTGCCAGTGCGATCCCGACCAATGCTACATTGGGCACACCCAGTGTGCCCCCCGTTGCGAACTCCGACAAAGGTTCGGGCGGTTTGATCCGCAAGCCGCGGTTCGACCAAATCGCCAGAGATTGATAGAGAAACGATGCCGCCAGCGTGGCAATGATCGGTGGGATGCGCAACAGCAGGATCAGGGCGAAATTCAGAATTCCGCAGCCCATGCCCACACCGATCGCAATTAAGAGCCCGGGCAGGATCAGCTCGGCTTGCGTGTCCATGAATTTCAGTGCCAAGGTCGCCGCCAGCGTCATAGAGGCGGGGATCGACAAATCAACATTGCCCGGGCCCATGGTGATAACAAGCATCTGCCCGATACCGACAATGGCCGAAAAAGACGCAAAGGTTAGTGCCGCATAGAGAAGCGATCCAGCTGCGGACCCTGCAACCAAGCTGGTCGCAGCAAATGTCAGCGCCGCCGCAATATAAGCCCAAAGCCAAGGTTTGCGGATCAGGTCAGAAAGCCGATTGGCGCTTGGTTCTAAAGACAACATCTTGTCAGTCATGCGGTAACCCCGTTGCGTACAAACAGCAGCCGGACCGCCAGAACCAGTATCAAGATCGCGCCCTGCGCACCAATTTGCCAATCCGGTGACAGGCGTAGAAAAGACAGAAAACTGGCCGCCAATGTCAGTGTCAGCGCACCAATCACAGCCCCAAACGGCGAAATGCGCCCGCCGACAAACTCGCCACCACCCAAGATCACCCCAGCTATCGACAAGAGCGTATAGCGCAGCGCGATATTGGCATCGGCGGCTGTCGTGAGCCCAACCAGACACATGCCCGCCAGCACCCCGAACAGCCCCGCCAAACCATACGCCCCCGCGCGCAACTGGACGACAGACCAGCCCGCCCGCTCCATTGCGCGTTCATTTCCTCCGAGCCCCTGCAAGACCACGCCGACCCAGGAACGTTTGATCAGCACATGCACCACAAAAGCAATGATCAGAGGTACTATCACCGCAATCGGAACCAGAGGTGTTTTGAAAACCATCAAAGCCTTCAGCCACTCAGGGGAAGCGCCACCGGGGGAAGGCAAGATCAACACAGCCAGTCCGCCCCAAACGAAAGACATACCCAGTGTCACCACGATGGCTGGCAGCCCGCGCAACTGTATCAAAGCTCCCAGCGCGGCGTATCCCAGAATGGCAAGCAACAGGATAGAGTAGCCGATTAGTGGCGTGTCATGCACAAATGTCGCTGTCACACAGGCACAAAAACTGACAAAGGCACCGATGGAGAGGTCAATATCATTGACCATGATAATCATCATCTGGGCAATCGTCGCCAAGGCAACAGGGATCGCCAGATTGAACAGCAGATTTAGCCCGAAATAGCTCATGGCGCGGGGTTGTAAGTAGAAGACGGCGCCCAAAAGCACCGCCAGAGACAGAACAGGCAGCAGTAATCGCATCCGCTCAGCAGTCATTTGGCGGCCTCCTGCATTTCGAAGGAAGCACGCAGGATATTCTCTTCGGTTATTTCTTCGCCAATCAACTCTGCTGCAACTCTACCGGTCCGGAACACAAACACCCGGTCGCACTCCAAAATTTCGTCCGTTTCCGTTGAATACCAAAGAAAGCTACGCCCCCTGGCAGCTTCATCTTGAAGCATCTGATAAACTTCTTTCTTAGTGCCCACATCTACACCGCGCATTGGATCGTCCATCAGTACGATCGGTGCAGCAGAGGCAAGCGCGCGGGCAAACAGCACCTTTTGCTGATTGCCGCCTGACAACGACAGGATCGGATTGCGTAAATTATCGGTGCGAATACCGATCCGCTCTTTCCAGCTCTGCACCAATCCAACCTCTGCGCCATGATCCACCATGGCCCTACGGCTGAACTCGTTCAGGGTGGTCAGTGAAAGGTTGCGTAGGATCGACCAAAGCGGCATCACCCCATCACGGGAACGGTCGCCGGCGACAAATACGACTTCCGGCGTCTTTGCCGTTTTCCACAAGGGAGAATGATCAAAGTAAATTTGCGCCAGCGCTTCGGCCTGCCCATGCCCGGCTAGACCGGCAAGACCTACAATTTCGCCTTTACGAGCGCTCAAGCCGTTTTCGGCGCGGATCACTTCATCTCCGAGCGGGCGGCTAGCACGATCGACCACCGCCTCATCATGATCTGGTGCAACATGGCCCATCGCATCCACGATACTGCTACGTGTAAACGCTCGGGCAGGTTGATCGGCAACAATTTGGCCGTTTTTCATGATGATGATCCGGGTCGCGACCTCAAAAATCTCTCCCATCATGTGAGAGATAAACAGAACAGCCCCGCCTGCAGCACAAAACCGGTTGATGTGAGCCAGCAATTGCTGAGCAATCGTAGCGTCGAGCGACGATGTTGGCTCATCCAGAATAACAAGGCTGGGTTCGCTATCCCGATCGGCAAACGCAATGGCGATCTCAACCATCTGCCGTTGCGCAATGGTCAAAGCACCCACTGTGGCATGTGGGCGGATGTCATGCCCGGGAAAAACCAAATCCAGCGCATCAGTAACTTTTTGCTGCGCAGTGCGCCGCCAATTTCTACGCGACATGTTCCGGTACGGGATCCGCAGGTTTTCCAGAACGGTAAGATTTGGACAAAGGGATAGCTCTTGAAACACGCTACGAATTCCAGCGTTTCGCGCGTTCTCACTGTTTGTCATCGCGATATTTGCATAGCGATGCGTCACAGCTCCACCTGTCGGCGAAAGCCGTCCGTTGATCACATTAGCCAAGGTCGACTTACCCGCGCCATTGTGCCCCACCAGACCAACACATTCCCCGGCTGCCACGGTCATCGTGGCTTGGCGCAAGGCATGAACAGGGCCAAAGGACATATCCGCCGAGTCGAGCGAGACAACCGGCGCATCTAGTGCGCCGGGTATCGTTTGCGTATCAGGCATAAATTATTTGGCCGCCGCAATCACGTCTTTGGCCTGTTGCAGCGTGTATTCCACGTTTGCGACCGACCCCTTAGGGGTGGTTCTAAGTGCCCCTTCCAGAGAGGCTTCCGAAATAGTCAGGAATGGTACGGTCAAATCCTTGGGAACGTCATTTCCATCGAGAACCTGTTGTGCCACCCAAAATGCGAGTGTGCTGACACCCGGTGCAATGGACAGCGAAGTGGTCTGATACCCGTTGGCCGCTTTTTCGTCAGCCCACCATTGCAATTCATCCTGACGATTGCCCATCACAATGGTCGGCATCGCACGATCCGTTGCGCCAATCGCCTGCGCGGCGCCATATCCATCGCCCCCTTGGGTCACGACGCCTACAATATCGGGCAGGCTGGGCAAAATACCGGCAACCGCTTTCTGCGCCACGTCCTGAGCCCAATCACCATGAACCGACCCGACAATTTCGAAATTCGTGTTCTTGACTTCATCATGAATGCCCGCGCTGATCTCGTCGTCAACAAAAACCCCAGCAAGTCCACGGATCTCCAGAAGGTTGCCGCCATCGGGATAGCGCTCAGCCAAGTATTTAACCTGCTCACGTCCCATCTGCTGAAAGTCGACAGCAATGCGCCATGCACAGGGCTCTTGCACAATACCGTCAAACGATACAACGGTAATGCCTGCATCGCAGGCCGCCTTGACTGCGCCGTTGATGGCTGTCGGCGACGCAGCGTTTATAACGATAGCGTCATATCCCTGCAGGATCATGTTCTGAATTTGAGCCGCCTGTTCGGTGGCCTGGTTTTCGGAAGTCGTGAACGCGTCAGCGGCAGCAACGACGCCATCAGCCACCGCTGCGTCACCATTCTTCTGCCAGCTTTCAAGCATCGCCTGGCGCCATGAGTTCCCCGCGTAGTTGTTGGACAACGCAATACGTTTGTCTGATGTGTCTGCTATGCCAGGTGTCGCAGCCAAAGCGGCTAATCCAGTCGTAGCACCCAATAAAATGGCCTTAAGTTTCATGGTATCCTCCCAGAGCGGCCACACTGCCGCACATGCATTCTTGCCCCCAAAAGGGGCCTGCGCGACAAAGATTCCGAGTTTCGGCAATAAGGGTAAGAGTAGTCCGCGCGCATTGCTTGCGGCTTCCCGCAAAGAGGCTGCGGCAACCCGCATGACACGCGGTATCGCTCTGGCTATAGTCTCAAGGCCTGCTTTGCAAAGGGTCTTAAATGGCTGATCTTGCCTATTACCTGCGGATCTCAAACCATCTGGCGGGAAACCTCGATATCAAATCCGCGCTGCGCTCGGTCAAATCCGAGATCGACCGCATTTTGCATTTGGATCACTTGGATGTATGTCTCGTCGATGAAAACGGGCAGCTCAACACCAGTTACGAAGTCGGCCTGCGCACCAGTTGGAGCCGTACGCGCGCTCCGGTCGCGGTATCACCGGTGCGCGATATCCTGACCGGCAAGTGTGACAGCCTGCTAACTGGCAACGCCTTAGAAGACCCCCGTTACATATTTGAAGGCGCTGATGCAGGGCCGATCATCCGGCACCAGATGCGCAGTCGTGTCAATGTCGCAATGAAAGTGCTGGGCCGTACGATAGGCGCCCTCAACTGCTCATCCCAACAGCCAGACTACTACGACAACAACGCCGTCGAGCAGGTACGCAATATTGCCGATATTTTAGCACCCTATTTTTATGCGTTGCGCGCCACCGAACAAGCCAAACGCGAGGCCATTATGCGCGCTGAAGTGCAGGCGCGCGAAGAAGGCTTGCGGCTTGGGGCGTCAAGTCTGACCGATGCTCTGGAACAGGAACGCCAGCGGATTGGCATGGACCTGCACGACCAAACGCTGGCGGACCTGACGCGGATAAGCCGCGAGTTGGAATGCTGCAAATCGCAGCGAGATATTGCCGCTTTGCGCGACCATATGCAGAGATGCATTCAGGATTTGCGAACCATCATAGACATGTCGATCCCTTCTCTGTTGGAACTTTTCGGGTTTCAGCACGCAGTTCGTACACATTTGGAGCGCGCCGTAGGGCCGGACCAGCAACTGGAGATTGATGTACGCGACTTGTCAGATGGGCTTGTCGATCAGTTGCCCCAAGCAAAACGGATCGCACTGTTTCGGATCGCGCAAGAGGCGATTAACAACGCTGTTCGCCACGCACAGGCGCAATCCATCACCGTCGAGATCGCCTGCCGCGACGGTTTGTATCTATCGGTACACGATGATGGTCAAACACATCCCGCACTGGAACCGACAAGGGCATCGGGCGGCCTGATGCATATGCGCACCCGCGCCCGGCTCATCGCCGCACAATTCGATATCTCTTATTCCAATGGCACCGAGGTCATTGTCTGTCTGCCGACATCAGAGTGCACCAGCAAGGACGAGATTTCAGCATGAAGATTCTCCTGGTTGAAGATGATGCCATGCATGCCAGCTACCTCACGGAACTGGTCTCCGAAGCGCTGCCTGAAGCTATAGAAGTGGAATTGGCTACAAACGGGCGCGAGGGTGAACAGATGGCTCGCGACGACGCTATCGAAGCGATTGTGATGGACCTGCGCATGAAAGCGCGCAACGGGATTGAGGCCGCGCGTACGATTTGGTCCGAACGACCGAGCACGCGCATTCTCTTCTGGTCAAACTATTCTGACGAAGCTTATCTGCGGGGTATTGCGCGGATCGTCCCGAAAGAAGCCGCCTATGGGTACGTCCTCAAAACCGCGAGCCCCTCTCGCATGCAACTGGCCCTACGCGCGGTGCTGCTCGAAGGCCAGATCATGGTCGATCGCGAGATCCATCAGTTTCAAAGCGAACAGAGCCGCTCAAGTGAAGCATTAACCGAAGTCGAGCTAGCAATTCTCTCTGATTTGGCGCTTGGACTGCCGGACAAGATCATAGCGCAGCGCCGCAAACTCGCCCTACGGACTGTGCAGAACCGGTTGCTGTCGATCTATGAAAAGTTGGACGTCAACGACCTGCCCCTGGCGCATGCTGATGTAGCGATCAACAAGCGCGTCAGGGCAGTGTCAAAAGCGATGCGCATCCACATATTAAATACCGAAGTCATCGCATCTGCCGAAAAAGACCTTGGTGAATGGTTAAGCAAGGCGACTTTTTGACCCTGAGTTTTGAGTTTGCCATTTAGCCTATCGCTCAATCACCGGTAATTCCTAGCTGACTAATCCGCCAATCCATTACCTAGCCTCGCTACGCGCAAGATTTTCGGAGAAAGAAAAATACCAAAACCGTCCTAAATTTCGGTTAAGTTTTTCTCAAGGTAACGATCCCAGCGAAATCGGTAACGATCCGGTAATGCCGCCTGTTCTTGATGCACCTACACACCAAGGAGGGCATCATGACTAAAGAGGCAAATGTTGCTTACGCCACCGCTAGAATTCCAGAATCAAGTCAAGTGGTCGAGGCACTCAAGTGCCGCGCGGCAGCCATTCCTCTGAGTGCTTTGGCCGTAGAAACCCGCTGCAACGGCGAGGCAGACGCATTTCCCGGCACATGGCCAACGCGGTTTTCCAAAGGATTGGAGCACAATGCTTTCGGAATCGTCACAACGTATTCCTACAATAACTTTTTTGAAGAAATTTCAGATCCTAGCTACACCGACAACATGGGCAACCGGATCGCACTTTTCGATTCACCGGCCTACTGCGGCAGCTTCCAAACCCGCCCCAATGCGGAAGGTAGTGAATTTTCTTGGCGCAATTGGGACATGCCCTTTGCGTACCATCAATTGGTCGCGCAAGCACCAGAAGCAAATTCTGTTGCCTTGGCGCCGGCGCCTTGCCTGGGGTCGGATGAGTTGGCAGCCGAAATGGCTGAACTTTATGCCATGGCGTATCTCCGGGATCTTTCCTTTGAAGCCATGCGGACCAGCAAGACTTCTCAGCGAGTCGCTGCTGCCTTATCCAATATGCCTTGGTTTGACCCTGAGCAAACGCCAACCGATGCCGACGGCAATCCGCTCAGCATGGTCTCCTCCAACAGGCGCACACGAGATGGCGAAAACCTGACGCCGCAAACTCTTTTCCGCGGGTCAAGTGCCGGTTGCGCCGATGGTCCTTATGTTTCGCAGTTTTTACTCCAAGGGGCTGCGGCGCCAGAAGAAAAAAGCGCTCAAATAAAGATCGGGCGTTGGGACCCGCGGATTATCGAACGTGCACCCGGAGTGGATTATCTGCGCGACTGGGCAGAGTGGCTGGATGTTCAAAACGGCGCCAATACCAAAAAAGAGCGCGCTGCGTTCGAAGGCACAAAAAAGTATATCGAAACGCCGCGTGACCTAGCCACGCTTGCCTGCACTGATGCCTCTTGTAAGCCCTATCTACATGCAGCCGCATTGCTGTTTGATTGGAATACCAATAGTGATCTTGGCCTATCCCAAAATGAGGATACCCGGCATTTTGACGGCTCGGGAGAAGCGCGTCTTTTGTCTCTTTTGTCGGAGACCGCCAAACGGGCGCACAGGGCCTCTTGGCAACAGAAATTTGAGACGCACAACCGGGCACGCCCCGAAAAACTAGGCAGCGTCGCTTGTTTGATTGAAAACGGCTATGGCGCGGAGCTTGGTGCGGCGGAGGCGATGGCCGCTCAGCATGTGGACAAGCTGGGGTCGGCCTTTTCCAATGACTTCAACCTGATTGAGGCGATTGTTGCCGCTCCCTCTGAACGACGCTTCAAGCACAACACACGCTCTTGGAGCCGCCTGCCCGAAATGACACGTAACCTATTACTGCCGATGGCTTCTCCGGGGGGATCGCCCATGCATCCTTCCTATGGGGCCGGGCATGCAACGATAGCTGGCGGGTGTGTGACTGTACTCAAAGCATTTTTCTGCACCCATGACGCAGACCAGCGGCCGACGTCGTTGAAAGAGGCGGGTGCGCCCGCTGCATTTGTGCCGGAAGACGGAGGCCTGAACCTAAAGGAAACAAAGGTTGACGATGCGCCTGAAGTGCTGACCTTGAACGGTGAGTTGAACAAACTGGCTGAAAACATGTCCCTAGCAGGCTGCATGGCCGGTGTGAATTATTATAGCGACAGTTTCGACAGCCTGCGCATGGGCGAGCGGATTGCTGTCGGCATCTTAGCGGAACATATGGTGACCTTTTGCGCCGACGTGACCATGACGCTTGAAACCTTCGATGGTGACGTTCTGACGATCTCTGGCAATGGGGCCGGCAGCTCTGAAATCCGCGTATCTGGCTGTAGCCTGAGTGATTGGTGGACCCGCCACCTGCCACCGCAACCCCAATCGTGACAGGCGAGCAAAAACGACATACCGGCGAATGCCTCAGTGGAAACGCCGGTGAATTCCTCTCCCCCCAGCAGAGCTTGCCCCAATCTATGCTCTGTGGGAAGGCGCGGCAGCAGGGACTTTCTTGCGGCCGCACTAACTTAATCCCGAATTGTTTGAGGGACGTAACGATGTACATTTTTCAGTCGCCAGGACGCGCGGATCCAGATGTAAGCGATGCGGTTCTTGCCGTATGGAACGACACTATACTCGACAAGATAAATTCGCACAAAGCCAGCCCCTTTTTGGTCACTGACCCGTCGCAGATCGCTGATGGCAAAATCGCTCATTCTATCAAATGGCCAGCGAACCCGCGTGAACCCCTGGATTGTCTCGGCGAAGAACTGGCTGTTCAACTTTCGGACTGGGGATGGCCCGGACGGGCAGAGCTGCATAATGAATACCTGGAATATGCGCTGATCATGCGCCCTGACAGCGATGGAAATCTGCGGCCCAAACGGTTCATTGCAACAACCGAACTGATGGAGTGGTGGCAAGCGATGGCGGTTCATGACCTGCCTTACTTCCTGCAGTGTGTAACCAGTATCACTGGCCGACGTTATGAGGCCGAAGAGCTGTTTGGCATCCCTGAGCAGCAATGGAATAGATTAACTGTCAAAACCCGCACCGAGATCTTCCGCAGAAGGTTGGTTGGGTTCGGCAGGGCACAACCGCCCGAACACCCATTGAATATGGAACATGTGCTGTTCATGGCCGAAAACATCAACGGGCTCAGCGATCTGATTTTTGTCGTGCATTTCGGGTCATTTCCCTATGCGGTCAATCAGGATGGCAAACGCAGACGCGCCAAACTGGAAGAAATCTTCCTGTCGGTAGATCGCGAAGATCTTTATTGCCGTAATGCTGATACCGGCGCAGCTCAGGCAGCCTACGATCAGGTTTTCTTGCGCGGCAAAAACCCGCCTCAGGGGCGGGTGATGGCCTTTGCCAATCCTTTGGGGGTTTACCTGCGTGCGCTCAGAACCAACGATCTGAGCCTTGATGGTCAACCGGTGCCACAAGAATGGGTGCGCTTTTCTCGAGGAACAGACGGCATGATGATGCGGCTTGAGTTTGGCCCCGGCGACGAGGATCCGCATTTTCTGGATGACCTGCTTTGGACCAATGGGGCGCGAACGTCACCCGTGTCAGGCTACCTTTTGGCGCGCTTGATTGAGGTGGGACCGCTGGTTGTGATCGGAGATACGCCGCGCCCGATCGCCAATGATGAGTTTCGCGACATCCCCACGCGATCGTGTGCCTCAATTACCCGCGGACTGCCGAGCTATGAAAGATGCAAACAGATTGCCACCTTTGCTGATCAATATGAAAATCCGCTAGGGGTGGTTCCTGGCACGCGGGGTTTGCGCGAAAGTTAACGCAGCCCTAGCAGTTTGATGAGCTCATCAGCTCCTAATCGGCACGGCCTTCACAACAGGCAGCGGTATGTCTGCGGCGGTCATGTCAAACACAGCAACTGGTTTGACCAAGACATCGGCCACGTACTCCAGAGCGCGATTAAGATCGGGTGGCAAAGTTTGCCATGCTTCGCGGCTAAACTCTTGCTGTGGTGACATCGGCCGATCCCCTCGCGCACCACGGTAGAGCTCAAAAAAACGCGCCTCCTCAGCGTCCATATCCTTTGGCGTGACCCCTTTGTGTTCCAAAGTGACCATATTGCGCCACGACACGATTGCTTCCCCTGCCGCGCTCAACGCGCCCTGCTCCAAGTCGTTGTCAAAAGCCGTGCCATAACTAGGTCGCCCGTCATCGAAATCACTGCACACGACGCGCACAAGTAGCCCAATGTCGGGGACCGGCTGCACATGAATGTCGAGTTTACGCAAATGCCGCGCGAGCCACGCATTTAGGGCTTGCGGCAAACAGTCTGGCGCGACGCGGTGAGTATACTCCCCCTTCTGATCCAAGGCATGCTCAAGGCATTCATAGACTGCGCGCAAGGCAGCATCAGCATGTGTTGGTCCCGCTGCGGCTCCTTTGGAAGTAACCGAGCCAATGGTATCTGGCGCCCCAATCGCCAAGGCCGCCCTCGGCATTTCGTGTAAACCCCCATCTGACGCCATCAGACTGTGGCAAGTCTGGTCCTGATCTGAACAGTATTGCAGGGCATAACGCTCAATTGCCTCAAAACCCGACAATCGCGCAGCCTGTTCGGGAGTATCCGCTACCCCGAAAGCCACCCGGCGCTTCATCGCTCCTGGCGGAGAAATGGTACCCTCACGCAGCTCGATCAACCGAAACGCCACATGAATTGGGGCGTTGTCAGGAAAGTCAGCGAAGGATGGTTCGGAAACAAGCTTCCCCGTTTCGGCACTTTGAATGAATGTGTCGGTCATTTTCAGTTCCGGCAAACTGCTTAAGCGGCTATTAACTATTATTATTGAACCAGAAAAAGGACTTTTGGAATGGCACGATTGAAACTGAATGACAGTTTCTCACTTAAGGAACTTGGCCACGCAATTCTTGAACTGGCGGCCGCGTCCGATCAGTCGCAAGGCTCAAACCGCGAAGCAGGCGAAAAAACCATTCGGGGCATGTTCGCCGGCACCAGCGAAAGCGGCGAGTCCCTGAACCCGGAGATTACTTTTGTCTACGATAGCCCAAAACAGGTTCACGTGGTGATCCCGGATATCTCCTCAAAGAGAGGCAAACCCGAACCCTCTCCTTTGGACGAGTATGATCTGCGCGACATCGCAGCCGAAGCTATGGGTGAAATCTCGGTCCGCGGGTGCGGCAAATAACAAAGGCTTTGCGGCCTGTCTGACGGATGACCATGAGCCAAGCTCGAACCAAGATTTTCCTTTCGGGCCCGTTTCAGATCATCTGCGATGATGGGCGGGACGCGACGCCGCGCGGCACCAAGGCCAAGGCGCTGATCGCGCTGGTCTTGTTGTCAAAGAACACGGTCCGCAGCCGGGTCTGGATTCAGGACCGGCTGTGGAGCACAAGCGCTCCGGCGCAGGGAGCGTCTTCACTGCGCAAAGAGCTGAGCGTGCTGACCAAACATTTCGGCAAGTTCGGCCTCGATTTTCTGGAAATCGATCGAGAAACCGTTTCCATCAAATTGGACACGCTCGAAGTCGATTTGTTTGATGAGCAATTGTTGCCGGACCGCTCTGAATTGCTCGAAGGACTGGACGTCGCGGATCCGGAATTTGAGGACTGGCTGACCGTAGAACGGCAGGCCTATTGGGATCTCGAAACAAGTGAGGAAACCCCTAACGGATTGCCGTTTCAGCCAAGAGGGCTACCCCAATGGGGACGTCAGCGCCCCACCGTTATGGTCGAACAGATGGAGCAAGTCGGCAATGATGCCGAATTGGATATTGCAGCGAGCTCAATCCACGACGAACTAATGTTCTTACTCGGAACGCTTTCCGATGTGATTGAATTGCGGGATGCCAGCCGCCAGGAAGGCCCGGTCGAGGGGTACATCTTAAGCGGGCGGGTGATCATCGGCGCCGAGGGTATGCGTGTTTCTGCTCAGTTGACCTCGTCACTCGACAAAACCTGTCTTTGGGCGGGACGTTTCCGGTTTCAGGCACAAGACACGTTTAATGCCGTCGAAGAAATTTCAATGCAGGTCGTACAGGCCTTGCAGCTGAACCTGCGTGACGGCCACTGGTCCGATATCTGGTCCTCGCGCACCACCACAACCGAAATCTGGACCGCCTTTCAGCAGGGTCGCATTCAGGAAGGCCACACCACACAGCACGGACTAAAGCGCGCAATTCAACAATATGAGACCTGTCTGTCACTGGATGAGGGCTATTTGCCTGCCCACGTGGCGATCGGGTTTTGCCGGTTAGACATGATCCGACTGGGTATGGACACCACGCCTGAGCAAACACTCAATCAGGTGATATCTACCTGCCAGTCTCTGCGTGCAAGCCACCCCAATGACGCTTATTGCGCAGCACTTGAGGCATTTACCCGCAATGTCGCTGGCGAAACCGGCGAGGCTTGCAGCCTTATGCAACAGGTTCTGGATCAGTTTCAGAACAGCCCCGAACTGCTCGGATATCATGCCGGACTTCTAGGGTATGACGACCAACTCGACGGCGAGATCGCCCTGTGCCGTCAAGCCCTCGCACTTACCCCCCACCCGCCCATCTGGATTGAGGCCAATTTGGCCATGGCGCTGGCCTTATCCGGCGACCAGAGTGCCTGGCAACACGCACATAATGTGCTGCGCGTCAGCCCAGACAGCGTACGCGCGCGTGTAGTGTTGTGCGTTCTGTCCGCTGACGCAAACAACCTGCCACTCGCCCGCAGACACGCCCGCCAGATCCGTGACCTGCAACCCAGCTTCACCGCAGATAACTGGGCCTGGCCGACATGTTTCAAGAATGGTGAGCATTATACATGGGTTGCGAGTCTCCTGCGCGTTGCCGGGTTGTGAGCAGTGACCAATACTTAAAGGTCGGTGATGGTGCCTTCGAACAGTTCGGCAGCCAGTCCTATTGTCTCCGACAAAGTTGGATGAGGGTGCACGGTCAATGCGATATCTTCTGCATCCGCTCCCATCTCTATCGCCAAGGCGATCTCAGCGATCAGATCGCCCGCGCCCTGACCAACAACACCCCCTCCAAGAATCCGCTTGGTATCGGGGTCAAAGACCAATTTAATCGGCTCCTCTTCGCGCCCCATGGATGATGATCGGCCCGATGCCATCCACGAAAAATCGTTTCTAAAATTGGTGTCCTGCGCTTTGGCTTCCTGTTTCTGTTAAACCGCCCCATGCTACCTCAGGATCGCAATAGTTGACGGAAGGGATTACCCCTTCACCAAAGACTGCCTTATGAGCGGCAATGGCTTCACCGGCGAAATGGCCTTAGTCAAGAGCTTCAGCCACTTGCCAAATTTGGCCGCGGAGCCCCCAGTCAAATATTCCTACAGTAGCTGCCCAACCAGCGGCATAATCCAAATAGAGAACACCCAAATTGCAAGCAATCCACTCATTCTATCCGCTCAAAGGCAGCGCTTTTTCTGATCTGTTACGCGACATCACGCGTATGATCTCAAACAAAAACTCACAAAGAGAAGCGCGGGTTTGCAAGTCGTTTGGTTCAAGCGGGATTTACGTGTCTCAGATCATGCTGCCTTGGCTCAGGCCGCACGGCGTGGTCCTGTGCTGCCGCTTTATGTCGTTGAACCAGACCTGTGGCTGCAACCGGGCGCATCAGAGCGGCAGTGGGGTTTTGTGGCGGAAACCCTTGCTGAACTGCGCGACGAAACCGGACGGCTCGGAAAGCCAGTCATTGTTCGGGTTGGCACAGTGATCGAGACCTTTGAAGCCCTAAAGAAACGAGGCTACCTGGATGCACTTTGGTCGCATGAGGAGACAGGCAACGAGTGGACCTATCGCAGGGACAAAGAGGTTGCAGCCTGGTGCGGCGAAGCTGGCGTGCCATGGTATGAGCTTCAGAACCACGGCGTAATTCGCCGACTGAAATCCAGAAACGGGTGGGCCAATCGTTGGGACGCACAGATGGTGCAACCAACAATATCCCCTCCGCAGCTCACACCACTGGGCCTCGAGCTTGGCACGCTTCCCAGCGCCAAAGACCTAGGACTGCAAGAGACACCCTGTCCCCACCGGCAGGCGGGCGGGCGTAAAGTGGCATTGGAGGTTCTGAGCAGCTTTCTGAACAAGCGCGGCGAGAAGTATCAACGGTTGATGTCCAGCCCATTGCTAGGGGCCGCCGCCTGCTCGCGGTTGTCCCCATACCTTGCATGGGGCGCAGTATCGATCCGCGAAGTTGCTCAGGCCACAGAAGCCGCCCGGTGCGCGTTGCCAGCAGGCGCCAAGGAATGGCAGAAATCGATGCGGTCTTTCTCCGCTCGTTTGCACTGGCACTGCCATTTCATTCAAAAGCTGGAAGACGAACCCCAGATCGAGTTTCGCAATCTGCACCCGTTGTATGACGATTTGCGCCCCAAAGACCCAGAAGCGGAAATTCTACATGCGTGGTCGTCGGGCGAAACAGGTTATCCGTTTCTGGATGCCTGCATGCGGTCTTTGCGCGCCACGGGCTGGTTGAATTTTCGTATGCGCGCGATGGTGATGGCCACCGCGAGCTATCATCTGTGGCTGCACTGGCGCGCGCCGGGGCTACATCTGGCAAGGATGTTTACAGACTATGAACCCGGTATTCACTGGAGCCAGGTCCAGATGCAATCCGGCACAACCGGTATCAACACTGTCCGCATCTACAATCCGGTCAAGCAAGGTTTGGATCAGGACCCAAAAGGCAGGTTCATTCGCCGCTGGGTGCCTGAGCTGGCCGAGATAACAGATCAAGATCTCCATGAGCCATGGAACGCGGAAAACGCCGATGCCGTTATTGATCAAAGATATCCGAGGCGTGTTTTTGACCACTTGGCGGCGGCAAAGGCCGCACGAGAAAAGGTTTGGGCGGTGCGGCGGCGGGCTGAATTTCGAGATCAGGCACAGGCCATTGCCGCCAAACATGCCAGCCGCAAATCCGGGCGCGCCCACAAGAGAAAATCAAAGATCGCAGCGAACCCTGCCCAACTCAGCCTGCCCCTCGAAGACGTCACATGAAAATGCGCAAAAAAGCGGATCTGCCGCAGAAAATCTGCCCTGTGTGCAAACGTCCCTTCGCGTGGCGCAAAAAATGGAAGAGGGACTGGGAGGCCGTCAAATACTGTTCGCAACGTTGCAAGGCGGCCGCATGACCTCGGGATTTGAAGAGCTGAACTACCCTCTGGAACAGGTGCGGTTTGAACCCACACGAAAAGCGGGTTTGGCACGGCTGGAACAGTTTGTATCTCGCACTGGACGTCACTACGCGCGCACCCGAAATTATGATTTCGGGGCGGACAGACGCACCAACGTTTCCGTGCTATCGCCGTGGCTGAGACATCGCCTCGTGACTGAAGAAGAAGTGCTTTTTCGTGTACTGGCGGCCCATGGGGATAAAGCTGCCGAGAAATTTATACAAGAAGTGTTTTGGCGCACCTATTTTAAGGGCTGGCTGGAACAGCGGCCAAGTGTCTGGACCAGCTATCAGAGAAACCTTCTGGCGCGCCTAAAGCGGCTGGAAGACGATGACGCGTTAAACACCACGTATCAGGATGCGATCTTCGGCAGGACCGGTATCGATTGTTTTGATCACTGGATGAGGGAGCTCACTGCTACCGGCTATCTTCACAATCACGCGCGGATGTGGGTGGCCTCAATCTGGATTTTCACGCTCAGGCTGCCATGGGAATTGGGAGCGGATGTCTTCATGCGCCATCTTGTAGACGGGGATCCCGCCTCAAACACGTTGAGTTGGCGCTGGGTGGCTGGGCTCCATACGAAGGGGAAGACCTATCTGGCGCGCCCCGACAATATCGCAAAATACACCAATGGCAGGTTTCAGCCTCAAGGTTTGGCCGATATCACAGAACCCTTGGTTGAAACGGAACAGCATCCGCGCATCGCGCTCCACGCCCGGTCAAATCAGCCACTCACACAGCCATATCTGCTCCTGATCACAGAGGACGACTTGGAAGCGGCAAAATTCGTGCCATATCAGCCTGCCGATGTGATTGGCTTAACGGCGACACATGGCCGCTCGCCTGGTCAGATCGGCGAAGTGGCGTCAAGTTTCGCGAAAGACGCCATGGATAGCGCATTGTTGCCTTTTGGGAAGGTCGGAGAGGCCCATGAGGATTGGGCGGAACCCCTGATCAGGGCAGCCAAAGACTGTAACGTCAACACCATCGTCACACCTTATTATCCTGTTGGCCCAGCCCGCGCGCGGCTGGACGCCGCAGAGCCGAAACTGCGCGCCGCAGGAATAGACCTGTATCGGATTTTGCGCGCTTACGACGCGCGTTCTTGGCCACATGCCAAGGCGGGCTTCTTTGGTCTCAAGAAAAAGATCCCTTCCATCCTGCGTGACCTAGATCTGGTCCGCTGATCCCATCACTCAAACAGAGAAACACTGTGACATACGCCGCTCTTGTGCTTCCAAATCAATTGTTTGCCCAGCACCCCGCCTTTTATTTCCCATTGCAGAAGGTGATCTTGTTTGAAGACCCTTTGTTCTTTGGCGACCCGCAATATCCCATTCAGATGCACAAACAGAAGCTCTGGCTCCATCGGGCGAGCATGGCCAGATATCAGCAAGAGCTGGAGGTCAAAGGGTTTGATGTGGAGCTCATCCCATATGAACCTTGCACCAAAGCTTGCTTGCACCTTTTCGAACGACTCGTCGCCCAGCAGATCTCTCATGTCGTCATGGCCGACACCGTCGATTTCATCGCTGAGAAGCGGTTGCGGCAGGCGGCCGCCGAGGTGGGGCTCGCACTTGAATTTCTGCCTTCGCCCGGTTTTCTGAACACGCGCGCCGAAAATCAAGCGTGGTCTGCGGGGCGCAAACGCTGGTTTATGGCGGAATACTATAAAAGCCAGCGTCGCCGTTTGAACGTCCTGATGGACGGCGATGCCCCCTTGGGCGGTCAGTGGAGTTTTGATGAAGACAATCGCAAGAAGGTGCCCAAAGCGCTTTTGCAAAGCCTGCCCTGGATAGATTGGCCCTATCACGACGATATCGACCAAGCCGCGAAAGACAGCGTTCTGAGCGACTTTCCAAGCGCGCCTGGACATCTCAACACCCTTTATTATCCAACGTCACACCGCGCGGCCTCAGATTGGCTAGATCAGTTTCTTGAAAGGCGCTTTGCGCAGTTCGGTGATTTTGAAGATGCCATTGTTCAGGGAGAAAGCTGGCTTTGGCATGCCGTTCTAACGCCGGCCTTAAACATCGGTTTGATCACGCCCGACGAGGTTTTGAACGCAACCTTGGAATACGCCAAACGCAAAAATATTCCGCTCAATTCCGTCGAAGGTTTCATCCGTCAGATCATTGGCTGGCGCGAGTTCATGCGCGCCACCTATGAGGATTTGGGTGTGCGCATGCGAACCTCAAACCACTGGGGTCATGGCCGGCCATTGCCTGCTGCGTTCTATGATAGCACCACCGGAATTGCCCCGATTGACCACACAATCACACGTATTTTGGAAACCGGCTATTGCCACCACATAGAGCGGTTGATGGTGCTGGGCGGCTTTATGTTTCTATGCGAGATCAAGCCAGATGATGTCTACCGCTGGTTTATGGAAATGTTCGTGGACAGCTATGACTGGGTCATGGTTCCCAATGTTTATGCAATGAGCCAACATGCTGACGGTGGTCTCATCACCACCAAGCCATATTTTTCCGGATCAAACTACATTCGCAAAATGAGCCATTGGCCCAAAGGAGATTGGTCCGACACTTGGGACGGACTATATTGGCGCTTCATCTTCAAACATTCCGACGCGCTCGCCAAAAATCCCCGCTGGGCCATGATGTGCCGGACAGGCGCAAAGATTTCACCGGAGGCAAAAGCGAAGCATTTAGAAAACGCCGAAGAGTTTCTGAGTGGTCTGGCATGAATGAGGCTAAACAGGATTGAATTGAAGCGCATATGGCGTTGCTAAGTCCGCTTGAGTTCTCAATGCCCGCAGAGCTTGCAAATGCATTACCTACAATGTCTGATGCAGTGCAACGTGCCGCAACTTTCACCAAGCTGTAAATGCAGCTCGACCTAAAAGACCATCTGCTACGTATTTCAGGCGCGTAGAATGGACGTCGCGATGGTGTTTCTGATCTTCAAAAGTTCCGCCTCAATCTCTTCCACGTCAGCCTCACATGTGGCGTTGTTGGCGTAAGGAACAGTCAGAGCACCATGAAGTTGCCCGCCCAAAGAAACCAACGGCACGGAAAGATCCACAACTCCGCCCATAAAACGGCTGTTGAAGCGCAATACCCCATTCTTAGCCAAAGATCCGCGGTATTCCTCCAAGTCATCGGAGCAAAATTCTGGGTTTCGCTCTCGAATGCGCGCCTCAGCTTCTGAGTAGTGAAATGAGTTCATGGCACAGAGCATCACGATACCTGACGCGGAGTCTTCCAATGGTCTGCGAGAACCAATGGGCACGCTGATCGACATCCGCAGAGGCGGTTCCCATCGCTTCATAACCACCATCTCATCGCCGCTTGGTAAAACCAATTGGCACGGCGCACCTGTGCGGGCAGAAAAACGGTCCGCCATCGGTGAAATCGCTTCAAAAATATCTTTTATAATTGGGGCATTAAGGCCCATCTCCAACAATTTCGATGTCGTTACATACCCGTAACCAGCCCCTGCCTTTTCCAAAAAACCCTCTGCTTCCAAAACCGCGATCATCCGAAACACCTCGTTTCGGTTACGGCCAAGCTCGGCTGCAATGTCCTGGGTGCTGAGCGGCTCTGGCGCTTTGCTCACGATCTCAAGAATTTTCAACCCACGCGTGAGAGCTGGTGCGGAATAGGAGGATTGAGTCGATTTAGTCATGCGCCATCCTTTCGTATTTGACACACTGTTTCAAATATGCAAACCATTCAACCCACATCAGGGAGGAAGATGTGAGTTGATGCCAGATTTGAAGACATTTCGCAGGGCGCAATCGTCGAAAAAACGCAGTTTGTTGCAAAGCTGCGCAGCGCGTCATCGCTCCAAAGGCCTGCTCAGTTTGGATTTGAGCGCCCTCCCCAAAAGCCGTGACGAAACCTCGGTTTCCGTAAGAACACCGCTCTTCGAGAACGCACCAGCACTTTAGCCAAAAGTTTCAAAACACACTCAGGGAGGAAAATATGAAACTACATCGCATCCGCACCGTTGCCCTAGGCGCGACTATGGCGCTCACTGCAAGCGTATCCACCGCTTGGGCGCAGGAAGTTCTACGCTTTGGCCATGTCTATGAAGCCTCAACGCCATACCACGCAGCAGCAGAGCGGGCCGCAGACCTACTGGAGAAGGCCACCGAAGGTCGCTACACAATGGAGGTGTTCCCAGCCTCTCAACTTGGCAAAGAAGCTGCGCTGAACGAAGCCTTGTCTCTGGGCACAGTCGATGTGATCTACACAGGTATTGCTTTCTTGGGTCAGTCTTATGGCCCGATCAGCATCTCTGATTATCCCTTCACGATGCGCTCTTACGACCACTGGAAAGCCTATGTCGGTTCCGACTTGTTTGCAGAAATGAGCGAGGCCTACAGCAAGGTTTCCGGCAACACCATTGCCGCAATGACTTACTATGGTGCACGCCACGTGACTTCCAACAAACCAATCATGTCGCCAGAAGATATGGACGGGCTGAAAATCCGCACACCAAATGCGCCTGCTTATCAGATGTTCCCAAAAGCAACTGGTGCAAACCCAACACCAATGGCCTTCGCAGAGGTCTATCTTGCTTTGCAACAAGGCGTTGTAGACGCGCAGGAAAACCCACTGCCAACCATCCAGTTTAAAAAGTTCCATGAAGTGCAGTCCAACATCAACTTAACGGGCCACATCACTAACTCTCTGGCAATGGTAGTGTCGCCGGTCACCCTCGGCAAAATGGGCGATGACGGCCAAGCCCTTCTGAACGCTTTGGCGGAAGCCGCCTCTAGCACCTCTGATGAAATTGTTGCCTCAGAGGCAGAACTCGCTGATTGGTTCCGCACACAGGGCGTGACCGTCAACGAAGTGGATCGCAAACCCTTCATGGATGCGGTGTCTCCAATGCTGACCAGCGCAGATGTGCCTTGGACGCCAGAGATCTTCGCGCGCCTGCAAGCGATCAAAGAATAAAAATGGTTCTGGGCCTGCCGATTTCGATCGGCAGGCCCAGCAACATATGGAAAGGAAAGGTCCGATGAAGGACATGATCCAAGCGCCTGAAATCGACTTTGACGCCCTGGCTCAAGAAGACGAGCTGCACTTCAAAAACTTCAAAATCAGCATAGCCGATTACCCACTTCTCGCCCTCTTTGCGGCGTTGTTTTGTGTCGTGTTCCTGCAGTTCTTCACTCGCTACGTCCTCAACGACTCAATCGCATGGACGGAGGAAGCGGCGCGGTATCTCCTGATCTTGATGAGTTTTTGCGGTGCAATCCGCTGTCAGGTGATTGGATCGCAAATCGCACTCGAATTTGTAGACAAGTATTATGGCCGTCACCTGAAGTGGGTCCATCTCTTTGCTCTACTGGCGAGTTTTGCACTGTTTTCGACCATCCTGTGGTCAGCTTGGGAGCTTATCCAGCGCACGTCATTTCAGCAAATGGTCTCTCTCCCTTTCCCCAAATACTACCTTTACGCGGGCGTGATGGCTCTAGCCGGGATCAATGCATTGATCATCATTCTACAGATCTTCACACGACTGAAATCCGCGACACGGAGCTAAGAACCCATGGGCCTCTTCATACTTTTCGCATCGCTCTTTGGTTTGATGCTGCTGCGCGTGCCAATTGCATTCTCGCTCGCACTTTCCTCCTTCGCCTACATACTGCATTCCGGCCTACCGCCAGTTTTATTGATGCATAACATGGTCAATGGCATGGACAGCTTTCCGCTCCTGGCCATCCCCTTCTTTATCCTTGCCGGTGCGCTGATGAACTCTGCGGGCATCACCGCGCGTATCTTCGGTTTTGCCCGCGCCATTGTGGGCTGGATGCATGGCGGTCTTGGCCACGTGAACATCGGCGCAAGTATTATCTTCGCAGGGATGTCCGGCGCTGCAGTGGCTGACGCCGGTGGTCTTGGCGCAATTGAAATCAAAGCCATGCGTGAAGCGGGGTATGATGACGATTTCAGCGTGGGCGTCACCGCAGCGTCATCCACCATCGGCCCCATCATTCCGCCTTCATTGCCTTTGGTGATCTTTGGCGTCATGGCATCGGTCTCGATTGGCCAATTGTTCGTCGCTGGCATTGTGCCAGGCTTGATGATGGCGGGCGCTCTGTCGGTGATGGTGTGGTGGATGTCTCGCAAACGCGCCTATCCCCGCGACGTTGCTTTTAGCGCCACCCTGATTGGCACCCGCTTCAAGGCAGCTTTCTTGCCCCTGATGACCCCAGTTATCATCGTCGGTGGCATTGTGTCCGGCGCGTTCACACCAACTGAGGCAGCCATCTGCGCGGCGGCTTATGCGCTGGTGCTGGGCACTTTGGTCTACCGAACACTCACTCTGCGCAAACTTGCCGTTATTTCCTTGGAAACCATCGAAACCACAGCCGCGATTATGCTGATCGTTGGTGCAGCCTCTGTGTTTGCTTGGATTTTGACAGCCAATCAGATCGCCACTCAATTTGCTGAATTCGTGTTGTCCTTCACCGACAGCAAAGCCGTGGTATTGCTGCTGATCATGGCGATCGTTCTGATCGTGGGCCTCTTCATGGAGACCATCGCCGCAATCTCGATTCTGGTGCCTGTCTTGATGCCTGTGGCCGCACAATTCGGGATCGACCCCATTCACCTTGGCATCATCGTCATTTTGAACCTGATGCTGGGCTTGTTGACGCCACCTGTGGGCATGGTGCTCTTTGTGCTCTCCCGGGTTTCAAAAGTGCCCTTTGAACAGTGTGTAAAGGCCACCCTGCCTTTCTTGATCCCGCTAATTGGCGTACTCCTGCTGCTCACGTTCATTCCACAACTGGTGCTTTGGCTGCCTGAACTGCTCTATGGATGAGCCAATTTTCGTGACAATCACGAAGTCGAAATGCCCACATTAGAGCCAGCAATCAAAGGTTAGCTCTGTTTGGTCTTGTATTGTGTTACCTTCACAAGGTTTCACGTTCGGTCGCTACAAACATCAAGAGCCACGTCGAGGGCTACCTCAGCGCGGCTACCGAGCGAAGAAGAGTGACATTGGCCCGCCTAAGTGTGCTGTGTCGGGTGAAATTATTGCAGCGCAGGTTGCCAACAGGCACTGTGCAGCAGGCCAAAGCAGTGGCCGACAACACCTAAGTGCTTCGCCACGCTCTGGGCCGGGTCGACAGATTTCGCGATGTCTCCAACCTGACCAGCGCGCATCGCTGCCACCTGACCTCAGTGACTTTTGCACTTCGACAGAGACGCTAGTGTTGCCAGCCGATAAAAAACCGGCCAGCAAGCAAGACCTCACCTCTTAAAGCTGTCCTCGAGAGCTCGGAAGCCGCCGATAAACACATCAATGGCCACGAAATCATGCCAATGCTGGGTCTGACCATCTCCGGCCTCAAAATCTGCCCACCATTCCGCAAAAGTTTCGTTGCGATCAGTGATCGGCGTGAATTTCATCTTGGCGATGTAGTTCACAAACGGCAGTGGCCCGTTAGGCAGCATGTCATATGACAACGTGTGCTCAAGATCGGAGATCGCCAGCAGCGTCTCGCGGATGCGGCCAGAACCATCGGTCAGGGCGAAGTTGCGCACGCAGCCCACCTCGCCATTGGCATGCCCCTCTTCGATCTTACTGTCCGTGGCGGCGGGGTGCCAGCTCGGCAGCCCGTTAAAGTCGCGCACCCGCTCCCAGACCTGCCCCACTGGCACGGCGATAACGGTAGAAGAATAAGCTTTGATCATCAGGCAACTCCCTTTTTGACGGCGGTCCCGCAACGCATTGCGCCGAACTTTGCGGTTTGCTCGGAAATGGCGCGCTCGGTCGGCAAGCGTTCCATCGATGAGGCACCATAGAACCCATGACAGTCAGGGCAAAGATCAAGGAAAGCTTGCGCATCCTCAGGCTCGGCCAGCGGGCCGCCATGGCAGATAAAAATCAGGTCGTCGCGGTGCGCGCGAGCCGCAGCCGCCCATTCGTTATAAAGGCGCGCGCAGTCTTCGATTGTCGGTGCGCTATCGCCCGCGCCGATTGCGCCACCTGTGGTCAGGCCGAAATGCGCCACGATGACATCTGCGCCCGCTTTGGCCATGTCCGCCGCATTCTTGGCGCTGAACACATATGGCGTCGTCAGCAGATCACGCTGGCGCGCCTTCGCGATCATCTCAACTTCCATCTCATAAGACATGCCCGTCGCTTCAAGCTCCTGACGGAAGCGGCCGTCAATGATACCGACGGTGGGGAAATTCTGCACACCGGCAAAGCCCATACCTGCCAAATCATCGAGAAACTCATCCATGATGCAGAACGGGTCGGTCGCATTCACACCCGCCAAAACCGGAGTATTTTTCACCACGGGCAGCACTTCGCGGCCCATGTCTTTGACGATCTCATTGGCATTGCCATAAGACATATAGCCTGCGAGCGAGCCGCGTCCAGCCATGCGATAGCGGCCTGAATTGTAGATGACAATCAGGTCAATTCCGCCTGCTTCTTCGCATTTGGCCGACAGACCCGTGCCCGCGCCGCCGCCGATGATGACCTTCTCTGCCGCGATCTTTGCGCGCAACCGATCAAGGATGTCTTTGCGTCCTGTAACCGCCATGTCAGCTGTCCTTTTCCGTATAGATTTCTTTGAAACTGCTGATCGCCGCCGCGGCGAAAGCAGGGTCGTTGATATGCATGTCCAGCTCGACGAGCTGGCGATCTGTTGTGATCTTCACGGTGTCGCGCAACGCCTGAAACAGCGCCGCGTTTGCCTCTGGATCGTGGAAGGCACCGCCTTCGATATCGAGCGCCGAGACCCCGCGCAGCGGCAGCAAGAAGCGCACCGGCCCTTTGCAGGCATTGAGCTTTTCACCAATCCACCGTCCGATCTGGGCGCATTCCTCGGCTGTGGACCGCATCAATGTCACTTGAGCGTTGTGGTGATAAAACGTGCGTCCCTTGAACTCGGCCGGCACAGACTCTGGCGACCAGAAATTCGCCATATCGAGCGCGCCGCAAGAGCCTACATAAGGGATTCCGGTGCGGGCCACGGCATCCAGCCGCTCTTCACCCGCAGACAGAAATCCGCCGACAATCAGATCGCATATTTCGGTGGTTGTGATGTCCAGCGCACCGGCGATCTCCCCCTGATCAATCAGTTGCTCCATTGAGCGCCCACCAGAGCCAGTGGCGTGAAACACGAGACAATCAAACGCGCTCGACAATTCGTCGGTGATGGCCTGCACCGCTGGTGTGGTCACGCCAAACATCGAGAGGACCAAAGCCGGGCGATCATCCGCGCTCTCAGGAATGGCGTGGGTCATCATGCCGTTCAATGCGTGGGCCGCATTGGCCAACAACTTGCGCGACACGCGGTTGATCCCGGACACATCCGTGACCGGATGGAACATGTTCACATCCGACGCACCCACATAGGCTGAGACATCGCCAGAGGCGAGCGTTGAAACCAGCACCTTTGGAAGGCCAATGGGCAATGCCTGCATGGCAGGGGCAATAATGCCCGACCCGCCGGAGCCGCCCAGACCGATGATGCCGCCCAGATCCTCCTGCCCCAATACATAAGCCTCAAGCGCCTTGGACATTTCGACCACGGCACGCCCGCGATCGTTCACGAACACCGTGGCAGGGCCTTCAGGATGGCAGGCCGCGACAGTTGCCGCGCTGACATCCGCCACGTCTTCGCCGCCTTTGGTGCCGACATTGACCAGAACGGTCGGCGTTCCAGCAGCTTCAATCAGATCGTGCACATATGACAGCTCCGCCGCTTTGGTGTCAGCCGTGCCAACGACATAGGCTTTCTTGATCATCTTCACGTTCTTCTCCTCCTGTCGCTGCCTCAGCCCGCCTGCCCAGGCTCAAGCCCCAGATGTCGCTTTTGCATGGCGGTATCTTCCTCAAGCGCCTGCGCGGTCATCCGCTCGACCACCTCGCCGCCGACCATGATCGCCACATCTTTGACCGAGGCCAAAGCCGCATGCAGGTTCTGTTCGACCAAAAGCACCGCGATGCCTTCTTGGGCGATCAATTCGATCAGTTTCACCACATCCGAAACAATTGCCGGGGCCAGCCCCTCGGTCGGCTCGTCCAGCACCATCAGACGCGGGTTCAGCAACAAAGCGCGGCCGATGGCCAGCATCTGCTGCTCACCGCCGGAAAGCGCATTGCCCAAATTCCGGCGACGTTCCTTAAGGCGCGGGAAGGTCTCGTAAACCCGGTCAATCGTCCACGCGCCGCCTTTGCGCGCCACAATTTTCAGGTGCTCTTCAACCGTCAGCGAGCGAAATACACGCCGTCCCTGCGGCACATAACCGATGCCCATGCTAGCGCGTTTTTCCGGGGCCAGCCCGGTCAGATCAACGCCGTCAAAGCGGATCGTCCCGGCTGAGTTCGGATGCAGGCCCAGAATGGTATTGCAAAGGCTGGTCTTCCCCATGCCGTTGCGTCCCAGAATGCCCAGCGGACGGTTGCCCAGATTCAGATCCACCCCATGCAGAACATGGCTAGACCCATAGCGCAGGTCGAGTCCGCGTATTTCAAGCAAAGCGTCAGTGGCCATGTGCGCCCCCGATATAAACTTCATGCACCTGTTCATTGCGCATGATCTCGTCAGGTGCGCCTTCGGCCAGCATCCGGCCGTTATAGAGCACCGACACACTTTCAGAGCTTTGCAACGCAATATCCATGTCATGCTCGATCAGCACGACAGTCACGTCTTTGGGCAGTGACATCAGCAATGCGCTCAGCTTGGGTCGCTCCGCCGGGGACAGGCCTGCCGCCGGCTCATCAAGGAGCAGAATCTTTGGGTTCTCCGCCAGAGCAATGCCAATCTCGAGCTGCCTGCGCTGACCGTGGCTCAGCTCGGACACTTCGCGGCTCAGCACATCGGCGACGCCGGCGACATGGGCCAGCCGCTCTGCCTCGACCATGCGTGCGTCGGCCTTGCGCACGGGCATGATCTGACCCCAGCCGCCGCGCACCCCGGCCACCGCCAGAAACAGAGTTTCCTGAACGGTCAGCCCGTTGAACAGATGGGCGTGCTGATACGTCCGGCGCAGCCCACGCCGAATACGTTTGTTGATCGGCTCGCGTGTCACCTCTTTCCCAAAGAGGGTGATCGAGCCGGTCGAAGCACTCAGATCGCCGGTCAGCACGTTAAACAGGCTGGTTTTGCCCGCCCCGTTTGGACCGAGGATCGCGCGGCGTTCGCCGGGACGGACTGACAGGGTGATGTCCTGCACAGCCCAGAACCCGCCAAAGCGCTTGCCAATGCCCTGAGCTTCCAGGGCATTGACGGTGGTATTTGCAGCACTTACGGGCACGAAGGATTGTCCCGGCTCACCGGACCTGCGGCCAGGAAGGTCTCTTTGTCCTGTCCCAGCAACTGGTTCACATCGCGCACAACTTTCACCACGCGGTTGCCCAGAGTGCCGTCTTCACGCTCAAACACTTCGGTCACAAAGTTGTCGACGATGCCGTTGCGGTTTTCATCCAGACGCATGGTGCCACCGGTCGGGGTGACAAATGTCAGATCGGTCAGAGCCGCGCGGAACGCTTCCTGATCGCTCGACAGATCTGCATCCACCTCGTCTAGCGCCAGCATCGCAGCCTTGGCGCTCATGTAGTAGTGATGCGCAAAGATCGACGGGGCCGAGAAGCCATCGGGAAAGGCGTCGGTGTAGCTGGCAGTGAAGGCTTTCCACTCTTCGCCGTCATAATCGCTCACCGTCGGGGTGCCCGCAGGCGCGCCAACCAGCAGCTTCTTGAACGGACCTTTGGAGTCAAGGATCGACTGGTCGATGGTGATTGAGCCGCCGATGATCGGCTTGTCGCCTCCCGCCTGGCTGTACTGCGTCAGGAAGTTGACCGCATCCGCGCCGCCAAGCGCGACAAAGATCGCGTCCACATCCTGGGGGATCGAATACACAACCGAGGAGTAATCCTTGTTCCCGATCGGGGTCCAGAATTTCTCAGGCACCTTGCCACCAGCTTTGCAGTACTCGCTCATAAAGCCCAGAACCTGCGTGTAGGGGAAGGAATAGTCCTCCGCGATCACGGCCACCGTTTCATAGCCCATTTCGTTGTAGGCATAGTCGCCCACACCCACCATCCACTGGGCACCGTCGCCGCCAAAGCGGAAGAAGTTTTCGGAGCTGTCACGCAGCGTGGTGTCCTGCGCGGCCGAAGAGCCATTGAGGAAGGTCACAGCGGGGTAAGATTTGGACAGATCGCGTAGCGCCAGACCTTCGGATCCCGACAGAGGGCCCACGATCATGTCAACGCCATCCTGCTCGATCAGCTTGCGGGCTGCGTTCACGGCGCTGTCAGGGCTTGCGTCCGAGGACATTGTGATCACTTCTATGGACTTGCCGTCCACTTCACCGCCCACTTCTTTTACCGCCAATTCGGCGCCACGGATGCCATCCTGACCCAGCGCGGCAAAAGCGCCTTCAAGGATCGAGATCACTCCGATTTTGATGTCGGCGGCCGAGGCCGGCATGGCCATCGCGCTGAGCGCGAGCACCGATGCTGCGAGTTTGAGCTTGTTCATGTTAAGGTTCCTCCCTTTTGATTTGCTCAATTTGTTGTCTTGGGTGCTGGCTGCGGCGGAGCCGGGCGAAGGCGCGCGCCCCAGTCCGTCACAAGCTGCTGCAACCCGTTGGGCGCCGCGATCACGATCAGCAACAAAACGGCGCCGATCAGTGTGTTGAAGCGCTCGCGGTCAATCAGATCGACGGCAAAAGTGTCGAGCAGGACAAAGACCACCGCTCCGACAAACGCCCCGCTGGGGTGACGCAGGCCACCGATCACCGCGATGATCAGCAGGTCGATGATGGGCCCGAGCCCGACCGAAAAGGACGACACGCGCTCCTGATACCAGGCGTTCAGAATGCCGCCGGTCCCGGCCAGAAAACCCGAGAAGGCAAAGGCTGCGACGATCGGCGTGGTGACTGAAATCCCCAGAGCGAGCACGCGCCCCGGCGCGTCGCGCACGGCCTGTATGGCCAGACCCAGAGGCGAGCGGACAAAGCCGTTGACCAGCACCAGCGCAATCACGGCAATTGCCAATGAGAGAAGGTAAAGCGGTAGCGGATCACGCAGGCTCATGTCGCCAATCATCGGAGCGCGCACGCCGGAGAAACCGGTCCAGCCATTAAAGAACGTGTAGTTCTGGCGGGTGAAGTAGAAGAAAGCCACGCCAATCGCCAATGTGATCATGATCGCGTAGATCCCGCGCGACCGACGCGCGATCAGGCCGACAATCGCACCCGAAAGGGTCGCCAGCACCAAGGCCAGCGGCACCGTCAGCCAGAAAGACAGCTCAGCGCCCACACCCACAGTGTTCGGCCCGAAATAGGCAACGGTGTATCCCGCCACTCCGGCCAACGTGGCCTGCGCAAAGGAGACAACGCCCAGATAGGTGGCCAGAAAGCTCAGGCTCAGCGCCATAACTCCAAGGATCAGCGCGCGGGTCGCAACCTGGGTCAGCCAGAAATCATTCAACATCAGAGGCAGGAGCAAAAGCGGGGTCAGGATTGCAGAGTGTTTCATTATTGTTCAGCCTTTCCAAGCAGCCCCTGCGGGCGCACCGCGAGAACCAGCACCATGATTGCGAAGGTGAAAACAACGCCATAGGTCGGCGCATAGGCGAGCCCGTATTGCTCTGCGAGCCCCACCAAAAGCGCCCCAAGCGCCGCACCGCCGATTGAGCCCATGCCGCCCACGATCACCACAACAAGCGACGACAGCAGGAATTGCAGATCGGTGCCCGGCGCAATCGACAACGCACTCGCCGCAACCACACCCGCCATGCCGGCCAGCAAACCACCAAGGGCAAAGACCAGAACAAAGATGCGATTGATCGGATAGCCAAGCGCCCGCAGCATGTCTTGGTCATCCACGCCTGCGCGGATCACAGCGCCAAATCGGGTTTTTTGGATCAAGAGCCACAGCGCAATGCCCGCCACCAAGGCAAAGCCCATCAGCGCCAGACGGATATTGGCATAGCCCACGCTGAGGATCGGCAAACGCTGACCGCCCGCCAACGCCTCCGGCAGCTCAACCTGATAGGTGATGCCGCCCCAATACCACAGCATCAGGTCCGCCATGATGATCGAAATCGCGATAGAAGCCAGCGTCTGGCGCAGCTCATCTCCCTGCATCCAGCCCAGAACGCCGAACTGAACCAGCGCCCCTGCCAAGGCCGCCGCAACACCACCACCCATGACGCCAAGCGCCCAGGAACCGGTGAGGTCAACAACGCTATACCCGACATAGCCGCCCAACAGCAAAAGCGCGCCATGTGCCATATTCACGGTCCGCATCAGACCGAAGATGAGGCTAAAGCCGCTGGCTGCGAGAAAGTAGAGCGCTGCCAGCGTCAAACCGTTCAAGGTGACAATAAGAAAAAGTGTCATGAGTCCTCCGTTGCCGAAGACCATGCCGGAAATTTCTGCAAGAGCGCAGATCTTGATGAATTGTCTTGCGAAAAATTAATCTATTGTTTTCTGATACTTACAGAATCATCAAGAAGCCGCACTTTGCAAGAATCGGAAATTTTTAGAATTTACTTCCAATTAAGACCTGTTTCTTCCTACAAATCGGAATGCAGAAACTGACCCTGACCGGACATTGCGTCACAGCACCTGTCCCGCGAAACCGCATCTATTGCCCTGTGCTTGATGGCCTGACACCCCGTCAGGCGGATCTGTCTTTTGTGATGCCGCGCATGGATCACAACCGGGCGCTCCGCGAAACGGCGAACCAGGGCGACTGGGCGTCAATACTGGCCAGCGATCCGTTTGGCTCCACCTCCGCCTTCTTCACACGCCTCAAAGAGCTGGGGTACAAAGGCGTGGCAAACTGGCCCTCCTCGATCCTTTTGGAAGGCATCTTAAAAGAGACAATGGCCACAATCCCCGCCACGCCAGAGTTTGAATATGACGTTCTCGCGTCAGCGCGGAGCGCGGGGTTGGATGCGATGGCGTTCTTTCTGTCCTTGCAACAGGCACGCGTAGCCATGCAGGCCGGCCTCAAGCGGTTGGTGCTGCACCCGGGATTGCTGGTTTCAGAAGGTGGCATCGCGCCAGACATGGTGCTCGGATCCCTGCAAAGGTTGATCAACGCGCTCAAATCTGAGGCCGAAACGGTCGAGGTGTTGGTCTACACATCCGCATGGCACGAAAAGTCTTTGCCACTCAGCGGGCTGACCGCTGACGGGGTGATCTGGTTTGGAGACGCGCCATGAGCACATCCAAAAAACCCTTCCTTTTTGCAGCCGTTGTCGGCTCGGGCCTGACAGCAAAAGCCGCGGACAAAGCCGGCGCGGATTATTTGCTTGCGCTCAACGCAGGCCGGTTCAGGGTGCAAGGCGCATCATCACTGACCAGCTTCCTGCCGGTCCGTTCTGCAAATGATTGGGTGATCGAATTTGCCGAACGTGAAATGCTTGGCCGCTGCGATGCTCCGTTGACAGCCGGATACTCCGTCAGCGACCCGACCCTCGATATCGAAAACCTTGTCAGCCGCACCCGCGATTTGGGCTTTTCCGGCATCTGCAACTTTCCCTCCACAACCCTGCTTGATGGACGCATTTCTGAAGTTCTGGAGCAAGAGGGTTTGGGCTTTGCGCGTGAGCTTGACCTCGTGCGCCTCGCCTCCAAGGCCGGGCTGACCTCTTTTGCATATGTACGCACGAACCAACAGGCGCGCAGGATGGTGGATGCGGGCGCCACGGCGATCTGCGTGAATGTCGGCTTTACCAGCGGCGCGACCGGGGTCAGCACCCATTTGACCTTGGACACGGCCGCCAGGTTGATCGACCGTGTGCTGGAAGGTGTGCCCGCCACCGTCGACAAACTCTGCCACGGCGGCCCGATCACCTCTCCCGAAGAGGCCCTGGCCATCACGCGCATCTGCAGGGTCGAAGGCTTTGTGGCCGGCTCCACGCTGGACCGCTTGCCTGTCGAGCAAACCCTGAACGAAGTGACGCGCGGCTTCACCGCCATCCCCGCGCTGGTGCGCAGCTCCTCTAGCTCAGAAAGCTCCGGTCACGACCTCGTCGGCTCATCCCATGCCATGCAAAACATCCGCGCTGATCTTAATGACCTTGCCCACGCGGATATCCCCGTTCTGCTCGTCGGAGAAACCGGCACAGGCAAAAGCCGCGCCGCGCTGCACCTTCATGAAAGCGGCCCCGCCGCGCGACGACAGCCGGTTGTGGTCGACTGTCCGGCTCTGACCTCTGAAGATGGCGCAACCTATCTGTTGGGGCGCGGCGGCGGCAGCAGCGGCAGCCAGCGCGGCGCGCTTGAACAGGCGGCGGGCAGCACGGTGATCCTTGACGAAGTCTCAGCGCTTGCCTTGGACCATCAGGGCAAGCTCATGAAATTCGCGGATGAAAGGGTCGTACAGCGCGTCGGCGATCACACACTCCGCGAAGTATCGGCGCGGATCATTTCAACCACCGGCGGACAGCTTGACGAGATCGCTGAGACCGGCGCATTTCGCCGCGATCTGTTTTATCGCCTCTCCGGTCACGAAGTCATCCTGCCCCCGTTGCGCGAACGGGTGGATGACATCCCCGAGCTCGCCCTGCATCTGGGACGCAAACAGACCGGTATGGAGCCAAAATTCTCAAACGCCGCCCTACGCGCGTTTTTAGAGCATCCGTGGCCCGGCAATGTGCGCGAACTCGGCTTTGCCGTGCAGCGCGCCATCCGAAATGCAAATGGCGGCACCATCGACCTGCGCGCGGTCGAGTTCCTGCGCAGCAAGCCGCAAACGGCCCCCGCCACACCCGAAGAACCCGCGCTCCCAGCAACCGCCAAATCCGAAAAGGAATGGATCGCCGAAGCCCTGGCCCGCAACGGCTTCCGCCGCGGCCAGACCGCCGCAGAGCTCGGCATCACCACACGTACGCTCTACAACAAAATCAAAAAATATGGCCTGCAAACCTGATGAAACGGCACATTTTCTGGAACAGAGGTAACCAGCAGCGCAAGCTTGGCGCGATGGCTGACCACTAATATAACCTCTGATCACCTTAAAACCGGGGCCGCTAAATGTCCGCACTGACGGACACTTCGGAGCTTCAATACTCGGGCTGAGATGTCCCCCTTGGAAAGCTTCTAAATGACCTAGATGTCGTGCGCACATCGACTAATGCAAATGTGAAGGCACACTTCTGTATTCTCAGCATACCCTGTTCGGAGGAATTTCGCTTCACTGGAGCCACTATGTTTCGCCATCTATTCGCAATGGTCATCGCGCTCTATCTCCCGTTTAACGCAGTTTGGGCAAAGTCAGCGGCCCCGTTGGTTGACCATGTGGTAGCAGAGTTTGGAGCACCAATTGAGATGGAAGTCTGGCTAACCGCCCACTCAGAACTACACCAAAACCCCAGCGTTCGAGCAGTGTATGACTTTCTATCGCATTGCTTTGCGACAAAAAAAGTACCTTCACCTGTGTAGTGTTTTAGAATTCACCAATTCTTAGTACCTTACCAATATCTAAACATGTAGGGCTCTAAGAAACGGCCCTACCTACCCCAAAATGCTCTTCTGAAACACCAGAACGATCGGCTGCATAGCAAAGCGTTAGACAAGAACACAATCGGCTCTTCTCGGAGAACTCTAGTGCACAGTTGGACTCCAAAGAGTTGGCAAATGTAAAGAACCGCAACGGCAAAATCTTGGACACGCTTGGGAACGGAGACTAAGAGCCTTATCAAACGGCTGCACAGCTTAGAACTCCGCAAGAAGGGACTGGAAACAGACCTTGCCGATCCCGACCAAATGCCCCCTGTGTTTCTGCATCCCAAGCTCACAGACATGTAGCGCACCAAGCTCGTCAACCCGACCGAAGCGCTGAACGATTTCGAGACCAAAGCAGAAACGACGACCCTTATCTCGCCTCTGCGAGAGGAGACCCGGCTGACCCAGAGAGCAGATAGCGGGGACAACGAGTTGATTGGTGAGTTGGCCGCTTTCCTTGCTTTGGAACAAACAAAATGGCCTCGCAGGGCTTCGCTTCGGGCCGTTCTGTAACGCTGGTTACGGGAGCGCGACACCACCGATACTGCACTGTAGCGCCTAAACGCTTCAAACGCCTGCAGCCCGACGGCAAACGACGGAAGCTGAAAGAAGCAGTACACCACGCCTGCAGCGCACTACAGCATTCGAACAAATCGGGCTATGATGCTGCCAGCCCAGCCCGCAACATCACAGCCCTAAGTCGTCGTGCTAGAAAGTCCGCCGCCAATCAAAGCTCAGTGCGGTTCTGCCCTCAGTCGACCGACGCAGCTCGGAGCGGAGTTGGCCGATCGTGAGGCCAACCATGGCCTCTCCTTCGCCCCATGAGCGACCTCTGGCTTCGCTGGTGAAGCCGTCGACGCGAATATCCGTGCCATTGTTGTTAACGGATCCAACATTGAACCCGTAGTCGAGGATCATGCCGTTTTTCAGCTCTGTTGCTTTCACGAACTCAGCGGAGACATAGTGCGCGACAGAAGAGCCGAAACTCTGGGTCGTCGAGGTAAATGCATAGTCCTGTGACGCTTGCACAATCGCTGCGTAGCGAAGCGAAATGGTCTCTCCGAAGTTGAGCTTGTTGTGAAACCGCAGAGCTGGGGAGATATAGCCAGCCAGATAGTTCTCTTCTGCGCTGTCCAAACCTGTTGCAACAACGGTGGTGTCATTGATGGTGCGTTCAGAATTCAGATGCATCACACCGAAATCAAGGCTCCAGCCGATCCCGGATGCGTTTGTCTGAGCGATGCCCGCGATCACACCGTAGCCGGTGCTGTCAAAACCAACGTCCGCGTCGCTTTCGATATCCGACGCCGTGACGCCCAGATAGTAGTCCAAACCATTGCTCAGTTGGCCACCTTGCTGAACGCCAACACCGTTTCCGCGGAAATCGTGGTAGAATTCTGTTGCGGAACCGTCGGTATGATAGCCAAAGGCGCTAAACCATTTCCCATTGTCAGCGGTACTGCCGGAGCTGGTGCTGCCGCGCCCAGCGGACACCCCTCCATGCTGCAATCCTTCCAGCAGCCCCACAAGATTGCGGGTGGTCGCATTTTTCAGGCTCAGATCGACAACATTCAGATAGTCACCATCGATCACGTAAACACCGTTTTCCACGTCAATCGAGGCCAGATCACCCGGTTGGTTTCCGGGGGTGCTTACGAAGCCTGTGCTGGAGAACCCGCCAAATTGGTAGCGGCCAGACACCCCAGTTCCGAAGTGTAAATGCGCCTCTTCGATCCTTCCATTAAAATAGGTGGAGCCGCTGATCACCGATCCATCATGAAAATAGATGTCTGACCGTCCATCGTTTACCAATTCGAGCGCGACACCGCCTCCCAGCGCCAAAATCCTGCCCGAGTTGTACAGCGTCAGCCCATCCGCAGCATCAACCACTTCGATAAGCCCCTGATTGTTTGTCGGTGTGCCCACGCGGGTCAGAGTGCCGCTGTTGACCACAGCAACTTCATCGAAATCTCGCAAATATATGGCCGCATCGACGGCACCGTTTGTAAGCGTTCCGGCGTTATAGACATAGGCTGAGCTGCCAGCGCTATTGTCGCCGTCCAAGTCCAGGACGTGCCGCGCAGAAGAGGTCTCATCGTTGAGAATTGTGCCAAAGTTGCGCACGACTACCGAGGGGCTGTTGAACACATCGATGGGGTAGGTCCGGGCAGAGATCGTGCCGTAGTTTGTGATATCGACAGAGTCGTCGTTCTGGACATCGATCGCATCTGCATTGCTTCTGATCGTGCCGTGGTTGAAGATTGTGATGGTGATGTCGTCACCATTAGGATCAACGGCGTTCACGTCGCTGGAGACCAGCCCTCGGTTGATAATGATGTTATTGTCACCAGTCGTGACAATCGCTGAACTTCCGGCGGTCACAATGGAAGCCCCATCATCGACTGTAAGAGTGTCATCGCCATCAATGGTATTACCGCCATTGGTGACGGTGGTTGATCCGGTGACGGTAAACTCGTCTGCAAACCCTGGAAAGGCCACTCCGGAGAGAGCCATTGACATTACACTTGCCGCAATACGCATTCAGTTCCCCATGTTGTGCCACTTCAGACACATCTAAATTTCCAATCACACGCCGGGAGTGGTCGGCGAATAGTCTCTTTGTTCAGTGGATCGTTCAAAGCATCGCCCACCGCATCAGCGTCCCGATGGAGTCGTCAGACAAACTGGTCGAGATCGCCATGAATTTCCTCAAGTTGTGTTAAACGTTTTCGTCCCTGCGCCCCCGCACGATCCAAGACGGACATGCTAAAAAAGTGCAGAAGCGACATGACTCCTTGGTAACGATCCAACACCTCCCGACCGCGCACATCGCAGCGGTGCGTCCATGTCGGTGAGCCAGTGGCGCGAGAGGTTGGATCAGTAATCAGAAAACTGCGCACCTTATTGCGTTCTGACCAGTTTAGAACGGTGTCAATAAGGGGCGTGCGCCGGCGCAATCCCATCACAACCAGCAGGTCGTTTTTTCCAATATCCGCCAAAGACTCCCCAAGTGTCTCACCCGCCTTTGGTAGCAAGTGCACGTCTGGCCTTGCCTGAATCAATTGCCAGCGAAAGTAGCCCGCTAGGAATTGATTGCTGCGGTATCCAATGATCCAAACTTTGGGCGCTTGGATCAAAGCGTCGCTGATCTCAGTTGCATCCTCTTCCGTCAGGTCACCAAATGCGTCGTGTATACAGCTCATGTCCTGATCAATTTGGCTGCGCAACCGACTTGCGAAATCCCCATCTTCATCTTGCCGTCGTGCCAGTGAAACGGGCGATCCCCACGCCTGAGAATCACGTACGTCACGCCGGGCACTTTCGTAACTTTCATACCCCAGGCGCTGAATCAAACGCGTGATCGCCGCTTTGGAACCGCCAGCGCGTTCCGCCAATTCGGTTGCTGAATAGGTTGCGATATCACCTGGGGTATCCAGAATAATATCAGCAATCTTCTGTTCGCTGCCTGGAAGCTCTGAATATTTTTCGCGCAAGCGTTTTAGAAAGCTAAGCTTTTTACTTTGTTGTGTTTTTTGCGCGGCAGGCTCTGGGGGCTGCGATGTGTCTTTTGAACTTATCAACGGCATCCTCCTTCATTTTAGCGCGCTCATGCAAAATCATGACAGGAACGACCAATGGCTAAGCGGCTTCGCTCCGATCTGGTCAGATCTGAAACACGATTTTCAATCTATCTGCAAGGCTGAAATTTTCAGATCGATCACTTTATCAAACGACCGTTGCCGTTTATGGCGGAATGCGCTGAATTGATGCACGGCCGCTGGAGTGGTTTGAACTCATAGTTATGGTTAGGAAGCGGAGGTTCGAAGGTAGGCATCACGCGCCTCTAGCCTGATTGCTGCCGTCGATTTTGTTGAGATCATGCCAGAAGTCGAGGTGGATAGCATTGGCGGCTTGACGGTGTCCGGGTTGGTGGCCGCCACCATGGGGATCATCGCCTGGCAGCAAATCTGAGGTCTTGGAATGCATTTGAAATGCTCATTTGCCAAACTTGAATGGGTCTCACCCCTCTCAGGCCAGCCAGCGCGAAATTACCGAGATTAAGTGCTTTTTACGCAGAGGCTTACCAATAAAGTCGGACATGCCCGCGTTTAGGCACAAGTCCCTATCACTGTCTTGGACATTGGCGGTGAGAGCAATGATTGGACATGCCTCCAGGCCGTTTTGCTGTTCTCTAGCTCGAATATGCGATGTTGCTTCTAACCCGTCCATTTCGGGCATCGAAACATCCATCAGTATGAGATCAAACACAGTTGTTTCGACAGCTTCTAGGGCGTCTTTGCCTGTGGACACAAACACCAATTTTGCTTGGGTCCGCTGCAGCATCTTTCGAAGCATCAATTGGTTTGTCTGATTGTCTTCTGCAATCAATATCTTTTGATCTTCGAAACAAACATGATCCGCCTTCTGATCGTCGAAAGAAACCATCTCTGGACCGGATCGTGCCTTCACTGATTTCTCTGAGGCTGGGATTGGCAGCTCCAACGAGAATATTGAACCCCGACCTAACTGCGATGACACCCTGATTTTCCCATCCATCAGGCTCACTAGACGTTGTGTGATTGCAAGGCCCAGACCTGTGCCCTCAAACGAGCGCGTTACTTTGTTGTCCACCTGTTCAAAGGCAGAGAAGATTGTATCGATACGGTCGGGCGGGATGCCGACACCTGAATCTTTCACCCGAATATTCAAGCGATCGCCAGAAAGGTCGGCGCTTAACGCAAGTGTCACAGAGCCGGCATCGGTGAACTTGATGGCATTGCCCACAAGATTCATAAGTATCTGCCGCATACGCCCTTCATCGCCATAGAATTCCGTCGGCGCATCTTTGGAATAGACCACCGATAGCGCGAGATCTTTTTGCCGAGCAATTGGCGTCAAGAGGTGCGCCACATCGTGCACGACATCGTAGAGGCTAAACGAATGGCGCTTAATTGTGAACTTTCCCGCTTCCATCTTAGAAAAATCTAAAATGCTGTTGATAATGGAAAGCAGTGCGTTCGCAGAGGTCGCTATAGTACTCGTATACTGCTTCTGCTCCTCGGTGAGATCTGTTTCGCCTAAGAGATCACACATCCCAATAACGCCCGTCATCGGCGTGCGAATTTCATGGCTGACATTCGCCAAAAATGCAGATTTAGCATTATTCGCAGACTCCGCGACTTCTTTCATCTCTTTGAGCAGTTCTTTTCTGTCGCGTTGATGTTTGGCGTCATTGCGCGCGGTAACCAGATTTATTTGAAGCTTCAGCAGCAAACTTCCCATCAAAGACACGGTTAAGAAAATCGCAACCCCAACCATAAAAGCTTCGTTGCGCAAAGCAGAGAAAGCCGTTTTTGTGGGCGCATCTACTACAAACGCTCCCATCAAATCTCCAACCTCCCAAGCGGGTTCGAGCGATTGGATCCTGTTGTGACAGCTCACGCAATTTTGCTGATTGGCAAAGATCGGTTTGACAATGCGCAAACTAAGTTCGCCGTCTTTATTGTGGTATTCTGACCAGGTCTCAATCGTCGGATCTGCGGCTAACATCGACATCGTCTCTTCGGCTTGAGCATCGGGAGACACACCAATCTCTCTACCTTGTCGCCCCACGGCGATGGCAACTGAGCCATCCTCTTCCGATTGCAATTCGCTAAACAAATGTAGCGCTTCGGCGCGAAGCTTTTGTGGGGACGGCATTTCTGGAGCGCCTTGCGTGTCTAGATGGTTCGCATAGCTCTCAAAGAACGCGGCTGTAACTTTCCAAATCGCCGCCTTTTCCTCTTCTTTCCGCTGCTTGAAGCTCTCTTGACCGCTTTGATAGCTCAACGCTCCGACAACAACGCTGATAATAAGAGAGAGTCCGATCAACAAAACAAAAGGTAGAGACCTATTTTGGTTGTTGTAGGATTGGGCAAAATTTTTCCAAATAGTGATCTTTTTTCTCACGCCCAGCTGGACACCGGCAAACGCTAGATCCATCAACCCACAGCCTTTTGATAATAGCACCCTTAGTTTTATTTAAGTACGCAAGTTAATGTTACGAAATGCTTAACAGACGCGATCGGCTGGAAGATCCAATAGCAAGATCGCGTCTAGAACAGACGTATCAACATTCGGCTAGATGTATCTTCGAGGAAGCCAGTTAAACTGGCCATCTACTAAGAGGCCAGTTTCCCACTGATTGGAAAAGAACGAAGAAACTGCAAGAGATCGCCTTCGCTGAGTGGCTTTGCAAAAAGGTAGCCTTGCAAGACATCACAGCCCATTTCCCCTAGCAATTGAGCTTGTTTTTGTGTTTCCACGCCCTCAGCTGTAACGCCAATGCCAAGTACTTTGCCGATCTCGACTATGGACTTCACCAGTTGGAGACGCTCGTCGTGATCAGCAATAGGAGCAACGAGTTCTCGGTCGATTTTCATTCTGCTCGGGGCGACGCGGGTCAAAGCAACTACCGAAGCGCGCCCGCTGCCAAAGTCGTCAATCTGGACATCAAAACCCGCGCTCCGAATTTTGTCTATGTTCCACATCGCTGGACCTGTTTCTTCATCAAGGAAAATAGACTCAAGAATTTCGAAACTAATCGAACTGTCACATGCTGGCAGGTTTGATACCGAGGCGACAAACTCCTCCTCCATCAATCGCGAGAAACTCAAGTTCGTGCTTAAATGCGGCACAGAATACCCCAACTCCTGGCATCGGTTAACGATATCTATGGACCCTTCCAGAATGCTGCGATCGATTTGTGCAACTACGTCAAGATCCTCCGCAATTGAAAGAAACTCGGAAGGTGGCAAAACTCCCAATTCAGGATGTTTCCAGCGGGCAAGAGCTTCGACCCCATAGAGCTGCCCGTCGCTAAAAGATATTTGAGGTTGTAAGTAGGGAATAAACTCATTTCCGGCCTCAATTGCGCGCAAAATATCGTCGGAACGATGTTTGTAGGCGATCACTTGGGCATGAATTTCGGGTGAGAAAAGTTGCACACGTCCTCGACCGTCTTCCTTTGCACGGTAGAGCGCTAAGTCAGCGTCAACCAACAATGCCTTAGGATCGGCTTCAGGGAGCGACTGCACAGCGATCCCTACGCTCGCGCCAAAGCGGCATGGGCGCCCTTCGAAGGCGACCGGCAGAGAGCAGGCTTCTATCAAGCCATACGCAGCATCTTGAAGCGCAATTTCGTTGCCGCTTTCAATGATCAAGGCTGCTGTGAATTCGTCTCCGCCGACACGCGCACAAAAGGCCTCATCGGGGAAAGAAGAAGTAATCAATTTCGCGACATGGCGTAGTACAAAGTCGCCCCCTGCATGCCCCATCGTATCATTGATCTGCTTGAAACGATCCAAATCGATATGGATTGCGGCGATACTATAAAGTTCAGCTGCCGCGTGCTCTTCGATCATTTGGTCGATCGCATTTGCAAGAGATCTGCGATTGCCCAAGCCGGTCAAATCATCTTCGTTTGCGCGTTTGCTGATCAGAGAATTGGCGGTCTGAAGGGCGTGTGTTCGTTCTTGAACCCGCCGTTTTAGCGAGACTGATTGAATTAATTGCTGATAGGTCGCGAAGCCCACCAAAGCCGAGATAAGCAGCCCGACCAGTGCAATTGCCCACGACACCTGGACCGCGAGAGAATTGGTCGCGTTTGGCTTAGGTGCAAGTAAAATCCGCCAAACATGCCCACCGACCTCAACGTCACGTGTAATCACGTCTGACGCAGATGAGATAAGCAATTCGTCGCTCGAGGAATCTGAGTAATCGATTGCTTCTAAACGACTGCTTGCGAGCACTGTTTGAGCGCCTAAGACGGGTGAAGCGCTGGTATCAGAGCCCAGATCATGTACCTCAAAATCGACTCCCTTTAAGTCGATGTCGCTCAAGGCATTTAGCATGAAGCTGTCTGTTGCAAGAACCGCTACAATCAATCCAACGGTTTCTTTTCGGCGTGCAGCTGAATCGACTGGGATTAACTCCGTAGCGTAGATTGGAAAGGCAAAGAACACACCGGGCACGCCCGTTAGGAGAACGATCCGGTCGCCAACCCCCGCACGGCCAGTGTCTTGGGCAAAATGGATCGCGGCAATCCGCTCCGGGCTAAAAGAAAGATCAGCACCGATGGCTTTGCTGCTTGTATCAGGATAAACGCCGATTAGAGGAAAGCTAGGACTAGGCGTAGAGGCATCCTTAAACCCACCATTCATCACCAACCCGATATTTTTGATCGCAGGTGAACTCGCAAGAATGTTCCCTTTTTCCAAGTAAGTATAGAGCTGTTCTTTGAGCACGCTACCGTCCACACTTCCGCCCAGACTCAATGCAGAGGCGCTGGCTTCTATTGTCGCCACCGTAATGTCGAGTTCTCGAGAGATTTGTGCGGCCAAACTATCGGCCCGTGCATCAAATTCAGCAAATACGGTTTCTGAATTTTGGCGATACGTAAAAAACGCCATCCACACCGAGATAAAGAGTGCAAGCAGAAACAACCCAATGGCAATCAAAGCCGGTCTCAAAGCAACATGGTACATCATATCGCTTTTGTCTTTGAAACACGGAAATATTGGGTAAAGGATCTGGCCGGTCGCCGGCTCGAAAACAGCCGATGTTTAGTAAAACTTCACTTATATTTTTGAAGCTTAAAAAATTGGGCTGCCAGATACATTGCCCCCAAAAACGTGTGTCATAGAGACAATCGCTACCGATGGCACAAAAAGAAAAATCGTCGGCCTGCAGGTGTTAAAGGTGGCCAGCCGTACACAGTTTTTCGCTAGCTGAAGTGATTTTCCCGTGCGTCACCTAAATCCGACTTGATACGATCAGACATGGTTCCGAAACCTCGCGCTATATTGGCAAAACGGTTTCAAGAATCTGACTATGCAAGTCGGTGCCTTTGAACGATGAGAGGATACTAAATCCAAGCAGATTCTAGCGCATCGAATGCCGCAAGGATATTGGGCTCGGATCTATTGGAGGCGAGAGTTACAAATCGAAGTGATGTATCGACTTTGGCCGTGTCAGAAATGACCAACCCGCGAGATTGCATTTCCTCCAACGCGATCGACTCTCTGCAGAGACTGAGGCCGATACCGGAGCGCACCATGGCAAGCATGGAGGGTTCCTGATCCACCAAACACACCGGGTCCGGCGCCTCCTCCTTGTTTGGATAGATACGTTTTAGCAATCGGTTGTGTACAGAGTTTCTGGGTGTGCCTATCCAAGGCATAGCTGCCAATTCCTGCCATGATTTCCCAGCTATACGCTTACCCCAACCCGCAGGGGCGATAACACGATATGTGAATCTGGTTAGTTCACGTTGAAAGAAGAGAGAGTCAGCGCCATCCCCTGCTACTTCGGGTTCAAAGCCATCTAGGTCTCCCAGAAAGAAGCCAATATCAATTTGGCCGTCAATCAGGCGATGTACGACATCGCCGCTGATACCATGCAGCAATTTCGTCCGTAGATTTGGATATCCATCAACGAGAGCAGCCAAAAAGGCCCCAAGCCGAATAAAGTCAGGATCCACAATTGTCCCGAGCCTAAGTGTGCCCCGGACATTCCCGTTAATACGCCGCGCAGTTTGTCCAAACTCATCAAGGGCAGCCTGGACCTTTTCTGCTTTGGCGACGAGCGTTTCCCCATCACGTGTCAGTTCAACACCTTTGGAAGTACGCACAAACAGGTTCAGCCCTGTGTCCTGTGCCAACCTTTTGAGTTGAAGGCTCACAGCGGGCTGGGTGAGATGCAAACGTTTTGCCGCGCGGGATATATTGCCCTCTTGGGCAACCGCGACAAAAGCGTTCAGGATGCGAATATCAGATATGGGCCTCATATTAATGCTATTTATAATATGAGACTCGATTAGTCATTGGATTTATGGGGGACAGTTCACCGATGCTGGCCGGAAAGCCAAGGAGGAGGCACCCCTATGACGATGAGCGAAATCGGCCATTACATCAATGGCGCGGTGTATACCGGCGCACGCGTTAACACCCAAGATGTATTTAACCCTGCTACCGGTGCGTTGACTGGCACGGTCGACCTTGCCTCTGCTGCCGATGTGGATAAAGCCGTTGCCGCAGCAAAAGCGGCGTTCCCTGCATGGTCGAATGTTCCGCCAATCCGCAGGGCGCGGTTGATGAATAAGTTCCTGCAATTGTTAAATGAACGCAAGGAAGAGCTCGCTCACGCAATAACGGCTGAGCACGGAAAAGTGTTCACCGACGCCTGTGGCGAAGTTGAACGCGGGATCGACATTGTTGAGTTTGCTTGCGGTATCCCGCAGCTGTTGAAAGGTGATTTCACGGATCAGGTTTCCACCGGCATCGACAACTGGACCTTGCGTCAGCCACTGGGTGTTGTGGCAGGGGTAACACCGTTCAACTTCCCGGTAATGGTCCCGATGTGGATGTTCCCCGTTGCGATCGCTGCGGGCAACACCTTTGTTCTCAAACCATCACCAACCGATCCAACGCCGTCTTTGCTATATGCAGAACTTATGAAGGAAGCAGGCTTCCCTGATGGCGTGTTCAACGTTGTGCAGGGCGACAAAGTTGCGGTGGATGCACTTCTTGAACATGAGGATGTAAAGGCTGTCTCGTTTGTGGGGTCCACCCCGATTGCGAATTACATCTACGAAGTGGGCGCGCGCCACGGCAAGCGTGTTCAGGCACTTGGTGGCGCGAAGAACCACATGCTGGTGATGCCAGATGCCGATCTGGACAAAGCGGTAGATGCGCTTATGGGCGCGGCCTACGGTTCTGCTGGGGAGCGCTGCATGGCCATTTCCGTTGCGACTTTGGTTGGCGATGTGGCTGACAAAATTGTTCCTATGATCAAAGAGCGTTTGAAAGACCTCAAGGTCAAGAATGGCGTTGAGCTCGACGCAGAGATGGGTCCAATCGTCACCAAAGCAGCGCAGGAACGCATCACGGGCTATATCGCCAAAGGTGTCGAAGAAGGTGCCGATCTGGTCGTAGATGGCCGTGGCTACACCGTTGAAGGTCACGAAGGAGGATACTGGCTAGGTGGCACTCTGTTTGACAATGTGACCCCGGAGATGACGATCTACAAAGAAGAGATCTTTGGCCCCGTCCTTTCCTGTGTCCGCGTCGACAGCTTCGCCGAAGGTGTCCAGCTGATCAACGACCACGAATATGGCAACGGCGTTTCGATCTTCACCCGCGACGGCAACGCCGCCCGCGAGTTTGGTCGACAAATTCAGGTTGGCATGGTCGGCGTCAATGTTCCGATCCCAGTCCCAATGGCATGGCATGGCTTTGGCGGCTGGAAAAAGAGCCTATTTGGCGACATGCACGCCTACGGCGAAGAAGGTGTGCGCTTCTACACCAAACAAAAGTCGATCATGCAGCGTTGGCCTGAAAGCATCTCCAAGGGTGCAGAATTTACAATGCCGGTCGCGAAGTAATCCAGCCGTAAATAGGAGGGAGAACCATGCAAAAACCCGAAGACGAAAAACTAGAGGGAGGGCCTCTCTCCGGCATTGCGGTCCTTGATTTCTCACGCGTTCTGGCGGGGCCATACTGCACCATGGTGCTGGCCGATCTGGGCGCGCGGGTTATCAAAGTGGAAAAATTTGGGACAGGCGACGACACGCGCGCCTTCCCTCCCTTTGTGGATGCAGAAAGCGCATACTTTATGTGCTTTAATCGGCGCAAAGAAAGCATCGTATTGGATGTCAAATCTCCTCGAGATCGCGAGTTGCTGGAGCGGCTGCTGGACACCTCAGATGTTCTGGTGGAAAACTTCCGTCCAGGTGTGATGGATCGGCTGGGATACGGCGCTGAACGTCTGGCCAAAACCCATCCCCACCTGATTTATGCATCCATTTCCGGGTTCGGGCATTCTGGCCCGATGACTGATCTTCCGGGATATGACATGGTTGTGCAGGCGATGGGCGGGGTCATGAGCCTGACTGGCTGGCCCGGAGAGCAGCCCGCCCGTGTCGGCACCAGCTTTGGAGACCTAGGTGCAGCGCTGTTTGGGGTTATCGGTATTTTGTCAGCGCTCTACAAACGCACTAAAAACGCGCAGGGTGAGCGGGTCGATATCGGAATGCTCGATTGCCAGGCCGCACTCATGGAAACTGCGCTCGCACGTTATGATGTCGAAGGCATTGTTCCAACTCGTACAGGGGATTGTCACCCATCACTTGCCCCCTTCGAGACATTCCAGGCAGAGGATGAGCGTTTTGTGATTGCGGCAGGCAATGATCAGCTTTTCTTGCTGATGGCAGACGCATTGAACGCGCCTGAACTGGCTTTGGATCCTGATTTCGCCAGCAACGATCTGCGCGTTCGAAATCGGCCCAAGATGGTTAAGGCGATTGATGCGGTAACGTCTCAAAAGCCTGTTCAGCATTGGTTGGACGCGCTCAATGAAGCGGGTGTGCCCTGCGGTCCAATCAATACGATCGATAGATTGCTCGACCACCCGCAACTGCTGTCTCGTAGCATGATTGTGCAGGTTGAGGGACAGGGCAAGAAGCCATTCCTGACAGCTGGCAATCCGATCAAATTGTCCGCCTACAAGGAAATTGACCCCAATACGCCGCTTGCGGCACCGGGCCTAAATGAACATCGCGAGGCCATACTAGCAGAGAAGATGGCAGATTTCGAAGCCTATGATCATAACGTTTCAGCGCAGGCGAAGCAAGAAACCGAAGCGCCCGCGGAGGGCACGATCTGGACCGATTTTGGTCTGAAGAGCTGAAATAAGATTTCGGGAGGAACCCCATGACCAACAGCAAAGCCAAATCCAAGGGCGCAACCGAACAGAGTGCCGAAGCCAAATCTAGCGAGACGCCTCGCGTGGCCCTTGAAGAAATCATCGTTGATCGCCGCGAAAGCGTCGGCTTGATCACACTCAATCGCCCCAAGAGCTTGAACGCTTTGAATCTGCAGTTGGCTGCTGAGGTGATGCAAACTCTGAAAGAATTCGACAAGGATGACCGCATTGGCGCCATTGTGATCACTGGCAGCCCGCGTGCATTCGCGGCAGGCGCCGATATCGAAGAAATGGCGGAAAAGCATTTGGTCGATTTGCTGGCCAGCGACATCTTTGCCGACTGGGACCAGATGCGGTTTATTAAGAAGCCGGTGATCGCAGCTGTAAGTGGCTTTGCCCTTGGTGGCGGTTTTGAACTTGCCTTGATGTGCGACTTTATCATCGCAAGCACCGACGCTCAATTTGGTCTACCTGAAATCAGACTGGGCATCTTGCCAGGTATCGGTGGATCTCAGCGGCTGACTAAATCGATTGGCAAGGCTCTGGCGATGGATCTGATCCTGACCGGCCGGACAATTGGCGCTGCTGAAGCCAAGGAATCCGGCATCGTGGCCCGTGTTGTGCCTGGCGAGGACCTCCTGCAAACCGCATTGGAAGCTGCGCATCAGATTTCGGGACATAATGCGCCTGCCGTGACCATAGCAAAGGAAGCGGTGAACCACGCTCTGGAAACCGGCCTGACACCTGGTGTGCTGCATGAGCGCCGACTGTTCCAAGCTGCATTCGCCACTGATGGTCAAAAAGAAGGCATGGCGGCCTTTATCGCAAAACGGGCACCGGTGTTCCGCAATCGCTGAACCCGATGGGAGATTTCTAAGTGTCACAAGTAAACGTCAAAAAGCAGGGGCGCGCAGGCATTATCAGCTTAAATCGCCCTGAAGCGATGAACGCTCTGACACTCGAAATGATCCGTCTGATAGACAACGCTCTGACACAGTTTCAGGATGATCCAGATATCTTCTGTGTCATCCTGACCTCCTGTACAGAGCGCGCGTTTTGCGCAGGGGGCGATATGCGGCGCGTTCGCGAACTTGTGTTGGCGGGGGCCTTCGAGGAGGCTGAGCAATTCTTCAAAGAAGAATACGCACTGATTGAGCGGATTTCGGAGTATTCGAAACCCTATATTTCGTTGATAGATGGGGTGTGTATGGGCGGAGGCATGGGCCTGAGCGTCCATGGCAGCTATCGCATAGCCACCGAACGTGCATTGTTTGCGAGGCCCGAAACCATGATTGGGTTCTTCCCTGATGTTGGGGGCAGCCATTTTCTTTCCCGGATGCCCAACCAATCAGGTATTTGGATGGGGTTGACCGGCGCCTCTGTCCGGGGGGTTGATGCGCATGGGCTTGGGATTTCGACCCATTTGACGGTCGCAGAATCTCTACCCAGATTGCTCGAAGAACTGAGCTATGGCGTGCGGGATATTGAGAATATTCTTTCTGAACTATGCGCAACGTTAGGATATCAGCCCAGCGTATTGATGCTGTCAGACACAACGATGTGTTTCGATCAGCCAACGCTATGTACAATTTTTGATTGTCTTGAGCGCTATCAGACCAGACCAAAAGAGCGCGCTCTGTCGGCTTTGAAACAAGCCTCGCCACGCAGCCTTCAGGAGACGCTGACGCTTGTGAGAAACGGGAGGGAACGATCGCTCTCTGAATGTCTTGAACATGAGTTTGAAGCCATGCAACGGGCGTTGCGCCACCCAGATTTGGTCGAGGGAATTCGCGCCGTGTTGGTCGACAAGGATCACAGTCCGAGTTGGCATTCGCGCGGGAAGTAGCACTTGGGTCGGCGCGGCCAAAAGCAACACGAAAGGAAGAACATGTCCACGAACTCAGAAGAATACGATTATGTGATCGTGGGTGGTGGTTCAGCGGGATGCGTTCTGGCCAATCGTCTGTCTGAGAACCCGCGAAACAAAGTTCTGCTTTTAGAAGCGGGTGGCAAAGACAACTACATCTGGATCCATATCCCGGTCGGTTACCTTTATTGCATGGGTAATCCACGCACGGATTGGGGGCTTCAAACGACCAAACAGCCGGGTCTGAATGGTCGCGCGCTTGCGTATCCACGTGGCCGAGTGCTTGGAGGCTGCTCCTCGATCAACGGAATGATCTATATGCGTGGTCAAGCGCAAGATTATGACACTTGGCGGCAGATGGGCAACGCTGGCTGGGGCTGGGATGATGTGTTGCCGTTTTTCAAAAAATCAGAGGATTACCATGCCGGCGCCGATGATATGCACGGTGCTGGTGGAGAGTGGCGCGTCGAAAATCAGCGCTTGAGTTGGAAAATTCTAGATGCCTACCGTGATGCGGCTGAAGACGCAGGCATTGTCAAAGTCGAAGATTTCAATCGGGGTGATAATGAGGGCTCAGCCTACTTCAAAGTCAATCAGCGTGGGGGCTTACGATGGAATACGTCCAAAGGTTTTTTGCGCCCAGCTCTGAAACGCGGGAACCTCAGGGTCGTCACGGATGCGCAGGCCCGGCGGGTTTTGTTTAACGGGAAGCGCGCTGTCGGAATAGAGGCCGATGTGAACGGACAGATCACGCGCTTCGCGACAAAGGGTGAAGTGGTTCTGTCAGCCGGTGCGATAGGCTCCCCTCAATTGCTTGAATTGTCAGGGATCGGGAATCCAGACTACCTCAAGGCTCAGGGTATAGAAGTACTGCACCAGATCAATAGCGTCGGCGAAAACTTACAGGACCACCTACAGGTCCGTTGCGCATTTCGGGTTGAGGGTGTCAAAACCCTTAATCAGCGTGCCGGATCGTTCCTCGGACGGATGGGGATTGGCCTAGAATATCTCTTGAAACGTTCAGGACCGATGTCGATGGCTCCCAGCCAGCTTGGTATATTTGCAAAATCTAGTCCAGAAGTCGGCACAGCGGATTTAGAATTTCATGTTCAGCCCTTGTCTCTTGAGAAATTCGGAGATCCTTTGCATGCCTTTCCGGCCTTCACCGCAAGCGTCGTGCCGCTTCGTCCATCAAGCCGTGGGACAGTGCATATCAGTTCGCCAGACCACACAGTTCAGCCTATGATCGATCCGAACTACCTTTCCACCGAAATGGACAAGCAAGTGGCGGTGCGCGCAATCCGCTTGGCACGGCAGATAGCTGGGCAAGATGCGATGAAGAAATACAATCCTGCGGAAATCAAACCCGGCGCGGCCTACCAGTCAGACGAAGATCTGGCCAAGGTGGCGGGCGATATTGGAACAACAATTTTCCACCCGACCGGCACTTGCCGAATGGGGCCGGACGACGAGGCTGTGGTCGATCCTGAACTGCATGTGAAGGGGATAGCAGGTTTGCGGGTTGTCGATGCATCTGTCATGCCGACAATCACCTCTGGCAACACCAACTCTCCAACAATTATGATTGCGGAGAAGGCAGCCAGCCTCATAGCTGGGCAGAGAACTTCTGCCTAAGGAGCCTGATGGCAATGCTAGGTTATTGTCTTTGACGAATTAGACAGAAACCTGAAACGTTGAGCTCGCGTTTATCTTCAATCAAAAGCGGGAATGTTTCGACCGCCGCCGCCCTCCTCGAAACAGCTGCAGTCTTACAATTCACAACGTGGTCTCAAAGGGGCCAGCCACCAGATCAATTACCCTGTCATTGCTTAGAAACGTCAAATGGCCGCACGACAAGAAGACAAATCTGCTTGCTGCTGGATCGCGCGACCATTTGGCGATACCGTTTTATACACTCAAGCAGCAGTATTTTAGTTCAAGGTAATCCTCGATCCCGTATTTTGAGCCTTCGCGGCCTGAGCCACTTTCCTTGACACCACCAAACGGCGCCACCTCGGTCGATATCAGGCCGGTGTTGACACCGACCATGCCGTACTCCAGCCCCTCCATCATTTGCCAGACCTGAGACAGTTTCTGCGTATAGACATAGGATGCCAGACCGAACTCGGTATCGTTGGCCATGGACAGGACCTCTTCTGCAGTCGAGAAGCGAAAGACCGGTGCCAGCGGACCAAAGGTCTCTTCGCGCGCAACCGCCATGTCCTGCGTGATACCGGAAATCACAGTAGGCTGGAAATAGGTACCTCCCAATGCGTGATCCGCACCGCCAAGGGTAACGGTGGCACCTTTGGCGGTGGCATCGGCAATATGTTGGCGTACCTTGGCGACGGCGTTTTCAGAGATCAGCGGCCCGATTGCAGTACCCTCAGCAAAACCATCCCCTACGGGCAAAGCAGCAACCGCAGTCGTCAGTTTTTCAACAAAGGCATCGTACAGGCCGTCCTGCACATAAATCCGGTTGGTACAGACACAAGTCTGTCCCGCATTGCGGAATTTAGATAGGATTGCGCCTTCAATAGCGGCTTCCAGATCGGCATCGTCGAACACGATAAATGGCGCGTTGCCACCCAGCTCTAAAGACAGTTTCTTGAGCTGTTCCGCGCCCTGCTGCATCAGGATTTTGCCTACGCGAGTTGATCCGGTAAAGCTGATCTTGCGCATCAGTGGGTGTGCGCAAAAGGCCTTGCCCACGCCAACACTGTCGGTCGAAGGTAGCACCGACAGAACGCCCGCGGGAATGCCCGCTTCTTCGCCCAGCTTGGCCATGGCCAGCGCGGACAACGGTGTTTCTGAAGCGGGGCGTACGACCATGGCACAACCGGCCGCCAGGGCCGGAGCGGCCTTGCGGGTGATCATTGCGTTGGGAAAATTCCAAGGCGTGATCGCGCCAACCACTCCGACGGGCTGTTTTAGCACGAGAATACGCTTGTCGCGCTGATGGCCAGGGATGGTATCCCCGTAGATCCGCTTGGCCTCCTCGGAGAACCACTCAATGAAGGACGCACCATAAATAATTTCGCCCTTGGCTTCGGCTAGTGGTTTGCCCATTTCTGCGGTCAGGATCGTGGCAAGATCATCGGCGTGCGCCACCATCAACTCATACCAGCGACGCAATATGGCAGCGCGTTCCTTACCAGTACGCGCAGCCCAATTGACCTGCGCGTGTCCGGCAGCGACGATTGCCGCATCCACATCCGCTACGGTGCAATCGGACACGTTGGCGAGAGTTTCGTGTGTCGAAGGGTTGGTCACAGCAAAGCGGTTTTCAGTCTGATACCAGTCTCCATCCAGATAGGCGTCTTCGATCAGCAGGTCGGAGCGGTTGAGGGGAAGCATGGTTTCTCACTTTCGGTTGTATCAATCAGGTACGAAAACGGGCGGGGCCATCCCCGCCCGTTTTGAAGGGTTGTGTCGGATCAGGCGTGCAAGTCTCCATCCAGCGCCGTACCATCCGGCGCGGCTGCGGCAGCGGCATCAACCGCAGAGGGATCTTCCATCAGCGACTTGATCACCCCCCACGCCATCATCACCACCAGAACCGAAATCGGCAACGCAGCGGCAATGGCTGCGGTTTGCAGGGCAGACAGACCTCCGGCAATCAGCAACACAGCAGCAACAAGACCTTGGGCCAGACCCCAGATGATCCTGTGCTGTTTCGGCGGATGGGCATTGCCCATCGACAGGATCGTGGTGACAACCAATGTGCCACTGTCCGAGCTGGTAATGAACCAAGTGGCCAGCAGGAAGGTAGTCAACGCCGAAATGATCCACGCCAGTGTTCCGCCGTCGGTCAGTCGATCAATCGTGCCAAACAGAGTGCCACCAAGGTTCCAGTTGTTGACCATGTCGATCAGACCAGCTGTGCCAACACCGCCCTCCGCATTCAGCTCCATGAACAGTGCGTTGCCGCCAAAGATCGATATCCAAATGAACGCCATTGTGGTCGGGACCAGCATCGCGCCGAACATAAACTCGCGGATGGTTCGGCCCTTCGAGATACGGGCGATGAACATACCTACAAAGGGCGCCCAGCTCAGCCACCAACCCCAGTAGAAGATGGTCCAGCCACCCTGCCATTTGACATCGCCGGCGTCTGTTGCGGTCCAGAAGCCCATAGACAGGAACTTGGTCGCGTAGTCACCCACAGAGTTCAGGAAAAAACCGGCAAGCCATTGCGACGGCCCTGCGACGAAGAAGAACAAGATCAAAAGGATGGTCAGAACGATGTTCCACTCCGACAGGATCTTAATGCCCTTGCCGATACCGGACACAGCCGACAGCGTCGCAATGACCGAGATCACCAGCACCAGCACAACTTGCGTCGCAGTTCCCGGATCAACTCCAAACAGCACGTTCATCCCCTGAGCCATCTGCGTCACGCCGAGACCCATAGAGGTTGCGATCCCAAAGACTGTTCCGAACACGGCCAACAGGTCAACCGCGTGCCCAGCGGGACCATAAATCCGCTCGCCCAAAATGGGGTACAGTGCCGAACGGAAGGTAAGCGGAAGTTTTTTTCGGAATGCAAAATACCCCAGCGCCAAACCGGTCAGAGTGTAAATTGCCCAGCCATGCAGACCCCAGTGAAAATTGGTAACACGCACTGCATCCACCGCCCGCGCCATGTCCATTTCGGCATGACCTGCCATGTCCGCAAACGGGTTATTGGGGTAGCCCCAACCCGCAGAGTTGTCGAAGTAAAACAGCGGTTCTGCCACGCCAAAGAACATGATACCGATGGACACTGAGGCCGAGAATAACATCGCGAACCATGCAAAGTTCGAGAACTCTGGCTTGGCGTCATCATCACCCAAACGAATTGAGCCGAAACGGCTAAACATCAGGTAGAGACAGGCGAAAAGTATCACGATAACTGAACTGATATAGTACCAGCTTAGCGCCCCTTCGACCCATGACCGGACGCCGCCATAAATTTGGCCGGCAAAGTCCACGTTAAGAATAGTAAAGACCACAAAGACTGCAACCATCGCCTTGGAGGCAATGCTCATGCCATTATGTAGGCCTTTGAAGAATCCTTTGTCCGAGACCAAATGGCCTTGGTTATTAGGTATTGGCTCCTGTGCCATGTCGCGTTTCCTCCCTTTGGATGGACAGGATGAGGCAGCCCACTGACACATATGCGGCAAGCTGCGAAAAATCGAATTGTCGGATGGATCAGCGCATCACGAAGGGATCGGGGATCGGATCGTCAGATGTACGCAACCACACAGATTTGCTCTTGGTGTATTCTAGCGCGGCCTCAATGCCGCCTTCACGCCCGTGTCCGGATAGGCCATGCCCTCCGAAAGGCGCAATCGGGCTGACTGCGCGATAGGTGTTGACCCAGACAATACCTGACCGGATCGCCCGGATCATCCGATGGGCGCGAGTCAGGTTCTGGGTAAACAGACCGGATGCCAGACCAAAGCGCGTATTATTGGCAATCTCGATGGCCTCTGCCTCATCCTTGAAGCTGACAACCGACAGGACTGGACCGAAGAATTCACTGGTCAGACTGTCCGCCTCACGCGCGTCGTCGCAATCAAGGATCGTTGGCGGGAAATAGAAACCTTCACGATCCAGCGCATCACCTCCCGTAACCACCTTGGCCCCCTGCCCGACCGAACGCGCGATCAGATCAAGCGCCATGTCGCGCTGACGTTTTGTGCAAAGCGGCCCGACTTCGGTGGCAACGTCATCCGGTGCGCCAATCACCACGGCCTCAGCCTTTTCCTTAAGCCGGGCCAGGAACGCGTCCTTGATGCTTTCTTGGACCACCAGCCGTGATCCGGCAACGCAACTTTGACCAGTGGCGGCAAAAATACCCGAGACCTGAGCATTTAAAGCGCTTTCAAGATCGGCGTCCTCGAACACAATGAACGGTGATTTTCCGCCCAACTCCAAAGAGGTCGAGGCAAGATTCTCAGCCGAGTTACGCACAATGTGACGCGCCGTGTCCGGTCCGCCGGTAAAGGCGACATGCGCCACCTTTTGATGGCTGGTCAGGGTTGCGCCCACATCGGGTCCGCCAGTGATAACGCTCAGTACACCCTTGGGGAAACCCGCCTGATCAAAGATGCGCGCGAACTCCAGCATTGGCGCAGGGCCCTCTTCGGAGGCTTTCAGGACAACGGTACACCCCGCCGCCAAAGCGGGACCGATCTTGACCGCTGACAAGAACAGTTGCGAATTCCACGGCACCACAGCGGCAACCACACCCACCGGCTCGCGACGCAGCCACACCTCCATGTCGGGTTTGTCTATGGGCAGGTGTGCGCCCTCGATCTTATCTGCCAGACCAGCGTAGTAGCGATAATACTCCGCCACATAGGCGATCTGTGCGCTGGTCTCGCGGATGATCTTTCCGGTGTCGCGGGTTTCCAGCTCCGCCAGACGTGGTGCTGCCTCGGCGATCAAATCCGCCAACCGCGTGAGCAATTTGCCCCGCGCGGTGGCTGTCATGTCCGCCCATTCGGCAGAGAAGAACGCAGCCTCAGCCGCATCAACGGCGCGGTTCACATCTTCGGGCGTGGCCGCAGGCATCTTGGCCCAAACCTTGCCAGTAGCCGGGTCAAGGCTGTCGAACTGTGCTGAGGCATCTTCGAACGCGCCGCCGATATAGTGCTGAAATTGCTGCATTCTTCTTGTCCTTTCAGGGCGCTTTACCGAAACGCTGGCATTACGTCGTTGATGAACCGTTCAAGCGACGCCTTCTTGCGCTCAAAGGTCATCGAGCTGTCGATCCAGAACGAGTATTCGTCATAGCCCAGCTTTTCATAGCCTTTTAGCCGCTCAATGACCTTGTCCGATGTGCCGATAACCAAATCGCGCTCTATCGCTTCTGGCGAATAGATCGGATGTGCGGCGATTTCAGCATCGCTCAGAGGCTCGATCAAACCCTGTGTAATGTCACGCTTGTTCATAAACCACGCGCCAAAGTAGCAGTAGAAGCGATTCAGCTCGACCGCGCCCAGTGTGGCATCGTCGTCGCTGTCGGCCACATAGGTGTGCTGCAGAAGCATAATCTTGGGGCGAGGTTGGTCCGAATGTTTCTCGCAGGCCGCATTGAACTTGCCCATCAGGTCAGCAATCTCTCCATCTCCATTCCACAGCGGCGTCACCTGCACGTTACAGCCATTGGCTACAGCGAACTCATGGCTGTTGGGATCACGCGCTGCAACCCAGATCGGCGGGCCGTCCTGCTGCAACGGCTGCGGAGCCGAAGTGGTCTTCGGAAATTGGTGGAACTCGCCCTGATGTTCGTAATCGCCCTTCCAAAGCGCCTGAACGGCGGGCACCAGCTCACGCATGCGTTGACCGGCCTCCCAGGCGTCCATACCCGGCATCATCCGTTCGTATTCAAAAGAGTACGCACCACGCGCGATACCCAGTTCCAGACGACCATCGACGATAATGTCGGTCATCGCTGCCTCGCCGGCCAAGCGGATCGGATGCCAGAACGGCGCAATCACCGTGCCGGTGCCAAGGCGTACGTTTTTCGTATGACGCGCCACATCTACCAGATTGAGCATCGGGTTGGGAGCGATGGTAAAATTCATACCGTGATGCTCGCCCGTCCAGACAGCATGCATACCGCCCTGATCGGCGATTTTGCACAACTCAATGAACTCGTCATACAGCTGCTTCTGATCCTGATCAGGAGAAATGCGCTCCATGTGCACAAAAAGCGAAAACTTCATTGGGGTTAACTCCCTTGCGAAAGCGGTCGTACTTCGCCGCTCACTTGATTGCCGTAATACACACCGAAATTGCCCATGCGGCTCTCTCCGGCGAACCGTTCGAGCATGGTGCACATGGCGGGATCCGCGATGTCCATCAGGGTCGAGACGGTCAGCTCGGTAAAGACCCCGCGCGAGGGCGTACCTTCGGCGGTTTGACACAGGAACGAGATGTGCTGATGTTCGCGCGCTGCATCTTCATAAACAGAGTAGATGAACCCAGGTTCGGCGGTAATTCCGAGATCATCAATCAACCGGGTCAGGGCAGCAGATGCACCGTCCTTGCGAACCACAACCTCGGGCAGCGTAAGACGGCCCGCGCCGTTGTCGACCAGCAATACCTTGCCTTCATGTTCAATCAGAGCCGAAACCATCAGATCGGCCTGATTGCTCAGGGCTTCTACTTCGGCGGCTGGTGTAACGTAAGCTCCGCGGGCATATCCAAGACCAGGGGCTGTCTCGTTCTCGAATGCCTCAACTTCACCGATCAGGATCAGGTGATCGCCCGCGTCCACGGTTTTGAACATAGAACAGTCAAACCATGCCGAGGTGCCGTCAAAGACCGGAGACCCATGCGGCCCCGCCCGCCAATCCACAGCTGCGAACCGGTCTTCTACAGGACGGGCGAAAGTGTTGGACACGTCGATCTGCCCTTCGGACAGAATGTTGACTGCAAATCCCCCTGCCTCAGAAAACGTGGTGTAGTTGGACGACGAATTGGCAAGGCAAACCAGCACCAGCGGCGGGTCCAGCGACACCGACGTAAAAGAGTTCGCAGTGAAGCCCACAGGATTTCTGTCTGCATCTTTGGTGGTGATAACCGTCACACCGGTCATGAAAGCGCCAAACGCGTTACGCAGGGCGCGGGGATCGATCTCGCTCATGATGTCTCTCCTTGGGCTGTTGCGACGGCTGTTGTGGCAAGCCAGTCGAGCAAAACGGCGTTGACAGCGTCTGGCGCAGTCAAATTGACCATGTGACGATGGCCATTGATGACAATAGCGCGCCCAACCTGCGCGGCGTTGGCCATTGCCTCCGCCATGGCAGGCGAAGAATTCAGGTCTCCGTCGCCAGTGATTGCAAAAAGCGGACAGGTAATGTTGCCAAGACGATCCGAATAGGTTTCGTCGCCACGCGCGAAAGCCCCATAGGCCGTGGCATATCCGTCCAGATTAACCTGACCCAGCCAGTCTGAGACATGTACACGCGCAGCCTGATCTTCAGCGCCGTCCCCAAACCAGCGGGCCAATGGCGTTTCCAGATCAAACCCGCCCGCGCGGATCACGTCAGCACGGGCAATGACAGCTTCGCGGGCCTGCTCGCTGCGACGATATACGCCGTTCAGCAAAGCCACCCGTTCAAGTCGCTCTGGATAGGTCGCAGCGAACCCACCAGAAATCAGCGCCCCCATAGAGTGACCTGCAAGGCTTACATCATCCAATTCCAGAACATCCAGCGCCCCACGCAGCCACTCGACGAAATCAGGCAGTTGCGCACCTTCGGGCAAGGCGGAAGATTTACCATGCCCAGGCATATCCAGTGCAATCACGCGGTGGTTTGCCGACAGCGCTGCGAATTGCGGACCCCATGCGGCGGACTGCATACCGACCCCATGGATCAGCACAACCGGCGTGCCGGATCCGGCCTCACGCCAGGCCAACGTGCCAGCTGGCAGGTCGCAGGTCTTATAGGGCGGCAGGATTGTCAACGTCATGACCCAGTTCCTTGAGATCCTGATACCGGTCGCCAATACGGTGATGTGGACGCCCGCCAATCGAAGCCCCCAGAGCCACAACGATCTCATCGGGACCGGGGGCATCAGCCACCTGCAGCGCGATGGTGAGGTAATGGCTGCGTTTGCCGCCATCATTTTTATCCATCAACGGGATTTGCAGCGGCGCGTTCGCTGGTCCACGTGTGTTGGTAAACGCAAGATAAGATTTCGCGCCAACCGCCTCGCGGTAGTGATTTCCGAAGCGCAGCGTATGGATCAAAGCTGACGCATGCTCGACTTCGCCATTCACACCAACGATGGCTGACTTTCCGTAACCTTCGACCTTGTCGCCGCCGCCGGCGGCATCCAGCACCATTTTGGTAAGCAATTCACCCAGACCCGGAGCACAGTCGTAAATTTCTGGACGCAGATCTTCAACAAAGCCCTGACCGGCCCAGGGATTTTTGATCACGGCGATAGCAGCAATCATCTTCAACGGAGTCTCTGCGGCTTCCCCCCCTTCGATCAGGGTTTCTTCGACATGCAAGAGCGTTTTGCGGATTTCAGCAGGCATGAGAGCACCTTCGTTGTGATTCGTTGGGTGCAATATGGTATACCATAAGACCGTTAGTCAATAATATCTTGCAGCTACCCCCCTGCCCTGATAACCAAACCATTATGAGCAAAACGAAACTTTCCCCGATCGAACAGCCCCCGGCGACTCTGCGCGACATGGTGCAAGAGCGTATGCGCGAGGCAATTATCGAGGGTCACTTCAAACCGGGGGAACGCCTGGTCGAACGCCCGCTATGCGAACAGCTTGGGGTCAGCCGTACCGTCATTCGCGAAACCATCCGCTATCTTGAGGCAGAGGGGTTAGTCGACATCCTCCCCGGTCGCGGCCCGATTGTGGCGCCGATGAGCCGGGGCGACGCGCGACAAATCTATGACATCCGCCTAATGCTGGAAACCTCGGCCGCCGAAAGCTGTGCTCGCAACATAACGCCCGAACGCGCAGAGCGACTGCAGGCGGCGCTGAACCGGCTGCAACGGGAACGCGACGGTGCCACCCCCGGCGAGCTATTTCGCGCCTCGGCCGATTTCTATTCCGAGATTTTCGAAGGGGCCGGCCATCATATTGCATGGGAGATCGTGCAACGTCTCAATGGCCGTATCAGCCGACTTCGTATGATGACCCTGTCTTCGAACGACCGTGAACGCTCAGGCGCGGAACATATGCAGGCCATCTGCGACGCCATCACGTCCGGTAAACCAGACGCCGCTCGTACTGCAGTCAGCCATCACCTCAGCGACACTCGCGCCATTGCCGAACGGCTTTTGGCGGAACAGGACAAAGCGACTTGACCATGCCCAAGGCCTATTGGATTGCAAATGTCACCGTGACCGACCCGGAAAACTATGCCGGATATCAGGCCCTGGCCCCCGCTGCCTTTGCCGCCCACGGCGCGCGCTTTCTGGCGCGCGGGGAGGCTGAAACCCTGGAAGGCAGAGACTGGCAGCGTCGCGTTGTAATAGAATTCGACAGCATCCATGCCGCCCGAGCATGCTACGACAGCGCTGAATACCGCGCTGCCCGCGCCAGCCGCGCCGAGGCCTGCGAAGCCGATGTCGCAATTATTGAAGGGCTCGACTGAGCGCCAGATTTACTCTTTGAAAGGATAAGACATGACCGATCTGTTCGAGACAGGCCTGAAACAACGCAAGGCAACACTGGGCGCTGACTATGTGGAAAATAACCTTGCCGCAGCGGATGAATTTACCCGTCCCTTCCAAGAGGCAATGACCGAATGGTGCTGGGGGTTTGGCTGGGGTGACGAGGCCATTGACGCCCGCACACGATCACTCATGAATCTGTCGATGATCGGCGCATTGGGCAAGATGCACGAGTGGGAGCTGCACCTGAACGGCGCGATCAACAACGGCGTCACATTCGAAGAAATCCGCGCGGCAATCCATGTGATCGCCATCTATTGCGGTGTTCCACAAGGGGTGGAGTGCTTCCGTGTTGCGCAAAAAGTTCTGGAAGAGCGCAATCTCCTACCCTCTGAGACCCACGCCTGACAAATAGTCGATAGGCTACCCCTCTCCGCCACCCTCTATTTGGTCCTCGTCGGAAGTTTCTGAATCGAAGGTGGCAGGCAACGGATCTGTAGTGATGGGCGTGTATGCTACCGCACACCTCAGCCCGCGGGGTCTATTGGCGCGCATCCTGCGCTCATAAAGTCACCCGATCAGATCACAGGCATAGTCACATCAAACTCCTAACCATAAAAGAACATTAATAACCAGGCGCAATTCAGCACGTTTAGATAGGGCTTAAAATGCCCCAAGGCGGCAGTATCGGCTTATTACGCAACCTGTTGGCATGGTGTTTTTTGTACTGTCTCGCGCGTGCAAAGTGCTATTTGTGCAGTGTGTAGGAGTCACTCTGCCCTTCTTAGTTCCGCTGATTGGCGCGCTCCTATTGCTCATTTTCATTCCGCAACTGGTGCTTTGGCTACCTGAACTGCTCTATGGATGAGGCATATCACGAAGTTGCGCTACTCGTACCAGAGTCAGCGTTCTAAGTTACCACTATTCAGCTTTGGACTTCGTTACCGCCGCAGTGTTTCACATTCGGTTGGTACAAGGACCAAGGGCCGCGCAGTGATTTACCTCGGCGGGGCAATCGATTGAATATGAGAGACTTTGGTCCGTCTGAATTTGCTGGATGGAATAGGTGTTGTTGAGAGATAGAACAGCGCAAATTGGTGCCGCCCAAATGCATTTTGTGCCCTTTTTTCCTCCAATGTCGACCTGTCACTTGTATTACTTCACCCTAACATCTCCGAGGTCTACCGTAGCAAGGTCGCCAATCTGACGGAGACGCTGAACAATCCTGCGACCAAAGCCGAAGCGACGACGATCATCCGGTATTTGTTGGAGGAGATCCAGCTTACCTCTCACACAAATGCCATGGAGATAGAGCTTGTTGGGGAACTGGCTGGTTTGATTGCATTAGGCCAAACAAAAACGGCCTCGGAGCGCTTGCTTCGGGCCGTTCTGATCGATGGTTGCGGGAGCACGCAGCCAACGATACCGAACCATTTTTACCGGCCGCTTATATTCACTCGCATTACCTTTGTCCTCCATCTTTCGAACCTAAGCAGACATCTCCACCGCTTTCAGCAAACTACCCCTATGAGCCCAAAGTTACGAATGCTGCGCCTAAAACCAATGTCCGCTCTGCCGAAGAGCGGGCAAAAAGGAGAACTGTAACATCTGATTTCCCCAAGGTGTTACGGCGCAAAGGTCATAAGTGATTTCGTGACTAAATTTTGCGTTCATAGGCCGAAGCAAGGCGTGCTACCCAACTGCAAATTGCCGCAAGAAAATGTCGGCGCTCTCACTGGCAACGCTTTGCAAATTTTCAGGCGCGGTGACGGAAGTTTCGTGCGTCAAAAGAGGAACAAATATCGTCGCCTTGAAGAGCGCCAATAGGCGATCAGACGCAACGTTCGGATCGCTTTTCTTCAACTGACCGCAGGCCATGGCGCCTGCCAAAAACTCCGCGAGCGGCGCATCGATCAATGCGAACTCCTTGTTGAACTGGCTGGCAAAATCTGGGCTCCGCATCAGTTCTCCAATCAGCACTCTTGCCCCGTTCATGAATGGTTCGTCCGTTACATGATGGTAGTAGATACGCAGTGCCTCCAACACCTGACCTTCCAATGACCCATTGGGATCAAACTCTGGGATATGCATGTCGGAGAGGGTTTCCAAAACGCAATCGGTTATCTCTCCAAACAGTACCTCTTTGCCTTCAAAGTGCTTGTAGAGCGTTCGCTTTGAAACGCTCGCGGTTTCTGCGATTCGTTCCATCCGTGCGCCATGAAGCCCCTCTTCGAGGAAGACCGCCATGGCTGCACTCAAAATATCATCTCTTTTTGTCATTCTTTACATCATTTTAGACTTGTTCCGAACGCTAAGTATACGAAACCGTCTACATCAATGCCCGCACACCTTATGTAAACGATATCGTATACACTCTAGCTCAGAAAGACCATCTCCATGCTTCTCTATGATGCCAACTCTCCAGGTCCGAACCCTGCAACCGTTCGCCAATTCGTGCTGGAACGAAGTGGTCTGTCGATGGATGTCACTCACATTGACCTCCAGAACCTGGCCAACCGCGAACCCGATTACGTGAACAATGTGAATGCCCGAGGCGAAGTCCCGGCCTTGCGTCTGAAAGACGGCTCGGTAATCACCGAGATCACCGCTATCTGCGCCTATTTTGACGAAGTTGCAGAAGGCGGCACTTCTCTGTTCGGTGATACACCCGAAGAGCGTGCCGAAACAAATATGTGGACACGCCGACTCTATGGTGAGGTACTGCTTCCGGCCGTTACTTGGTGGCGCGGAACCGATGACGCTATCGCATTTTTCAAAGGCAATCGGCTGCCCGCGACAGACGCTATGCCCTGGATGAAAGCACAGGCAGAACGCGGTCTTGAGCAGCTAAACAAAGACCTTGAAGGCAGAACCTTCATTGCCGGTGACCGTATGACCATGGCAGATATCCTCATGAATTCGTTCATGACGCCGATGTCCTTTGTCATTCCATGGCTGACTCGTCCTGATCTGGAGAATGTTCAGCGCTGGCGTGAGATGATGGCCGCGCGTCCGTCAAGCCAGCAAATGATGGAACCACTACCCACCAAAATCGGCTGAATAATAAACGGTTGCGTTCCAATGTGAGCCCACCTGCCTTCGAGCCAAAGCATGACAGACAGATGACCGCTTAGTTGTAATCTGTGAAACATATTTTTGGCGCGTTCTGCGGCTAACTTGGCGGGTGGTGCGATAAACTTTCTTGGTGTTTGAGGCTATGCTCAGCCACGACACCAAGGACAACGCAGATGCCAACACCCGACCGAATAAAGACGCCCGACACTTTCTGGAAAGCGATTGAGAGCCTGTCGATCAGCCGCGCTGCGCTCTTGCGAGATGCAAAACTGCCCTCAAGCGTGTTCTCGTCAGAAGGGCGTATGACAACGAAGCAACTCTTCGCAATGTGGGAGGCCCTCCAAACTCTGGGAGGTGATGATATTGGCCTCGCACTAACGGAAACGATGCACGGAGCAACCTTGCCGCCGTCCTTTCTTGTCGCGTTCCACGCAAAAAACGTTGGGGAGGCTTTGCACCGTGTTGCGCGTTTCAAAGCGCTGTGTGCTCCTGAAGAGTTTCTAGTGGCGGTCGAGGACGACTGGTGCGCCGTGACAACGGTTTGGACCTATGCACAGCAGGCAGAACCCAACGCGCTTACAGACGCGACCTTTTCATTTCTTGTGAATATGGTCCGGGCGGGAACTGGGAAATCAATATCGCCTAGTGGTGTCGAGCTACGTCGGAACCGAAGCGACCGACTAGAGACCTGGTTCGATTGCCCCATTGCGTGGAACGCTCCCCGCTCCCGAATTAGTTTCAACACAGCAGACTTGGAGATACCCTTCACCAGCTACAACAGCGAGCTTCTAGCGATGTTGGACGCTGCACTCGATGCCGATTTGAACAAGGCCGAGAACACCACATCGCTCACCGATCAAGTCCGTTGGCACCTGCGTCGCGCTCTGACCGCCGGTCGCCCGGAACTATGCAGCATCGCGCGTGAGATGGCCATTAGTGAGCGCTCCTTGCAGCGTCATCTGAGGGGCGAAGGACACAGCTTTAAGTCTCTGTTGTCAGACACGCGACATCAACTAGCCTGCGAGTATCTCGACGAGCCCGATTTCGACATCAGCGAGATCGCATACCTTCTAGGATACGAGGACCAGGGTTCATTCTATCGAGCCTTCCAAAAGTGGGAACACCAAACCCCAGCGGAATGGCGCTCCCGCCATCCAGACGGCCGGGGCAAGGTGCCAATCGACACCTAGCGTCCGCTTTTCTCAAAAGACCTGCACCATGAACCGCTTCCAACGGGCTCCAACGGCCGGCCCCGAACAATCAAACACGCCAATCAAAGGAGAACAAAAATGACTGGTCAACCAACCCCAGAACAACTTGCAACGCTCAAAGCGGTGGCCCGTGGCTATGTTTCCATTGATGGAGAGCGCGCGCCTATATTGGAGACGCCCAAGGACTACGGAATGGAGTTTGAAGATGTCACGTTCACTGCCGATGACGGCATTAAACTAGCAGCTTGGTTCATCCCTGCTGAAGGGTCCGACAAGCTGATCATTTGCAACCATCCGGCCACCCTCAATCGTTATGGATTTCCGGGTCATCTGGAGCCTTGGAGCAATTTTCAGAATGTCGAGGTGAAGTTCGGCAAGGTGCACAAGGCATTGCACGACGCGGGCTACAACGTCCTAGCCTATGATCTTCGCAACCACGGCGAAAGCGACTCCGCCCCGGACAATGCTTGGGGACAGGGTTTCTCCGACGAGTACAAAGATGTCATCGCGGCCTTTGACTACGTCAAGTCGCGGGAAGACTTGCGAGAAATGAAAGTTGGCCTGTTCAACCCGTGTGCTGGTGGTGGCGCAGCGATCCACGCCATGTCCGAGCGCCCGGAATACTTCGAAGATGTGAAAGCGTTTGTCTGCGCCCAGCCTGCATCAATCAATATCATGTCCAAGGTCGCCCTTGATGGCATGGGTCTGGGAGAGTTCTTCGATACGTTTGCGCAAGAAGTCGAAAGCGTGAGGGGGCTGAACCTGAATGAGATGACGCCCCATCTGTTCGCCAAGAACATCAAAATGCCGACTTATATTGTGCAGAACAAAGATGATGTCTGGACTGTCCCGGAGGACGTGCAGACCACATTTGACCTGCTGCCGAACCCGGGCAAAAAACTGCACTGGATCGAAGACGGCGATACGCGCCGCTTCATCGGTTACAACTTCTTTGGTGAACACCCCGAAACGATGATCGAGTTCTTCGGCAAGCATATGAGCTGAAACTAACATAGAGGAAGGCGCGGCCTCCCGTATCTTCCTCGAGGATAGTCTCGCCAACTTCTGAATGGTGCTTCATTTGAAATGATCCAGCATTCGTTACGATTGATCAACCGTTCGTTTTGTTACGCTACAGAAACAAGCAGTCGAAACTGTATACTTTCCTTATGAGACAGTTTCTTGTTTCTGGATCGACCAGCTTGTACCGGCCTCCGTTTCGGAAAGCTCCCAAAGCTGCGCGGCCTGAACCGGGTCTAGCACGCTCTTCTCCAACATGCTTTCGCCAACCGGGCCGACCATTTCGGCGCGTTTGGTCGGGCCATAGTATGCGGCAGGTTTCAAGTTCTCTTCGGTTGCACACAACACTTCGGGCCAGGCGCCCCGCTCGGCGGATTGCGCCAGTGGAGACAGCAAGGTGAACAAGACTCTGGTCATTCGGTTCGCCTCTTCCTTAGACAGCGTCGTGCGCGCCGCGCCTGGGTGGCAAACGTGGACGGAGACCGGCAGGCCTGCTTCGGCGACACGTCTTTCCAGTTCGTACGCGAACATCATCTGCACGAATTTCGAATGGCAGTAAGTGGTATGTGGGTTGTAGTTGCCGTCAAAATTCATGTCTTCGAACTGCACCCGCTTCAGTCCCATCTTGTGGCCGTTACTGCCAACAACAACAATACGCGCCTGACTTTGCACCAGCCGGTCAAACAGCAACCGAGTTAGAAGGAAATGGCCATAGTGGTTCGTGCCCAGCTGGCTCTCGAACCCGTCCTTCGTGAACTGTTGGGTCGCAACCTGGGCAATGGCGGCATTTTCGATCAGAGCGTCGATTTGCGGCACTTCGGCCAATGCCTGATCGGCTGCGGCGCGTACCGAGGCAAGGTCGGCCAGATCCATAAGGATTAATCGAACATCGGCCTGAGGGCCGAATTCCTGCTTCAACGTGGCGATTGCAGCCTCGGACTTTGGTTCGCTGCGGTTCAGCATGACGACACTTGCGCCTTTGGACAGGAAAACCCGGGTCGCCTCGTATCCTGCCCCCGCGTTGGCACCGGTAATGACGATGGTTTTGCCGGTCAGATCACCAACACGTTCGGGGGTCCAGCCCTTGGGGCCGAAAGGGTTTGGATGGGTCATTGGAGATATCCCTGTAATTTTTTAGAAACTTGGGCTGCCCATTGCATTCCCAAACAGAATGCTGGTCATGACGCTGACAACCGTCAAACCCATGAACATGGCAACCATCGAACCGGTGTGAGAAATCTGAGCCCTGCTTAGGCGCAGCATCACGTAGCCGATCAAGATGTTCGTCAGCCCCCAAAGGACGTTGACGAGTGGTGAAGACAAACCCACTCCGGGTGGTGTGGCAAATGGGGATGGAAAAGCATTGCCCATGACCCCAGCCACCAAATGTGGCACTGCATTTCCAAAGAAGAAGCCGACGGCAAAAGCGGCCAGATAGTGATACCATTTCATCGGTTTTGCCTACCTTCTGCTAAGCGTCTTTGCGGTGACAACGGGGGCGTCAGTCAGAAAGATCTCCATGGTACTGCCTTGCGCCCGTTTCTCGATGGCGCCAGCCAGCATGAAGCCGGCTCCAAGCTTTTTCAGAGCATCGGCATAGGCCTGATCCACTGCAGGGATGATCTCATCCATGTCCTTCGGCGGGGCAGCATCGATGTTTGCCACAACACTGTCCAGTCTGAGCTGTCCGCTTGGATCAGAGAGGAACACGCTGTGCCATGAACGCTCGCCGTACTGGTAACGGCGGCAGAAAACGCGATCATCTACGGTCACAAACATCAAGCGGATGAAACGGTGGGTATACCCGGCACGGATTTCATGAACACGGGTCTGATTGACCAGATTGGCCAGCTCGGATTGCGTTTGCGGTTCTTCCATTGGACCTCTCAGAGTGCGCAATAATGGGTGAATGGCGGTTCCGACTATGAGTTTCGGAATGCCATTCACCACGTTCCACAGAGATGCCTTTGCCATCTTCCGGGCCTTTCTCTTGACATATGAACCTGGCGACAATCGGCGCCAAATCCTCAGTGCCTTGGCTACTCCACTTTATTTGTTGAAGAATTCCGCCGCTGCGTCGCAGGACGCTTTCACGGTCTCTGGCTTCCAATAGAAGTCAACGTGGCTGAATTCATCGAAAGCGCGAACTTCTGGGTTGTTTGTCAGACGGTCAATGAAATTGGTTGAACAGATTGCTGTCGCCGCGTTCGGTCCATAGATCACCATCGTCGGTTGGGTGATCTTGTCTGCATAATGCTCACCAATCGAAATCAAAGACTGCATGGGCTGGTCGCCGATGTGTTCATTGGTGAAGTTCTTGACCTTTCCTGGGCCTGCGACGCCATCCTTGCCATAATAATTATAAGTGTCGTCCGACATCGGAATGCCCAACGCATTGTACTCTTCCCGCGTCATGCTGTCGTCCAGGACGTTTGGCCAGCAGTAGTCCGCTTTGCCAATTTCATACATCTTCTGCTTGGAGGAATTTGCTGCTGCGATCATTTGATCGGCAATGCCACGATCACCCCACTGGAAAGCGTCAGCTGCCATCATGCCAGACACTGTGACGATCTTCTTGATCCGATGATCTGTAACTGACGCAGAGGCAATGATGGAACCACCCTGACAGACGCCGAGACCATAGATCTCATCGACGAACGGAAGTGTCCCCAGATAGGAAACAGCATCCCACGTGTTTTCGATCAGCCGGAACATGTAGCGTGATTTCATATGTTCGCCGGGAAGCGCCGGAGAGGAGCCCATGCCCATGTAGTCAAAGCCAAGATAGATAAAACCGCGCGCGGCCATTTCGGGGCCGTAGGTCGCTGGAATCTGGTCCTTGACCTGCGGGAAGGGGCTGGCACCGACAATGGCCTTGTAGGTCTTGGCCAGGTCGAAGTCTTCAGGCAAATACAGATCGCCCACAAGATCGAGGCCGAAGGATTTGAATGTGACGGGGTTTGTACCGGGCTTGAAGGACATTTCAGAAGCTCCTGCGTTGATGGGAAGGGATGTCTGTTTTGCGCGTGCGCCCCAGCCCGCGAAGGACATCAGGGAGGCAAGCGAGGCGGTTTGGATGAGGTGGCGTCTTGAGAGATGGTTCATTGCCGTGGTCCACTGGTTTCCAGGATCGCGTTTCGCCTTCCCAAAAGTAAGTCACTGTGTTTACTTATGTGGAGTGAGTGCCTCTTGTAAACATATAATTTTACTTTTATGATCGAAGATCGTGAAACGCACTGAAAAGAAAAGGAAAGGTATTATCGATGCGGCGATCGATGAGTACCGAGAGCAGGGATTTCTAGGGACCAAGACCACCTCAATCGCCAGAAAAGCGCAGGTTTCGAGTCGCACGTTCTACAATCACTTCGAGAGCAAGGAGGCGCTGTGGCGGTACATCACAGTCATAACTGACGAGACCGCAATCGGTTTGAACCGCATGGTTCTGTCAGAGGTGATCCGGGATTTTGACCGCACTCGTTCGTTTTTTAGTGAAAGCGAAACACACGACTATCCCGTCACGCTACTGATCAGCGAAGCATGGACGCGGGCGCGCTTCGCAAGGCGGATCCGGCATTCGCGACCAACCAACTGCTTGCTATGGTCAAAAACTTCTATTTCTGGCCTGAGTTCTTTCTTGGTGAAAACTCGACGCAAAAAGAAGTACGCGACGACTGTATTGCGATGTTCATGTCGCATTACAAAGCAGGCGGCTGAAAGAAGAAAAAGCAAAGTCCATTTGTTGGCATGACCAATGAAAAAGGAGATCTATAGTGACATCAGCGGAAAAGACCGCGCACGTGCGTAGATATTTCGAGCTTCTCACGGCATCGGTCATCGATTGCATCATATCGCTTTTTGACACGGAAGCACACGTGGTGTCCCCGTTTCTTGGCAAGATGAACCTAGCTGACTTCTTCAAGAAGCTGGGCGACGCCTCCTCTGCAAGCAAACTCACAGTATTTGACGTTCTTGTCGGCGAATACGGAGATAGTGCTGCCACTCATTTTGAGTATGACTGGACATTGAAGAACGGCGATCAGATCGTTTTTCAGGGCGTAGACTATTTCAAATTCTCTGAGAGTGGCAGGTTTGCGTCTATACCGATCTTTTATGACACACATCCCGTGCGCAATGACGTAGGCGACAAGTACGCATCGGCTTAAAACAACGGCGGCTTTGGCGGCGACAGAAAGTAAATTAAAGCGAGGACAACATGATTATCCGTTGGTGGCGAGCAATGGCAGGAACTGATGACGTATTGGAGCAATATGCTGATCATCTAAAACGAACGACGTTCGTTGAAATGGCACAGCTTCCAGGACATTTAGGGGCTGCCCTTGCGGTCAAAGTGAACGGTCAACACAACGAACTTGTGGTTACGAGCCTTTGGTCTGACCTCGCTTCTGCAGGGCACTTCGAGAAAGGCGATTTTGATGACGCAGTGGTCAAACCAAGCACCCAAAAGCTCCTAAAATCGTTCGATTTGAAAGTCGAGTACTTCGAAACCGTAGTAGCGACGGGCGCCTTGACTGACGACGGCTAAAGTTCGCAGCTGCCCCTTATGCATTGTGCAAACAGCAGACACTCTCGCGAACCGCAGCGAACACGATTTTCCGCACATTCTGCATGAGTTCAACATTTCGAATGTGCAGAAAGAACGGTTTGGAACTTCGCGCTAGCGTCAGGACCCTTTGATTTCTGCTTGGCTGCGTGATTCACGGTTCGAAAATCGAGCGGTGACCATGTCTGACCTTTTTTGGTTGACGGATGCGCAGTTGGCACGTCTTGAGCCTTTCTTCCCCAAGTCCCAGGGCAAACCACGCGTTGATGATCGACGTGTGTTGAGCGGCATTATCTTCATTAATCGTAGTGGGTTGAGATGGCGCGGTGCCCCTTCGGTTTATGGCCCATACAAGGCGCTCAATAACCGTTGAAAGCGGTGGAACGACAAAGGCATCTTTGCCCAGATGATGGCTGATCTGGCTGCCGAACACGGTGAAGAGAAGATCGTGATGATCGATGCAACCTACCTAAAGGCCCACCGTACCGCGACCAGTTCGGCGTAAGAAGGGGCGTGGACGCTTGATCGGTCACACCAAGCAGCGCGCCATCTGCGACAGCCGGGGGCGTCCTCTCAACCTGATCATCATCGCCGGTCAGGTCGGCGATTACATTGGTGCGCGGGTACTGCTGAGCGGTCTGCCCGATGTCAGTTGGCTGTTCGGGGATCGAGGCCATGACGCCGATTGGTTCCGGGAAGCGTTGGAAGGCAAGGAGATACGCGCCTGCATCCCTGGCCGGAAGCAGCGAAAGAAACCGGTTCAGTACGACAAGCGTCGTTACCAACGGCGCAACCGGATCGAAATCATGTTCGGCAGGTTGAAGGATTAGCGTCGTGTGGCAATCCGCTATAACAGGTGCCTGAAGGTCTTCCTGTCAGCAATCGCCCTCGCAGCGATCGTTATCTATTGGTTATGAGTCCTGACCCTAAAACCCTCTGAGTAACAATGAAAAACGCGCGGGCATTTGCTGATTATTTTAAGAATATGCCTCCCCGCAAAACAACCTAAAATAGCCAAATCTTAACCTGTCTCCCGTCATTTTCGGCTCCGGGATTATTTCTGAAAGGGCCAAATCATGGGTGCGCGTACAGCGACTGGGGCAACGGAGCCAACGGATACAAATACCGATCTGCAGGGGGTTGTGGATGCGATCAACCGCGTGCAGGCGGTAATCGAGTTTGAACTCGATGGGACCATTCTCAACGCGAATGAGAATTTTCTGACAACCGTCGGATATGAGCTGAACGAGATTCAAGGCAAGCATCATCGTATGTTCTGCGAGCCAGCTTATGCAGCTTCGGAGGATTACCGTGATTTTTGGATGCGCCTTGCAACCGGAGAATTCTTTGCGGGTGAGTATAAGCGGCTTGGCAAAAACGGGGCCGACGTTTGGATCAATGCGTCCTACAACCCTATTTTCGATGCGGACGGCAAACCTACCAAAGTTGTGAAGTTCGCCACAAACGTAACCGAAGAAAAACGCCGGATTGCAGAGCAGGACGGTAAGATGGCTGCGATCAGCCGAGCGCAGGCTGTGATCGAATTTGATCTGGATGGCACCATTCGGTCAGCCAATGAAAATTTCCTGACTACGGTCGGATACGCTATGGATGAAATCCGCGGCCAGCATCATCGGATGTTCTGCGACCCATATTATGTAAGCACCGCTGAATACCGCAAATTTTGGGAAGACCTTGCCGCTGGTGAGTTTGCGGTCGGCGAATACAAGCGGTTTGGTAAAGGCGGTGCCGAGGTTTGGATCAACGCCTCCTACAACCCGATTTTTGATTCCGATGGCAAGCCTTTCAAAGTCGTGAAATTTGCCACCAACGTGACCGAAGAAAAGCTGCGCACGGCAGAGCAGGATGGCAAGATGGCGGCCATCAGCCGGGCGCAGGCAATGATCGAGTTTGAGTTGGATGGCACAATCCTGACTGCCAACGAGAATTTTCTGGCAACCGTGGGATATTCGATGGAAGAGATCCGTGGGCGCCATCACCGAATGTTCTGTGAGCCTGCCTATGTAAACTCTCCGGCCTACACCAAATTCTGGTCAGATCTGGCTGCGGGTGAGTTCTCTGCAGGGGAATACAAACGCTTTGGTAAGGACGGCGCCGAAGTTTGGATCAACGCCTCCTACAACCCGGTGTTTGATGCGGACGGCAAACCGGTGAAAGTGGTCAAATTCGCCACTGACATCACTGCCGCGAAACAGGTGGAGAAAGAGGTCACCCGCATTGCAACGCGGTTTGCGGATCAATCCAGCGGGATTTCTGAACAAGCGCAAACCGTGGCCAGCGGGGCGCAAACCCTTGGCTGCACCACGGAAGAAATCAGTGCCTCTGTAGAGGAACTGAGCGCTTCCATTGACTCGATTGCCCAAAACAGCAACCGCTCTGATGAAATTGCACAGAAGACCAAAGAAGAAGCTGATCTGGGTGCAAAGGCGATCGAACGCTCCATCGAGGCGATGGATCTGATCAACTCCTCCTCAGAGGAGATCAGCGAAATTGTGAAGACAATCAGCGAAATTGCCAGCCAAACCAACCTGTTGGCATTCAACGCAGCGATCGAAGCGGCCCGCGCAGGCGAACATGGCCTCGGCTTCTCTGTTGTGGCGGATGAAGTGCGCAAACTGGCCGAACGGTCTTCGCAATCTACCAAGGAAATCAGCAAGCTGATCAACGACACTGTTAAGCGCGTGACGCAAGGCAGTGAGGTCTCCCGCGAGGCCGGTGCCGCATTCACCAAAATCCTCTCGGGGATTTCGGAAACAACGGACTCCATCACGCAAATATCCGTTGCGGCGAATGAACAGCAGACTGCTGCACGGGATGTGGCCGAAGCCATTCAGAGCATTGTTGACGCATCTGAGGAAGCCGTTGTGGCCTCCGATGCGATTGCCGCTGCGACGGTGGATTTGAGTGGCGGGGCTCAAGAGCTCAAATCGGAAGTTGCGAAGCTGGGCGGCTGATCTGTCGCACCACTCAAGGAAAGGGCTTTTGATGACATCACATGTTGCAGAAACCAGCATGAGCGACAGCGAGTTCTCAAAACTGCGCGCAATTGTGCATAAGACGACAGGCATCACGATTGCGGAGAACCGCCGGTCGATGCTGATCAGTCGCTTGCGCAAACGCCTGCGGGAGGTGGAGGAGCCGAGCTTCTCCTCCTACATCTCCCGGCTCGCCAATGACCCTGGCGAGATGCAGGAACTCACCAATCGGGTGACAACAAACGAGACCTATTTTTATCGCACGCCCCGGGTCTGGGATCATTTCACAGAAACGTTCCTGCCGGAGTTCCACAAGACAGCCGGTGGGCGAAAAATGCGGGTCTGGTCTGCTGCTGCGTCCACGGGTGAGGAAGCGCATACGGTTGGGGTGTTGCTGGAGCAGCAACGCCTTCAGCACCCTGGGTTTGACTACAGCGTGCTGGGTACGGATGTGTCGTCCCGTGTTTTGGATATTGCCCAGACCGGTGTTTACAACGGGCGTGCAATCGCCCGTTTCCGCACCGCGCAACCCGAGCTGTTTCAAAAACACATGAAGGGCGATGACACCAATGGCTATAAGGCCGTACCTCAGGTGCGATCACGGCTGAAGTTCAAGCTGCACAACCTGCTCGAAAAAATGAGCGGTGCGGGTGGTTTTGACGTGGTGTTTTTGCGCAATGTGCTGATCTATTTCACCCCTGAAGATCAGGAGAAAATACTGGCTCATGTCAGAAGAATGATCCGCTCCGACGGTGTGCTTTATATTGGTGAGAGTGAAACACTGACCAACCTGAGCACCGACTTTTCGCAGGTCGCTCCGATCATTTACCAGCCCACAGCGCGCGCGGGGGCGGAATGACGACGGCCGCAAATGAAAAACTGCATGTCCAGATCGGGCAGGTCAAAGTCGGCCGAGAGGGACAATCTCTCACGGCCATCCTCGGATCCTGTATCGGCCTGGGCCTGCTCTACCCGGCAGAGGGCATCTTTGGTTTGGCGCATTGTCTGCTGTCAAAGTCCGGGAACAAAAGTGAAAAGCTGAGCGGCCGGCATGTAGATCAGGCGTTTTGGTCGTTGCAATCAATGATGGATCTCAACGCCTCCAACATTCGCAAGGTGAAGGCACTGATCGTTGGTGGCGCGAATATGACCATGCCTGCGGACACCGATCCCGCTCGATTGGTTGGCAGTATCAACGCCAAATTTGCCTATGGAGTCCTGCGACAGGCGGGGCTGCGCAACATTTATGAGGACGTCGGTGGCTTGCAAGGACGGCAGGTGACGATTGACTGCACCAGCGGGGAGTTCACCGTCGCACACATCCCGCGACTGGGAGAATAGAATATGGATTTGACTTTGGATCAGCTATCTACAGCGCTGAAAACCTCCGATGGACTGGCTCCGATTGGGCAAGAGCCAACTCCAGCCACGGAACCGACGTCTTTTGCCTCAACGCCAAAACCCGCGCGGAGAGCGCAAGAGAAGCAACAAAAAGCGATCTACGGCTCCTTCATGATCGGAGAGACCGAATTCGCCATTCCGGTGTCATCGGTCCAAGAAGTGGTGAACGAGCCCAAAGACATTTCACCTGTCCCTTTGTCCCCTGACTATATGCTTGGGCTCTTCAATCTGCGCGAAAAGATCGTTCCGGTAGTCGATCTGCGCAAGCTGTTGGAATACCCGGAGGCACCCAAGGACAAGGCTGGTAAGGTTGCGATTATCGAACATGGGGCACATAGCATTGGCCTGTTGTTTGACCGCACAAGCGAAGTTCTTAACGGCAAGGATGCAGCGCGAGTTGATTTCAAGCCCAACGATCGTGGCATCAAAGATATTGTTATCGAAGGCGTTTTAAAGTTTGAGGGTGGCGACCGGCTTGTCCAGATCCTTGATCCTCAGGAGCTGCTGAACCTGGAGAAACTTCCGCGCAGCAACAGCAGTGCAGAAGCGAGCCGTCAGGCATTTTCACGGGGCAAACGCCACTCCTGCATTTCGTTCCAGACCGGTCACACCTCTTGCGCCATTGATCTTCGTTTCGTGAAAGAAGTGCGAGAGTTGCCTAAGCTGGATCAGTCGCTCTTTGCGCATGGTCATATCCTGGGCACCGCAAATCTGCGCGGAGTCATCTTGCCGGTGATCGATTTCCGCAGCTTTCTCGGCGATGAGCCGGTGATCGAATTCACCCAACCGCCGCAAGAACGGCGCATGTTGGTGATTGAGACACCAGAAGGGCCTGTCGGTCTGATGGTGTATTCTATCGACAGCATCCTGCCCTACTACGAAGATGAGATTCTTCCGTTTGCAAAACTTGCGCTTCCTTGTGGGGATCTGGTCGAAGGCTGTCTGATTGATCAAGAAAATCGCATCGTGATGATGATTAAGCCGGAAATGCTTCAAGAAGACAAAGGCTTTATGGAAGCCGCAAAGGCATGCCAGGAGATTTACCCGCCAGAAGCAGACAGCAGCGAAACATCCACAGATCTTCGCGGAACCACTCGACGCACGTTCATTCAGTTCACCTTCGACAAACGCTTCGCGCTCGAAACATCAAAGGTCAGCGAAGTCATTGAGCGCCCTGCGGAATTGCTGGAGCCTCCCTTTGCACTGAAATTTGTAGAAGGGATCATTAACCTTAGGGGCGATCTGATCACACTGCTCAATCCACGTCTCCTCTATGGCATGCCTCCCACCAAGACAGCCGACCAAAAGGTGTTGATTTTCAAACACAAGGGGCAGAGGTTTGGGATTTTGGTAGACTCCGTGGATGAGATCATCATGACCACTGAAAATCAGATTGCTGCGCTCAAGCCCATCGATAAGCAGAACACCGAAAGGAGCGTTGCCGAAGATGTGGCGGGCTGCATACAGCACACCAATACGTTTGGCACGCTGAACTCCGTACTGATTTTGGATACGGATGCCCTCGTGACACGCTGCTTGAGGTCTATGGAGCAGTAGGGTGGTTCTTCGTTCTGTGGTTTGGAATGAGAAGCGGCGGGGCGTTATCTTGGTCTGCAATTTCTAATTCCGTCGAAATTGGGGGCGTTTTAGGCTCTGTCTGCCTCATAGGGCGCACCGATTTCAGAGGGCTGCTTTCGGCTGTCTTGGCCCTGCAAAAGGGTGGCTGTTGCGTTAATAGCAACATTGGGTACGTTCAGTGTTTTGAGTTGCCGATCCCGCGTAGATCGCCATTCAAACACCACCGCTTCCCGCGCGATACCAACCTTTGCGCCGCCGGCGCCACGCTGGGTGTGGCGACAGTCTTGGCTTCAGGTACGCTCGTGACGCTGAATGCAGAGGCACCTTCTGCTATGGCGCCTTTGCGGGCCTGAGTTCGACAGCCGCGGCGGTCGAGACGTTTGACTATACGATCTCAGATGGCAACGGGGGTTTGGTTACCGCGACAGTGAAAATTACTGTGGATCCAGAGCCGTCAGTCAATCTGCTTGGTCAATGGGAGTTCAATGGTGATAGCACGGATCTGATTGCCGGGAACACCGCACTTGCCAGGAGTGGCGCTCAATTTGGGCCGAGCGCCGCGGTGCTGGACGGCGTCAATGACTTTGTTGAAATCACAAGCCTTGGCGCTTGGGTACGTCACAAGCCAGAAGTAATTATGGCGATGCAGACCGGCTGCAGGATTTCCTAGATGGGCAGGTAGATAGTTTCGTCTTCGCTGACGGTACCTTTTACGATGGATTGTTCTAAAGCAGTATCCAGGATTCAGGGAGTACGCATTGAATGAGCCGCATCTGATAGAAAATACGCGCTTTGTTTGTCTATTGATTTGGCGTGGCAGGATGAAGGTGTTCGGCGCGAAGTCTTTATGCTCTGCAGTCCCGTTTTGTTCGTTATCAGTAATTGCGTGCCCCGCAACCAGTGCTCTAGAACATCAAACAGCCGCAGGGCGGCTTTGTTCGTTTTAGGATGCCCCCAAACACAAGAGACCAGCCAGTTTGCCAACCAACTCAATGTCCAAAACGCCGGGCGTATTGGGCAGAAGGTCAGTGTTCTCGAACAGAGACTGGATGATCCTCGTGGCCTCAGCTTTGGTCGCGGGATCGTTCAAAGACTTGGACAAATTGGCAATCAAATCCTCAGCATCCGCCGTACAAAGAGCAAAACGGCGTGAGTCCAAACAGCTTAGGAAATAACCTTGAGTGGGACACAGAAGCCTCTCAGGCGCGGCATTTAGGTCGGTGTCTTCACAAAGCAGTCTACCCCCTCGAACACGTGCCAACAAGTTGGCAGTCCCCGAGATGGCTTGAGCGTTTTTAGACTTGGAAGTGGGCTCACATCTACTATTGTCGGTTCACTTTCGAAATTTAAAAAGCCGATATCGGGTTCAAGACATGCTAATCGCGCAGAAACTATGCGAAAAAAACAGTTTTTCGTTTGAGGCTACGTTTCGAAACCAGTTCCTTCTTACCCAGAACAGAACTCTAGATGTACCCGAATGGACGGAGAAAAGCCTCAACGGCTGGCACCTTAAGCACTGTCAGGATTTACCCGTAGCAAAAGTCGTGTCTGCCACGGGTTTGCCTATTGGCTTTATCCTAGGAGTCGCAGTCGACAGTGATGGGCATTGCGTCGACGGTACTCAAACACTGCCTTGCGAAGAAACTTCGGTGAATTTCTGGGATGTAGTTGAGCGTTACGTTATAGGGCTCGCTGGCCGCTATGTTGCGATCTTTCTAACCAACGACGCTCAAAGAGTTTATACAGATCCGGTTGCCGACTACGCTGTGGTCTATGATCCGGATGCTCGCATCGTCGCATCCTCTTTGTGCCTTTGTCTCGATCGAGAAATTCACCCGAATCCCATTTTTCCCTGGCAGGAAATTACAGGGCGCCGCAAACAGTATTCGCTGGGCCATACCAGAGATTTTGGAGTGAAACGGCTGCTCGGGAACCACTATCTTGGCCTGCGTGATTTTCGTCCCAAACGCTTCTGGCCCCGGCATGACACAGATCTTGAAACGAGGCCTGAAGATCAGGTCAACGAAGTTGTGGCAAGCATCAATGAGCGGCTATCTCAAAATTTACGGGCTCTGCTTAGGAACCATAAGTGCATCTTGCCGCTTTCCGGTGGGCGGGATTCCAGATGTTTGCTTGGTGCAGGGATTGAAGATGTCCAAAGCGCCGAATTTGCGTTTACCTGGCGGTTTCACAAGCAATCTGGCCAAGACGCAAATATTGCACAGAAGATTTGTGAACGCTTAAGCATCCGCCACCAACTCTACAGCTTTCAGAAGACGACTTTCAAACATCGGCAACGTTATTTTCTATCGAATGGCTACGCCACTTTTGGGCCAGAAGTGAAGACTCTCGCTGTACACGAACAGCTGCCGAAAGGCTTTGTTGTTCTGAGAGGGAATATTATGGGCATACTTCGGGCGACAAATTGGGCTCGGCAACGCGAAGGCAGCTTGAATTTAGAACACGCCGTCAAACGGCTTAGAATCTACGGGCCGGATGAAACACAACGGGATTTTCAGCTTTGGTTTATTGCCTTTCTGGAATGGTATGAAACGCTGCCCGCTCAAGGAAAGAACAAGGTGCATGACCTCGCATGGCTGGACATAACGCTTCCACATAGCCAGGGTGCGCGTTGGCATGGTTTTCCCAATCAGTTCTATATGAATCCCTTCGCTGACCGGCGTCTCTTGTCTTTGTCTATGCAGTTGCCCTTAAAATTACGCAGGAATGACAAAGCATATGCCGCACTGCTGGATCTAACGGTGCCTAGCCTCAATGATATCCCGTATGTCTGAACGTGACTGCTACCACCTCCTCGTCTACGGCAAAGTTCAAAAAGTCGGCTTTCGCAAGTGGACGTTACAAAAAGCTATTTCCTTGGGTATTCAAGGATGGGTTCGAAACCGACCAGACGGCCGTGTAGAGGCAATGGTCACTTGTACCGAAGATCAGTTGAAACCGTTCTGCCGTGCTCTTGAAGAGGGCCCTGCAAACGCGCGCGTTGCTCGGTTGGTTGTAAAGGAGGCAAGGCCAAAAAGCTTTCGCATGTTCACTGAGAAAGCCGATGGACCATCGACAGCTGAGAAAGTGAATGACTTGGTTGACGAGCTCCATCCAGAATACGTGGAAGCGTGTCAGCGCGCCTACGATGCGCTCCCTTCTGAGTGCCGCGAATTTACCAAATATGAATCAAAGCCAACCCGTTGGCGATTTGGGCAAATTGATGCGGCCGCAAAAAAATTCGGCGTTGAGCTCACTTATTTGGGCCCCAAATCGCCCCCAAATTTTTTGTGCAAAACCGACGGAAACTTGTTCGGGATGGATGTTACTCGCCCTTCTTGGGTCAGTCCAATCACCGAAGAATTTAGCAACAACAAGTTTCTGACCAAAACTGTTCTGAGCGCGCAGGGTATCTCCGTTCCCTACGGAAAGGTTTGCAACGATTTGACGCAAGCTCATGACGCCTTTGACAAGTTGCGTGGTGATGCGGTTGTGAAGCCTGTGTTTGGAACTGAAGCCAAAGGCGTGACAACAAACATTAAGTCGCACCACGGACTTAAAAAGGCGTTTGAATACGCAAAGTCGGTTTCGCGAAACGGGCCGGTGATAGTTGAAGAGTACGTCAAAGGCGTCGATATCAGAATTCTATTGATTGGTGACAAAATCGTTGCGGCCTACTTACGGCTGCCTGCGCATGTTGTCGGAGATGGGATCCGAACGATTTCCGAGCTTGTTGAAATCAAAAACGCGGCGCGTGCAACTCTGCCGGCTACTCAGGATGCGCACCTGCTCGAGCTCAACATCAGCCAACGACGGCTGTTGACGCTACAAGGGCTGCAACCCGATGATGTCCCCCAACGCGGCAAATTGGTTTTGCTTGGAGTTTCGCCTAATTTTACTGATGGCGCTGACCTGGTACCTATCACAAACCAAATCCATCCAGATATCGCGCAAATGGCACAAGACGCAGCGCGTGCCGTCGATCCTACGGCATTTTGGGGTATAGACGTACTATCTGAAGACTTTGCCGCGCCTCTTGCTGAAAAAAACGCCTCTATATGTGAGATGAACAGCAGACCCGTCGGTGGCGTTTTCCGGCACGCGACGCATGGTTCGCATGTCCCTTTTTTTGAAAGCCTGTTTGGCCAAACGTTCAACAGTGGCGATCAGACCATTCCCCGTACCGAGAATGAGGTCAACGTTTCCTATGCGCCGGAGGTAAATGATGCGTTTGACAAACAAGTCGCAGATGCCATCATGGCGTCGAGTGCTGGAACAAAGTTCTTAACGCCCAAGATCCTTGTAAAGCAAAGGTCTGCTGCTGCCGATTTCTATTCTCTACAACAGAATTCCAGCGCTGTTAGAAGTGCGCTTGCGCCGTGGCGTTGGCTGGCTCTCCGCGATGCGCTCGATGCCAATGGCGTAAATGTGGCATCGCATTTTCCCTTGGATCATACCGAAATCGCCTGGCATGATCGCGCAACCCCCATTGGTCGAGCATTTACGATTCAGCGTCGGCATAAGATGAAAACTCATTGGGTTGAAGATTTAAATCGTCTTCGATCTCTGACGAAGAATTACTCTGATTGGGAAATCATTTTTCAGCCCTTCGAAACCGACTCTTCCTTGGAAGTCGCCATTGTGGGAGGCGCAGTAATCGCCGCCGCGCAGCTTGAATATCAATCAGTGCGTGCGACTGGCGAAGAAAGTACATTGGAGCAACTCGAGAGAACCCTCTTCTTTCGACGCGGATCGATCTCTTTGTCGCAACGGCAGTCCAGAAGGGAGCTTTTGGCTCCTGACGACGTGCTGCCAAGAGGCACGCTTCTCCCTCAGCCAAGAACCTTCGCTCGCATGTTGAGTGTGATCAACACGGACGTGAAGCTTACCGAAGGTCTTAAGTCTGCGTGTGATGAAATTTTGAGACTTTTACCTGGTCTGCAGACCGCTACCGTCGTGTTCCGAGAAACCGAAACAGGAGATTGGGGCGTTTCCGAGATTAGGCCCGACATAGATCCACGACCATTCCTACTCCCCGATATTGGGGAGCCAAAGAATTTGGCTGGTATACAAGCAGGCTTGGTTCTCAAGCGGTGCCAAACCTATCCTATCCAGCTAGAAAGCTTACAAATTTAACCGATTCATCCAGACTGGAATTGTCCGGCCTGAAACGAGAGGTGTATCGGTTTGCCACGTAGACTTCTTGCCCAAAAAAGAACACCAACAATAAGGCTTCATTCGGTATTGTCACTTTGACGATCTTTCGGTTGCCGATGACACGATCTGGACTTAGGTGGCATTGATGAATTCATCGTCTATAGACGCATTTGAAATTGCGCGTCTGCGCGAGGTGACCGCAAATGATTGGTGATTGGAAACCCATTGCGTTTGCCGCAATTGCAGAAGCCTGCCGTATCCGCCTGCACAGCCTGCTTGCCCGAATGGCTGCCAGACGGGCGCATCATTGGTCGGGAATGGGCGGCACGGAACCCCATTCCACCTCACAAGCGAAAGACCCTGGGACAGTTCCATCGCGATTTTGAGAAAGCCTTGCCTGCGATCCTGGGCGGCTTCTTGGATGCCGTATCCTGCGCGCTGTGGGAGATCGACTCTGTGAGACTCTCAGAGGCCCCAAGGATGGCCGATTTTACCAAATGGGTGGTGGTTGCCGAAAAATCCCTCGGGTGGCCTCAGGGCGCGTTTCTGGCCTCCTACGCAGCAAACCGCGCACAGGCCGACCAAGCGGCGGTTGAAAACAATCCTGTGGCTCTGGCAATTGTCTCCCTGATGGGTGGGCGCAGCCATTGGACCGGTACAGCGACGGAATTGCGGCAGACGCTTCGAGACCGCTTTCCTAGCATCACTGAAGACAGCCAGAGCTTTCCGCGTAGTGATGCACGGCTTGGGGCGGAGCTTAGGAGGGTCTTGCCGGTGCTGAGGCGACGTGGTGTGAGCGTCGCGTTCAACAGATCAGGCAAGGCGGGAGTGAGGGTGATTGAGATTAGTTCGCCTTAAAGTATAGACAAGCCACATAGATAGGCCCCGCGATGCTGGCGGGGCCTTTTCTTTTGCGTGACCAGCTAAGCAGCCAAAGCAGTCGTTTCCTGCTTTCTACCCCCATTGGAAGCTACTATTCAGCCGGAGTGGCTACATCGCGGGCTTTGACGTTGTGAATTTCATTTTTCGAAGCACCCATAGGTGCCGATGTCATCACCGTAGCGGTTACGCAGAAGCGTCAGTTCCCGCCCATCTTCAGCGGTGGCCCCGAAATCCATTAATAGTCTAGCGTATATATCCGCCTGAGCGTAAGTACTCTGCGCGAAGGGTCCTGATACCAAGATTGAACTCTCTAATCCAAGCCTACTTAAATTCAACGCCTCGCCTGCTTTTCCTTGGCTAACTAGCTCAGCAGGGCGAGAAACCCTTTTGAAGCCATTTGGTACGTTTCCAAGCGAATTTTTTGCGTTCGGTGGATCAAAATCTGCGGCCCTTGGATCAAGCGGAAATTGACAAGACTCCGCTTGTTTCACCTTCGGCGGACCACTGAGGTACATCTCGAAAAGCTTATTGATATCTATTCCCGCGTTTGGCCGTACACACGCAAGATAGATAATCGACTGCCAGACAAAAACCTTGTTCGCTTCAGGGTAATCTTTCAAGGTGTCGGTTTCCAGACGAAGGTATTCACCTTCGATGGTAGCGCGCCCCCCTGCAAGCTTAGAAACAAGGCCCTCAACTTTGCCCTTTATCGAGCCTTTGAAAGACTCCGTCACTTCTTCGCCACCTTTGGGTGCTAAGCTCGCGCAATCATCTTGAGCAAAAATCGGAGATGGCAAGGATGTTACACTGGCACATACAATGAACATCCAGAACGGTACTGAAACAGCCGAGAAAATCTGAAGCTTCAACATATTGGTGGAATCTAAACGATATCTCATAGCGATTTATAGCTAAAGCTGCCCGTGAAGCTGTTTTGGCTACCATCGCTTAACTGGCATAAACCCGACGTTTTAGCATTTGATACAGTGCCTGAGCATGAGTACTCAATCAAATGGCTCTGATGATCCAGCACCACTTGGATCTCATTGCTGTTGCAAGAAGCTTGCAGGCGTCCAGTAACGCGCGCACCATCGGACTTCCAGAGAATGCTAGACTGCTTCTCGAAGTCAAATTCGAAATTCCAGTTCTGGTGCGGGCTTTCAGGACGGAACTCGCCGTACACTAGATCGCCAGGACAACCGTTAAGCCAAACACGACTTTCTACTGATGGCGGACCGCTAAGGTACAACTCGAATAGTTTATTTATATCAATACCCGCGTCTGGCCGCACACACGCAAGATAGATAATCGACTGCCAGACAAAAACCTTGTTCGCTTCAGGGTAGTCTTTCAAGGTGTCGGTTTCTAAACGAAGGTATTCACCTTCGATGGAAGCGGATCCACTTACCAGCTTAGAAACGATACCTTCGACCTCGCCCTCTATCGAGCCCTTAAACGACTCCTTCAAATCCTCGCCGCCTTTGGGAGCAAGGCCTGCACATTCTTCTTGAGCAAAAGTTGGGGCAGACAGAAAAATTGTTGCTAACGTCAAAACAAAACTCTTTACCATTTTACTTCTCCAAAACATGAGAAATTTAACCATACCACATCACAAAAAGAGCTATCCCACTTTTTGTCCGTCCATACACACCGCAGCGTCTGTCATTTTGGAGTCGGAGCCGCAAGAGCTGCTGATGCTGACGACGCTGACAGTACTGACGGTAACAATGCTCTTGTTTTGAGTTTTGGCGCTTATTGCTTCCACGGTACTTCCACTTGGTTAGGTTACAAATGCAAAAAGCCGCCCTTGGGCGGCTTGTGGTGCGGTGCGGATTTATGTGACCAGTGTGGTTGAGTTTGCTGTGTGGTGTAGCACGGATGTAGCACGGGCGGGTATGATCGCTTATGCTTCGCGAGGCGCGAAGCGCCTCAGATGTCCTGTTTTATTGAGGAAATTTTGGTTGCGGGAGCACGCAACCGCCGTTGCCGAACGACATTGTGCTGCAGAGTATAGAGGCACTTCACTGAGGCCCATGATTTAAAGCCTCGGCCTCTAATATGCGCGGGCTAAGCGAGAGATCAACCGTTCGAACTGACTCGAATTCGAATCCGTCTGGCAGCGTCGAACGTGAGGTTCGGCAGCTCTTATTCATTGCGCGCCCGCAATTGTTTCCAACGTAGAAACAGATTGCCACCTAAGCCTAAGAAAGAGTTCGGTGGAAGCTTTTTTGCCGAAATCTCAAAGCGAAAATGATCGCTGATTTCCGATTGCACCCCGCAAGCCAATTCCGCAGCGGTGATGCCTGTGAGCGTGCCACGCGTCGCGCCTAATCCGTTTTGCACACAGCCAGAATAGACACCTTTCTCGATTTCATGCGCGTGGGAAACACCATTTAAACTGAGGCATAGATGCCCAGCCCAGTGATGCTCCATTTGCATATCTGCAAATAGCGGATATCGCTGATCGAATTTGCGCCGCATCGCCAACGCCGAACGCTTCATGTCGGTGTCGGTGGTCCGCATCCCTGGTCGCAGGACAGCGCTTGTTCGAGTAATAATCCGGTTGCCACCCTGCCCTTCGTCGATCCTGCGCATGGTCGTACCCATCGGATCAGACGGAGTGATACCCCATCTCGACTGACCACCCATACTTGCGATTTGATCAGCGTCCAGTTCAGGTGTCATCATGGCAAAAAGAAACAGGTGAAGCAGCCGGCCTTTTGCCACGCCGAAACTTTCCAGATGCCCGTTAACCGTGAGGATCACAGCCCCTGTCGAAACGCTGCCCTTCAAGGCCTCAACCTTCCATGACAGCCCTTCTTTAACGAAAGCTATGACACCAGAGTTTTCCAGAATTTCAACACCGTCCCGCTGCAAACCAGCGGCCAGTCCGCGCACATATCCTGCGGGCTGCAACATGACAGTGCCAGGCGTGTAAAGCCCGCCATTGTAATGTGCCGACCCGGTCAAGTCCTGCATTTGCTTGGCATCCAACAGGCTGAAGGGCTCGCCCATGCTCTCGAGGTGCTGCGCATAGGTCGCGTTATGGGCCAGCGCTGCATCACCTGCCGCACCATTCACTTTGCCCGCTTCGTCAAAGAAATTTGGGTCTATCCTGTAGTCCTCGACCGCCGCTTTGCCAAAAGCAATAGCTTGACGGTTCAGACGGGTCATGAGGCGATCATCACCAGAGCCGGCATAGTCTTTTGACGAAAGCTCATGCGGCAGGTCGATCATAAAACCTGAATTGCGTCCAGATGCCCCCTCGCCGATGCGCCCGGCCTCCAGCACGACGATCCGCGCATCAGGCTGCAGTTGTCGCAGGCGCCGCGCGGCGGCAAGCCCCGCAAAACCGCCGCCAATCACAGCGAAGTCAGCGGTCATATCGCTGTCCAGTTCGGCGGCTTCGCCTTGATCGCCAAGGATCGCATTCCAAGCCGCTGCCCCCCGATGAACAGGCAACGATTTGGCCGCGTAACGTGTCACTCCACGGCCTCATCCGTATCGTCGGCAAGGTCAATCCAGATTGTCTTGAGTTGCGTGTATTGATCATGGGCGTGGATCGCATTGTCGCGCCCACCAAAGCCGGATTGTTTGTAGCCGCCGAAGGGTGTGCTGATGTCACCCTCACCGAAACTGTTCACCGCCACCGTCCCAGCCTGTAGCATCCGCGCCCCGCGGATCGCGTGTTTTACATTGGCGGTGAAGATCGACGCGCAAAGCCCGTAGTCTGTGTCGTTGGCAATCGAGATCGCCTCCTCAAAGCTCGAAATTTCGATCACCGACAAGACCGGTCCGAAGATCTCGTCACGGGCGAGTGTTGCGTCGTTGCTGCTCACTTCAATAACTGTGGCTTGCACAAAGCCGTCTTTGGCGGTGCCGCCGAGGATGACTTTGCCAGGTTGGTCGAGATAGGCCCTAACCTTTTTGAAATGGGCTGCACTGACCAATGCGCCGACGCGCGTTTCAGGATTGAGCGGATCTCCGACGTTCCACTCTTTGGCGTGATGGGCAATACGCGCCAGCAGGTCAACTTTGACGTCTCTATGGACAATCAAACGCGAGGTGGCAGAACAGTTTTCGCCCATGTTCCAAAACGCGCCATTGACGATATGCTGGGCGACCCGGTCCAGGTTTTCGGCGTCATCCAAGACAACGGCCGGGTTCTTACCCCCCATTTCAAGGACAATTTCTTTTGCGTTGGATTCTGCTGCGTAAGCGAGAAACCGTTTGCCTGTGGTCGTGGAGCCGGTGAAGGAAACCATATCGATACCCATATGCCGCCCGATGGGCTCGCCCACCGACGGACCATCTCCCGGAACCACATTGAGCACGCCTGCAGGCAGCCCGGCTTCCGCCGCAAGCTCTGCCACCCGCAAAGCCGTAAGGCTCGTTTCCTCAGCGGGCTTTAGAACAACCGAACACCCGGCAGCCAACGCTGGGCCGATCTTCCAAGCCAGCATAAGGAGCGGGAAGTTCCAAGGCAGCACAAGCCCCACAACACCGAAAGGTTCCCGGACCACCATGGCAATGTGGTCATCAGAGGCGGGAGAGACGGAGTCGTAGATTTTGTCAATCGCCTCCGCATGCCACTTGATGCAATTGATGGCTTCAGGAATGTCCACCGTTTCGCAATCATAAATGGTTTTACCACTGTCCAGGCTTTCCATGACGGACAGTTCCCGCGCGTTTCGTGTAATCAGCTTGCACAGCCGGATCAGGACATCTTTTCGCTCTGAAGGATGCTTTCGTGACCAGCGGCCATCTTCAAAGGCCTCGCGCGCCTTCTCAACCGCAAAGTCGACATCTTCAGCACCGCAGGATGCTATATCGGCCAGCTTGTCCCCCGTCGCAGGATTCAAGGAGGAAAAAGTGTCTCCCGATATTGCTGGGCGGTAGCCCCCGTTTATGAATGCGCCTGTCGGAAAGTCCAGACTGGTCGCGATGGATTGGTATTCGTCATGAGTCAGCAGTGTCATTTTCAATCCTCCGCCACGATGTCAGCGATCTTGCGTTTGAGCACGCGCACCACTTGTTCGAGCGCGCGTTTGTCGTCTTTGTTGAGAGATTTTAACGGCGGTCTGACGGGACCTGCTGCGAGGCCGTTCATGGTAACCCCATGTTTGATGGTCTGGATGAATTTGCCGCCCTGCTCGAGCGCATTCATCAGTGGCAACATAGCCGACATGATGCGCCGACCTTTGTTGAAGTCACCCTGCAAAACGCAAGCATTGTAGAGCGCGACATGCTCAACTGGTAGGAAGTTGGACCCGCCGCAGACCCAGAAAGGCGCACCCCAAGCGAAGAATTCAAGCGCCTGATCGTCCATCCCGCATCCGAGTTGGATATGCGGATAGTCGCGGGCGAGTAGATGGACACGGTTGATATCGCCCGAACTTTCTTTGATGCCGCAGAAATTGCGGGAGCGGCCGACCCGGTCCAGAAATTCCGCGCCCATCATTGTGCCCGTGCGATGCGGGTAGTTATAAAGCATGATCGGCAGATCGGCGGCTTTGTCGATAGCGAGCGCATTGAGCGCATTTTCACGATCTGTGGGAACCGCATAAGGAGGGCTGGCCAAAAGGATGGCCTCCGCCCCTAACGCCCGCGCGCCGCTGGCCAGAGCCACAGAGTCCGGCGTGAGCATGGCACCGGTGCCAACAACCAGTGGCAAGCGACCGCTAAGTTGTTTGTGTGTGAAGTGTGCGAGCTCGAGCCGCTCTTCCACGGTCTGGGCGTAGTTCTCCCCTGTAGAGCCGCCGGAGATCAGCCCGTGCACGCCACCCTCGACCAGAAACTCAATCACCTGCGCAAGCGCATCCCAATTTACGCTGCCATCATCATGGTAGGGCGTCACCACGGGGGTATAGATGCCTTCGAATTTAAAAATAGGGGCCATATCGTTCTCATGCTGATGTTTTGCGCGCCGCCCCGCCAAGCGGCATGTCGAGGCTGCGAGGGGTGACGAATCTTTCAATCTGCTCGCGAGACAAGTTCCAATGATCCACCGCAAGCCGTTCAGCTGCGTCCTCATCGCGCGCTGCGATGGCCTCAATGATGGTGTCGTGCTGCGCGCTGGCTTCGGACAGTTTATCGGCCATCTCACGGTCTTGTGGACGGTAGAACGTCATGCCGATACGCGCGTGGTCGATGAGGAGACGACGGAAGGACGGCAGCAGATATATATTGTCCGCCATATCGCCAGTGACCTCGTGGAACCGGTTGTTGGCGAGCGCGCGGTCTTCAGGCGCCCCTTTGCGCAGCGCCTCCTTGAAACGGTCTTGCGTCTCTCGCAGTTCTTCGATTTGCGCAGACCTGGCGTTGCGCGCCGCGAGCTTGAGGATCGCCCCATAGATCATAGGGGCCGCAAGGAAGAAATCTCGCAAGGTGGTATGGGTCATCGCCGAAACCCAAGCGCCCCGGTTTTTGCGAAGCTCAATGAAGCCTTCGCCAGCGAGCTGCGCAAAAACTTCGCGCAGGGGAGTTCGCGACAGGCCAAAGACGTCAGACAGCGCGGCCTCATCCAGATCCTGCCCCGGCTCCAGCTTAAGCGTCAGAATAGCGCCCTTTAGGTGCTGGACCAATTTGGCCTTCTTATGAGTGGTGGCGTCTTTCATTTGTCCATCCGTTGCCTGCTTGAAGGAAAGCTAACAAAAATACATTTTGTATACAAACCGTATTTTTTGTAAGACAAAGAGACGATGCCAAGGTGAGGAGGAAAACCCATGACATCCCGTTCCCGGTCTGGCGGCCGCAGCGCACGTCGCGCATTGCGCTCTACTCTGGATGTCACCATGCAGCCCGCACTCCGCCGAAACATCCCGTTGTGCGAAGTTATGGACGGTGCGCAGGTGGAAACGATTGATGCGGCGTCTATGGATATTTTGGAAAACGTCGGCGTGCATTTCCGCGATCCGATAGCGATTGAGGATTGGAAGAGCGTCGGCGCCAAAGTGGTGGACGAAACTGTTTATCTTGACCGAGGCATGGTGAGGGAGCTGATCGCAACGATCCCGACCGAGTTTACCTATCATGCGCGCAACCCGGCCTATAACCTGCCGTTTGGCAAGGACCACTCAATTTTTGTACCAATGACCGGGGCGCCCTATTTACGTGACCTCGATGACGTGCGCCGCAATCCGACCCTTGATGATCTCGCCATGTTTCACAAGCTGGCGCATATGTCTCCTGCGCTGCATTCTTCCGCGCATCACATTGTCGAGCCCTACGATCATCCGATCAGCCAACGGCATCTGCGGATCACCTATTCGTCGATGAAATACTCCGACAAGACATTTATGGGCATGACCACATCGCCAAAAAACGCGGAAGACGTCATGGACATGTGCGCGATCCTCTTTGGCGAGTCCTTCATGGAAAGCCATGCGGTGACCACGGGCAATTGCAATGGGAACTCGCCACTTGTCTGGGATGAGACGATGCTGGGAGCGATGCGCGCGTTTTGTAAGCGCAATCAACCTGTTTTATGTTCGCCCTTCGTTTTGGGGGGCGCCAATACGCCGGCATCCGTGCCCGCGACTGTGGCGCAGCTCAATGCCGAAGCGCTTAGCGCGCTGTCCTACACTCAGATCATACGCCGAGGCTGCCCGGCGATCTACGGGCACTACCTTTCGACCGTGAGCATGAAGTCTGGCGCACCAATGGCGGGGACGCCCGAGATCAGCCTCATGAATTTCATGATCGGCCAGATGGCGCGCTACTATGATGTGCCCTGGCGTACATCCAACACACTCGGCGGCGCAAAAACTTTTGATGCACAAGCAGGTTATGAGAGCGCATCGACACTTTCTGCGGTGCTCCATGCCGGGGCAAACTACATCTGGCACAGTGCCGGCTGGAATGAGGCCGGCATGCATTGCTCAGTAGCCAAATTCATTGTGGACGCCGAGCAATGCGCGATGGGATACAAGATGGCAGAAGGCCCAAAATGGGGGGATTTTGACACCGCGGTTGCCGCAGTGCCGGATATCGGCCCCGGCGGGCACTATCTCGGGCATCCGCACACTCAAGAAAACTTCCAGTCGGCTTTCTTCATGCCCGAGTTGTTTGACAACAACTCGATTGAACAATGGGCAGCGGAGGGCTCTGTCGAGATCACCGAGCGGGCGCTGCAGCGTGCAAGGTTTTTGCTCGGCGAATATCAGGAACCCAAACTGGATGAGGCCAAAGACGAAGAACTGCTGGCATATATTGCGCGGCGTGAAAGAGAAATTCCGGCACGGGATGAGCTGAACCAGTCTTACTAGCGAGGCGTTGACTTACTGCCTTCACGCGCAAACCTTCTCTGGCGCGAGGCCACCAGCTTCGACTGCCATCAATACCGAGATGCGAACAGATTCCTCACGGAATACACGATGCCTCGCATACCGAAGCTGGCAAATCGAAATCTTGTCGCCTTTAGAGAAAACGCTCATCCAGAGGATAGGTTGAGATCGTCTCGAATCCGCTGTTCGTTACAACACCCTGATCTTCCAGCTTAATCATGTGGTCGCCGCCAACCTCACCCACCAGCGCCTCGACACAGAGCGTTAAGCCCGGCTCAAGAACAGCGTCGAAAGCGCCCTCGACCAACCGATCTGGGTAAGCAATCATAGGCCATTCATCACACATACCGACCCCGTGCATCGGTGAGGAGTATTTCAGCGCCTGATACTTATCCTGCAGCACGTGCAGAGACCGTGTCAGGTCTGTCATATGTAGCCCGGGCCGCAAGAGTGCCGTGTTGTAACGGATATGTTCGACGGCTTCCGCGTAACTCTCCCGCATATGGGCTGGAGCCAAGTCATCACCAATCCACCACGTGCGACTGAGATCAGCGCAGATGCCATATGGCCCGATCAAATCCGTATCAAAAGCGAGGATTTCGTTCTCGGAGATAACACGTGGCCCACATTCCTGAAACCAGGGATTCGTGCGCGGCCCCGAGGTGAGCAACCTTGTCTCGATCCATTCGCCGCCACGCTTGATGTTCTCGGCGTGGAGCACGGCCCAAACATCATCCTCGGTTACTCCGCCTTTCGGAATTTCACTGCGCGCAAAGTCTTCCATTACGGCCATTGCCCGCTCGCAGGAATGGACAGCGCAGCGCATGGCGCGCAATTCATGTTCGGTCTTGATACCCCGCGTGCGCTCTGTAACCTCCTCACCATCGCGATACTCCAACCCAGCTCGGCGGACCGCGTCCAGCCCGGCAGGTTGGATTTTGTCGATACCGATCCTGGCATACCCGGGGGCATGGGCAGCCAGCAAATCAGCCACCTCAGCGGCAAAGGCGTCAGCTGCTGGACCGATCCGGTCGCCGCGCGCAAAATAGAACATATCCGCGCCGGAACGACTTTCACGCACAAGCGGATTATACTCAGCCAGAAAGGGGGCGTTCTTGTAATCCCAGAGAACCATATAGCCGTCGGCACAGAGTAGGCAGGCCCGAAACGGGTTGTGGGTGTTCCACAACTGCATGTTGGTCGTGTCGGTTGCGTAGCGGATATTCAGGGGATCAAACATTAGAAGCCCCCCATAGCCTCGGGCTACAATCGCGGCGGTCAGGCGTTGATGCCGGGCTCGGCGCATCTCGGCAAGGTTAGGCAGCTCCAGCCCCGCTTCGCGCCACTCCGCGAAAGCAAGTGCGGTTGGCCCGATCTGAACCCGATCCCCCGTGTTTGCCGTTCCATCGCCCAGTCGCTTGCCTTGAGTAGGGTCGATCTTACGGTTCATGCTGTAGTGCCTGTTCATGTGCCCCCCGCCGCCGAGCGAAACATCAATACAGAGGGGGCGGCCCTCGCCCCCATGAAGCAAACCTACTGAATGATAGAAAAGAAACGCTTGCTTCAGAGCGACATGCCTGGTCGCATTTCGGTCCGCTGCCTTGGCTCTACCCGCACGCGCCAACAGCAAGCGCATCGCTGACTCAGCCTCCCTTGACTGCTACCATGTCCAAATGTCGCAAAAACGCCTCTCGGAAATCAGCCCCTCATACGGCTGTAACTCATCGAGATGTGGGCCCGCTGGATAAGCGCAGCAGCCTGGAGATCACCCAATTCGATCGCGGCGATGACTTCATCAACCTCACGTGCAAAAACGCGAATTTCTTCATTAAGGTCGATAATGGAAGCAAAAAAGGATTTCAGCCAGATCCGAGCAGTCTTTACATAAAGTCGCTCAGACATCTCACGCAGTGGCGCATTGTCGGTGAGCGCAAGCCGCGCGAGAAAGAACGCCATATTGAGCTGCGCAAAGGCGCGCGGCTCTGGCGTTTGGACCAAAGCCTTGGCCTGGCGCGACAAATCGGCGAGTTGCGCAGACAAAGCAGCTTCCGGCTGTTTCGGAGACAACTTGCCCACCAATTCCGCCAACTCCATACGCATTTGATAGGTCTGCGCCAACTCTTCGATGTTCACGTCAGTCACAAAAGTTCCAACACCTTGAACCGAGCGCACCAGCCCTTCGCCTTCCAGTCGTGCCAAAACGCGCCTGAGCGGAGTGCGCGAAACGCCAAATTCCTCGGCCAATTCTGTTTCCGAGAGCTTGATGCCTGGGGCGTAGTCCAGCAAGCAGATGCGATTGCGAAGCTCTTGGTGCAGAATTTCAAAGCGGTCGCGCGCCTTGAAATCACTATTTTCAAACATGGTTGCGGTCACGGACTTAATCCTTGGTAGGCTCGACACTCTAGAGCTGGTAGACCCTGTGTTACAGCCCTGATAAACGGCGAGTACATCTCTTACCAGAACAGGTCAGACCAGCTTAGACGCGAGGCGTTCGAGCATGCCCAGGCACTGCTTCACCTGATCAACAGACACATACTCATCCGGCTTGTGCGCCTGATCGATCGATCCGGGGCCACAGACCACAACGGACATACCAAGCCCCTGAAAAATGCCAGCCTCGGTCCCAAAAGGCACGACATCAGCGCCATTTGCACCCGTCAACTCCATCACCAGATCGCGGGCTTCGCTCTCCTCCATAGGGGTCAGCCCATCAACTTCGCCAATAACCTCGGTCTTGATCTCGGCATCTGGATGCACGAGCTGCATCGCGGGGATGAGCATATGAGCGCAGAATTGGTGTAGCGCCCCCTTCACAAAGTCAGCATCGGATTTTTGTACCGGCCGCATCTCCCACTCCACCCGAGCTTTGCCGGGTATCACATTGTGCGCCACGCCGCCCACCAAGGCACCAGTGTTGATGGTCGTCCACGGCGGCTCAAACCGGCTACCCTCGGGGGCACGGCTCTGCAAATCTTCTTTTAGCTCAAGCAATTTCGAAACATACCGCACAGCATATTCCACCGCGTTCACACCTCGGTCGGGACCAGAGCCATGCCCCTCAAGGCCGGTGAAATGCGTGGTGTATTCATAGCACCCCTTGTGACCTTCAATGATCCGCATTGAGGTTGGCTCTCCGATGATCGCCACCGCCGGTTTGAGGCCCTTTTCGCGCAGGGTTTCGGCCAATGCGCGGGCACCAAAACAGCCGATTTCCTCGTCATAGGTAAAGGCGAAATGCACCGGGCGCTGTAGGTCTAGCGCCGCATAATGCGACGCCATGGCGACTGCCGCAGCAATGAACCCTTTCATGTCGCAAGCTCCGCGTCCAAACCATTTGCCGTCGCGCTCTTCCATCCTGAAGGGGTCAGATGTCCAGTCCTGATCGGCCACCGGCACCACGTCGCAGTGCCCTGACAACACGATGCCGCCATCAAGTTTGGGACCTAGCGTGGCAAACAGATTGGCCTTGGTCCCGGTCTCGTCATGCCAGACTTCAATCTCCGCCCCACAATGAGACAACCGCTCAGCCAAATGCCGGATCATGTGCAGATTGCTGTCTGACGACACAGTGGGGAAACCAATCAGCTCCGCAAGCAGGGTCTTTGTGTCTGCAAGTGTGCTCATAGTCAGTCCTTCACAAAGAGTTTTCGATCCATATTGCACAGGGCTTCGGCCGGCCCGTTTTCGGTGATCAAAATGGTTTCGGTTGTCTCCAATCCCCAGCTCTCCATCCAGAGCGCGGGCATAAAGTGGAACACCATGCCCGGCTTAAGAACGGTCTGGTCCTCCATGCGGATCGACGCCGTGCGCTCACCCCAATCCGGCGGATAGCTCAGCCCGATTGGATAGCCCATGCGTCCCTCACGCGAAATACCATGCCTTGCCAGCACATCAAGGAACGCCCTGGCAATGTCGCAAGTTCGATTGCCCGCGCGCGCTGCCTCCAATCCGGCGGCGATGCCTTCGATCTGGGCTTGTTCCGCGGCGCGCATCTCTTCAGGTGGTGTGCCGAGATAGATCGTCCGGCACAGGGGCGCGTGATAGCGGCGATAGCAGCCTGACAGTTCGAAGAAGGTTGCTTCGTCCTCACGCATCGGGGCGCCGTTCCACGTGAGATGGGCGGCGGTTGCATCCAGGCCTGAGGGGGTCAGAGGCACTATCGCGGGATAATCGCCCCAATCGTCGTCGACACCCGAGATCCCAGCATGGAAAATGTCGGCCACCAGATCGTTCTTGCGCACGCCCGGCGCGGCGCGATCAAGGGCGGTATGCATCACCTTTTCGGAGATGCGCGCTGCTTTGCGGATGAAGGCGATTTCCTCCTCGGATTTGGTCAGCCGCTGCCAGTTCACCATGGCGGTTGCGTCCATTAGCTTGGCGTTCGGTAACTCCTCAACCAGTACCCCATGGGCCTTGGCGGAATAGTAGTAGTTCTCCATCTCCACCCCGATCCGGGCGGTTTCCATGCCAAGTGCACGGATGTGGCTGGCAAGATCCTGCATCGGGTGACGCTCGGTGGATTGCACATAATTGTCCGCGTATCCGTGAATGTTGTCGTGGGACATCCAACAGGTCCGTCGCCCGCCCAAAGCATCCATATAGCGCCCCCACCAGATCGGCTCGCCTTCAAGCCCCAGAAGCACACCTTGGTGGACATAAAAAGACCAGCCGTCATAGCCAGTCAGCCAAGCTTGGTTTGACGGATCCGTGATAAACAGCAGGTCCAGTCCTGCTTTTTCCATTGCTCTTCGCGTCTTGGCAATGCGGCGTTCGTATTCGGCTTGGCTGAACGGTACGTGGTCTGCTGGCATTGCAACCTCATGAATGAAAATATAGCAGTTGTGCACAACAATGATCAAACCGCTGATCAAACTGCGCCCCTCACAGTCAAACTAATCGTTAGAAAAGGGAACTTAATTGCACAAAAGCGGCGCTCGAATGTCGTTTTCACGGTCTAGCCAAAGCAATCCTACTATAGGGTTGTACACAAATTGTGGCACCCAGAGCGAACCCCGATCAATCTGGTTGCGGCTTGTCAGCATGGCAAGCAAGGAAAGCGACAAACTCAGATGACCGGAATGCCCCTTGAGCTTCACCACATTATGGATGCGCAGAACCGCATTCGCGGCGTGGCAGACAATACACCTTTGATCCCCTCCCCTTACATGACGACTGTGGCGGGCCATGACTTCTTGATGAAGATGGAAACCATGCAGCCCGTTGGCGCCTTTAAGCTGCGCGGTGCGATGTCGGCGGTGATGGCTCTGCCTGACGAGGTGCAGGGTGTAACCTGTTGCTCAACAGGCAATCACGGGCGCGGGGTGAGTTTTGCGGCCAACCTGCGGGGTATGAAGGCGGTGATCTGTATGTCCGAGCTGGTGCCGCAGGCCAAGATTGATGGGATCAAGGCGCTTGGCGCAGATGTGCGGATCATCGGTACCTCGCAAGACGAAGCCATGCAGGAAAGCCAACGCCTGTGCTCGGCTGAAGGGCTGGTGGAGATTTCCCCGTTTGATGATCCCCACGTGATCAGCGGTCAGGGCACCATCGGCTTGGAAATGCTGGCGGCGCGGCCCGATTTGGAGATGTTGCTTGTGCCACTATCGGGCGGCGGGTTGGCCGCGGGTATTGTTACGGCGGCCAAAGCGATCAAACCCGATATCTCCGTGATCGGCATCACCATGGAGCGCGGCGCGGCCATGCATGCGTCCATCCATGCGCGCGAACCGGTCGAAGTGCCCGAATTTGCCTCGCTGGCAGACAGCCTTGGCGGCGGCATTGGGCTAAAAAACAAACTATCCTACCCCATCTGCCGCGATCTCCTGGATGACACGATTCTGGTGACTGAAGATGAAATCCTGCACGCGATGCAGGTCATGTTCTTTGAGGATCGCATGGTGGCTGAGGGCGCATCAGTTGTGGGCCAAGCGGCTATGCTTGCGGGCAAGCTGCCCAAGCCGGACGGGCCCGTGGGTACGGTAATTACAGGGCGCAATCTTGACATGCAAACCTTTGCCAAACTCATGACAGGTCAGGATGTGATGATCGGGGATCTAGCAATGAAAGGCAAAACCTATGGCGCATGACATTCAAGTCGTCACCGAAGCAGAGCTGAGAGCGGCCGTTAAACTCGACCTTACCGTTGTGGATGTGGTGGAAAAGGCTTTTGCGGCGCTGGCCTTCGGCAAGGTGGTGATGCCCCCGATCCTATCTATGGACCTGCCCGAGGCCAATGGTGAGGTTGATGTAAAAACCGCTTATATTCAGGGCCTTGACGGCTTTGCCATCAAGGTTAGCCCCGGTTTTTTTGACAATCCCAAACTGGGATTGCCAAGCCTTAATGGGTTGATGATCCTGTTCTCGGCGCAGACCGGCCTGGTGGAAAGCCTCTTTCTGGACAATGGCTATCTGACCGATGTGCGGACCGCGGCAGCGGGTGCCGTAGCCGCACGGCACTTGGCTCCAGATGATGTGGTCACCGCCGGAGTGATTGGCACAGGGGTGCAGGCCCGCCTGCAAATGATCGCCGCCCATCTCGTGCGCCCGTTCAAACGGGTTTTGGTACATGGCCGTGACCCGGAGAAAGCCGCCAGTTGTGCCGCTGATCTGACCAAGGCGCTGGGGATTGAGGCGGAGGCGATGCCGGACGCCGCCGAGGTTGTCGCTCAATCTCAGCTGGTGGTCACCACCACGCCCGCGCGCGAGCCGGTGCTGAAAGCCAAATGGTTACATCCGGGACTGCACATCACGGCCATGGGCTCAGACCAGACCGGCAAGAACGAGATTGATCCCGCCGCATTGGTCGCCGCAGATGCATATGTTTGTGACAGCGCCAGCCAATGTGAAGTTTCCGGCGAGCTGGAAGCGGCCAAGGCTGCCGGGCTCTGGAACAAAGGCACGCCCACGGAACTTGGAGAGGTCATCACAGGCGCTAAACCGGGCCGCACCTCGCCTGAAAGCATTACCATCTGCGATCTCACCGGCACCGGTGCGCAGGACACAGCAATCGCAACCCATGTCCGCAAATACTTCGGCGCTGCCGGAACCGTTATTCAGGCATAGACGGATGAAACTCGACGATCGCGATATCCAGATACTGTCTGTTCTTTCTCAAGAAGGGCGAATTACCAAAGCAGCGCTGGCCGAAAGGATCGGTCTGTCGCCCACACCCTGCTGGGAACGACTGAAAAAACTGGAAAGTGCCGGGCTGATCGAAGGCTATGGCGCGCGGATCAACCTTAAAAAACTGACCCCGCATGTAACAGTATTTGTTTCCATCGAGATCGCAGATCATACCGCCGCCAGTTTCCGCACCTTTGAGGCGGCCATGCAGCGTTATGATGAAGTCACCGCTTGCTGGGCGCTTGGCGGCGGGTTCGACTACCTGATGCAGATTGTGACCCGCGACATCGAGGCCTACCAACGGCTGATTGACGAGATGCTGGAGGCCCGTATCGGCCTGTCCCGCTATTTCACCTATATTGTGACCAAGCCAGTTAAGGGAAAAGCCGGACCACCTCTGAATGCGCTGCTTGGCGACAATGCCGATAGCTGATTCATCTGCTCAAATCACAAAATTTGGTCACATCCTCTGAAAGAACCCGCCACCTTCTCCTGCGATACGAAAGGGTTTTCGGCTTTAGAAACAGCGCCTTGTACGCCGACGCACATCGCGGGCAAGGCATGCGCCCGGCCCAAGCTACGAAGGCGCGAGGCTCAGCATCATAGGGCACTCCGCGATCAAATATGCCTGTCGTGATTGGGCGTGATCCAACACGGCTAAGAAAGGAGTACAGATGCTAAGAAACGACCAACTCGACCAATGGGATCGCGACAATTTTTTTCACCCATCGACACATTTGGCGCAGCATGCGCGCGGCGAAAGCCCCAGCCGGGTGATCAAGACCGCCAGTGGGGTGTTTATCGAGGATAGAGACGGCACCAAACTGCTGGATGCTTTTGCAGGGCTGTATTGTGTGAATGTTGGCTATGGCCGTCAGGAGATAGCCGAGGCGATTGACGCGCAGGCCAAGGAGCTTGCCTATTATCACTCCTACGTAGGTCACGGCACAGAAGCCTCGATCACGCTGTCTAAGATGATCCTAGACCGCGCACCGAAAAACATGTCCAAAGTCTATTTCGGCCTTGGCGGCTCAGATGCAAACGAGACCAACGTCAAGCTGATCTGGTACTATAACAACATCCTTGGCCGCCCCGAAAAGAAGAAGATCATTTCGCGCTGGCGCGGCTACCACGGCTCGGGGCTGGTAACCGGATCGCTAACTGGGCTTGAACTGTTCCACAAGAAATTTGATCTGCCGGTTGAGCAGGTGATCCACACCGAAGCGCCATACTACTATCGCCGCGACAACCTGGATCAGACAGAAGCGCAGTTTGTCGCCCATTGCGCGGCCGAACTGGAAGCGCTGATCGAACGTGAAGGTGCCGACACCATCGCCGCTTTCATTGGCGAACCGGTCTTGGGCACCGGCGGCATTGTACCCCCGCCAGCAGGTTATTGGGCAGCGATTCAGGCCGTGCTGAAGAAACACGACATCCTGCTGGTCGCGGATGAGGTTGTCACGGGCTTTGGCCGTCTTGGCACTATGTTTGGCTCCGATCACTACGGCATGGAGCCGGACATCATCACCATCGCCAAAGGGCTGACCTCGGCTTATGCGCCGCTCTCTGGCTCCATCGTGTCCGACAGGGTCTGGCAAGTTCTGGAGCAAGGCACAGATGAAAACGGCCCCATCGGCCATGGCTGGACCTATTCAGCGCACCCGATTGGCGCCGCAGCAGGCGTTGCCAACCTAAAGCTCATTGATCAGTTGAACCTCGTGCAAAACGCCGGTGAAGTTGGTGCATATCTGAACCAAACCATGGCGGCTGCGCTGGCGGATCACGCCCATGTGGGCGATGTGCGTGGCGAAGGCATGCTCTGCGCCGTTGAGCTTGTGAAGGACAAAGACAGCCGCACTTTCTTTGATGCAAGCGACAAGATCGGGCCGCAAATCTCGGCGGCGCTGCTTGACCATTCAAAAATCATCGCTCGCGCCATGCCACAAGGCGATATCCTTGGCTTTGCGCCGCCCTTCTGTCTGAGCCGTGAAGAGGCGGATGACATCGTGTCAGGAACGGTTGCCGCTGTGAAAGCTGTTCTGGGGTAAGCCGGTAAATACGAGGTCAGGGCCGCGTTTTGTTGGTCCTGCCTGCTCGCCGCTTACCTATTGGGCCTTCGTCAGGCTGCGGAGCGTGTTCTCAAAGCAAACCCACCGCGGCTGCGATGTACGCAAGCCCTGCAATCGCCGCACAGCGGAATCTCTCAAATTCAATCAAAAAAGCAACCTTTTGCACTTGCAAGACTCAATCGCATCCCCTACCTGCGGCTTGAGGCAGAAAATTTTGAAAACCTCACCTTTCTGAACAGATCAAGCACAAAGCTGGTACGAGGATTTGGCCATGCTGACACGTGATGAAGTCATTCGCGATAACCGCACGCGTGCGGGTACATTTCCGGCTGTGATCCTACTTTATGGCATTTTGTTGGGCACATTGGTTCTCACGGGTATGGCCGTCGTCTGATCAATGGTCGGCAATACGCCGCTGAAAGCCCTGCGCGCAACACTTTCATATTGAATAAAAAACCGCCCGAGACCTCTCCAGGCGGCTTGAACCTTTGTATCTGATGGTGTCAAAGACCAGCGGACTCTCCGACGTTGTCGACCCCGCGTTCCTCCAGCAGTGTAGTTAGCCAGTTTGGATCCATTTCCGGCACTGAACTCAGGAGCAAGTCAGTGTAGGGATGGTGCGGTGGCGTGAACATCTCATTTTTCGGCCCCTGCTCCACGACCCTCCCTTTTTGCATCACAACCACCTCATCTGCGATGGAGCGTACGGTGGCAAGGTCATGCGTGATGAACATATAGGCCAGATCGAGCTCCTTCTGGAGCCGGTCCAGCAGACGCAAAATACCCTCTGCAACCAATTGGTCCAACGCCGAAGTCACTTCGTCACAAATGATGAAACTGGGTTCCGCCGCCAATGCGCGAGCAATACCAATCCGTTGCTTTTGACCACCTGAGAGCTCCGGCGGATAGCGGTTATAATATTTGGACGGCTCCAGCTCGATCAAATCCAGCAATTCGTCAACGCGCGATTTGAGCGCTGCCCCAGACAATCCGGAATAGAATTGCGCCGGACGCCCGATAATCTCGCTGATACGCACCTTGGGATTAAGCGCTGTGTCCGCCATTTGGTAGATCATCTGCGCCTGGCGCAGCTGGTCTTTGGAGCGATTTCGGAAGTTCGGCGGCAAGACCTCTCCGTTGAATAAAACCTCACCTTTGGACGGTGGCAGCAGGCCAGTGATCACTCGCGCAGTGGTCGATTTGCCTGACCCGGATTCACCAACAACAGCAACGGTCATGCCTTTGTGTATGTCAAAAGAGACATCATTGAGGATCTTGGGCCCGCCGGAATAGGCCGCATCCACCCCACGCACGGACACAACCGGAGTGGCGTCCTTGGGCCGATCTTTCTGAGGCCGTTGGAAACTGCGAACCGCCCAAAGTGACTTCGTATAATCCTCTTGAGGATTGTCGAGCATCTCTTCGGTTGGCGCTTGTTCCACCTCTTCACCCTTGAGCAGCACTTTGATGGTGTCAGCCATCTGCGCCACCACGGCAAGGTCATGGGTGATGTAAATCGCCGCCGTGTTGAACTGATCCACGATATCGCGGATAGCGGCCAAAACCTCAATCTGTGTGGTCACGTCCAGCGCCGTCGTTGGCTCGTCAAAGATGATCAAATCCGGACGGCATGCCATGGCCATCGCCGTCATGGCACGTTGCAGCTGCCCACCGGACACCTGATGCGGATAGCGGAACCCAATCTCTTCCGGATTCGGGAGACGCAGCCGCCGATAAAGCTCAGTGGCATCCTCTTGCGCCTCTAGTCGTTTCTGGATGCGGTAGTGCAGCGGGGCTTCAGTGTGCTGATCGATGATCTTATGTGCCGGGTTGAAACTCGCGGCTGCCGATTGCGCAACATAGGCGATCCGGGCCCCACGCAAGGCACGTTTCTCGCCTTCTGTGGCTGTGGTCAGCTCCATACCGTCAAACTCGATTGAGCCACCGGAAATCCGCGTGCCATCACGGGAAAACCCCATAGCGGCCGCGCCTATGGTGGATTTGCCGGCGCCGGATTCCCCGATCAAGCCCATCACCTCACCACGGTGTAGCTTGAGATCTACCCCCTTGATGATGGGCACCCACTCCTCGCCTGTGTAGCCCTCGATTTTAAGGTCTTTGATGTCCAGAAGGACTTGTTTGTTTTCTGCGGACATTTCTATCACTCCTTCAGACCGGAGGACCGGAACAGCATCCAGTCGACAACAAAGTTCACGGCGACCGTCAGCAACGCAATGGCCCCCGCCGGGATCAAGGGTGTGATTTCTCCGAAAGAAATCAGCGTCGCGTTTTCACGCACCATGGAGCCCCAGTCAGCCGTAGGAGGTTGAATGCCCAGACCCAGGAAGCTGAGGCCAGCGACCAGCAGGAACACAAAGCAGAACTCAAGACCAAACTCCGCCACCAACGGAGCAGTGACATTGGGCAGGATCTCCTTGCGAATGAGATAAGCGTTCTTCTCGCCACGCAGGTTCGCAGCTTCGATATAGTCCATAACCACGACGTTGCCAGCCACCGCACGTGTAAGGCGGAATACACGCGGCGCGTAGATGATGGCCACAGCCACAATAATCACAAAGACATGCGGACCGAAAATCGACAGCATCAGCAGCGCGAAGATCAGCGACGGGATCGCCATGATAACATCCGCAAAGCGCCCCAAAGCCTGATCAATCCAGCCACCTCGTGTGGCTGCGATCAGACCTGCCGTCGCCCCCATAAAGAAGGCCGCCGCCGTTGCCGTAAGCGCGAGGCCGACAGTGTTGCGCGCGCCAAAGATGATGCGGCTAAACATATCACGGCCCAGCTGATCTGCGCCCAACAGCATGTTTTCATCGGCTGGCGCAAAAGCTGAAGATATGACCTCAGACTCTCCATAAGGCGCAATCCAAGGCGCAAAGATGCCCGCGATTGCGTAGGTGAAAATGATGAACATACCAAACGCGGCAGTCAGCGGCGCGGTCTTCAGCTCTTTTGACACATTGGCTGGAGAGATGATCACCAGGAACTCACGGAAGCAGTAGGAGACCCCGGCGGCGAAGGCCAGAATAATGGCGCCCATTGATATTGCGCGCAGCGCGCCCGCGCCGCCCACGATACCAACAACAAAGCTGACCAGTGTGAGCGTGAAGAGCGTCAGGAAAATGCTGCGCTTACCGTAAAAGGCCGCGAGGCAGGAAGCGATGATCAGGATCGCGAAGTATGAGATTACAAATACGTTCATGTGTCTGTCCTCACTTCGGATGCCGCAGGCGCGGGTTGGTCAGGATGGAGCCGACATCGGCCGCGAGATTAAGCAGGATAAACGTGGCTGCGAAAATCAAGCAGATAGCTTGCACCACAGGGAAATCGCGTTTGGACACGGCATCGACCAACGCCTGGCCGATTCCAGGATACACAAACACCACCTCAACCAGCACTACCCCTGTGATCAGATAGGCCAGATTGAGCGCCACAACATTGATGATCGGGGCCCAGGCATTCGGCAAGGCGTGCCTGACAACGACTTTCCACGGAGGTGCGCCCTTGAGACGGGCCATTTCGATGTAAGGCGAGGCGAGAAGGCTGATGATTGCCGCACGCGTCATGCGCATCATATGCGCCGTGACCACAAGCACCAAAGTCAAAGCAGGAAGGAAAGTGCGGTGCAACAGTTCGCTAAAGGTCATGCCGTCATTCAAACTCGCAATGGCGGGGAACATGTTGGATTTCACCGACAGATACAGAATTAGGATATAGCCAAGAAAGAACTCTGGGCTGGAAATGGACGTCAGGGTCAGCACATTGGCCACACGGTCAAACAGCGTGTTGCGCAGCAAGGCCACAATGATACCCAGCGTGATCGCGAAAGGCACCGCAATCACCGCCGCATAGGCTGCCAGAAACAGGGTGTTCACAAACCGGTCAGAGATAAGATCCATGACAGGATCTCCGGAGACGATGGAGTTTCCAAAATTGCCCGTAACCGCCCCACCAAGCCATTCAAAATACCGGACAACCGGATGTGTGTTCAGCCCCATTTGCTCGCGCAGGGCCGCAAGGTTTTCTTCGGTAGCACCTTGCCCAAGAACGGCCTGTGCCGGATCGCCGGGCAGCAGCAAAACCATAAAAAAGATGATGGCGGAGATCACAACAAGCGTGATCAAGCCAAGCCCAAGACGCTTGGCTATGAGTTTGGAAATGTCCCCCATGGACTCCCTCCTGTTGATGTTCCGACGGGTCCGATCTGCCGGAAGCGGCCTTTTTGGCCTTTGGCCATCTTATTGTGTCTGACGGCTCAGAGATGCGAAGCCCGGTCCATCCGGGCTCCACGTTCTTTGTGAAGGCTTTATCAGCCGGTAAACCACCAACGGCTCGCGGCGCGGGCGCCATCGCACTCCCAGCTCGCCGCCAAAGCCTCCGGCGTGCCAACATTGGAGCGGTTCGCATAGACGAAGTTGTTGAAGAAGGGGATGACCGTGCCCCCGTCATTGCGCGCCAACATGGCCATGTCGCGATACATTTCCCCACGGCGAGTGTCGTCCAGCTCGGCCTTGGCTTGCAGCAGAAGTTTGTTGAAATCTGCGTTCTGCCAGCGGCTTTCGTTCCAGGCCGCGTCGTCTTTGTATGCCAGCGTGTACATCACGTCCGGTGTCGGGCGGGCACCCCAAGACACGGCGCAGAAGGGCTTCTTCAGCCAAACATCGGAATAGTAGCCATCGTTGGGCTCACGCACGACCTTCATGTTGATGCCAGCCTTCTTAGCTTGCTCTGCATAAAGCACGCACATATCCACCGCACCTGCGTAGACGCTGTCTGCCACGCTGATGCTGATTTCCAACCCTTCATGACCAGCCTTCTTCAGCAAGGACTTGGCCTGATCCGGGTCATACTCACGCTGCGGGATATCCTCAGGCCAATATGGCTGCGCGGGCGAATGGTGGAAGTCATTGCCTTTGGTGGCGGCGCCAAAGGCGATCTTTTCGATGATTTCGTCGCGGTCGATGGCCAGTTTCAGGGCGTTGCGCACATCCACATTGTCAAACGGCGCAATGTCGGTGAGCATCGGCATGGTGATCGCACCCGCAGATGGAATGTTGTGCACGGTCACATTCGGGTTGCGGCTCATCAGCGCCATAGTTTTCAGCTCGATCAGCGAAACCGCGTCCACATCGCCTGTCACCAAAGCGGTCTGACGGGCGTTCGGATCGTTCAATGTGATGATTTCCACCGCATCAAAGTAGGCCCCTTCACCGTGCCAGCCATCATGGCGACTGAGGCTGAACTGAACGCCGAACTCGCCTGAATCGATCTTGTAAGGGCCAGAGCCATCGCCGGATTTCCAATCAATGGTTCCGTCGTCATTAGCTGGGCAGATGGCGAGGTGATAGTCTGTCATCAGCCACGGGAAGTCAGCATTGCCGCCGGACAGCTTCACAACAACGGTGTAGTCACCATCAGCGGAAATGTCGGTGACATCCGCCAAAAGCGCTTTGGCAGCAGATGTGGAATCCTCGCCCCGGTGGTGGTTGAGCGACGCAATCACATCGGTTGCCGTCAGCTTTTTGCCACTATGGAAGCTGGCATTTTCATTCAGCTTGAAGGTCCATTGCGACGCTTCTGCACTGCCTTCCCAGCTGGTTGCGAGATCGCCCCCCAGAGAGCCGTCGCCGTTGATCATCGTCAGATAGGAGCGGTGCGTGTGCGCCAGGAAAATCATCGTCCTGGTCAAGTACGTGCCCGGATCATGTGTGTCGCCGGTGTTGCCGTCGTGAATACCCCAACGGAAGGTGCCGCCTTTTTGAGGCGCAGCGGCCGCTTGCGTGGTCCACAAGCCCGTGGCGCCGGTCGCCGTCATCCCTGCGGCCAACGAATAATGCATAAAACTCCGGCGCGAGATACCGCCCTTGCGGGCTGCGTCAGCCAGTCGGTTGAGAAGCTGTTGGTCTTTTTTTGTCATAATGACTCCCTGTCGATTTTTGATTTTTCAGAGTTGGGTTCCTCAGCGTAAACCCAACCAGCCTGCAGCGAATTGTTCAAAAGCGACACCCCCTCCAAGCCCTCACAACATCTTTAAGTCAGAAAATGACATATAATGCAATGTTCTAGCGAGTCTGTGAGAGGGGACCCATAAGCAAGCGGTCTATTTGCGACATCCCTACAATCTCTGATCGAGCGAGCCATAGATGAGTCGACCGCTACTTAACTTAAAAGACTCAGCCGAACGACCGGCCGATTTTCGACCTTCAAACCCCGCCACAGATAGACGGCGATATTGGGACTCCGCTCTCTTCTCATGACGATAAGCGTCGAATCCCAAGCTCGAGATCCCGGTCAGTCCCCGAAGCAAAATGTCTGTAGAAAGTGCGCAAAATCCTTTGCGCCAGCATGAAGTGGTGTCCCCAAGCGGTGCACAAGAAAGTAGCTTTTGCCTGTCCAGTATCGGTCGTCATCCATGGCAAGAAGTGTTCCGCTGCGCAATTCGATCTGCAGCAGGGCGCGACTTCCCAATGCAATGCCTTCACCAGCAAGAGCGCGCCCGATGGATTGGGAATAGGTTTCACACATTTGCCGCGGCAGTTTGGACAATGCGGATCCGGGGTATTGCTTTTTCCATACATCCCAGTTGATCCAGTCTGGCGCATGCCTTTGATAGTCCAGCAGCAACAGACTATGCGGCATGTTTTGAAACGCACTGACGCGATCCCGCGCTATCACAGGAACAAGCTCTTCGTCCATGAGCCTGACGCCCGTCCATCCATCAGGGGGCGCATTCCCATAGATGATCGCGAGATCGTGTTCGGCGGAGATCAGCGCCCCGGGATCATCTGACACAATGTTTTCAACGACGCATGAGGCGTCACTCAACGCAAAGGCACGGAGGCGTGGCAAAAGCCAGAACACAGACACTGCGCTGTTTGTGGCGATCCGCACCTGAGATTTTGCCTGCGGCTTGATGGTTTTGAGGGATGAATTGAGATAATCCAACGCCATCGACACGGGTTCAACCAGCTTCTTTGCTGCAGGCGTTGGGGTCAATTTGCGAGCGCCACGGTCAAATAACGGGGTGCCTAGCCAATCTTCGAGTTGCCGAATGCGCTTGGAAACTGCCGCCTGCGAGACATAAAGCTCCGCACTCGCAGCCGTGAAACCACCGTTGCGCATCACAGCTTCAAAAAACACCAGAGTGTCCAGTGGAGGAAGAGATTTGCGAAGACTTCTCATTCCTTTTGGTTATGCCATTGCCTGAGTTTTTCAAGTGTTTTCCACAGTACAGCCAGAACCTAAACTTACCCGAAACGAAGGGGTGCAAAATGGCAAATTTTGACTGGCACGCAAACCGTAGCGACCTGACGGGAATTGCTTTGCTGGATCGCGCGCCCGAGAGCGAAGGCATCGATCTCAAGGCGGTACGTCTTTACCGCCTTGGCCGGGTACGCGATCAGATGAAACACTACGGCTTGGATGCAGTGATCCTGTCGGACCCGATCAATATCCGCTACGCCACTGGCGCGCGCAACATGCAGGTGTTCAGTCAACGCAATGCGCCATCGCGTTATTTGCTGCTCACAACACATCGGAGCATTCTGTTTGAATTCACCGGCTGTCTGCATCTGGGGTGCGGCTTTGAAACCATTGACGAGGTTCGACCAGCCAAAACCGCGAGTTTCGTGGCTGCGGGCCCTCATATCGCAGAGCGTGAACGGACCTGGGCGGCAGAAATGAACGATTTGATCTCAGAATTGGTCGGCCCTGGCGCCACCGTTGGGCTCGAACGCCTGAACGCTGGCACGGCGATCGCGATGAAAGAGTGTGGGCTGCACATTGTGGACGCACAGGAACCGGTTGAAATGGCTCGCGCCATCAAATCCGAAGAAGAGATGAAGTGCGTGAACGCCTCCCTGCGCGCCACAGAGGTTGGCGTAAGCAAACTACGTGAGGCAATCCGTCCGGGCATGACGGAAAATGAGCTGTGGGCGGTGCTCCATCAGTCCGTGATAGCCCAAAACGCCGACTACTGTGAAACGCGGTTGCTCAATGCCGGAAACCGTACGAACCCTTGGTTTCAGGAAACCTCCAGCAATGTGATTGGCGAAAACGAACTGATCGCCCTAGATACGGATGTAGTGGGCTGTCACGGGTATTATTCTGACTTCTCACGCACTTTTCACTCGGGTCCAGGCACACCCACCCTCGCGCAGAAAGAGCTCTACAAAGTGGCCTATGAGCAGGTGCACCACAACATGGGCATCCTGAAACCGGGCATGAGCTTTCGCGACTATGCGAACCGCGCGTGGGACATTCCTGAAGAGTACTATGAGAACCGCTACTATCTGTCTGCGCATGGCTGCGGAATGACGGGGGAATACCCCTATCTCTACCATCGCGGCGACTTCCCTGATGCCGGATATGACGGAGAAATCTTGCCCGGCATGACCCTCTGCGTCGAAAGCTTCATCGGCAAAGCCACCGGGGGTGAGGGCGTTAAGTTGGAACAGCAGGTGCTGGTGACCAATTCCGGAATTGAACTGTTATCCCGCTTTCCATTTGAGGACGACTTGCTTCAGTGATCTCGGTGCTGAAGACCTAGAGGCCTAAGCCCCACATGAGTGGTCCAAGCTGACAGTAAGCGTGCGGCTGGCTTGGTGTTCACCCCGTTTCTGGTCCGGGCTTCATGCGACCTTTCGGGTTTCGTTCAGTTGGGCCGCAAATTCGCTCGGGGTCAAGTTCTTGAGCGACGAATGTGGCCTGATTTCGTTGTAGTCAGTT
>NZ_JAGHRP010000008.1:0-193940 GCF_017743755.1 Shimia sp. R9_3 | reverse complement strand
GAAAAACTTCCTAGCGCAACCCGCTGATACTGCTCGATATTTCCAGAACTTCCCAACCCAGAGCCTCGCTCCCCGCCAGTCCGTCCCGCCGTTGTGCGCCTCAGCGCCGCCGGTGAAGGGGGTTCTAGTGCTGGTACGGATGAGTCGCAAGCGCTTTTTGACAGGAAAATGAAAAAAACTGCCCGACTGCATGTTTTTTTCGCAAAAGCCCTGTTTTTAAGGGGTTTGGGGAAGTGAAAAAATTGGAGCAGCGGCCTTTGACGCTGAGAACGGGGCACTCCCGACGCTGAAACCGCCCGTTTTGCCTTGGCAAACCATAACACCCGTCGACTCGCCCTGCCCGAGACGTGAAAAAGGGGCGCATCATGCACCCCTTTATATGTCCTTTATATGTTCAGTCAGACTTTTCGCTTTGTGAGATCAGCACCTGATCCATCGCCTGCAATGTACGCTCACTGGCGCCGCGGTGTTCGGCCATGAATATCGCGGCCTCTTTGAGCGGGGCCTCTCTTGGGGGCCAGAGCGCCGCTGCCATCGCTTCAGGTGTGTCAAAGCTTTTGGCCACGCCAGCCGCTTCGGCCTCTGCAAAGGGAAATTCGATGGGCCAAGTTTCCGGGCCAGTGATTGGAGGTTTGCCAACCGCCAGTGGCTCAATGATGTTATGCGCCCCTGCCGGGGTGAAGCCGCCACCCACGATGACCTGATCGGCCAGACCAAGATAGAAGTACATTTCCCCAAAGCTGTCGCCCAGCAGGACATCGGGCATATCCGCCAAGGCCTCTCCAAGTAGAGCCAGCCCCGCTGTGCCAACCTCAGCCAGCTGACTGCGCACGCCTACAGAGAGATCTGCGTCTTGCAGCATCCGGCCAACCGCCTCAAAGCGTTCGGGCGCACGTGGCACATAGACAAAGAGGGGCGCCGGGGCGCTGTCATTGGCGGCGGCGGCGCGCAGCGACAGGATCATATCGCGAAAGATCTCTTCTTCCCCGGCGACGCCTGAGGCAATTGTGATCACCTGACGGCCATCCGCGGTGAGCTGCGGGCGAACCTGCGCCGCCGCATCAAGCAAGGCCTCCGGGATCGGCTGATCAAATCGCAGCTCGCCCGTGACCGTGATGTTCTGCACCCCGACAGAGGCAAAGCGCGCGCGCTGTATCTCTGATTTGACAAAGGCACCGGCCACGCTGGCAATCACACGTTGCCGCAAACGCAGGCCCTTGCTGTCTTTGGCAAAGGCCCCTGACGTATATTGAGAGTTACACAGATAAAGCGGCACACCGGCGCGGCGGGCACTTGCGATCATCGCAGGCCAGATCTCCACCTCCAGGGTGAGACCAAAGCGCGGACGGCAGGCCCGGTAAAACCGATGCAGGCACCAGTGCATGTCCAAGGGCACCCACAGCACCGCAAGGCGGCCCTCGGCAATCTCCTTGGCAAACTGGCGCTCACTCTCTTCGCGTCCCGCAGGGGTGAAGTTGGTGAGGATCACCTTATCGCCACGCGCCAGTGCGAGCCGGATCATTCCAAGGGCAGAGCGCACTTCACCAAGGCTCACCGCATGAAACCAGATCGCATCCTGCGGCAGCGCGCGCCCGTAAAAGCCGAAGCGCTCTTTGACATGGCGCAGATACCGCGGGTCTTTGCGCCCCCGCATATAGAGATAGATCATCAGAAGTGGCAGCAAAGGTACCCAAAGCAGCCGGTAAATCAGATTGAAGAGCGTCAGGATCATGGCGCAGCCCTTAGCAGCGCAAGCAAATCGCGGGCAAGAGGCGTGAGACCTTCGCGCGCGCGTGCAACCAAAGCCTCCGCTTTCTGCTGCACCTGCGCTGCATCTCCGGCCTTGTCCAGATTGGCGAGGACGTCGGCAATATGTGCGGCCGCACCAGCCCCCGCGCATTCTGTAGCAAGGCCCACCTGCGCCAGATCAGCATAGTCTTGTCTGAAATTGCTGGTATTGGCGCCATGCAAGACCGCGCATCCCTGCCCGATCGCCTCCCACGGGTTATGCCCACCCACCTCGCCCGCAGAGCCTCCGACAAAGGCGATGTCTGCCAGACGGTACCACAGACCCAATTCCCCGAATGTGTCTGCCATATAGACCGGAACTTCCGCCGATGGCGTCGCACCTGTGCTGCGCAGAGCATAAGACAATCCGGCGTCGGTCAGCGCATCGCCAATCTCTGCACGGCGGTCAGGAACACGTGGGGCCAGTATAAGAAGCGCGGTGGGCTCAGCGCGCAAAAGCTCTTGATGCGCGGCGATCACCAGCGCCTCATCCTCTTTATGTGTAGAGGCCGCAACCCAGACTGTCCGGCCTTCGGTCTGAGCCTTCACAGCGTTCAAAGCCGCCGCATCCACCAAAAGCGGATCAGCCGCCGGTTTGAGCGATCCCATTTGGCGGGGCGCTTGCGCCCCCAGATCACGCAGGCGCGCCACGCTGTCTGCGTCCTGTCCAGCGACCAGATCAAACAGCCGCATCAGATCCCCAAAGGCAGAGCGAAACCTGGCGCGGCTTTTATGGCCCGCTTCCGTAATCCGCGCATTGATATAGGCCAGCGAAATGCCCCGGCGCGCTGTATCACAAATGGCGCCGGGCCAGAGATCCTGCTCTGACCAGATCGACAGGTCCGGTTGCCAGTGATCCAGAAAAGCCGCCACAAACCGGGGGCCGTCCAGCGGCAGAAACTGGTGGATGGTATTGGCCGGAAGGTTCGCCCCCATCACCTGCCCCGAGCTGCGTGCGGTCGACGTCACAAGGAAAGAGACATTGGGTGCCTGCCGTGCCATCTCTTTAAGCAAGGGACGCAGCGCCAGCACTTCACCCAACCCAACCGCATGCAGCCAGATCAGCGTGCCTTCGGGGCGCGGCACAGAGCTTTGCCCCAGTTTTTCCGGGCTACGTGCGGGATCATCTTTGCCCTTCGCCACGCGCTTGGCGACCACGCGACGCATCAAGGGCTGCAGCAGTGGGCGCAGCGCAAGGTAGCTGCGCAATTGCCATCCGAGAACAAGCGGGCGTTGTTTCAAGAAGAGGTCCCTTTTTGTGCGGCCCGCCCTAGCGCGGCGGCAGGCTCTTCTTTACACAGCTCGGCTCAGTTTGCCACGCCCCGCAGGCATGCCCAGAGGGTGCGCGCCGGTTCACAGGAGACCGCCTCAGCGCGTTACAGGAAAGACACCGCTCCGACAGCCTCGTTCCTGATCTCGACAATGCCTGCCGGGTTTTCTTCAGAAAAATCTATGCAAACTATATCTTTATCTTGCCTCAACGGAAGCTTGGACCCATAAATATTAATAGAGCTGTGTGTCTCGACAAACTTAAAATACTGTAAAACAATAATTTTTCTCGACAGGTTAGATTGAGCAAAGTTTTCGCCATCCAACGTCACACAACCCTGATGACATCCGGCCCGCTCAGCGGCGTATGTATATTAAGCCCCCCTTAACGTGCCTCGTGCAGACTCAATAAGCCCCCCTGCGGCCGGACAAAAGGACCGGAATACGAATGCAACTGACCGCCCATTTGCGTAGGATTTTAACCCCGGTTTTTCGACGCGCCTATCTTCCGTCCTTCGTTGCTGTGCTGGTCGTCTCCTCCTTTGCGCTCTACGCAGATTATCAAAACAACAAGATTGCCCTTCAGGAACAGCGCAACCTCGCGTCCAGTGAAACCAGCCGCCTGCGGGCACAGATCGAGGGCGAAGTCAGCGCCCGTATTCAGCTTGTACGCGGCATTGTCGCGGCTTTCTCAGATGACCTGGACATGTCTCAGGAGCGCTACAGCGCCCTGATGAGCCGCATCACAGGCGGCACCATGGAATTCATCAACATTGCCGCTGCCCCCGATCTGATCATCAACCGAGTCTATCCTCTGGAAAGCAACCGCCCCGCCCTCGGGCTGAATTACCATGAGAATGAGGCACGCTGGCGCGTTGCGTATCAGGTACGAGACACCGGAAAGATGGCCATCGCAGGCCCCCTCAATCTGGTACAGGGCGGCGTGGGGTTGATTGCCCGCCTGCCCGTCTGGGATGAGCGCGACGGTGAGCGGCATTTCTGGGGACTGATGGCCGCCGTTATCGATGCCGAACATTTATATGAGAGCGCTGGTTTGCGTGACCCGGAGCTGACGCTGGATATCGCGCTGATCGGCAAGGACGGAAAAGGCGCCGATGGCGAGCTTTTCTTTGGAAATCCAGATGTCCTGAACGACGCCCCAATCCTGATGGACATACAGCTGCCCAATGGCACCTGGCAAATCGCGACCCGCCCGAAAAACGGCTGGATCAAATATGCCGAAGATATGGTGGGTGTGCGCCTGTTCTTCTTGGGCGCATTGCTGCTTGTCCTCACCCCGACCATTGCCGCCGCACGCCTGTCAGAGCAGCGCCGCGCGATGATCGTGAAACTGCAGAAACGCGACGAGGAGCTTGAACGGCTCTCTTTGGTCGCCAAACACGCCTCCGACAGCGTGCTCCTGTCTGATCCAACCGGCAAAATCATCTGGGTGAACGACGGCTTCACGCGCATGACGGGTTACGCCTTTGATGACGCAATCGGCCGCCACGCAGGCCAGCTGCTCAATGCAAAGGAAACCGACCCCTACACAATCGAAACGATCAAACGCCACCAGAAGCGCGGCGAGCGCTTTCACACCGAAATCCTCAACCGTACTAAATCCGGCAAACTCATTTGGGTAGACACCAATATCTTCCCAGTACTGGATGAAGACGGCAAGGTGGTCATGAGCATCGGCATTGAGCGGGAGATCACAGAGACCAAGCGCTATGAGGCCGAACTGGCCGAAGCCAAACGCGCTGCAGAAACCGCGGATCGCGCAAAATCCGAATTCCTCGCCAATATGAGCCACGAAATCCGCACACCGATGAACGCGATCATCGGCATGTCCGAACTGCTCTCTGAATCTCCGCTGTCCAGCGAGGACAAGCAAAATGTGACCACGATCCGCGAGTCCGGCCACGCGCTGCTTAAGATCATCAACGACATTCTGGATCTCTCCCGCCTTGAGTCCGGCAAACTCGACGTCTGTGAGGTTGATTTTGATCTCCACCGCTGCATCGACAGCGTGGCCGATCTGCTGCGCCACAAAGCCGAGCAAAAAGGCCTCTTCCTGACGGTTGAATACAAAGAGGGTGTCCCCCAAAAGCTGCGCGCCGATGACGGACGCCTGCGCCAGATCCTGATGAATCTGATCGGCAACGCGGTGAAATTCACCAGCGAAGGCGGCGTGCGGGTTGTTGTCAGCCGCCAACCGGGCGCCGAATTTGGCATCTCCATTGACGTCATCGACACCGGCATCGGCATCTCACCAGAGCAGGCACGCCATGTGTTTGACCGCTTTTCCCAGGCCGACGCCGCGATCACCCGATCCTTTGGCGGCACCGGCCTTGGCCTCACCATCTCGACCATGCTCGCGCGTCGGATGGGCGGCGATATCAGCCTGTGTGAAAAATACAATCAGGGCGCCTGCTTCTCCGCCACCATCATGGGCAAGGCCCCCATCGGCGAAACAGAGACCGAGGTTGAGCATCTCAAGTTTGCGCCGGAGCACCTCTACGGCACACGCATTCTTCTGGCAGAGGACAACAAGACCAATCGCTTGCTGATCCGCAAATATCTCGCAGATTATCCGCTGGAATTGATCGAGGTCGAAAACGGCGTCGAAGCGGTGGAATATTGCAAACTCGACAGCCCTGACCTAGTGCTGATGGACATGTCGATGCCTGAGCTGGACGGTCTTCAAGCCACCCGCATCATCCGGGATCTGCCGATCAAACAGCCGCCCATTATTGCGCTTACGGCCAACGCTTTTGCCAGCGACAAACAGGCCTGCCTTGAGGCGGGGATGGATATGTTCCTGTCAAAGCCGATCAACAAGACCCATCTGCTGCACACGCTTTCAGCACATCTGGAGCAACGGCTGGCGTCTTAAGGCCTGCAATTTCCCTGAGGGCCTTGCAGGCGCGCGCATAAGGTAATCGACACAAAAAAGGCCGCGCCCTTCAGCGCAGCCTTCTCTTTGTTTAAGCGGCTGGCATCCGCTTCTCAACAATCTCTGCCCACCAGCTACAGCCTGCGGGGATGGCTTCGTCATTGAAGTTGTATTCCGGATGGTGCACCGCCGCGCCCCCTTCGCCGTTGCCGACAAGAATGTAGGCACCGGGGCGCTCTTCCAGCATAAAGGCAAAGTCTTCGCCGCCCATCACCAGCGGGGCTTCCTCACATTGGCCGGAAATAGATTTCGCCACCTCAGCGGCAAATTCGGTCTGCACCTCAGAGTTCACCATCACCGGATAGCCACGGTGATAGGTCACATCCGCTGTACCGCCAAAGGTTCCAGCCATACCGGCACAAATTGCCTTGATCCGCTGTTCCGCAAGATCACGCATGTCCGCGCTCATGGTACGCACGGTGCCTTTGATCTGCACCTTCTGTGGGATCACATTGAAAGCCTTAGAGCTGGTTTCAAAGCTGGTGACAGACACCACCACCTGATCCACCGGGTTGGCGTTGCGGCTTGCGATGGTCTGCAGCGCCACCACCGCCTGCGCGGCCATCACGGTTGTGTCCACGGTCTCCTGCGGCTTGGCCGCGTGACCACCCTTGCCCTCAAAGGTGATGTCAAACTGGTCAGTCGCCGCAAAGAAGGATCCGGGACGGATTGCAAAGCTGCCAAGCGGCATGCCTGGCCAGTTGTGCATGCCGTAGACCTCCTGGATGCCCCAGCGGTCCATCATACCGTCATCGCACATTTCTTTGCCGCCGCCGCCGCCTTCTTCGGCGGGCTGGAAGATCACAACCACGGTGCCATCAAAGTTGCGGGTCTCGCTCAGGTATTTGGCCGCGCCAAGCAGCATCGCGGTGTGGCCGTCATGACCGCAAGCGTGCATCGCACCCGGCGTCTTGGAGGCATAATCCAGACCGGTCTGCTCATGGATCGGCAGCGCATCCATATCTGCGCGCAGACCAATCACCTTACCGGAGCCGGTTTCCTTGCCTTTGATCACACCGACAACACCGGTGCGGCCAATGCCTGTGACAACCTCATCGCAGCCAAAAGCTTCAAGCTTCTCGGCCACAAGCGCGCTGGTGCGGTGGGTTTCAAACAGGATTTCGGGGTTTTCGTGCAAATCACGTCGCCATGCGGTGATTTCATCATGCAACTCTGCAAAACGGTTCTTGGTTGGCATCTCGGTTCCTCGCTGTAACTCTTGCCTTAGGCCGCTGGCATGCGGCGCTCGATCACTTCCGACAGAAAGCTGCTCCCGTAGGGGATCGCATCGTCGTCAAAATTATATTCCGGATGGTGCAGGGACGCGCTGTCCCCATTGCCGATCATGATGAAGGCACCGGGCCGGGCCTGCAACATGTAGGAGAAGTCCTCGCCGCCCATGCTGATATCCGCGAGATTGCAGCTGCCGGAGATCGCAGTGACCACATCTTCGGCGAAGGCCGCCTGCTCTTCTGAGTTGATCGTCGCAGGCGTAATGCGTTGATAATCCAGCGTGGCTTTGCCGCCAAAGCTCTCGGCCACCTGCGTCACAATCTCTTCGATGCGCGCCTGCACCATGTCCCGCGTCTTCGGCACAAAAGTGCGCACCGTGCCTTTCAGCGTGGCGGTGTGCGGGATCACATTATAGACATCGGATCCGGTCTGAAACGACGTCACCGAGACCACCGCGCGCTCCACCGGGTCGACATTGCGGCTGACGATGGATTGCAGCGCCATATGCATCTGCGTGCCGATCAATGTCGGATCCACCGTGTCCTGAGGGTGTGCCGCATGACCGCCTCTGCCCTCGATATGGACGGTGAAGAAATCCACCGCCGCCAGCAGCGGCCCTTTGCGCACGCCAAACTCGCCCACGGCCATGCCGGGCTGATTGTGCATGCCGTAGACTTCCTGAATGTTCCAACGGTCCATCATGCCGTCTTCCACCATGGCCAAGGCGCCATTGCCGCCCTCTTCTGCCGGCTGAAAGATCAGCGCCACCGCGCCATCAAAATTGCGCGTCTCGCTCAGATATTTGGCCGCGCCCAGCAACATGGCGGTGTGCCCGTCATGGCCACAGGCGTGCATCGCCCCTTCATTTTCAGAGGCATAGTCCAGCCCGGTCTGCTCCTGCATCGGCAAAGCATCCATATCGGCGCGCAGGCCAATCACCTTGCCGGACGCATTGGTCTTGCCTTTGATGATGCCCACCACACCCGTGCGCCCCACACCGCTGACCACCTCGTCACAGCCAAACTCCCGCAGCTTGTCCGCCACAAGCGCCGCCGTGCGGTGGGTTTCATAAAGCACCTCGGGATGGGCATGAATGTCACGCCGCCATTCGGTGATCTCGGCATGCAGCTCGGCAAAACGGTTCTTAATAGGCATCTGTGTGTAATTCCTGATCGGGTCTTTATAAATCTGTTACGGGCATCCGGCGCTCAATCATCTCAGCATACCAGCTGCTGCCAAAAGGGATCGCCTCATCTTCAAAATTGTAGGCCGGATGGTGACATTGCGCGCTGTCACCATTGCCAAGGTGAATATAAGCCCCCGGCCGCTCCTCCAGCATGAAGGAGAAATCCTCCGCGGGCATGATCGGATCCACATCCGGATCCACATTGGCCTCCCCCGCCACCGCCTGCGCAGCTTCAATCGCAAAGGCCGTCTCCGCCTCGTGGTTCACCGTGACCGGATAGCCATCCTCCCAGGTCACCTCAGCGGTGGCACCAAAGGCCAGCGCCGTATGGGTCGCCACCTCCCGGATACGCTGCTCCACCAAAGCACGGTTGTCGTTGTCCAGCGTGCGCACCGTGCCCTTCATGCGCACCTTATGCGCGATCACATTGGAGGCGTTGCTGTCGGTCTCAAGCGTGCCCACCGTCAGCACCACCCGCTCGATCGGCTTCACATTGCGCGCCACAATCGACTGAAGCGACACAAGAATCTGCGCCGCCACCAATGTGGTGTCCACCGCCACATGAGGTTCCGCCGCATGACCGCCCTTACCGGTCACCTCAATCTCAAACTCATCTGCTGAGGCCATCAACGCACCGGGCCGGATGGCAAACTGGCCCACCGCCAGCCCCGGCGCATTGTGCATGCCATAGACCTCCTGAATGTTCCAACGGTCCATCATCCCGTCATCACACATCTCTTTGCCGCCTCCGCCGCCTTCTTCGGCCGGCTGGAAAATCATCACCGCCGTGCCGTCAAAATTGCGCGTCTCCGCAAGGTATTTCGCCGCCCCCAAAAGCATCGCCGTATGCCCGTCGTGGCCGCAGGCATGCATCTTGCCCGGCACCGTGGAAGCATAATCCAACCCGGTGATCTCCTCGATCGGCAACGCATCCATATCCGCACGCAGCCCGACAACACGCCCCTTGGTGTCCGTGCGGCCCTTGATCACCGCCACCACACCGGTGCGGCCAATACCCGGCGTGATCTCATCCACGCCAAATTCCTTCAGCCGCGCCTCTACAAACGCCGCTGTCTCCTGCACGTCAAACATCAGCTCCGGATGGGCATGCAAATGCCGACGCCAGCCGGTGATCTCTTCCTGCATCTCTGCAAAGCGGTTCTTGATCGGCATCCCCTGCGCGCTCCTTACGTCATCCCCATGTGCTGATCCGCAAAGACTGAACGATTGTTCATTCCAGAGCAAGGGGGCACGTCAAAATTCTCCCACGCACAGCCAACCCTCGCCCGCACACCGCGACACATGCCCAAATTAACGACGACTCGCAGCCCCTCGGCAAAATCGCTAGGGTCACGCCCATGCGTACCTGGATCCGCCACCGCGCGGCGATTCTGATGATCTTCCTGCTCACCGTGCTCGCTGTGGCCGGTGGGGTCTGGCGTTATGGCTATGGTCAGGCGCTGGAACAGCTGGCCCGCCGGGGAGAGGCCGATCTGGCTTTGGGCGCTGATCGCTTGACCGCACAACTCAAGCGATATCAAGAGCTTGCCGTGCTGATGGCAGAGCACCCGACCTTGCTGGCTCTGTCCAACAACCCGGCCATCACCACAGCCCAACGCGGCCACGCCCTTCTGCTGGAGGCCGCGGACAAAACCGCCGCGCTGGATCTCATCTATGCCCGCGCGGACGGCACCATCCTTGCCACCGCACAGGAAACCGCCCCGCCCCCCAACGCCCTGTCTGAAACACCCTATTTCAGGCGCGCACTTCAAGGCGCACTGGGCGCCCACCACGAAGTCGACCTGCGCTTTGACCGCCGCGCCTTTTACTACTCTGTTCCAAGCTTTTCCTCAGATGGCACGGTCAGCGCCGTGCTCACGGTGGTGGTGGATGTGGAAGATGTCGAAGGCAACTGGCGCGGCGACGGCCCCACCGTGTTCTTTATCGACGATCTGGATGAGGTCTTTATATCCAACCGCTCCGAACTGGTGTTCTGGAAACGCTCCGCCGATGGGCAAAGCCTGATCCCCCCGCAGGGAAACGCCCCGACCTTCAGATCCTATACCCGCGCAGGCTTTGAAATCTGGCAGCTGGACTGGGGCCCTTACATCCCTGCGCGCGGGCTGCACATCGTGCAGGATCTGCCGGTGATTGATATGGTGGCCGAAGCCATCGTCGACGTCAGCCTCGCCCGCCGCATCGCAGGGTTGCAGGCAGGCACCATCGCCGCGATCTTTATGATCTTTGGTCTGATCCTTCTGCAGGTTCTGGAACGCCGCCGGGTTCTGACAGAGGCCAATGCCGAGCTGGAAAACCGCGTCACCCTGCGCACACAGGCGCTCAGCGCCACCAACGAGGCACTGCGCCGCGAAATCACCGAACGCGAAGAAGCCGAAGCCGCGCTCAAAAAGGCGCAGGCCGATCTTGTGCAAGCCGGAAAGCTCTCTGCCCTTGGCCAGATGAGCGCAGGCATCAGCCACGAACTCAACCAGCCACTCATGGCGATCCAGACCTTTGCCGAAAACGGCACCCGCTTTCTGGAACGGGACAACAGCGGCAAAGCTGGCGAAAACCTCACACGCATCTCTCAGATGGCCACGCGCATGGCCCGCATCATCAAAAACCTGCGTGCCTTTGCCCGCAATGAAAACGAACCGACAGGCCGCATTGATCTGGCCGCCGTCATCACGCAGGCCGTTGAGCTGACAGAGCCGCGCCTGCTGCAGGACGACATCACCCTCAACTGGTCACCGGACGCGCTCAAGACCCCGGTATATGTGCGTGGCGGCGAGGTGCGTTTGGGGCAGGTCTTTGTGAACCTCATCACCAATGCGGCTGACGCCATGGCCAACCGCCCGACCCGTCAGATTGACATCACCATTCAATCCGCCCCGCGCCTCTGTGTGCTGATCCGCGACACCGGGCCGGGGATTGACGCGCCTGACAAGATTTTTGACCCGTTTTATACCACCAAAGAAGTTGGCTCTTCTGAGGGTATGGGCCTCGGCCTCTCTATCAGCTACGGATTGGTCCAGAGCTTTGGCGGCAACATCCGGGGCAGCAATCACCCGGAAGGCGGCGCGCTCTTCACCGTTGAATTGGAACGCTGGCCACAGGAGAGCGCCGCATGACCTCCCCCCTGCCCGAGGCTGCCACGCCGGTCCTCGTCGTGGACGACGATCCGGTGGTGCGCGAGGCACTCACGCAAACCCTTGAACTTGAAGACTTTCCCGTGATTGCGGCAGGCTCCTTTGTCGAGGCCAAAGATCACATCACCGCTCAGTTCACCGGCGTGATCCTCTCTGACATGCGCATGCCGGGGCGGGATGGCTTTCACCTTCTGACTTTCGCCAAAGAAGCGGACGCCGAACTTCCGGTGATCCTGCTCACAGGCGAAGGCGACATTCCAATGGCAGTGAAAGCCATGACGCAGGGAGCATTTGGCTTTCTGGAAAAACCCTGCGCACCAACAGAGCTTGTGGCCGTGATCAACCGCGCACAAAAGGCCAGGGCCATGGCGCTCGAAAACCGCCGCCTGAAAGCCCAGCTTGAAACCGGCGACGCCGCCGCGCGCTGGATTTTTGGTGTCTCCGACCAGTCTGAAACTCTGCGCCGCCGGGTGCGTTCCGTTGCGCGCATCCCAGCTGAGGTTCTGGTCAGCGGCCCGCCCGGCGCGGGCATCTCCAAAGTGGCCGAAGTGGTGCATCTTTGCTCCCCCTTCAGCAAAGGGCCATTTGGCAAACACACCACCATCGATATGGATGTGGCGCGCTTTGAACAGGCGGTCGAGGACGCCGCAGGCGGCAGTCTGTTTCTGGATGAAATTCAAGCCATGCCGATGCAGACCCAATTTGCGCTGCTGTCGCTTTTGGAAACCGAAGACCATCCCCGCCTGATTTTTGGCAGCGCTGCGGATCTGTCAGAAGCTGTGCAAGAGGCACGCCTGCATGCCGATCTCTTTTACCGATTGGATGCGCTGCAGGTCCGCATACCCGCGCTGTCTGAACGCCCCGAGGACATTCCGGTGATGTTCCGCCAATACGTCGCTCAGGCCGCCGAGCAGGCGGGCGTTACCGCCCCCGAGGTCACGCCTGAGGTGATCTCCGGCCTTATGGCGCAGGACTGGCCCGGCAATGCCCGCGCGCTGATGAGTGTCGCCATGCGCTTTGTGCTCGGCCTGCCCGGCGAAGAAACCCAAAGCGCCTCGCTTGGTCTTGCCGAGCAGATGGCACAGGTGGAACGCTCTCTGCTGGCCGAAGCCCTGCGCAAACATCAGGGCCGCGCCGCCGCAGCGGCCGAGACCCTCAAGCTGCCGCGCAAAACCATGTATGACAAACTCGCCAAATACGGCCTCAAGCCAGACACATTCCGATGACTTCTGAACATATCGCGCCAGACACCGCACCTTCGCACGCCCCCGCCCCTGCAGATCTGACGCGGCAAAGCGCATGGCGCGCCATCGCCGCGATGTTCGCCCTCAACGGCGGGCTCTTTGGTATCTGGGCCTCGCGCATCCCGGCCTTTAAGACAGCCCATGATTTGTCTCACGCCGAGCTGGGCGGCCTTCTGCTCTTGCTCGCTGGTGGCGCGATCTGCGCCTTCCCGATCGCCGGTCGCCTGGCCGACACCTACGGCGCCGCAGCGGTGACCCGCGCCATCGCAGCAGCAAAACTGATCTTCTTCGTTGCGCTTGCCGCCTCCCCCAGCATTTGGTTTCTCGCCCCAGCGCTCTTTCTTTTCGGGGCCGCGCACGGCGCGATGGATGTCACCATGAACGCTTGGGGCGCTGAGGTCGAACGCTGGGCCAAACGTCCGCAAATGTCGTCTTATCACGCCATGTGGAGCCTCGGTGCCGGGCTTGGCGCGGCCAGCGGCTACGGCGCGATCAGCCTTGAGATTGCGCCGCTCTGGCATTTCATCGCCATCGGTGGCACATGGACAGCCCTTATGCTCTGGATCGGTCAGATCCCCTGGACCTCCCCCACCAACCGCAGCAACCCGGCACCGGTGTTCTCCCTTCCCACCGGCCCGCTCGTGCTTGTGGGCCTGCTGGCCCTCGGGGCCTCCATGGGCGAAGGGGCGATTGCAGATTGGAGCGCGGTCTATCTGGTCGACATCGGCAACGCGCCGGAAAACTGGGCGGCCATGGGCTATGCGCTGTTTTCTGTCGCCATGGTCGCCATGCGGCTCGCCGGAGACCAGATCACCCGCCATGTGCCTCCCGTCACCGCCGCCCGCATCAGCGGCTTTGTCGCCGCCATCGGCGCGGTGCTCACCGTGCTCTTCCCTGTGCCCGCCATCATGCTGACCGGCTTTGTGCTGATGGGCCTTGGCTATGCGCTGATCTTCCCGCTGGCATTCAGCCGCGCCGCCAATGATCCCGTTGTGCCCCCGGGCAAAGCCCTCGCTGGCACCGCCACCTTCGGCTATGGCGGCATGCTGCTTGGCCCGCCGCTGATCGGGTTCATCGCCAATGCCACATCTCTTCGGGTGTCTTTTGCCGTGCTTGCCGGCCTTGCACTCATGATCGCAGTGCTCGCCAGCGCCTTACGTCGAACCTAGGCAATACGGGCGCGTCCCCAAAGACGCGCCCGCAGCTTACTCTTACATCTTGGCGCGCTCAGCCTTCAGCGCCAGCCACAGACAATAGCACATCATCAGCACCACCAGCGTGAACGGGATCCCCGTGGACACCGCCGCCCCCTGCAACGCGGCCAACCCGCCGCCCAGCAGAAGCGCAATCGCCACCAGACCTTCCAGCGTGCACCAGAACACCCGCTGCACCACCGGCGCATCCATCTTCCCGCCTGCGGTGATCGTATCAATCACCAGCGAGCCGGAGTCTGACGAGGTCACAAAGAAGATCACGATCAGCACCAGCGAAATCGGCGCCACCACCGAGTAAAGCGGCAGCTCCTTGAGGAAGCCAAACAGCGCGCCCTCAGGCTTATAGGCGTCAATCACGGTCGCCTTCACGCCTTCCGCACCACCGGCGTTCAGCATGTCAATCGCCGCACCCCCAAAGGTGGACATCCACAGCGCACAAACCGCCGTCGGCGCGATCAAGGCACAGAGCACAAACTCACGCACGGTCCGCCCCTTGGAAATGCGTGCAATGAACATCCCCACAAACGGCGACCACGCAATCCACCAAGCCCAATAGAACGTCGTCCAGCCATGGAAGAAGCTCGTGTCCTCTCGCCCAAACGGGTTTGAGAGCGCCGGAAGCATCGCCACATAATCCGTCATCACAGAGAAATACCGCGCAATCGCCGTGCCCACGCCGGTGACCACAATCACAAAGATAAACAAGGCCACCGCCATGATCATATTGATCTCTGACAGGCGTTTCACCCCGGCATCCATGCCCATCATAACCGATCCCAGCGCAATCACTGTGATCCCGATGATCAACAGCACCACAACCGTGTTGGTAGGCTCAATGCCAAACACCTCATTCAATCCGGCGGCCACCTGCTGCGCGCCCAGACCAAGCGACGTGGTCAGGCCAAACAGCGTGGCAAAAACCGCCAGAATATCAATGGTGTGGCCCCACCAGCCCCAGACGCGATCCCCCAAAATCGGATAAAACGCAGAGCGCAGTGTCAGCGGCAAATCAAGGTTGTAACAGAAAATCGCCAGCGACAGACCCACCGCGGCATAGACCGCCCAGGCCTCAAGGCCCCAGTGGTGAATGGTGCCCACAACGCCGATATATTCATTGCCCGGCTGGGTGATATCCACATTCAGAGGCCGCGCACCGCCGCCTTCGGAAAAGTTATAATAGACCGGTTCAAGCACGCCAAAAAACAGCAGGCCGATCCCGATACCAGCGGCAAACATCATCGCGATCCAGCCCGCATAGGAATAATCCGGCCGCGCATCTTTGCCACCAATCCGCACAGAGCCAACCGGCAGCACAACAAGCGCCAGAACAAACAGCGTGATCGCATTCACAGAAAGAACAAGAAACCAATCAAAGGTGCTGGTCAGCCACGGCCTGAGCCATCCAAAGAACGCCGCAGAGGCTTCCTGATTGGCCAGCGAGATCAGCACAAACGCACAGATCAATATACTAGATATAAGAAATACAGGATTGTGAATATCAAGTCCGAATGGCCTGATGTTGTCCTGCCCGAGCTCGTATTCCGTTTCGAAATCCCAGACTCTTGGGTCCGGATCGAGCATTTTTTTGGTCTCAGACATAGTCTACCCCTTTTGCACGAAGTCCAGTGATCCAAGCGTTGCACAACATTAGGGCACCTGTCTAATTTATAAATCTTTTATTAACTTTTGAAATTTTACTTCACATATTCACTTTTTTCGCTATGACACAGCGCCAGAAGCCATTGGCGAGACCGCCTGACTTTTGGCTACAAACGAACGAAGACGCATAAGGGCAGACACTTCTCCCTTGCGCGCCGGACCGGCACTTTCACCACCAAAGTAGGCTTTGTTAGGAGCAGGCTATGAGGATCAACCGCACGACAGAACACATCGCTTGCCCTGAGATGTTGGAGGGCAAACCGTGACACGCTCGCAGCTCACCCTTGCAACCTCCTGCACATTGATCACAGCGATCGGCGCTTGGGGCGTCATGGACCCGGACAGCCTCGTGCGTCTGGCTTCCACAGTGGTCGCCAAATATTTTGAGAGCCGCGGTTGGTTTGTCATGCTCTCTGTCTCCGGCATGTTGCTCCTATGTATCTGGCTGGCTTTCTCCAGATTTGGAGACATCCGCCTTGGAGCCGATGATGATCGGCCGGAGTTTTCCACACCCTCCTGGATTGCCATGCTCTTTGCGGCGGGCATGGGGGTGGGCTTGCTGTTCTGGGCCGTTGCCGAACCCCTGACCCATTTTGCCTTTGCCCAAAGTTTCATGGAACAGCCCTATGCCGCCCAGCAGGCTCTGCTGGCTACAAATTTCCACTGGGGCATCCATGCCTGGGCGATCTACGGCACCACAGCGCTCACCATCGCCTATTTCACCTTTCGCAAAGGCGCGCCCATGCTGGTCAGCGGCCCGATTGAAACGCTCCTCCCAGATGAAACATGGGCAAAGCTTGTTGGGGGCCTCTCTGATTTCATGGCGATTGTTGCCATTGCCATTGGCGTGGGTGGCTCCATCGCCATGGGCGTGTTTCAGGTGGCCGACGGCATTGACGTGATGATGGGCGGTGACAAAGCCGCCACATGGCTGGTGGCCGCCGTCTTTGTGGTGATGGTCGCCGCCTACCTGCCGCCCCTGCTCGTGGATCTCGGCACCGGCATGGCGCGCCTCTCCAACACCGCCATGATCATCGCAATCGCGCTGGTGCTCTACACCGTCATTCTCGGCCCCACGGAGTTTTTGCTCAACTCCATTCTCAACGGCTTTGGCGAGTATATCTTTGCCGCCATACCCCGTGGCTTTGAAACGCTCACCTTCTTTGGCGACGATCTCGGGACATGGTTTCAGGATTGGACCCTCACCTATATGGTCTGGTGGATTGCTTGGGGGCCATTTGTCGGTGTCTTTATTGCCCGCATCTCCAAAGGCCGCACCATTCGCGAGTTTGTACTGGGCGTGCTGATTGGCCCAACCGTGTTCTCAGTGATCTGGTTTGGTGCCTTTGGCGGCATTGGTCTGTTTGACATATTACATGGCAGCGGTGATCTGCTCCTGATGGCAGAGACCAATGTGGAACGTGTCACCTTTGGCCTACTGGAGCGCCTGCCCCTGCCGACACTGACCACCATCGCCACCATTCTGGCCGCCTTCCTCTTCATCGTCACCAGCGTAGTGAGCGCGGCCTTTGTGCTCGGCACATTCTCAACCGGCGGCGATCCCGATCCAAGCCCGAAAGTCCGCTTGGTTTGGGGCGTACTGCTCGGCCTGCTGGGCGCGGCGATGATCTTATCGGGGTCTGTTGATGCGATCAAAAAGCTGATCGCCATTGGCGCCCTGCCCTTTGTCTTTGTCTGTGTGCTGCTCTGTGTCTGTCTGATCCGGGGCCTGCGTCAGGAGGTGCATCATGCTGATCGGTGATCTGCTCAACACAGTTCTCAACCTCTCAACATTCGCCTTCATCGGTGCGATGATCTGGTTGCTCATGCGTCCCTAGAGGCGCTGAAAAACAAGCCGACCTGGCCCAGTTTGGGTCAGATCGGCTGCGGTCTAAATCTTACAGCATCGACCGTTGCGGTAAGGTGTAAATGCGCGAAATTGCACTGTCGCGATACAGCCGCAATACCGACGCGATACAGACACGCCTGCAAGCGGCTTTGCAAAAAACGGCCAAATCTTACCGCTCAGAGCGGTAGCATGCTCGTGGATTTGATTTCTTCCATAGATAACAAGGCGGTCACGTTGTGGACCTTCACCTCTGAGATCAATGCTTGATAAAAGATGTCATAAGCGCGCGCATTCTGCACCTGCACTTTAAGGATATAGTCTATATCCCCCGCCAGCCGGTGCGCTTCCAGCACCTCTGGCCGCTCTCTCAAAGCTTTGAGAAATTTCGCCTGCCAATCGGCCTCATGTTCGCTAGTACGGATCAGAACGAAAAAACAGGCATCAAAACCAAGGGCTTCGGCATCCAAGAGAACGGTTTGCTGGCGAATTACCCCGCCTTCGCGCAATTTCCGGATCCGGTTCCACACCGGAGTCTTGGAAGATCCCACACGTTTGGCAATTTCATCGAGAGATTGCGCTGCGTCCCGTTGCAACTCCCCAAGAATTTTCTTATCCATGTCGTCAATGCGCAACGCCATTCCATTTCCCCTCAGTTTTTGGAACATCGGCGCAGATCCCCGCTGACACCGAAACGCACGTTTCTATTTTCGCCAGTATCTGGCGGTTGAGGGGGAATATTTCCTATATATGGATCAAAGTCAAACACCGGAGTCGGACAAATGCCCCGCGCATTCACACCCAAAGTCATCACCGCCAACGCCCTGTTGGAAGGCGACGTGATTTACTTCACAGCCAAAGACAATTGGTCACGTGATTTGACCGAAGCAGAGTTACTAACTGATGAAGCCCACGCGCAGCTGCGTCTTCTTGAGGCTTCTCAACATGTTAGCGAAGTCGTAGGCGCCTATTTGGCGGATGCGGTTGCAGGGGAAAACGGTCCTGAGCCAACCCATTTCCGTGAAGAATTCCGCCGCACCGGCCCGTCAAACTACTTCCACGGCAAACAGGCAGACGCCGCAAACCAGGATGGTCAGGCCGTCTGATCGGCCTCTCCTGAGACAAACGCGAAAAGGTCCACCCATGTATCAATACAACGACTTTGACAAAGCCTTCCTGGCCGAGCGCAATCGTCAGTTCCGTGCACAGGTAGAGCGCCGCATCGCCGGCAATCTGACCGAGGATGAATTCAAGCCTCTGCGCCTGATGAACGGCCTCTATCTTCAGCTGCACGCCTACATGCTGCGCGTCGCCATTCCTTATGGCACCCTCAGTTCCGCGCAGATGGACACGCTGGCGCTGCTCGCAGAGAAATGGGACAAAGGCTACGGCCACTTCACCACCCGCCAGAACATCCAGTACAACTGGCCAAAACTCAAAGATGTGCCTGATATGCTGGACGCTTTGGGCGAGGTTGGCATGCACGCCATCCAGACCTCCGGCAACACCATCCGCAACGTGACCGCAGACCACTTTGCGGGCGCAGCAGCAGACGAGCTGGAAGATCCACGCCCGGTGGCGGAACTGATCCGTCAGTGGTCCACCGATCACCCTGAGTTCCAGTTCATGGGTCGCAAGTTCAAAATCGCCGTGAGTGCTGGCGAAGCTGATCGTGCCGTTTTGAAGGCGCACGATCTGGCTGTGCGCATCGTGAAAAACGACGCTGGTGAAACAGGTTACCAAGTGCTGGTTGGCGGCGGCCTCGGCCGTACACCTATGGTCGGCAAAGTCCTCAACGACTTCCTGCCACGCGAAGACCTGCTGCCTTACATCGAGGCAACCGTCTCCGTCTGGAACCAGATTGGTCGCCGCGACAACAAATACAAAGCCCGCATCAAGATCACTGTGCATGAAACCGGCCTGGATGAATTCCGCGCCAAGGTTGAGGAGCGCTATGAAAGCGTGCGTCCAACCTTCTCCGGTGTCGATCAGGACCTGTTTGCAGACATCAAGGCGCATTTTGCACCACCTGCCTTCCGCAACGCGCCGGTCGCAGAGTTTGAAGCGGCTTACGACGCCAACCCGATGTTCCGCAGCTGGGTCGACACAAACCTGACCAAGCACCGCGCTCCCGGCTACACCATTGTCACGGTTTCGCTGAAAAAGCAGGGCCAAACCCCTGGCGACGCAACCGCGGAGCAAATGCGTGTTCTGGCCCAGATCGCGCGTGATTATGGGCATGACGAGCTGCGTATCAGCCACGAGCAGAACGTGATCCTGCCGCACGTGCATAAATCCGATCTGCCAGCGATCTACGCGGCGCTTCGTGAAGCGGACCTGCACACGGCCAACATCGGTCTGGTCAGCGACATCATCGCCTGCCCCGGCATGGACTACTGTGCGCTGGCAACCGCGCGCTCAATTCCTGTGGCTCAGCAAATCGCAACCCGCTTTGAAGAGCTGAAGCTTGAGCACGACATCGGCCACCTGCAGATCAAAATCTCAGGCTGCATCAACGCCTGTGGCCACCACCACGTGGGTCACATCGGCATCCTCGGCCTCGACCGCGCCGGTGTTGAGAACTACCAGATAACACTTGGTGGCGATGCAACCTGGACCGCTTCCATCGGTGAGCGCGCCGGTCCTGGCTTTGCTTACGATGGAATCGTGCCTGCAATTGAGCGCCTCGTGAAAGGCTATCTGGAGCTGCGCGAAGGTCCGGAAGAGACCTTCCTGGAAGCGTACCGCCGCCTCGGCCTCGCGCCGTTCAAGGCTCACCTCTACCCAGAGGCGCAGGCGAATGCAGCATAATGGCCTCACGCCACTGACCTCGCCTCTGACCACCGGGAAAGCCCCGGGGTCAGAGCGCGTGGATCCGCTGCAGGCAAAGGTGGATGCGCTGAACGCGCGCTACCGCCACCATTCTGCGACGGCGGTGATGGAAGCCGCGTTGAAGGATCCGCAAGCCGGGAAACTGGCAATGGTGTCTTCCTTTGGCGCAGAATCCGCTGTGCTGCTGCACATGGCTGCCGTTGTGGACCGCAAGATTCCCGTGCTCTTTGTGGACACGGAAATGCTTTTTGCGGAGACACTTGTCTACCAGCAGGATTTGGCAGAGCAGCTGCGTCTGGAAAATGTTCAGGTGATCCGCGCAAGCGACTCCACGCTGGCCGCAGAAGACCCGGATGGCACATTGCACCAGCACGACACCGATGCCTGCTGTGCATTGCGCAAAACCCGCCCTCTGCAAAAAGCCCTGCGCGGCTATGATGGCTGGATCACGGGACGCAAGCGCTTCCAGTCCGGTACCCGAGCCGCGCTTGAGTTCTTTGAAATCGAAGATTTCACGGGCCGCATCAAAGTCAACCCACTGGCCCATTGGGCACCCGATGACGTGCGTGCCTATATGGAAGAAAACCGCCTGCCGCGTCACCCGCTTGTGGCCGAAGGCTACCCCTCCATCGGCTGTGCGCCTTGCACCTCGCCGGTGGCAGAAGGCGAAGACCCCCGCTCCGGCCGCTGGCGCGGTCAGGACAAAGAAGAATGTGGCATTCATTTTGTCGATGGCAAAATAGTGCGAACCGGAGAAAAAACATGACTGTGATCGTGACAGACAACGGCTTTGGCGCCGACGACTGGACCCTTGGTTTTGTGCCGCTGGATGAAGCCGCAAATGATGTGGCAGCGCTTGACGTCCCTTCAGATACCGACCCGGCAGCTGTTATTGCGCAGCTCGCAGGCGTGAAGATGATCCGCGTGGATTTCCCAAGCTTTGCAGACGGCCGCGGCTTTACCATCGCCCGCCAGCTGCGCTTGGCTGGCTACAATGGCCGCCTGCGCGCGAAAGGCCACGTTATTTCAGATCAATATGCCATGGCACGCCGCTGTGGCTTTGACGAGGTGGAAATCTCTGAAGAGTTGTCCACCCGCCAGCCAGAAGAGGAATGGAAATTCCGCGCCAACTGGCAAGCTAACGACTACCAAGCCCGGATGCGCGGCTAAAGCGTGTCGAAGAAAGTGATGCGGCTTTGCGATATGTCAAAGCCGCATCGCTGATATACCTTCAAAACCCCACCAGAGATGTTAGATGAGGAGGCGTGGCAATCCCGCCTGTTTTGATATGACCGAGCAAACGCCTGTGACCGAAGAAAAATCCGTAAAAGTGCCCGCCCTTCCTGACGCGCAAACTGTGACAGAGGTGAAGCACTACACTGACCGCCTGTTCTCATTCCGCTGCACGCGCCCTGCGTCTCTGCGTTTCCGTTCGGGCGAATTTGTCATGATTGGCTTGATGGGCGATCCAGACCCCAAGACAGGCAAGCAAAAACCGCTTCTGCGTGCCTATTCCATCGCCTCCCCGGCGTGGGATGAGGAAATGGAGTTCTACTCCATCAAAGTGCAAGACGGCCCGCTGACCTCCAAGCTGCAGCACATCAAGCCGGGTGATGAAATCATCCTGCGCCCCAAGCCTGTTGGCACGCTCGTGCATGACGCCCTGCTGCCAGGCAAGCGCATCTGGTTCTTTGCAACCGGCACCGGCTTTGCCCCGTTTGCTTCGCTGCTGCGCGAGCCGCAGACTTATGAAGACTATGATGAAGTCATCATCACCCACACCTGCCGCGAAGTTGGCGAGCTGGCTTACGGTCGCGACCTCATCGAAAGCATCCGCAACGATGAGATGCTCGCAGAGCTGATGGGCGAGGACTTCCACAAGAAGATTCGCTATTACCCTACCACCACCCGCGAAGAGAGCCCAAAAATGGGCCGGATCACCGATCTGATCCGCTCCGGCGAGGTTTTTGAAGACCTGGGAATCGAACCTTTGAACCCAGAAACCGATCGCGCAATGATCTGCGGCAATTTGGCCTTCAACCTCGAACTCAAAGAGCTCTTCGAAGAAGCGGGTCTTGAGGAAGGTGCAAATTCCAAGCCTGCACAATATGTCGTGGAAAAAGCTTTCCTCGACTAAAGGCAAGAATTCATAACGAAACGCCCCCGATTGGGGGCGTTTTGTGTTTCACTCAGTAGCCTAAGGCACCTTTGGCATTCTCCAGCGTCTGTTGGAGAAACTCAGGGTTTTCAAGAGAATCCACGAGCGTTGCTTTAAGCGCCGCCTTTTGCAAATCCCCCATGTCCGCTGCATCGATCAGCGCACAAACCTCTTTCAAATCAAAGCCTTCCGGTGTGAACAACGCCTCTAACGCACGTTCTTGAGTCTGCGGGCTTTCAGTATGTGGAGTGCTTTCGAGAGTCTCCGAAACTGGCTGCCCAGAGATCTCTGCAGCATTCGACACCGATGACGACGCTGCCGGGCTGACAGCATTCTGCCAGACAACATATGTCCCGAAAGCTGTGCTTAAAGCGAAGATGCTCCAGACAAGGCTTCTCATTACCACACTCCAAAAAACGGGGCGCCACCAAACCGAGTGCACCCCCTGCGCCATGCATCTCGTGATTGCCGCCCTCCTTCTCAAGGGGGAAAGGCGCGGGATTTGCATCACAGTCGCGGATTCGGCGGTTGTATCGCCGCGCAAGCGCGAATAAATTAGCCACTCATAGGTATTCACCATCGAAGGAACAAAACGATAGCCCGCAGACCTCATAACGCACCGCCACAGCGTGACACCGGACCTCGTATCAATGGGCGCATCCGCGCTCCCGAAATCCGCTTGATTGGCGCAGACGGCGAAAACGTCGGAGTCGTGCACCCGGCCAAAGCCATGACAATGGCCGAAGAAGCTGGTCTGGACCTTGTTGAGATCTCTCCAAATGCAAACCCTCCGGTTTGCAAGATCATGGATTTCGGCAAGTTCAAATATGAACAGCAGAAACGCGAATCCGAGGCGCGCAAAAAGCAGAAGACCATTGAGGTCAAAGAGGTGAAGTTCCGCCCGAACACGGACACGCATGACTATGACGTCAAGATGCGCAACGTGATCAAGTTCCTCGAAAAAGGCGACAAGGTGAAAGTCACCCTGCGCTTCCGTGGCCGTGAGATGGCCCACCAGAATCTCGGCCGTGAGCTTCTGGAGCGTGTGGCTGAAGACATCAAAGAATTGGGCAAAGTGGAAAACATGCCCAAGATGGAAGGTCGCCAAATGATTATGATGATCGGCCCAATTTCCAAGTAAGCCGAACGGTCATAGCAAACGTTCAAGCCCCAGCCTTTGGCCGGGGCTTTTTCTTTGCCTCATGCAATGTCGCGCGCACCGCGCAACCATTTGATCGCCTCTCCGACGTCAAAGCCCAGAGAAATGATGTCTACGATCAGCAGTACCGAAAGGACGCTGGCATAGGCACCACTTATTCCCTCCAGAAACGGCGGGCGTGTGAGCAAAATCACAACAAGCGGCACCCAGAATATCAAATGCGGAAAGGACAAAGCCGCGGAGAAGCCGCGCTCTCTGATCAGAATCGGCAGGTTCACCAGCATCCCCATAACAGAGAGCAAAGCGATCCATATGGCCGAGGGATGTGTGCCGATAAAGAAAAGCGGGACCATGTTGGTTGGCGCCAGAACCGCGCACATCCAAATCCGCACCCATAGCGGCAGCCGCTGAAAACTGTTCCAGATATCGAGAATCATTTGTCGCCTTTCCAAAGCAAAGGGCGGCTGATCTAACAGCCGCCCTCCCATTTCTCAGAACTATAAGGCGCTCTAGGCCGCTGCTGCAACCGCGCGTCGTGTCAAAACACCCACAAGGTGCGCGCGATATTCAGAAGTGCCATGCAAATCAGCAATCATGCCATCCGAACCCAGTTTCAGATCCGCGATGGCATCGGCTGAGAAGTTGGCAGAAAGTGCTGCCTCTGCTTCTGTCCAACGGAACACACCTTCCTCTGACGCACCTGTCACGGCAACACGGACCCCATCAGCGAATTTCGCAACAAACACACCGACCAGCGCAAAGCGGGAAGCGGGTTGTTCGAATTTCTGATAGTTGGATGCCTCAGGCACAGGGAAGCGCACTTCGGTGACAATCTCGCCTTCTTCAAGCGCGGTCGTGAACATACCCTCAAAGTAGTCGTCCGCGGCGATTTCACGACTGTTTGTCATGATCGTCGCACCACAGCCTAGGGCACCCGCCGGATAGCAGGCCGCAGGATCATTGTTGGCCAGAGAGCCACCAATGGTGCCGCGCGCGCGCACCGCTGGATCACCGATGCCACCTGCAAGGCCCGCAAGACCGGCAAACACATCCGAACTGCCCGCGACATCTGCGTGACAAGTGGCGCCACCGATGCAAACAGCCCCGTCATCCGCAATGCAGACCCCCTGCATTTCACTGATACCTTTGAGGCTCACCAGTTTACTCGGGCTCGCCAAGCGCTGTTTCAGGGTGGGGATCAAAGTCTGTCCGCCACCAAGAGCCTGCGCTTCTTCCGCGCCCAACGCAGCAACCGCATCCGCGATGGTGGAGGGCTTCTCAAAATCAAAATTATACATGATGTCTCCTCCTTAGGCGTTCATCGCCGCCCAGACGCGCGAGGGCGACACAGGCATATCTACATGATCAACTTTGTGGCCACCGGATTGCAGCGCGTCAACCACAGCGTTGACAACAGCGGGTGGGGAACCGATTGCACCGGCCTCGCCACAGCCTTTCACGCCCAGTGGGTTGTGCGTACAAGGCGTCTGGCTGGAATGGTCGACACTGTAGAAAGGCACATCGCTGGCACGCGGCATCGCGTAATCCATGTAAGACGCGCTCAAGAGCTGGCCGTTTTCATCATAAGCCGCGTTTTCCAACAGCGCTTGACCGATGCCCTGACCGATACCGCCGTGGACCTGACCATCAACGATCATCGGGTTCACAACATTGCCAAAGTCATCTGCGGCAGAGAACGCCTCGATGGTGACTTTCCCGGTCTCCGGGTCCACTTCGACCTCACAGGCATAAGCGCCGGAAGGATAAGTGAAGTTGGCCGGATCATAGAAAGCCGTCTCTTCCAAGCCGGGCTCGATGTCCTCCAACGGGTAGTTATGAGGCACATAAGCGGCCAGTGTCACATCCCCCCAGGCCACGGATTTGTCCGTACCCGCGACAGAGAATGTACCGTCCTTCAACTCGATGTCTGCTTCAGCAGCTTCAAGCAGGTGTGCGGCGATTTTCTTGGTTTTGGCAATGATCTTCTCGGTTGCCCGAACCATCGCAGAGCCACCAACTGCGAGCGAACGCGAGCCATAGGTGCCCATGCCCATTGGGGCTTTGTCGGTGTCGCCATGCTCGATTTCGACCATGCTTTCGTCAATACCAATCATTTCGGCAATCACCTGCGGGAAGGAGGTTTCATGCCCCTGCCCATGGCTATGGCTGCCAGTCATGACAACCAAACCACCGGTCGCATTCACACGGACCGTTGCGCTTTCATAAAGACCTGCACGCGCACCAAGCTGACCAACCAGATTGGACGGCGCGATGCCGCAAGCCTCGATGTAGCAATTCACGCCAAGGCCACGCAGTTTACCACGCGCCTCGCTGTCTTTGCGGCGTGCTTCGAAGCCAGAGAAATCAGCGATCTTCTCAAGTGCATCCATGGTGCCGTGATAATCACCGGTGTCATATTCCACCGCCACCGGCGTGGCATAGGGGAACTCCGTGATGAAGTTCTGACGGCGCAGCGCAATCGGATCAACTCCAAGCTCGCGCGCGGCTTTGTCGATCACCCGCTCCAGCTGGTAGGTCGCCTCCGGGCGACCCGCGCCGCGATAAGCGTCAACAGGCACGGTGTTGGTGAAGACCGCTTTGACGTTCACGTAAATCAAAGGCGTCTTGTAGTTCCCCGCCATGAGCGTGCCATGCAGCCAAGTCGGAACCGATGGCGCGAAGGTGCTGAGGTAGGCCCCCATGTTCGCGTGGGTATCGGTGCGAATGGCGGTGAAGTTGTTGTCCGCATCCAGCGCCAATTCGATCTTGGTCACATGGTCACGGCCATGCGCATCAGAAATGAAGGCTTCAGATCGGGTTGAAGTCCATTTCACCGCGCGGTTCAACGCCTTGGCCGCAAAGGTGCAGAAGGCTTCCTCGGCGTAGTGAAAGATCTTGGTGCCAAACCCGCCACCGACGTCTGGAGCAACCACACGCAGTTTGTGCTCAGGAATACCCAATACAAATGCGCCCATCAAAAGGCGGATCACATGGGGGTTCTGACTTGTGGTGTAAAGGGTGCTGTCACCGGTGCCACGGTTGAAATCACCAATCGCCACACGGGGCTCCATCGGGTTGGCAACAAGCCGGTTGTTGCGCAGCTCCAATGTGGTCACATGCGCCGCCGCTTCAAAGGCCGCATCAACCGCAGGTTTGTTTTCTTCAACAAATCCCCAGTCATAGCAAAGATTGGAGGTCAGATCGTCGTGAACCTTGGTGGCCCCGTCCGCCAGTGCAGCTTTCATATCCACAACGGCTGGCAGCTCTTCCAGATCAACTTCGATGGCCTCAGCCGCATCGCGCGCCTGCTCAAGTGTTTCGGCAACCACAGCGGCGATCTGATCGCCAACATAACGCACTTTGCCTTGCGCCAGTACCGGGTGCGCGGGTTCCTGCATCGGCTCGCCGTGACGGTCCGTCACCTGCCAGCCACAGGGAATGCCACCCACACCTTCAAAATCCGCGCCGGTGAAAATCTTCAAGACGCCTGGCATGGCCGCGGCGGCTTCGGTGTTGATGGACGTGATCCGCCCATGCGCAACATCGGAGCGCAGGAAGTGCACATAGGCCTGCCCGCTCACATTGATATCATCTGTGTAGTTGCCGGTCCCACTCAGGAACCGCACGTCTTCGCGCCGCTTGGGGCTGGCGCCGATGCCATGATCTTTTGGCATGTCTTTCCTCCCTAATAACCGGGGTGGTGCGCGCGTCTTGCGGCTCTCTACGCCCGGTCCGTGATCTCAAACACGTTCGTCCGCGCCTCCTCCTGCGCGGCGAACAGTCTTATTCGGCAGCGATGCTGCTCACGTCCTGACCGCTGGCCGCCATGATCGCCTTGACGATATTGTGGTAGCCCGTGCAGCGGCAGATATTGCCTTCCAGATGATGGCGCACCTCTGCCTCGGTTGGCTTGGGGTTGGTTTTGAGCAGGTCTGCTGCGGACATGATCATGCCCGGCGTGCAAAAACCGCACTGAAGGCCGTGATGATCCTGAAAGGCCTGCTGCAAAGCATTCAATGTGCCATCGGCCGCAGCCTGACCTTCGATGGTCGATACGTCTGCCCCGTTTGCCTCCATGGCCAGCATGGTGCAGGATTTCACTGCAACGCCATCCACATGCACAACGCAAGCGCCGCATTGGCTTGTGTCGCATCCAACGTGTGTGCCTGTCAGGCCCAGGGTTTCTCTCAAAAATTGACTGAGCAAAGTGCGTCCTTCGGCATCTCCGGACATTTGCTTGCCGTTCACAGTCATGGTGACCTGTGACATTGGCTCCTCCCGCATTAGTGGCTTTGTCATTGCTGAGGAGTAAAGCAGCCCCCTTCGCGATTGAGAACCCGCTTTTTCAAAGGATCAGGAGAATGCGTTTAGACATTGGTCGTATGTGCCTAAAAAACCGAGCCTGCCGCTGCGGTTAAACACCTTTTTCGCGCGGCATCGGCCGGGTGGGAATCTCTTTCAGCAGGCCTCCGACACCCATCGCAGCAATGTCACTGTGGCTGACCTCTTCGCCACACACGACGCGCTCCAAGACCCAATCCGCACCATTCAGCGCCGGAGATCGGGCGCAACCTGGCAAACCGATCACCGGCTTTTCACCCAAGCGGCCAAGAAACAAAAGGTTTCCCGGATCAACCGGCATGCCAAAACGCTCAACGACGCCCCCGGCTTCACGCAAGGCCTGCGGGGCCACATCCAATGTGTCTGACGTTGCCGAGGCCGTGAGCACAAAAACAACCTGACCTGTCGCCTGTTCGATCGCACTCGCCAACGCATTCACCTCATGGGCAACAAGCACACGCGGCGACAGCACCATGCCCATCCGCTCCACACGCCCTGCCATCGCACGGCGGCCTTTGTCAGAGGGCACATCTTCCGCAATTGTGGTTTCGATTAGCGTCGCAGAGGAAAAAACCGGAGGATGCAACACGAGAGCGTCTTGGACCACGGCGCAGACCGCATCCAGCGCTGCCTGCGGGACCGCATAGGAGATGATTTTTATCGTTGCGACCATGCCATCCGTATCGACACGGTGACGGTCCGGCACCGTGGCCAATGTGATCATGGGATCAACGCTATTGATATGGTTGACCATGTCGGCATTGATGCGCACCAAGCCACAGCCCTTGGCATAGAGGTTTACCCGACCGGCACCTGCGCCGGTGGCGCGAAAGCCCTCACGCGCTTTGCCCTCCAGCAGTACCGATGCGAGCTGCGCAGCAGCAGCGTCCTCATCCACGTCACCTTCTTCCAGCCGCGCGACGGTGACTGTTTCCATCCCGGCGCGCGCCAAAGCTGAGAGGTCCTCAGCCGTCAGGCAGGTTCCTTTCGGAATGCGCTTGGGTTTTCCACCTGTCTCTGATGCAGGCAGCACCAAGGAGTGTGCGAGGATCGCACCTTCCGCTTCTGCGAGGGCAACAGAACCGAATTTCATGCGCCTTTCCTCAACACACGGAGCAGTTCGCCCATAATCGAGACCGCAATCTCCGCAGGGCTGGCCGCTCCGATGTCCAAGCCAATCGGCCCATGAATACGCGCAATCTGCGCCTCCTCAAATCCGGCCTCTGTCAGGCGTTCCGCCCGTTTTGCATGGGTGCGCGTACTTCCAAGCGCCCCGATATAAAAAGCTTTGGATTTTAGAGCGATGTGCAACGCGGGGTCGTCCAACTTCGGGTCATGGGTCAGCAATACAAGCGCAGTGCGTGCATCAAGCCCGATCTGCTCCATCGCTTGGTCGGGCCACTCCTCGATGATCTTCTCGCCGGGAAACCGCGCCTCTGAGCCAAAGGCAGAACGTGGGTCAACGATCACTGGATCAAATCCCGCAATGCGCGCCATGGGCACCAGCGCTTGTGCGATGTGGACCGCGCCAACCACAGCCACTCTCAAAGGGGGATTGTGGATGGCAACAAAACGCCCGTCTTCCTCAACGCCAGATCGGTCCATGCGGAAGCGGTCTTCAAAACCTTCCGTGATAAGCGCGCCACCTCCGGTTTCAGCATCACACACATAAGCCACCGCTTTACGGGCCGCGCGAGCGTCTACAAGCTCCGAAAGGACATCTTCTCGCAGCACCGCCCCCACTGGTTCCACCAAAACCTTGATCGTGCCTCCGCAGGCAAGGCCAACCGCAAACGCATCTCCATCACTCACGCCAAATTCCAGCAGGGTGCCTTTGCCGCTTTCGAGCGCGTCCATCGCTTCGACCATCACCGCGCCTTCGACACAGCCGCCCGAAACCGAACCTTCGATCTGCCCGTCGCCAGAGACCACCATCTGCGCGCCGACACGCTGCGGCGCGGACCCCCAGGTCTCCACCACCGTTGCCAGCGCTGCGCCCCGTCCTGCGCGGTGCCACTCCAGCGCCAGCTCGGGCGCGTCTTTAGGTGATTGGCTCATGATGATCTCCCTCGTCTCGGCTGAACATGGGGGAGCCCTTTGCGTAACACAAGACCACTTGCCGTCACTCCCATCGCACACAGACACGCCAGCCTATTGAATTCCCTGCAAAAGCCGCGCCTTCTCACCGATGTCATCCAGCCGCGACAAAGCCTCCGCCAAGGCCTCGATAGACGCAATGGAATGGCCAGCGCGAAAGCTGTCCACATGGGGCAGCATGGCGCGAATGCCTTGCGCTTTGGCGGCAAATCCTTCCCACCGCAGCAAAGGGTTGAGCCAGATGAGCCGCCGCGCGGACAGGTGCAGGCGTTGCATCTCCTTGCTGAGATCCTCCGGTGCACCGCGATCAAGACCGTCCGATATCAGCAGCACAACTGCGCCCTGCCCCATCACCCTACGTGACCAATCCCGGTTAAAGGCGTGCAGACATTCGCCAATCCGCGTACCACCTTCCCAGTCCTGCGCCTCAGCACCAGCGGCGGCCAAAGCAGCGTCCACATCACGGGTTGCGAGATGGCGTGTGATATTGGTCAGCCGTGTGCCGAACGTGAAGCCATGCACCCGCGCCCATCCCGCGCCCTTCTGATTGGCCACTGCATGTAGGAAATGAAGCACCATGCGGCTGTATTGACTCATCGAGCCGGAAATATCGCAGATAACCACAAGATTGGGCCAACGCGTGCGGCGGCTCTTGCGCGCGATTTCGGAAAGATCTCCGCCTTGTCGCATAGAGTTGCGCATAGTGGCGCGCCAATCCACGCCCGAGCCAAGAGGATCCGCTTTGGTGCGCCGAGATTGAATGGGCTGCACAGGCAATTTTAGCCGCGCCAGCATGCGCTTGGCCTGGGCAACTTCATCGGTGCTCATCTGCTCAAAGTCCAGCGTGCGCAGCTTTTCCTCTGATGACATCGTCATGGAGGCGTCAATCTCGATCTGTGTGCCGTCTTCCTCCTGCGTTTCCGTCTCCGGTAGCTCAGCATTTGCCCCGTCAAGCAGCGCCTCCGCGGCGCGTTTCTCCCCTGCTTGGGCTGTGCGATCTTCTTGCACGCCGCGCACGGCGGGCAGCATCATGGACATCATGTGCTCAAGGTATCGCGGATCTCGCCAATAGAGCCGGAACACTTGCGCGAAGGTGGTGCGGTGCTCAGGGCGTGACACAAAACACGCATGCAGCGTCCAATAAAAATCCTGTTTGCTGGTGAAACCTGCCGCCTCAACAGCCTGTATCGCATCCAGCAGCCGCCCCGGACCAATCGGCAAACCGGCTTTGCGAAGGGCGCGTGCAAACCACGTGATGTTCTGCGTCAGCTTGGGGTCATCCGGAATGTCGAGGGGGAGGTATTCAGGCATCGCGCCCAACGGGGGGCCAGCCCCCCGCACCCCCCGGGATATTTAAGGCAAGAGGAAACATCAGGCCGGCTCCAAGGACGCGCGCACTTCGTCCAGAAGCCGCTTGGCCTCTGATCCCTGAAGCTTCGCGATATCGTCCTGATACTTCAGCACCGCGCCGAGCGTGTCTGCAATCACCTGTGGGCTGAGCGTCAAAACATCGAGTGCCAGCAGACATTTGGCCCAATCAATGGTTTCCGCGACTCCGGGTTTCTTGAACAGATCCTCGGTGCGCAGCTTCTGCACAAAGGCCACGACCTCCCGGCTCAGACTGGCAGCTGCTTCCGGAGCGCGAGCCTGCAAAATGGACATCTCGCGCTCAAAGTCTGGGTAGTCCACCCAATGATACAGGCAGCGCCGCTTCAGCGCATCGTGGACCTCACGCGTCCGGTTGGAGGTGACAATCACGATGGGGGGCTCTGGCGCTTTGATTGTGCCAAGCTCCGGAATCGTCACCTGAAAATCGCTCAATGCTTCCAGCAAAAAGGCTTCAAAAGGCTCATCCGTCCGGTCCAGCTCATCAATAAGGAGCACCGGCGCCCCGGCTGGGTCAGGTCGCATCGCCTTGAGCAGCGGTCGTTCCACGAGGTAGTCCTGACTGAAGAGCTCTTCCTGAAGGGCTGTGCGATCTGCGCCGCCGCTGGCTTCTGCGGTCCGAATAGCCACCATCTGCGCCGCGAAGTTCCATTCATAGACCGCGCTGGCCGCGTCCAATCCTTCGTAACATTGCAGACGGATCAGATTGCGATTGAGGGCCGCCGAAAGCGCCTTGGCGATTTCGGTTTTGCCGACACCCGCTTCCCCTTCAAGAAAAATCGGACGCCCCAGGCGCAGAGCGAGAAAGACCACCGTGGCCAATGGACGGCCACAGACGTAGCCTTCCGCCGCGAGCATGGATTGAACCGCGTCAATACTTTCAATGGCTTGCATAAGTCCCCGCCTTGCGTCCCGCATCATAAATCACCGCGTCAGGCTGCACAGCCCATGCAGGAAGGTCAAGCGCAGGGGGCTGGGACAAAAGTTGTAGAAAAACCGCCGCGCTCCACATTTCTGCCGCAAATGGTTCCTATTCTGTCCGGCAAGAGCCAAAAATGGACGCCACACAACCGGACAAACCGGGCGCCAAAGGGAAAAGAGATGCAGGATTCACCCAATGGGTTTGACACGCCAATGCTCGGCTTGTCCAAAGCGGCTTGGCTGCGGAAACTGAAGGATGTGTTTGAAAAACATGGCCATTTCCAACCTTTGGGCCGACAACATTGCGCCACGCTGATCGAAGACAAGCCCGTCCTCTTGGTGACCTTTGAAACCATTGACGGTATTCAATCACGCGCAGACACCGGGCAGCCGCTGGGCTGGGAGCTTGTGCGTGAGTTGGGCTGGTCACATCTTTGTATTCTCAGCAATGGCCACACCTGGTTTCGCGATCCTGCGGTGTACGCCTATTTTGACCAACTGAAAGCTGACGGCTTTTTTGAGCGCTTTGACGAAGTGGTGTTTTATGGAACAGGCCCCTGCGGTTATGCCGCGGCGGCCTTTTCTGCGGCGGCGCCTGAAGCGCAAGTTGTGGCGGTACAGCCGCAAGCAACCCTCGCGCCAAGACTGGCTGGCTGGGACCACCGCTTTCCAAAAGCGCGGCGACTGGCGTTTGAGGGACCATACGGGTTTGCCCCTCAGATGGCGGCCTCTGCGGATCGGTGCTTTGTGATCTATGATCCGCATGAAGTGCTGGATGCGATGCATGCGACGCTCTTTTCCATCGACAACAGCACTCTTCTCCCCACGCCCTTTCTCGGTGCCGCGATCGAAAACGATTTGCTCGAGATGCAAATCCTCTATCGGGTTCTTGTGAAAGCTGGGGCGGGAACACTCAGCCGCGGGGCCTTCTACAAGCTTTATCGGGCGCGGCGGGGGCATTTGCCCTACCTGAACCGCCTGCTGGATGCGGTGAGCGGGAAACAGCGGCCCTTTGTTAGCGCCCTGCTGTGTGCCAATGTGGCACGCCGCCTGAAAGCGCCGCGCTTCCTCAGGCATCTAAACGGATTGGCGCGGGCTGCCGAGCAAGGGCGGCTTGCAGGCTAAACGCCCAAAACCATCACATCAAAGGCTAGCCAGCACACCTGCTTTTGTGTAAGGCGCAGGCATGACCCAAAGCCTGACGATTGCCCGCCCCGATGACTGGCACCTGCATCTGCGCGATGGCGCGATGCTGAAAGCCGTTCTGCCTGAAACCGCTCGCCATTTTGCCCGCGCGATCATCATGCCGAATCTGGTGCCACCTGTGGTGACCGGCGCGCAGGCCGCAGCCTATAAAGACCGCATTATGGCGGCGCTGCCGGGGGGCATGGACTTCGCCCCTTTGATGACGCTTTACCTCACCGAGGACAGTGACCCAGAAGATATCGCAGCAGCACATGCCAGTGGGCTGATCAAAGCCGTGAAACTTTATCCGGCTGGCGCAACCACGAACTCTGCAAGCGGCGTGGCCAACTTCAAAAACGTGCGCGCGGCTTTGGAAAAAATGGCCGAGATTGGCCTGCCGCTCTGTGTGCATGGCGAGGTCACCGACCACGACATTGATATTTTTGATCGCGAAGCGGTGTTTATCGACCGCGTTCTGGATCCGATCCGCAAAGCCACACCGGGTCTGCGCGTTGTGATGGAACATATCACAACCAAGGACGGTGTTGCCTATGTGCAAGACAATGCGACCGATCTGGGCGCAACAATCACCACGCACCACCTGATCATCAACCGTAACCACATCCTCGTGGGCGGCATCAAACCGCACTACTACTGCCTGCCTGTGGCCAAACGCGAAGAGCACCGCCTGGCGCTGCGCGCAGCGGCGACGTCGGGTGATGCGCGCTTTTTCTTAGGCACCGACAGCGCGCCGCATGTGGATGATTTGAAAGAAAACGCCTGTGGCTGTGCGGGCTGCTTTACCGCGACCAACACAATGGCGCTTCTGGCGCATGTGTTTGAAGAAGAAAACGCGCTTGAGAATCTGGAAAAATTCGCAAGCCGCAATGGCCCGAGCTTCTATGGGCTGCCTGTGAATGACGCCAAGCTCACGCTGACCAAAGGCGCCGAAGCCGCCGTTTTCCCAGAGAAAATTGAATGCTCTGACGGGCCGGTCACTGTATTTGATCCGGGCTTTGACGTGTTCTGGAACGTCGCCGACCAATAACTGCTGCCAAAGGACATTGAGATGATCCCAACCGCCTTCCCGCCGAAAGAAGAAATTGCCCGCCTGACAGCCCGTATGCTGCTGGAAATTGGCGCGGTGAACTTCAACACCGAAGAGCCTTACACGCTGGCCTCCGGCCTGCCGTCCCCAAGCTATATCGATTGCCGCAAGCTGATCTCCTTCCCGCGCATTCGTGCGACGCTGATGGATTTCATGACCGTCACCGTGATGCGCGAAGCCGGGTTTGAGGCGTTTGACAACATCGCAGGTGGCGAAACCGCGGGCATCCCTTTTGCCGCGCTGGTGGCAGAACGCATGGCGCTGCCAATGACCTATGTGCGCAAGAAACCAAAGGGTTACGGCAAGAACGCCCGCATCGAAGGTGCGATGAGCGAAGGCGAACGCGTGCTGCTGGTGGAAGATCTGACCACCGATGGCGGCTCCAAGCTGTCTTTTGTGGATGCGATCCGCGAGACCGGTGCAAGCTGTGGCAACACCGCAGTGATCTTCTACTATGACATCTTCCCGGAAACCGAGAAAACCCTCGGCGGCCATGGGGTGGCGCTGCACTATCTCTGCACCTGGTGGGATGTGCTGGCCGAAGCCAAGGCGCAGGGAGCCTTCTCTGAAGAGACGCTGGCCGAGGTAGAAACCTTCCTCAAAGATCCGCGCGCCTGGCAAGAGGCCCGCAAGAACGGCTAAGGCCAAACCATCGGCAAAATCTGTCTCACGCCGGCCTGACGTGCAGGCGTGAGAACGCTGCTTTGACCCTATATGTTGACGAGGTGCCGCTTCGTTTGACAATATCGGGTGGACAGCAGTTATCCACAGGTGTTCCACAGAAACATACAGTTTGCCCGGCATAAGTGCGGTTGTTACAACCGACGCTTAGGGGGCAGTTGGGCAAGATCATGAACGAAATTTCGAGTATCAATCCGGGCGCTGAGGCAGCACCTGAAGAAGACCCAATGCCGCATTCCATTGAGGCTGAGCAACAGCTTCTGGGTGCGATTCTGACCAACAACGACATCTTTGACCGGGTCGCGTCGATCATCACGTCCGAGCATTTTTACGAGCCGGTGCATGCGCGGATTTTTGAGGTGGCTGCGGCGCGGATTGCGAAGAACAATCTGGCCTCCCCTGTGACGCTGAAAGCCTTTCTGGAAGACGACGAAGGCCTAAAAGAGCTGGGCGGCCCGGCGTATCTGCTGCGTCTGGCAGGGGCAGCAATTTCTGCTTTTGCGGCAGGGGATTACGCGCAGATCATCTATGATCTGGCGATGCGGCGCGAGCTGATTGGGCTGGGCAATGACATTGCCACCAGAGCCAAGAAAGCCGACATCAAACTGGAGCCGAAAGAGCAGATCGTTCAGGCCGAACAGGCGCTCTACAAACTCTCGGAGCAAGGCTCCTCAGAACGCGGGTTTGTGAGCTTTCTAAAGGCGGTTACAGAGGCTGTGAACACCGCCAACGCCGCCTATCAGCGGGAGGGTGGTCTTGCCGGGATTTCCACCGGTCTGATTGATCTGGATAAGAAGCTCGGGGGCCTGCACCCGTCAGACCTTCTGATCCTTGCGGGTCGTCCCTCGATGGGGAAAACCTCGCTGGCCACCAACGTCGCGTTTAACGTGGCCAAAGCCTACAAAAAAGGCATCAAGCCGGATGGCTCTGAAGGGGCCGTTGAAGGCGGGGTGGTTGGCTTCTACAGCCTTGAAATGTCAGCAGAACAGCTGGCTGCGCGTATCCTGTCTGAGGCGGCTGAGATCCCTTCGGAACAGATCCGTAAGGGGGACATGACCGAGGAGGAATTCCGCCGGTTTGTGCAGGCCGCGAAAGACCTTGAAGCCTGTCCGCTGTTCATTGACGACACCCCTGCCCTGCCGATTGCGCAGTTGGCGGCGCGGGCGCGGCGCCTCAAACGGACCCACGGGCTTGATCTGCTGATCATCGACTATTTGCAGCTTTGCCGTGGTACAGCGGACAACCGGGTGCAGGAAATCGCGGAGATTTCCATGGGCATGAAAGCCATCGCCAAGGAGCTCAACATCCCGGTGATCGCGCTGTCCCAGCTCTCGCGTACGGTGGAGAGCCGCGACGATAAACGCCCTCAGCTCAGTGACTTGCGGGAATCGGGTTCGATCGAGCAGGACGCCGACGTGGTGATGTTCGTGTTCCGTGAGGAATACTATGTGGAGCGTGAAAAGCCCTCTGATGACCGTCTGGATGAGATGGCCGCCTGGCAGGAGCGCATGGAGCGTTTGCACGCCAAAGCAGAGGTGATCCTCGGCAAGCAGCGTCACGGCCCGATTGGCACGGTGGAGCTGAGCTTTGAGGGACGGTTCACCCGCTTTGGCAATCTTGTGCAGCCCTGGCAGCAGGGAGGGGCGGAGGAGTACTGACCTCCGCTTTTTTGCGCGAACGAATCAAAAGGTAAACGGCGTCTCAGCGCCAAAACGGGACGTCGGTATCGCGTCGGTATCCCTACGGTATTGCGTAGGTGCCATTTTCACAAAGCCGCCAAATCGAGATCGTTTATGCAGCGGACGTTGCGCAACAGCGAAACAGAGCCCCGCATCCGAAAATTCGCCACGTCTTAGCCCTTGACCTTGTGCGGTGAGGCGTCAACAAACGCCTTCATGGCTACTGCAAATTTGACAATTGATCTGGACGCGCTGCTGCACAACTGGCGGGCGCTGGATGCGCGCACAAGCGCGGAGACCGCCGCCGTGGTGAAGGCGGATGGATATGGTTTGGGCGCGGACCGCGTGGCGCGGGCTTTGATGCGCGCTGGTGTGACCCGCTTTTTCGTCGCTGCCGCCGAAGAAGGCGCGTCGCTGCGACAGGCGGTGGGACCGGATCCGGAGATCAATATATTCAGCGGTCATATGCGCGGCGACACCGATATGATCAGCGATCTGGGGCTGACCCCGATGCTGAACTCGGTGGATCAGATCGTGCGCCATGTGGAAGCCCTACCCGCGCACCCGTTTGGCGTGCAGCTGGACACAGGCATGAACCGCCTTGGGCTGGAAACGCCCGAATGGGACGCGGTGCGCGAGTTGGTGCTGCAACGCGGCCCGACCCTTTTGATGTCGCATCTGGCCTGCGCCGATGATCCGGAGCATCCGATGAACCCGCGCCAGCTTGCCGCGTTCAAAGAGATGACCGACGGGCTGAACGTGCCCCGCTCGCTGGCTGCGACCGGCGGCATTCTCTTGGGTTCTGATTATCACTTTGATCTGACCCGTCCCGGTGTGGGGCTCTATGGCGGGATGCCATTTGTCGAGGCCACGCCGGTGACCACGCTCAGCATCCCTGTCATTCAGGTGCGCGATGTGCCGGCAGGCGAAAGCGTCGGCTACTCCAACACCTGGATTGCCGAGCGCGACAGCCGCGTGGCGACCATTGCCGCAGGCTACGCAGATGGCATCATCCGCGCCATGGGCGAAAAGGTGGATGTGTTTGCCGGTGAGGCGCGCTGTCCGCTGATTGGCCGCATTTCGATGGATATGATCGGCATTGATGTGACCGACCTGTCAGAAGAACCCCGTGAGGTGGAGCTGTTGGGCCAGCACCAGTCGGTGGACACGCTGGCTGATGCGGCAGGCACCATCGGCTATGAAATCCTGACCTCCATGGGGCAGCGCTATCAGCGCCGCTATAAAGTGTCATGAGTGTTCTGCTCAAACCTTTGAATGCGATTGGCCGCAACACGCTGTCGATCCTCAACACCATCGGGGATGTGGCGCTGTTCCTTTGGGGCGCGTTGAGCCATATTTTCCGTCCGCCGTTTTACGGCCGCGAGTTTCTCAATGCGCTGTTTAACATCGGCTGGCTGAGCCTGCCTGTGGTGGGCATGACCGCGATCTTCACCGGCGGCGCGCTGGCGTTGCAGATCTATGACGGCTCTTCGCGGTTTTCCGTGGAAAGCGTGGTGCCCCAAATCGTGGCCATTGGCATGGTGCGCGAACTTGGCCCTGTGCTTGTCGGTCTGATGGTGGCAGCGCGAGTGACAAGCTCGATTGCCGCCGAGATCGCCACAATGAAGGTGACCGAGCAGATTGACGCGCTGGTGACGCTGTCGACCCATCCGATGAAATATCTGACCGCGCCACGCGTGCTGGCGGCTGCGATTGTGGTGCCGGTGCTGGTTGGCATCGGCGATGTGATTGGTATCTATGGCGGCTTTCTCGTGGCCACGGAAAACCTTGGCTTCAATCCCGCCAATTATGTGCGCAACACCACAAACTTCCTGCATCTGAATGACATTGTCTCAAGCCTTGTGAAAGGCTGCGCCTTTGGCGTGATCTCTGCGGTCATGGGCTGTTATTTTGGGATGAACTCCGGCCGCGGCGCACAGGGTGTGGGCCAGGCCACCAAAAGCTCGGTGCAGGCCGCAGCTGTGTTGATCCTTGCCGCGAACTTTGTGCTGACAGGGCTGTTTTTCTCCTCATGATCCGCTTTGACAACGTCCATAAGAGCTTTGGCCCCAAACAGGTGCTGCGCGGGGTGAACCTTGAGATTGCCAAAGGCAGCTCCATGGTGATCATCGGCGGCTCCGGCACCGGGAAATCGGTGATGCTGAAGTCGGTGCTGGGGCTGGTGAGCCCGGACAGCGGCCAGATCATGGTGGATGGCAAAGACACCACCCATGGCGACCGCGATGCGTTTCTGGCCCAGTTTGGCATGTTGTTTCAGGGCGGCGCACTGTTTGACAGTATGTCTGTCTGGCAGAATGTGGCCTTCCGCCTGCTGCGCGGCAGCCTGAAACGCCCCAAAGCCGAGGCGCGCGAGATTGCCATCGAAAAGCTGCGGCGCGTGGGGCTGACCCCGGATGTGGCGGATCTCTACCCGTCCGAACTTTCCGGCGGGATGCAGAAACGTGTGGGCTTGGCCCGCGCGATTGCGGCGCAACCTGACATCATCTTCTTTGACGAGCCCACCACCGGGCTGGACCCGATTATGTCAGGCGTCATCAATGACTTGATCCGTGAAATCGTGGTGGAGATGGGGGCCACGGCCATGACCATCACCCACGATATGAGCTCTGTGCGCGCGATTGCCGACAATGTGGCCATGCTGCATGGCGGGGTGATCCAGTGGACCGGCCCCGTGGCGGATATGGACGCCAGCGGCGACCCCTATGTGACGCAGTTCATTTCGGGCAGTGCTGAGGGCCCGATTGAGGCGGTGCGGTGAGCGCACGCGCCATAGGAGATCAGCCCACCTAAGACACACGGCATAATTTAACCTTTTATCAACTTTCTGTTCGCAGAATGTTCTGCGTGTATTGGTAAAAGGTATATTGGTATGCCAGAAAACGAGCCGCAGACGCCGGTCAATCAGGTTATTGGCACGACGGGCGACGACACCCTCACCACAGGCGCGAGCGTGGATAAGATAAACGGTCACGCCGGGGATGACACCATCACATCGGGGGCGGGCAATGACCTCGCCGCCGGGGATATGGTGGGCAATGAGTGGATCTTTGTCGATGGGCGCTGGGTTTATAACCCTGACGCCATTGTCTCCAACGGGGATGCCGCCAACCGCAGCTACAATGACGTGATTTCAACCGGCGCCGGCGACGACGTTGTCCTGGGCAACGGAGGGGAGGACTTGCTCTCCTCCGGCGCAGGGGACGACACGGTGAACGCAGGCACCGGGGATGACACGGTGGACGGCGGTGCAGGCGACGACCTGCTCAATCTGGAGGACGGCCACGATGTGGCGGTCGGCGGAATGGGCGCGGACACGGTGAATGCCGGGGCGGGTCACGATCTGGTTTTTGGCGATTTACAGAACAACAACCTGCTGAGCGGATCCGGCGGCGGTGCCGCCACGCTCAGTCAGATGGCAGCGCAAAGCGGCTGGTCTCTGAGCGAGGCAGATGGCGAAACCGCCCTCAGCCAGTCGGTTCAAACCGAGGCTGGCGAAACATATACTGTTAGCTTTGAGTTGGCTGCCAACCTTGCCGGTGGCGCGGCCTGCGGCAAGGTTGAGGTGCTCTGGAACGGAGAGGTGATCGGCACGGTGGAGACCACCTCCGGTGTGTTTGAAACCCACAGCTTTGAGGTCTCAGGCACGGGTGAGGCCGGCGGGCTGACCCTGCGTGAAGTGGCCCCGCCAGAAACGGACTCCGAGATTATCTTTGATGGCCCCGTGCCCTATTACCTCAAAGAAGTCACCGTCGGCACAGACACAACCCATGTTGCGGCCTTCGCCCCCGGGCAGTCCAAACTCTTCCAGATGATCGACGGGCAACTCAATGTGTTTGACCCGGAAACCGAGCAATATGAGCTGGCTGGCCACCCAACCGGTCTGCGCATCAATGCCATTGGGTTCAACACCGAAGACGACCTGATCTACGGCATCGCCAAAGCCAACGGCACCGACGCGCTTGGCAATCCCGTCTCCATACGGGATCTGGTGATGGTCGATGCAGAAGGCTACGCCTACCGGGTCGGGGAAACTCCAGTGGCGGACTATGTGGGCGATTTTGATGACGAAGGGAATCTCTGGACCTTCCAATCCAGCCTCAACCGCGTCACGAAGATTGATGTGGACACCCTTGATGCCAATGGCAATCCGCAGGCGATCAACTACGATCTGCCCGACGGGCTGTTTCGCGGGCGCTCCTATGACGTAGCCTATAACGCGCAGGACGGTGCATTTTACGCGGTGGAATCCCCGGGCCGCAATGGCGAGCCGGGTGCGGTGCACCGCATCGATGTGCCTGATGTGCCCAACGGCGGCAGCCCCGCCATCAGCTCCGTGCCCATCACCGCGACGCTTTATGACGATGGTATGAGCTCCGGCATGCCCAAAGGCGCCTATGGCGCAGTCTTCATGGATGGCGAGGGCAACCTCTATTTTGGCCTCAACCGTGGTGACCATGATCTGGATGGCAGCACCGCCGCCGAAGGGGGCATCTACCGGGTGGAGGTCGACTGGACTGCAGGCACCGCCTATTCCGAATTCATGGCCGAAGCCCAACGCACCGGCAGCAACGATGGCGCGGTCGACCCGCGCGCACCCGATCCCTTCGCCCCTGTGGACACCGACAGCACGATCTTGCTGCGCAACCCGCAGCTGCTCAGCGATCAGGGCGGCAATGACGATCTGCGCGGGGGCGACGGCAATGACACCATGCACGGCGGCGGCGGTGACGACACGCTGCACGGTGGCGCAGATGACGACGCCTTGCATGGCGATGCTGGCAGCGACCGCATCATGGCCGGCACAGGGGATGATTTTGCAAGCGGCGGCGCAGGCAATGACAGCCTCACCATGGGCGAAGGTGCTGACACCGCCGAGGGCGGCGCCGGGCGCGATTATATCCACGGCCAAAGCGGCGACGACAGCCTGTCCGGCGATGGCGGAGATGACAAACTGGTCGGCGGCGCCGGGGCGGACACCATCTCAGGAGGCACCGGCAATGACCACCTCTGGGGCGGCAATTGGTGGAAAGACGGCGATGCGGACACTTTTGTTGCATCTGCTGGCGACGGGCGCGACATGATCCATGACTTTGAGGTGGACCACGATGTCATTGACCTCTCAAGCTATGGCATCAGCTATGATGATCTGCAGGCCCATATCCAGGATCAGGGCTGGGCCACGGTGATCGACCTCTCCGCCCTCACCGGCGGCGAAAGCAACGACCGTTTGATCCTGAAATCTGTTGATCCGGACGATCTGGACGAAACAAACTTCCTGCTCTGAGGCCAGCATGCACGCCTCACCCCTCACGCAACTCAAAAGGTTGCTGCCCCCGCTCCTCGGTCTGAGCGCGATCTCAAACCTTGCCGTGCTGATCAGCCCGATCTTCATGATGCAGGTGCTGGATCGCGTGATCCCGACCGGCAACCTTCACACCCTGTCGCTGCTGTTGCTGGTCGCGGCCGCAGCACTGCTGCTGCAATCTGTGGTCGACGGTCTGCGCGAAATCACCTTGCAATGCGCCGCGCGCTGGGGCGAACGGATCAGCCTGCCCGCGATCCTCAGCTCCCCCCCCCGTGAGCAACAGGATCGGATTGCCGCTCTGTCACAGCTGAAAACCGGGCTCTCCGGCCCCACGGCGATCGCAGCCCTCAGCCTGCCCTTGCTGCCAATGTTCCTGGCGGTTTTATGGATCATTCACCCCTGGTTTGTCGCCCTGACCTGCGCTCTGATCGCCGCCGCTGCCACGCTGCGCATCGGCTCCAAAGCCCTCATGGCACATCGCACCACCCTTCTGGCGCAATATGCAGATGGCGAAACCACCGCGCAAAAAGACGTGCAGGATCTTGCGGCCCATCCCGGCCTCGCCGCGCTCAGCCGCAATTTGATCGCCAAACTTCTGCGCACCAGGGCCGCGCGCAACCAAATCGAAGATCAGCTCACCCCGCTGTCAGCGGGCAGCAACGCAGCCAGCGCTTTTGTCCGCAGCCTGTCGCAGCTGCTTGGCCTCAGTCTGGGGGCCGCACTGGTGGTCAATGATGCCCTGAGTGCCGGCGGCATGATCGCCGCCAGCCTGATTTTGACCAAAACGGTCAGCAGCTTTGAAACGGTCATTGCATCCCTGCCCGACATGCAAACCTTCCGCATCGCCTACCAACAACTGCTACACCTGCCAGCACCCACGCAAATAGACGGAACAGAGATCCCCTCGCTGTCCGGCGCTCTGCGATGTGACGGGCTTATTTCCCCACGCGGCGGTGGCGCCCCGCCCCGTCTGGATCGGGTCAGCTTCCAAATTCCCAAAGGCCATTGCCTTGTGATCATTGGCCCGTCTGGCAGCGGCAAAACCACCCTTCTTGAGGCGCTGAGCGGCGCAACGCCCTGCCCCATTGGCACCGTCTGGCTGGATGAAACAGAAATCAAAACCCTGCCAAACGAAAGCCACACCGCCCACATCGGCTACCTGCCGCAGCAGGCGCAGCTGTTTCACGGCACCCTGGCGCAAAACATCGCTGGTTTTGCGCCCGACATCTCAGACGCAGATGTGGTGGAGGCGGCCAAAAATGCCGGAGTACACGGCCTGATCTCTGCCCTGCCGCAGTCTTATGACACAGATATCGGCGCGGCGCCCTATCTGCTGTCCGCCGGGCAAAAACAACGCGTTGCGCTGGCGCGCGCGATTTATCACCGGCCAAAATATCTGTTCCTGGATGAGCCAAATGCGCTGCTTGATGCCGCAGGCGAGCGGCAGCTTTGTGCTGTGCTCGCGCGCCTTAAAAAACAGGGAACAACAGTGGTGATGGTGCTGCACCGATCCGGCCTGATGGGGCTCGCCGATCATGTTTTGCTTTTAGAAAACGGGCGCATGGCGGATTTCGGTGCCCGGGGCGAGGTCCTGGGCCGTATGAGCAGCGGGCGACGGCGCATTGAGCTGCCGTTGCGCGACACGAGCCTTCAGGATCTCACCGATTGGATCAGTGCACAGTTCACGCGAGCCTCAGATGCAGATCTCTCAAACCGGGCCGAGCTTATTGCGACAGAGCTCTTCACCCTCACCAAGGCCAGCGGCGCGCAGGACACTCCAAGGCAAGCGGTTTTCTTATTCCGTTTCCTCTCTGATCAGAGCTGTGAAATCACGGTCACAGAAGAAGGGCGCACCAAGGCCGATGCCAAGATACGCAAAATCGCCGAGCTGCTGCGCCAGCCCAACACAAAGATGGCCGACCTGCCCGGAGATGAGGCGGCCTTGGCGGTGATTTCCCAGATGAGCGACCGGTTTGACATTCAGAACATCAACGGTCAGTCGGTTTATTGCGCTGCCATTTCCACACGTCCCGTCACCCTGCAGGGAGTGCCCCAACATTGAGTGACGCTGCCACATTCTCCGCCTCCGATGACCCGGCCAATACAGAGCTGCCAGCCCGGGTCACCCGCCCCCTGCGCATCGGTTGCATCGTGGTATTCGGCGCTCTGTTGTTGTTTGCGCTCTGGGCGTCGCTCGCGCCGCTGACCACGTCCATTCCCGCGTCCGGCCACCTGAATGCCGCCCGCCCAAGCTATGATGTGCAGCATCCGTTTGGGGGAAAAATCGCGGAGATCCATGTCGACCAGCATGAAGAGGTGGCCCGTGGCGCAGTGTTGATGACACTCGATGTGGATCAGGAACGCGCAGAAAAGGACACATTGCAAGCCGCGCTGACCCCGATGATCGAAGAGCGCGCGGCCATCAGGGCGGCGCTGTCAGACCGGCTGCCGCAAGCGGCCGATGGCGCGCAAACCAGCGATGCGGCGCATATGGCTGTGCGGCGTATGCGCAATATGCAAACCGCCATGCAACTGCGCGCCGACATGAGCGCCACCTTGGAAGGCGCGCTTGAAGAGCGGATGATCCATCTTTCGCAAAGTATGGCGCGGCGCGAGGAGCAGCGCCTGTCCATGCTGGCCCGGCACAAACGATACGCCAGCCTGCGGGCAGAGGGGGCCTTTCGCGCCGCTGATATGGATGCGCTTGGCGAGGACATTCTGGAACTTGAAGCCGCGCTGGAGCGGGATCGGGCCGAAGTGTCTTCCTTGCGCAATCAGGCCATTCAGGCCGCAATGCAGGTCATGCGCGAAAAACTCGAGTTTCGTCAGCAATTGCTGGATCGGCTTGCGCAACTCGAAGAGGCGATCCCACGGCTCAAGCGGCAGATTTTGCGCCTGAGCGCTCAGATAGATCAGGCGCAGATTCACGCGCCAGAAGCAGGTATTGTCGCCGCGCTCTATTTTGACACGGCCGCCATGGTCATCCCACGCGGGGAAACCGTTTTGACACTGGCCCGCCCAAGCGCGCGGCATCAAGTGTCTTTTCTGGCGCACCCTCAGGTGATTGATCAACTACGGGTGGGCATGAATGGCCAGTTGACAGTGGCGGCGCTCCCGCAGCGCAGCCACCCGCGGGTGCAGGCAACGATCACCTCGCTGTCACCGGAAGCCCGCCGCAATGCCGAAGGCGCGGTGCTGGGCTATGACGGGATTGCGCAGATTGATGCGGAGGACCACGCCGCGCTTTTGGCCACGCTCGGAGATGAGGCCACCTTGGCCACCGATATGCCGGTGACAGTGGTCTTTACCGGCCGCAGCACCACCTTTGGCGCATATCTGATGGGGCCGTTCTGGTCATTTATGCAAAAGGCCATGCAGGACTGAACACGTAAATGAGGAGGGAAGAGAGTGACGCTATTCCCCCGTGAGGCCACCTTGCGCGGTGTGGCGGTGCAGGCTAGCTCTGTTCCTATGAAGTCTGTTTTGCGCCTGGCCAACCTCTCGTTGCTGATCCTGTTTCCGATCGCTTGGTTTGCGCCGCTGATGCGCGCGGGCCTGCTGCCGATTTTTGGTCTCAGTGAAATTTCGATTGTCTCCGGGCTGCAATCTTTGTGGGGCACCGATGTGGCGCTGGCGCTTTTGGTGACGTTTCTGGCGATTTTTGCCCCTTATCTGAAGGTCATTGGCATTGCGCTCATCCAGTTTGGCCTCTTGCGCCGCAAAGCTTTGCCCACGCTGGAGTTTCTGGGAAAGCTGGCGATGGGCGATGTTTTTCTGATCGCGCTTTATATCGTGATCGCCAAAGGCGCGGGCCATGTGACGGTTTATACCGGCTGGGGGCTTTATCTGTTCACCGGCTGTATTCTGGCGTCGCTGACAATTAGCCATTTGACCCGCAAGCGGTCGTGATCCAAAACGGCACAATGGCAAAGAGCAAAACCCAATTCACATGTTCGGCCTGCGGCGCCGTCTCCTCCAAATGGTCGGGACGCTGTGAGACCTGCGGCGAATGGAATACGATCGTTGAAGAGGCACCCTTCGGGGCGGGCCCGGCAGGCAGCGCGCTTGGCAATGCGAAGGGGCGGCGGATCGAGCTGTCTGATCTGGCCACCAAGGAAACCCCGCCGCCGCGCACCATCAGCGGTGTGAAGGAACTTGACCGCGTGTTGGGCGGCGGGCTGGTGCCGGCAAGCGCCTTGCTGGTGGGCGGCGATCCCGGGATCGGCAAATCCACCCTGCTGCTGCAGGCCGCCGCGCGGTTTGCGCGCCAAGGTGTCAAAACCATCTACGTGAGCGGCGAGGAAGCCAGCGCGCAGGTGCGGATGCGGGCGCAACGGCTGCAGCTGACGGAAAGCCCCGTGCTGTTGGCCGCAGAAACCAATCTGCGCGATATCCTGACCACGCTGGAGGCCGAACGCCCGCAGCTTGCCATCATCGATTCCATCCAGACCATGTGGAGCGACAACGTCGGCAGCGCGCCGGGCTCTGTCAGTCAGGTGCGCGCGGCGGCGCATGAGCTGACGGCCTTTGCCAAACGCAAAGGCATGGCGATTATTCTGGTGGGACATGTCACCAAAGAGGGGCAGATCGCAGGCCCTCGCGTGGTGGAACATATGGTGGATACGGTGCTCTATTTTGAGGGCGAGCGCGGCCATCAGTTCCGCATTCTGCGCGCCGTCAAAAACCGCTTTGGCCCCGCGGATGAAATCGGGGTATTTGAAATGACCGGCCGCGGGCTGGTGGAAGTGGGCAATCCAAGCGCGCTGTTTCTGTCTGATCGCGGCCAGCCGACGCCGGGAAGCGTGGTGTTTGCCGGGATCGAAGGCACCCGCCCCGTGCTGACAGAATTGCAGGCCTTGGTGGCCCCGTCACCGCACAGCCAGTCGCGCCGCACGGTTGTTGGCTGGGACAGCGGGCGGCTTGCGATGATTCTCGCGGTGCTGGAAGCGCGCTGCGGCATCCCCTTTGCGGGGCTTGATGTGTACCTCAATGTGGCAGGCGGCATGAAAATCGGCGAACCGGCCGCAGACCTTGCGGTGGCCTGCGCGCTGGTTTCCGCCCGCGAAGACAGCGCCTTACCCGCCGATACGGTGGTTTTTGGCGAAATCAGCCTGTCTGGCGCGCTGCGCGCGGTGAGTCAGACGGAAAATAGGTTGAAAGAAGCCCAAAAACTTGGTTTCTCATCGGCAATCGCGCCAAAGGGCGGCAAAACCAACACAGTTGACGGCATAAAGCTGAACCGTATTGGAGATTTGGCAAGTTTTGTGGGCGAAGTATTCGGAGCGGGCTGACGGGGACGGACGCACGTAAAAACAGACGCCGCAAGGCAAACCGGGGCCGGTCACAGGGCCGGTCATAAGGGACAGGACTACATGGAAGGTTTCACCATCATCGATGCCGTCGTTGCGGGCATCATCGTAATTTCGGCGCTGCTGGCCTACAGCCGCGGCGTTGTGCGGGAAACCATGGCCATCGCCGGGTGGGTTGCCGCCGCTGTGCTGGCCTTCATGTTTGCCGGATCTCTCCAGCCGCTAGTCAAAGAAGTGCCCATTCTGGGCGAATATCTGGCCGACAGCTGTGAATTGTCGATCATCGCTGCCTTTGCCGCTGTTTTTGCGCTGTCGTTGGTGGTGGTCTCGCTGTTCACGCCGCTGTTCTCCTCCATCGTGCAGCGCTCTGCACTGGGCGGGTTGGATCAGGGCCTTGGCTTTATCTTCGGTGTGCTGCGCGGCATCCTGCTGGTTGCGATTGCCTTCTTTGTCTATGAGACCGTGATCACCAGCCAGTCTATCGCGATGGTGGATGACAGCCGCTCGGCCGAAGTGTTCAGCCGCATCACCCGCCAGATTGACGACCGCGACCCACAGGAAGCGCTGGGTTGGATCACCACCCAATATGAACAGCTGGTTGGCGTCTGCGAGGCGTAAGACAGCACATCGTTCTACATAGTCCTGCTGAAAGCCCGCACCGGTTGGTGGCGGGCTTTTTTCATGGGTAGGGGCAACCGATCTCGGTTTCAAAAGCCATCGGCGCTTGATCGGCGTGCGCAGGCCCTCCTTGCGGCGCGGCCTGATTTCCACAATTGAGTCTGCCTGTTCGCCGCCCTCTTGTTTGGCGGGCAAACGGCGGCTACCGTGCGGGGAAACAAGCTATTTTGAGCCCTTTCATGCGCATTTGGATTGCCCTCACGACGCTGACGGTCGCGCTTTGTATTGCCCTTGTGGTGTCGGTCTTGCTGCCGCCCAAAACGCTCTCGCTGGCGGCTGGGGCGCGGGGCGGTGCCTATGCGCTGATGGCGGAACGCTACCGCGATATTCTGGCGCGTGACGACATTGACGTGCAGATCCTCTACACCAACGGTTCGGTCGACAATGCGGAGCTGTTGACGCTTGGCGCGGTGGATGCCGCGTTTTTGCAGGCCGGGATCACTGTGCCTCCGGGCAAGGCCGAGGCGATTGGCGGCCTGTTTTATGAGCCGATGCTGTTCCTTGTGCGCAGCGATCATCAATTGCCCTCAAATCCCGCGTTGTGGCGGGATCTGCAGATTTCGCGCGGCGCGCTTGGCTCCGGCACGGCAGCCGCTTTTGCAGATTTCAGAGAGGCCGTTGGCCTGCCTGAGGCGGACAACAAAGAGCTTGAGCTGGGCGCGGCGCAGTCGATTTTTGCCCTGCAGGCGGGCGGGCTCGACATGGCGTTTTTGGTCAGCAGCATTGAGGCCCCTTACCTGTCGCAAGCGTTTAATTCTGATGAGATCACGCTTTTGCCGCTGTCTTACACGCAGGCGATTGCGCGGCATATGGAGTATGCCGATATCGTCGATATTCCGGTGGGGGCGATTGCGCTTGATCCGGTGCAGCCCACGGAAACACAGCATGTGTTGGCCCTAAAGGCGCAGATGGCGATTGATCCAAAATTGCATCCGGCGCTGGTGAACCGGCTGACCATGGCCGCCAAAGAGCTGCATGCCGGGCGGGACATCCTGTCAGAGCGCGGGGCGTTTCCGGTGGCAGAAGGCATTGGCATGCCCGAAAATAACGTGGCGCGCCAATTGATCGAAACGGGGCCGTCGACCTGGCACAATCTGCTGCCCTATTGGATGGCGGCGCAGGTCAACCGGCTGTTTCTGCTGATCCTGCCCATTCTGTTCCTGCTGTTACCGCTGCTGCGGATCGCGCCGATGATCTATTCCTATTTTCGCGGCTGGCAGGTCTGGAAACACTACAGCCACATCCGCGAGATCGAGGCCAAGGTCAGCGACAGCTCAAGCGCCAAGGATCTCAAGCGGCTCGCCAAGGCACTGGATTCGGTGGATCACAAAATCTCGCAGCTGCGCCTGCCTCCCGCCTATCGGCAGACCGCTTATCACGCGCGGATGCATATCGACTTGGTGCGCAAACGGATTGGGCAGCTGCGTGTGGACGCGAAGTAGGTCTCACCACCGCCCTCCCCTCCTTTCCGCGCCACTAATTTAACCATTTGATCAAAAAACAAAACGACGCGGCGACAGGGCACGCTTTCTGGCCCGACCAATGTGATCCTTTCGTGACATAGATTACCGGAGCGCTTAAGACAGGCGCAGCACGAAACAGGGATTCGGAGCCACCTCTGTGATCATTGGGCGAAACCATACCCCATTCACAGCCGCCTCTTGCGGCGGGTGGACTTGCACCCGAACCCAAGCGCCCCGCGCGCAACGTGCAGAGACACCGACCTTCCAAAAGCGCCAAACACATGCGTCGCGAAGGTGCCTAACCACCCAATCTAGCCAAGCCTAGTCCGAAGATAGGAGCGCTGCACGTGTGCGGAATTCTGGGGATCGCCAATCGCAATGACGATGTTTTTGCGGAGATTTATGACGGGCTGCTGATGTTGCAGCACCGCGGACAGGACGCCTCGGGTGTTGTGACCTACACCGGCGGGTTTTTCCGCGAACGCAAGGCCAATGGTCTGGTCAAAGACGTGTTTCAGGCCAGCGACGCCGAAACCCTGACCGGCCGTGTGGGCATGGGCCATGTGCGCTACCCCACCGCGGGCAGCCTGAGCGCGGCCGAAGCGCAGCCGTTTTTTGTGAACGCGCCTTATGGCATCTATCTGGTGCACAACGGCAATATCACCAACACGGATGCGCAGCGCGAGAAGGTGACCGGCAAATATAGCCGTCATCTGCGCACCACCAGCGACAGTGAAATCCTGCTGAACGTGCTGGCGGACAAAGTGGCTGACGCGATCAAAGTGAACGGCAGCGGCGATGCGATCCGCAATATCTTTGCCGGTGTGAAGATGACCATGGAGCGGGTGCAGGGTGCTTATTCTGTGATCTGCCTGATTGCCGGTGTTGGCATGCTGGCCTTCCGCGATCCCCATGGCATTCGCCCTCTGTCGGTGGCCAAACGCGCCGCAGATGGCGAAGGTGACGACTATGCCTTTGCCAGCGAAGACGTGGCCTTTGGCATCAATGGCTTTGAGAAAATGCGCGACGTGAAGCCCGGCGAAGCGCTGCTGGTGGATATGGATGGCAACCTACATGAGTTTCAGGCGGTTGAGGGCGAGTTGACGCCCTGCATCTTTGAATATGTCTATCTGGCGCGCCCGGACAGCGTGCTCGACGGGGTGTCCGTCTATCAAGCGCAGCTGCGCATGGGGCAGACCCTTGCCAAGCAGATTGCCGAAAGCGGGCTTGAGATCGACGCGATCATTCCGGTGCCGGACAGCGCGCGCCCTGTGGCGCTGGAAGTCAGCAATGCCACCGGCATCCGCTACCGCGAAGCGCTGGTGAAAAACCGCTATGTGGGCCGGACCTTCATCATGCCCGGTCAGGAAGAGCGGCAGAAATCCGTGCGCCGCAAGCTCAACGCCATTCCGCGTGAGATGGATGGGCGCAATATCCTGTTGATTGACGACTCCATCGTGCGCGGCAACACCATTAAGAAGATTGTGCAGATGTGCCGCGAAGCGGGCGCGAAGAAAGTCTATATCGCCTCGGCCTCCCCGCCCGTGTCGCACCCCAATGTCTATGGCATCGACATGCCCACCAAACATGAGCTGATCGCCCATGACATGAGCATTGAGGAAATCCGCGAAGAACTGGGCGCGGATGCGCTGTTCTATCAGAAGCTCGAAGACCTGATCTGGGCCGCACAGGAAGGCAACCCGGAGATCGCGCGGTTTGACTGTTCGTGCTTTGACGGGGAGTACATCACCGGCGGTGTGACCGCAGAATATCTCGCCGATCTGGAAAACAGCAGCCGCGTGAGCAAAAAGATCAAAGAGGCTCCGGCACCGGGCGCAAGCTGGAACGGGGCAACTTTGGCCACCTCTCAGGGCTGAGCGACCTGTGAGCCTGCTTGCACTGGATAGCCGTTGGCGTCGCCTACATGACCCGGACTGGGTCAGCCCCAAGAGCGGGCGCAGTTTTGGCGGCTTGATCGACATCGGCTATGACCATCCGGATCCGTGGCCGCATGGCGATTTGCAGGGCAGCGGGCAGGAGGTTCTTGAGATTGGCGAAGACAAGCTCTCTGCCGATCTCTGCCGATGTGACGGGCTGCGGTTTGTACGGGCGATGCTGGCGCTGCCGATCAGAGGCAGTGACGAGGCTGTGCAATTTGCGATCTGGGCGCATTTGGCGGATGCGGATTTCTACCGCTATCTCGACGATGCCACAGGCGAAACACCCGGGTTTGAGGGCTGTGCGGCCTGGCTGATGAATGACATCCCCGGCTTTGAAAGCGAGACCCCGCTTGAGGGCGCGCTGATCGCGGGTGGGGCGCAAGAGCGGCCAAGGCTCAGCCTCAATGACGGGCCGCTGGCAGAGGCGCAAAAGGCGGGAATCACGTTTGACGCCCTGCTGGATCTCTATGCGGCAACCGGCAACGACATTCGCCCAGACCTCTAACTGCTTCCTCTCGGCGGCCTCGTTGGGGCGCCGCCTCACCTCAGGGTCGAATGGCGCGATTTACGCCTCAACCCAGACCAACCCTCCCTCCCCCGGCTGGCTGAATTCCGCTTATTTTATTGGGCCATTCGCGCATTCTCGGCGGCATTCAGCTTTCGTTAACCAACATCCCGGTATTCAGCGGTGGCAGTCAGCGGAGCTATCTCTATAAGGCCGCCACCACTCACACACCGGGATAGCCCATGACCTCCAGAACGCCTTCGCAGGTGGCCGAACAGGCCACACAGAGCGGTGTCTTGAAGAACCGATCTCGACTGACGCTGATTGGCGTTATGGGATCACAAACACGGCCGCGCGCTTTATTGATGACGCGCAGCGGCCGGACCTTGCGCGTGCAACCTGGGGATCGCACGCCATCTGGCAAGGTGCTGGCGATTGACGCCCAGAGCATCGTGCTCAACAGCGGGCATGGCGCGACACGGCTGTCGATGCCCAAATAGCGGTCAACTGAGGGGCAGCGCTGCGACATTGACGCCAGCGCTTGCCCCTTGACCTCACTGCCCATTGGCCGCATTCCAGTGGCCATGACCGATACTCCAGTTTCCTCCGCGCCTTCGGGCGACAAGATCGCGCTGATCACTGGCGCGTCCCGTGGCCTTGGGGCCGCTTTCGCCGAAGCGCTTGCGCCGGATTATCACGTGGTTGCGGTGGCCCGCACCACGGGCGCGCTGGAAGAGCTGGATGACCGCATCCAGGCCAAGGGTGGACAGGCCACGCTGGCGCCGATGGACATCACCAATGCCGATGCGATGGCACAGCTGTGCCGCTCGATCCATGACCGTTGGGGCAAAGTGGACCTGTGGGTACACACCGCCGCCCATGGTGCGCCGCTCACACCCGCAGATCACATCGACGCAAAAGACTGGCAGAAATCCGTGGCGATCAATCTGGACGCCGTGGGGCGCTTGATCCCCTTCCTGAGCCCGCTTCTGGGCCACGTGGGCCATGCGGTGTTCTTTGACGATCCACGTGCGGGCGAGAAGTTTTTCGGCTCTTATGGCGCCACCAAAGGTGCGCAGATCGCGCTGGCCAAGAGCTGGCAGGCGGAAACCGCAAACATCGGGCCGAAGGTTTCGATCCTTGCGCCCAAAGGCATGCCCACCGGCACGCGCGCCCGTTTCTTCCCCGGCGAAGACCGCGCAACGCTGGCTCATCCGCGCGATGAAGCGGCACGGCTGATGGCGGAGCTCGACCTCTGAACCTGACGCCTGCCTAAGTCAAGCGACCTGTGTGTGACAGGTGAAGTGTGACGGTGATTCCCCAGTCACCTCCCCAAGCGCCACATGGCTGACTGTGGCGCTTGCTCCGCCGTGGCCGCTCCACTAGACAGAAGCAAATCAGCAAGGTTCCGGCCTTGAGACGCGGCGAGATTTGGGGGCAGGCACCATGCGCATTCTCATCACAAATGACGACGGCATAAACGCGCCCGGCTTGGCCGTTTTGGAAAAGATCGCCAACGAGCTGGCCGGAGCAGAGGGCGAAGTCTGGTGTGTGGCACCGGCCTTTGAGCAATCCGGTGTCGGCCATTGCATCAGCTACACCCACCCCACCATGATCGCCAAAATGGGCGAGCGCCGCTTTGCCGCCGAGGGCAGCCCGGCGGACTGCGTGTTGGCCGGTGTGCATGACGTGATGAAAGAGGCGCAGCCCGATCTGATCCTCTCCGGCGTCAACCGGGGCAACAACTCTGCAGAAAACGCTCTTTATTCCGGCACACTGGGCGCGGCCATAGAAGGCGCGCTGCAGGGCATCCCCTCCTTTGCGCTCTCCCAATTTCTGGGCCCGCAGAACTACACGGCAGAAGATCCGTTTGAAGCCGCGGGCCAGCATGGCGCCGATGTGCTGCGCAAGATCCTTGCCACCGAGGTGCCAAACGGCTCTGCCTATGGCCTGTTTTACAACATCAACTTCCCCCCCGTGCTGGCAGCGGATGTGAAAGGCGTGCGCGTAGTCGCCCAGGGTCTGCGGCAGGACACCTGTTTCTCTGTGGAGCCGCACACATCCCCCTCCGGGCGTCGTTTCCTCTGGGCCAAAGGCGGCAATCAGCAGGTCAAAACCGCAGAGAACACCGACGCCGCTGTCAATCTGGACGGCTATATCTCTGTCACGCCGATGCGCGCCGATCTGACCGCGCATGACGCCCTGAAGGCACTGAAAGACATCGAATAATGGACCCGGACGCGCTTGCAGAACGCAAAATGCAGTTCCTCTTTGCGCTGCGCTCGCGCGGGGTGACGGACCCGGCGGTGCTCGGCGCGATGGAGGCCGTGGACCGTGGCCCCTTTGTGCGCGGGCTGTTTGCGGAGCGCGCCTATGAGGACACCCCGCTGCCGATTGCCTGCGGGCAGACCATTTCGCAGCCTTCTGTTGTCGGCCTGATGACACAGGCGCTGGAGGTCACCTCACGTGACAAGGTGCTCGAAGTGGGCACAGGCTCGGGCTATCAGGCGGCCATTCTGGCGCAGCTGGCGCGGCGGGTTTACACCGTGGACCGGCACAAGCGGCTGGTGCATGAGGCGCGCGGCGTGTTTGACGCCATGGGCATCGTGAACATCACCTCACTGATCGGGGACGGCAGCTTTGGCCTGCCCGATCAGGCACCCTTTGATCGCATCATTGTCACCGCCGCGGCAGAGGACCCGCCGGGGCCCCTCTTGGCGCAGCTCAAGATCGGCGGTATCATGGTGGTGCCTGTCGGGCAGTCGGACGCGGTTCAGAGTTTGATCCGGGTGCGGCGCACCGAAGACGGGTTTGACTATGACGAGTTGCGGGCGGTGCGCTTTGTGCCTTTGCTGGAAGGTGTCGCCCGGGAAAACGATTGATTTTTCAGGGCTTTCCCCTTGGCAAAGGGGGCAGCGTCGCCCATCTGGGCAGCAATGTAGTAAACAGAACCAAAGCGGTCATGGCATCAGACCACTTCGCAAGGTACCGCACGTGAGGATATCGAGATGGTTTTTTTGCAAGCAAAGCGCACCCGCTTTATCAGCGCAGGACTTGCCCTAAGCGTGCTGGCCGCCTGTGAAGGCGGGTTTGACTATGATCTGCGGGGCGATGCGGCGGGCAGTGCGCTGGACACCTCTGATGCGGCGCTGACCGCCACCTCCAAGCGCCCCAACCCCGACAACCGCGGTGTGATTTCCTATCCGAACTATCAGGTGGCTGTGGCCCAGCGGGACGACACCTTGCAGGATGTGTCCGCCCGTGTGGGCATTCCCGTCGCGGAGCTCAGCCGCACCAACGGCATCGCGCCGGACGTGAAGCTGCGTCAGGATGAGGTGATTGTGCTGCCCTACCGTGTGGCTGAACCATCGCCAGCCACAGGGGGCACCGGCGTGATCGTGCCTCCGGGCGGCGTGGATATTGCCGCGCTGGCTGGTGGGGCGATTGAAAGCGCCAACACCACCGAGGTGCAGACCAGCTCGCTTGCCCCCGCAGCGGCCCCGGTCACAACCCCATCGGAAAACGCGCAGACCGGCCTTGAGCCGGTGCGCCATAAGGTGAAACGCGGGGAAACCGCCTTCACCATCGCGCGGCTTTACAATGTGTCCGTGCGCTCGCTGGCGGAATGGAACGGGTTGGGCAGCGATTTCACCATTCGCGAGAACCAGATCCTGCTGATCCCGCCAGCCGATCCAAGCGCTGCTGCACCGGCACCGGCTGCGGTGTCGACCGTGGCGACCACCAAGCCGGGGGAAGGCTCTCCCACCCCCACGCCACCGAGCGCATCCAAACCGCTACCAGATGATGCGACCGCCGCCAAAGTGGCCGCTGCGCCAAAACCTGAAAGCCCGGATCTGGGCGCGCAACAGAGCGCGTCGCAGGCCGCGATGGGCTATCCGGTGTCCGGCAAGATCATCCGCCCCTATGCCAAGGGCAAGAACAACGGGATCGACATCGCGGGGGATGCCGGTGCGCCGGTTTTGGCGGCCGCAGACGGGAAAGTGGCGGCGATCACCACGGATGCGGATGATGTGACCATTCTGGTGGTGCGTCACCCCAACAACCTGATGACGGTCTATTACAACGTTGCCGATGTGAAAGTGTCCAAAGGCACCAATGTGAAACGCGGACAGCCCATGGCGCAGCTGCCCGAAGAAAACGCCTTTGTGCATTTTGAAGTGCGTGATGGTTTTGACAGCGTGGACCCGGCGCCTTACCTGAAATAAGTCGCCGCGTGACTGAGCTTGGTGGCGGGGCTGTTTTTAGCCTGCGCAGCCGAGGCGCGCACAACACAGGTGCACGCAGAGAGGGCGCTGCCCTCGTCACAACGGCGTTGTGACTTCACCCGGGATATTTGACGAATGAGAAGCGCAGGCCGCCGTGTGCGTTACACTTTGACGCCTTCGCGGCCTGCGAGATCGAGGAAGAATTGCCAGGCGACGCGACCGGAGCGGGCGCCGCGAGTGGCTTGCCATTCGATGGCCTCCGCGCGCAGGCGCTCTGGGTCAACGGACAGGCCGTGTGCGGCGCAGTAGCCGTCAATCATCGCGAGGTAGTCATCCTGCGAACAGGGATGGAAGCCGAGCCAGAGGCCAAAGCGGTCTGAGAGGGAGACTTTCTCCTCCACGGCTTCAGACGGGTTGATGGCGCTGGAGCGTTCGTTTTCGATCATGTCGCGCGGCATCAGATGGCGGCGGTTGGAGGTGGCGTAGAAGACCACATTGTCCGGACGCCCTTCGATGCCGCCATCCAGCACCGCTTTGAGCGATTTATAGTGCTGGTCATCATGGCTGAAGCTGAGGTCGTCACAGAACAGAAGAAAGCGCTCGGAGCTGGCGCGCAGCAGGCTCAGAAGCCGCGCAACAGAGGGCAGGTCTTCGCGCTGCAGCTCGACGATTTTGAGCGCGTGGCCTTCTGAGAGCACCTGCGCATGCACGGCTTTGACAATGGAGGATTTGCCCATGCCGCGCGCGCCCCAGAGCAGTGCGTTGTTGGCGGGCAATCCCCGGGCAAACTGGCGGGTGTTTTCCAGAAGCGTGTCGCGGGAGCGGTCAATACCCACAAGCAGATCGAGCGACACGCGGTTGATCTCCGGAACCGGTTCCAGCCGGTCGGGATCCACATGCCAGACAAACCCATCCGCAGCGGCAAAATCCGGCGCGACCAGCGGCGCGGGGGACAGGCGCTCAAGCGCTTCGGCGATGCGGGTCAAAGTGGTGTCATCCATGGCGAGCCTCCGGTGTTGATATCGTTACAGACCATTTTCTTTGCGCAACAACAAGGGGATGACACAAAGGAAAAACGCGCCCGATTGGGGCGCGTTTCTAAAAGGTCATTGTGAGCTCTATTTGGTGTCGATGTCGGCGAGGTCTTCGGCCTCTTCGTCATCTTCAAAATAGACGCCCTCTTCTTTGAGTTTGGCAATGCGCTGTTTGTCGACACGGCGCACAAGGAAGATCGAGATTTCATAGAGGCCATAAACCACTGTGAAGAGGATCAACTGTGTCACCACATCCGGCGGCGTAACCAGTGCGGCGAGCACAAGGATGCCAACCATGGCGTATTTGCGCACGGAGGCGAGACCATCGGCGCTGACCAAACCGGCTTTACCCATCAGGGTGAGCAGCACCGGAAGCTGGAAACACAGGCCAAAGGCCATGATGAATTTCAGCGTGATATCAAGGCTTTCATTGACCTTGCCAAAGAAGGTGATCTGCACGCCTTCATCTGCCTGTGGGGCTGCGGCGGCCACGGTGCCGGGCACATCCTCAACCGCAGGGGCCATCAGATTGGCAAAGACGGATGCCACATCGGCAAAACCCAGAAAGAACTGCATCGCCAGCGGGGTCACGACCAATTGGGCAAAAGTTGCGCCCAGAAGAAACATGAATGGCGAGGCGATCATGAAGGGCAGAAACGCGCCGCGTTCGCTTTTGTACAGGCCAGGGGCCACAAAGCGCCAGAGCTGGTAGCCGATCACCGGAAAGGCCAGGGCGAAGCCGCCAACCATGGAGATGCGGAACAGGGTGAACAGATACTCCTGCGGCGAGGTGAACTGCAACGTGGGGGACGGATCGCCCAGATCCCGCAGCACCTCGACAATGGGTGCCACAAGGAAATGCAGCACATGTTCGGCAATGAACTGCCCGCCAATCGGCACAAAGAAGAAGCTGATCGCCACGATGAAGGCGAGCACGGAGCGGATCAGCCGCGTGCGCAGCTCCGCCAGATGCTCGATCAGCGGGGCGGAGCTGTCGTCAATCTCGTCAGTGTTGCTCATGCATCATCCTTTTTGGGCGCGGTCCCGCTGTCTGACGCGCCTGCGTCAGAGGACTCAGTGGCCTCTGCGGCGGCTTTCTCGGCAGCTTCCTTGTCCAGACGGGCCTGCGCCATCTCCGCTGATTTCTGACGGATCTTCTCCGCAGCCTCCGCACGCTCTTTGGACAGGCGTGTGGTTTCGGCCCCGGGCTCGTAGCTCATGGAGCGCTTCACCTCATTGGCACTGTCCGCAAAGGCATCGCTGGCCGCTTTGAGCGGATTGGACACTTTGTTGAGCCCGTCAGTCGCGCCTTTGATGGTGTCGGTGACGTCTTTGACGCCCGCCTGATCAGCGGCCTGGTTCATGGCGGAGGAAAACTCGCGCGCCATGCCCTTGGCCTTGCCGACAAAGCGGCCCACAGAGCGGAACAGAACCGGCAGATCCTTGGGCCCGACCACGATCAACGCGACAACGCCAATGACCAGGAGCTCCGGCAAACCCAAATCAAACATATTGGATTGGCCTCAGATCAGACTTTGTCTTTGTCGTCAGATGGGGTCACGTCTTTGGCGGCATCTGCGGCGTCTTCTTCCAGCTCCTGCTGGCCTTCGTTGATGCCTTTCTTGAACGAGGTGATGCCTTTGCCGACTTCGCCCATCAGACCGCTGATCTTGCCGCGGCCAAACAGCACCAGAACCACAACCGCGATCAGCAGAATGCCGGGCAGACCGATGTTTCCAATACCCATGATGTCTCTCCTTCTTGGTGGGGCGTTGGCCCCGAATGTAGTGATCTGTCTTTTACCTACCCCCTGAGCCGCCGCCGGAAAAGGCGAGCGCGGGTGCAAATCCGGTCAAATCGCGGGTTTTCTCCGCTCTATTTGTCACTATTCTGTCAGTTGCCTGTTTGAGGGCAGAAATTGAGAGAATCATCCCATGGCAACCTCGGAAAATCGTGCTGACCGGCTGATGTCACTGATGGAGATGCTACGCGATGGGCAACTGCACCGGGCCGAGGATTTGGCGGTGGCACTTGGGGTCTCTTTGCGCACGGTCTATCGCGATATGAAAACGCTGATGGGGAGTGGCGTGGCGATCGAGGGCGCGCGCGGCACAGGATACCGGGCGCAGGCGGCGCTGACCTTGCCGCCTCTGAACCTGACAGAAGCGGAGCTTGAAGCGCTGCATATCGGGCTTGCGGTCGTGGGCACCGGCATGGAAGGGGAGCTGCGGGAGGCGGCGGAAAGCCTGAGCGCCAAGATCGACGCCATGTTGCCAGAAGAGGTGGGCGGGGTGACGCAGGGCTTTGGTTTTGCGAGCTATCCCTTTGATGTGAGTGCGCGGGCGTTGCGCCATCTGGAGCCGTTGCGCACAGCGATCCGGGGCAAACAGAAGCTGCATGTGCGCACCTCTGAAAGCGCGCGGGATGTGCGGCCCTTGAAGCTGAGCCATTGGGGGCGGGTCTGGGTGTTGGCGGTTTGGGATGAAACCGGCAATGGCTTTGCGGAGCTGCGCGTGGATCAGATCACGGAGATCACGCCCCTGCCCGGCCTGTTTGTCGAGGAGCCCGGGAAGAGTTTGCGGGACTTTGAGGCGCAGAGTTAGGCAAGGGGCCAGCCCCTTCTTGGCTGCACCAATTCATCCCCAGCGTATTTGGCCCGGAGTATTTTTGGCAGAATGAAGTGGGCCGCGCGGCTCAGGCTTCCGCCGGGAACACGAAGCAGCGGTCGCGGCGGATGGTTAGCCAGAGCGCTGTGCCTTCTTTGGGCAGGAAGACATTGGGCACGGTGACTTTCAGATCCGAAGCATCGTGATCCATTTTGAATTCAACAAGGCTTTCGTTGCCCATGAAGCGCGCGCGGGTGACAACACCGCGCGCCGCAACGCCGTCTGACGGCGTGGGCAGCGGGCCGCGGCCGGCGCGGTCAAAATCCAGTTTCAGGTGCTGAGGGCGGATCACGATCTCAACCGGTGCGCCATCCTCCAGACCCGGGGTCAGGAACTGACCAAAGGGCGTGTCTGTCAGCGCGCCGTTGCTGGTGGAGCGGATCACATTGATGTCGCTGAAAAAGGCGACGGCCTGCTTATCCACGGGGGCGTTGTAGATGTTGTAGGGAGCGCCTTGCTGCACAATTTGACCGTTGCGCATGAGGGCAATTTCATCGGCCATGCGCATGGCTTCTTCAGGCTCATGGGTGACCAGAAGGACAGCGGTGTCTTCTTCTTTCAAGACAGCGAGGGTTTCGTCGCGGATGCCGTCGCGCAGGCGGTTATCAAGGCCGGAGAACGGCTCATCCATCAGCATGATGCGCGGACGCGGCGCAAGCGCGCGGGCCAAGGCGATGCGCTGTTGCTCACCGCCTGACAGCATGTGCGGGAATTTGTCGATGGCCCAGCCGAGGTTCACCTTGGCCAGAAGCTCCTCGACACGGGCGCGTTTGGCGTCGCGGCTGCCTTTCAGGCCAAAGGCGACATTGTCAGCCACTGAAAGATGCGGAAAGAGGGCAAAGTCCTGAAACATCAGGCCGATCTGGCGGCGCTCCGGCGGGACGCGGAAGACCGTGTCACAGATCAGATTGCCGTCCACATAGATCTCGCCGCTGTCCTGCATGTCCACTCCGGCGATCATGCGCAGGGTGGTGGATTTGCCGCAGCCGGATGGGCCGAGCAGGCAGGTCACCTGCCCCGAATGCAGGGACAGGGAGACGTCGTCCACCACCTGACGGCTGCCAAAACGGCGGCGTAGGTTGCGGATTTCAAGACGGGGTGTGGGAGTTTCGATCTGCGACTGCACCTGTGGCCTCTTGCGATCCCCGAGGGTTTCCATCGGGTTTCGCGCAGATGTATCAGCCCCCTACCCGCGCATCAACCCTGCGGCTGCCAAGGATCACAGCGGCAAAACCGATCACCAGAACGATCAGACAGATTTGCAGGAGCTGTTCGTATTTGTGACCGTCATAAAGCAGGCCTGCAATCAGCTCTGAGCTGCGGAACATATAGGCCATGGCGCCAATCATGGCGGCAGCAAAGCTCACCAGATAGGACCACAGCGGCACGGTGCGGTTGCTCAACAAGCCAACAACCAGCACCGGTGTGAGGAACATCGAGGCCGTGCCGGAGACCGCCACCGCATCAAACAGGGTCTGATTGCCCCAAAGGGTCAGCGCGCCGCCTGCGACCGCAAAGAACAGCATGGCGATACGGCCACCCATGAGGGTGCGCGGCGCAATCCGCAGCTCCTCGACCACAAGGCGGGAGGCGGAGCTGAGGGCGGAATCCAGTGTGGAGAGCGCTGACACCAGCAGAGACACCAGAAGCAGCGTGAACACCCAGGTTGGCAGCATTGTGGACCATGTGCCGAGCAGCTGGCCTTCGTAAGCGGCCCCCTCAAGCGCGGCCTGAATGCCAAAGAAGCCAAAGGCGATGATGCAGAGGGTGGAGATCCAGAAGGCGTGCAGGAAGCTTTTGCGGGTGGTGTCGCGGTCCGCAAGGAAGCCGCGGTCCATCATCACCGGATCATGCACCGGATAAGAGAAAACCTGCAGCGCGGCGACCACAAGGAGCACCCAGCCATTGTGCGGGCCGGAGACGCCGGGCGCGGTCAGAACGGCACCGAGGTCAAAGCCGGGACGCAGGATCAGCGCCACAAAGGCCGCACCAAAGACCACGAGGAAGAGGCTCATCTGCACCACGTCAGTGCGCAGTGCGGCAGAAAGGCCACCCCAAGCGGAATAAGCCAGAGCCAGAATGCCGACCACCAGAATGGCGGTGGTGCTGGCGCTCGCGACCTCGGGGAAGGCGGCGGAGAAGATCAGGCCCACAACAAGCAGGTTTGCAAAGACCTCTGACAGCAAACGCAGGGCGATGACGACGTTATAGGCGGTGGTGCCTGCCGCGCCGAAGCGATCGGTCAGCCAGTCCTGCACCGAGCGCGCGCCTTGTGCGCGCATGCGGTTGACGATGTAGCCGCCGGTGAGGAAAGAGCCGTAGTAGGCCGCATAGGCGAGCGTGCCTGCGATGCCGTAGTAAAACCCGAGGATCGCGGCGTTCATCAGCGAGCGGGCAAAAATCCAAGTGGTGACTTGCGAAAACACCAGCGTCCAGAGCTGTGGCGCGTTGCCGGAAACAGATTGGCCACCAAAGAAGCCTTCGACCGAAGCGCGGCGCGGCGCGACAAAGAGGCTGAGCACAATGATGGCTGCGAAGATCGTGATAATGGCGGTGGCCTGCATGGAATTTCCCCAGTTCGTCAGACTTTCCGCCTAGCAGGCAGCAACAGTTCGCACCAGCCGCCCCACAAAAACGTGAAAGCCTGTAAAGGAATTACCCTGCGTCCACCAAATCAAATGCCACTTCGGCAAGCTGTCTGCCGTTGACCTGCACCGCAAGCTTATGAGGGCCCGGGTGCAGCTTGAAGGTCGAGGCGTTGGCTTTGAGCGGGTGTTTCTTGGCCAGATCCAAACGGCCGCCTGCGGGCACTTTGCCCTGCTTGAGCTTAAAGACCTTCTGGCCGGTTTTCCCTTCCGGGCGGTGGAAGGTCAGCACATAATCGACAATCACCGGCACGGGGCTGTGGGCATCTGTGCTGAGCGTGACGGCGACATTGAGCGCCTCGCCGATCACGATGCTGTCAGCGCCGACGCTGAGGTTTTGCACGGTGACGGGCGCGTCAGCGGCAAACCCCAGATGCGAAAGCGCATCGGGATGGCCCGCTTTCACAGCGGTGCGCAGGGCGTGCCGGGTCATCCAATCAAGCTCTTTGGCGGCCTGCGTGCCGTCGGCCTGCCAAGCGGCGAGGTGCTGCACCACCACCTCGGTGTCGATCTTGGAAATGTCGTTGAGGTGGTTGGCCACGGAGCGCGTCACATAGCGGGTTGGGTCGCTGTGCAGCTGGGCGAGCAGCGGCAGGGGGGCAAGCGGGTCGATGTCGATTTTTTTGGCCCATGGCAGTTTGGGGCGGGTGCCTTCGCTTACCAGACGGCGCACGTGATAGTTTTCGTCCTGCGCCCAGTCGGCCAGACGGGCGAAGGTCTCCTCTGGCCAGCGGTTGAGGAAAGGGCGGATGTAGAACTCCATGGAGAAGCGCTGTGTTGCGGCGTGCAGCAGATCAAAGCTGCGGTCGCGATGCTCTTCCAACCCGTGGCGCACCGCCAAAATGCCCGGCACCGCATGGATGAAGCGCCCGAAATCACCATCGGTCAGCGATGGATCAAGCGCGGTGGGCATGGCGGCCTCCAGCTGATCCGCCATGGTGGGGAAATCTGGCGCGAGACGTTTTTCGATGCAGTCGGCAATCCATTCCATGCGCTCCATGAGCTCACGTTCCGGAAAGCCGGCAACAGTTTCTGCCTGAAAGCCTTCCGCATCAAAGCCGGGAATACCGGCGGCATATTCTGCCGCCAGATCCGCCATGCTTTCTGCGTTAAACAGATGATCTTTCAGTGAAAACCCCTGAGCCACACCAACACCTCGCGCCACACTTATATCCCTAGATCACATCGCGGAGGCAAAGGCACCGCCGTCCAACAGCACGTTTTGGCCCACGATAAAGCCCGCATGATGCGAGCAGAGGAAGGCACAGGTGGCGCCAAACTCATCTGCGGTGCCATAGCGGCCTGCGGGGATGGTCGCGGCGCGTTGGGCCTGTGCCTCTTCCATGGAGATGCCCTGCTGTTGGGTCACGGCCGTGTCCAACGCCACGGCGCGGTCGGTGGCGTGGATGCCGGGCAGCAGGTTGTTGATGGTCACGCCTGTGCCTGCGACCTGACGAGCGGTGCCCGCCACATAGCCGGTGAGGCCGGCGCGCGCAGCGTTGGACAGACCCAGAACCGGAATCGGGGATTTCACAGACACCGAAGTGATGTTGACCACACGGCCCCAGCCGCGCTCCATCATGCCCGGCACCAACGCTTTGATCAGCGCGATGGGCGCGAGCATATTGGCATCCAGCGCCGAAATAAAATCGTCGCGGTCCCAATCGGTCCACATGCCGGGAGGCGGGCCGCCCGCGTTGTTGACCAGAATATCGACGCCCTGCGCCGCCTCAATGAGCTTGGCCTGCCCCTCCGGCGTGGTCACGTCACAGGCGATGGCCTCGACCTTGACGCCAAACTCTTCGCGAATCGCTGCGGCGGAGGCTTCCAGTGCCTCGGCACCGCGTGCGTTCATGATCAGATCCACACCTTCGGCGGCCAAAGCGCGGGCGCATCCCAGCCCCAGACCCTTTGAGGACGCACAGACGAGCGCGCGTTTACCTTTGATTCCCAATTCCATGCGATTCTCCCCTTTGTAATGTGGCTAAGAAATACCTAATTCTCTAAGGATGCCAGCAATATGCCGAAGGCTCGGCTTTCTGCTGCCACAATTGAACGATAATTTTAGGGATCGGCGCTGCCCATAAGAGAAGTAACGAGAAGGTAGACCATGTATTCACAGGTTCAGGACACCGCGATGCCGTCCCAGCGGCTGCCTGTGTATCTCGCAGAAGCGTTTCACGTCACAGATGGCGCGAACCTCGGGGATTCTTTGTCTTTTGCCCAAGAGCTTGTTCTGGATGACATCTATGCGCTGTCGATGGATGCGCAGGTGAAAAGCCTGTCATTGCGCACCGATGCGGATGGACAGCATTTTGTCGCCAGCGACCGCGGGCTTGGCACCAAAGACGCGCGGGTGTTTCTGGATTGCGTCGCCACATTCATGCCGCCTAGCGGAGACACCATCGAAGTGCTGGTGCTGGTTGAAGTGGATGACGCAGGCGGCGTGGTCCAGATTTACGGCGCAGCGCTTGCGCCTCTGACACCCAAAACCGATTACGCGCTGGTCGGGATCGACCGCAACGCGGCCTCGACGCGGCTCGCGCAGCTGGCCTGTGTCAGCTTTACCAGCGGCACACATATCACCATGGCCACCGGAGAGCAGCGCAAGGTCGAGGACCTGAAAGTGGGCGACCGCGTTCTGACCCGTGATGACGGCCCACAGGAATTGCGCTGGATCGGCCATTCGGTGCAGCGCGCCAGCGGCGAATTTGCCCCGATTGTGATCACCAAAGGCACGCTCAACAACGCGGGCGATCTGCGGGTGAGCCCGGACCATCGCCTGTTTGTCTATCAGCGTCATGACCACATCGGTGTGGGGCGCAGCGAATTGCTGATCAAAGCGCGCCATCTGGTGAACGGTGAGACCGTCTATGCCGCCGAAGGTGGCTTTGTGGATTACTACCAGCTGATGTTTGACACCCATCAGATCATCTTTGCCGAAGGCATTTCAGCCGAAACCATGCAGATGGACACGCGCACGCGGCCGGCTGTGCCCAAAGAGGTCACAGAGCGGCTGCAACGCAAAGCGGCCAATAACAGCACACGTGGCGGGCCGGTGGGGCATCTGGAAGTGCATGAAAGCCTGCTGAACCGTCCGGACGCGGTGGAGCTTTTGAAACGGGCGTCTTCCAAGTAACGCGGCCGGGGCTGCACGCAGCCCTGCCCTCTGCTTTTCCTTGCGAAAATGAGCGCGCGCGCCTATACGCGCGACCATGTTGGACACGAGCACAAACCGCCCCGAATTGCCGCCCGAGATTGCGCGCCGCCGTACGTTTGCGATCATTTCGCACCCGGACGCCGGGAAAACCACGCTGACGGAAAAATTCCTGCTCTATGGTGGTGCGATCCAGATGGCGGGTCAGGTGCGTGCCAAAGGTGAGGCACGGCGGACACGTTCGGACTTTATGCAGATGGAGAAAGATCGCGGGATCTCCGTGTCGGCCTCTGCAATGTCCTTTGATTTTGGCAACTTCCGCTTCAATCTGGTGGACACACCGGGCCACAGCGACTTCTCCGAAGACACCTATCGCACGCTGACTGCGGTGGATGCGGCGGTGATGGTGATCGACGGCGCCAAAGGTGTGGAAAGCCAGACGCAGAAGCTGTTTGAGGTGTGCCGACTGCGCGACCTGCCGATCCTGACATTCTGTAACAAGATGGACCGCGAGAGCCGCGATACCTTTGATATCATTGACGAGATTCAGGAAAACCTCGCGATTGACGTGACACCGGCGAGCTGGCCGATTGGCATGGGGCGCGAGTTCCTGGGCTGTTATGACATGCTCAACGACCGTCTGGAGCTGATGGACCGTGCGGACCGGAATGTGATCGCCGAGACCATTCAGATTGACGGTTTGAACGATCCGAAACTGGCCGACCACGTGCCTGCGCATCTGCTGGAGAAGCTGCAGGAAGAGGTTGAAATGGCCAAGGAGCTGTTGCCGCAGCTTGATCCGCAGGCGGTGCTGGAAGGGCATATGACCCCGATCTGGTTTGGCTCTGCGATCAACTCTTTTGGGGTGAAAGAACTGATGGATGGCATTGGCTCTTATGGTCCGGAGCCACAGGTGCAGACCGCGCAGCCGCGCGAGATTGCGCCTGAGGAAAAGAAGGTCGCGGGCTTTGTGTTCAAAGTGCAGGCCAATATGGACCCCAAACACCGCGACCGTGTGGCGTTTGTGCGTATGGCCTCCGGACACTTCAAGCGCGGCATGAAACTGACCCATGTGCGCACCAAAAAGCCGATGGCGATTTCCAATCCGGTGCTCTTCCTCGCCTCTGACCGCGAGCTCGCAGACGAGGCCTGGGCAGGCGATATCATCGGCATTCCCAACCACGGGCAACTGCGGATCGGCGACACGCTGACCGAAGGCGAGGCGCTGCGCGTTTCCGGCATTCCAAGCTTTGCGCCGGAACTGCTGCAAGGCATTCGCGCAGGCGATCCGATGAAAGCAAAGCACCTTGAAAAGGCGCTGATGCAATTCGCCGAAGAAGGCGCGGCCAAAGTGTTCAAGCCAATGATCGGGTCCGGCTTCATCGTCGGTGTGGTTGGTCAGCTTCAGTTTGAAGTGCTCGCCAGCCGGATCGAGATGGAATACGGCCTGCCGGTGCGCTTTGAACAGAGCCAGTTCACCTCGGCCCGTTGGGTCAATGGCGAGCGTCAGGCGGTTGAGAAATTTGCCGACATGAACAAGCAGCACATCAGCTATGACCATGATGGCGACGTGGTGTTTCTGACGCGTTTGCAATGGGATATCGACCGCGTGGCGCGCGACTATCCGGATGTGACGCTGACGGCCACCAAGGAAATGATGGTCTGATACAGTCTGAGATTGCACGGGGGATGCCCCCGTGCAAACATCGCGCCATGACCGACGACACCCTCACCTATCCGGGCGGCTTTGCCTATATGCTCGCGCGTTATGAGGGGCGGCGCGACCCCTTTGAGTTTGGTCCCGAAGACCTGCCGCCGCTGGATGTGGATCTGGCCGCGTTGAAGGCTGAAATCGTACCCGAGAGCGCAACGCAAAAGCAGCCGGATGACCCAAAGACAAGCTGGGCGCGCAAACGTCGGCAGATTGCGGAAGAATTTGTCGGCCAGAGCGCGCTGGCCTTTCTGAATGCGCAGTTGATTTCCAACCTGCGCAAACGCGCGCAGCCGCCGCAAACCGCTGCGCTGTTTCGGCGGATCTGGGCAGAAGAACATGCGCATCTGATTGGCGCGCTAAATTTGCGCTGGCAGGTGAGCGCGGTGCAGACTTTTGCCGACCACGGAGACACGCCAGCGCAGCGGGAAGTTGGCCAAGCCCTAAAGATGCTCTTTGGCATGATGAAGCTCTATGAATTTGAGCGCAGTTTCAGCGGCCTGACCCCTGAAAAGGAGCATGGCTTTGGCAAGCGGGTCAAAACCCGGCTCCCGCTGGATATGGAGCCGTTTTCGCTGGTCCATGGCGGGTTGGATATCAACCTGATCGCCCCGATCTGGGAGTTGGCCAAGACCGATCCGGTGATTGCGCCGCTGGCTGAACATTTGCTGGGCGAGCTGATTGCGGAACCGGGCGGCGTGTTCCGGCGCCTGTCGCAGATGCGGGCAAAACGAGAGCGGCAACAGGCACGGAAATGACGACGCAAAAGCCAACCTGGGGTGTGGTTGCGACCATCAAAGCCTCCGCCGAAGACATCCTGAACTTTGCCGCGCACCATCTGGAGCTGGGGGCAAGCCATCTTTGGATCTATCTGGACGCCCCAAATCCAGAGGCCAAAGCGCTGCTGAAGGCGCATCCGAAGATCACGCCTGTGAGCACCGGTGAGAACTACTGGATCAAGGCGCGGGGCAAACGTCCGCCGATGCACCAGAACCGTCAGTCCTACAACGCGCGCCACGCCTATAGTCGCGCGCGAGATCTAGATTGGCTGCTGCATATTGATGTGGATGAGTTTTTGTGGTCGGAGCGTGCCATCGCAGATCATCTTGCCGCCCTGCCAGAGAGCTGCCTGACCGCGCGCGTGCGCCCTGCTGAGGCGTTGGCGCCGATGGAGGAAGGCGCGGAGCCGCGCCTGTTCAAAGGCTTCATCGCCAACAAAGATGATCGCAGCCGTCTGGTGGCGGAAATTTATCCGACCTTTGCGCCCTATCTGAAAGGCGGGTTTGTCAGCCATGTGGCTGGTAAAATCTTCATGCGCACCAAGCAGAGCGATATGAAGGTGAAGATCCACAATGTGATGCAGAATGGGGTGCGCAACCCGGGGCAGATGGAGCTGATCGATACCAGGCTTCTGCACCTGCACACCACAGGGTGGGATCATTGGCAGAAAAGTTTCACCTATCGCCACAAAAAGGGGTCTTACCGTGACGAGCTGGGGGCGGCTGTTCCGGAAGATGAGGGCGGCCTCAATCTGCATAAGCTTTTTAACCATCTGGCCAAGGAGCCGGATGGGCTGCGGCGGTTTTATGAGGAGGCCTGTCTGGCCACGCCTGAGCTGACGCAGCGCCTGCGGGAGCGTGGGGTCTTGCAGGAACATGTGCTGGATTTGGACGCAAAACGCCGGAAACACTTCCCCGATTTTTGAGGCAAATGTTTCTCACTTTACGTCAAACCGGTGGGAACTCGCTGGTTTCATTGACCTAAAGCCTTCTGTGCGATAGAAGGCGCCGAGGATCGATATCGCCATGTGTTGCGGGGCCAGCCGGGCCTGATCCCAAAGCCGCTACGGGCCAAGTCGTGTCCGTAAACCACGGATACAAATGACAAAATTTTCTGACCTGAACCTGAACCCTAAGGTGCTGAAAGCAATCAGCGAAGCGGGCTACGAAACGCCGACCCCAATTCAAGCCGGGGCGATTCCATCCGCGCTCGAAGGCCGGGACGTTCTTGGCATTGCGCAAACCGGCACCGGTAAGACCGCAAGCTTCACCCTGCCGATGTTGTCGCTGCTGGCGCGGGGACGTGCGCGGGCGCGCATGCCGCGCAGCCTTGTGCTCTGCCCGACACGAGAACTGGCCGCACAGGTGGCGGAGAACTTTGACACCTATTCCAAATATCTGAAGCTGACCAAAGCGCTGCTGATTGGCGGAGTGAGCTTTAAAGAGCAGGAAGCGATCATCGACAAAGGCGTCGATGTGCTGATCGCCACACCGGGCCGTCTGCTGGACCATTTCGAGCGCGGCAAGCTGATCCTGTCTGACGTGAAAGTCATGGTGGTGGATGAAGCTGACCGGATGCTGGACATGGGCTTTATCCCTGACATCGAGCGGATCTTTGGCCTCACACCTTTCACCCGCCAGACGCTGTTTTTCTCCGCCACCATGGCGCCGGAAATTGAGCGGATCACCAACACCTTCCTCTCCAACCCGGAGCGGGTGGAAGTGGCACGTCAGGCGACCGCAAGCGAGACCATTGAGCAAGGCGTTGTCATGTTCAAAGCCTCCCGCCGTGATCGTGAAGGCAGCGAGAAACGCAAGGTTCTGCGCGCGCTGATCGACGGTGAAGGTGAAGCCTGCAGCAACGCGATCATCTTCTGCAACCGCAAAACGGATGTGGATATCTGCGCAAAATCACTGAAGAAATACGGCTATGATGCCGCGCCGATCCACGGGGATCTGGACCAGTCGCAGCGCACCAAGACGCTGGAATCCTTCCGGAATGGAGAGCTGCGTATTCTCGTGGCCTCTGATGTGGCGGCACGCGGACTGGATGTGCCAAGTGTGAGCCATGTGTTCAACTTTGATGTGCCGGGCCATGCCGAAGACTATGTGCACCGCATTGGCCGGACAGGTCGTGCCGGTCGCGAAGGCAAGGCGTTTACGATCTGCAATCCGCGGGACGAAAAAGCCTTCGAAGCGGTGGAAGCGCTGATCCAGAAAGAGATCCCGCGCGTGGAAAATCCGGTGAAGCCGGAGCCGCGCAAAGCCCGCAAGCCGAAGGAAGAGACTTCCAAGAAGGCCGAAGAGAAACCAAACGTGGTGGAGGCGCTGGAACTGCCTGCGCAGGAAGAGCCACGTGGCCGTTCAAACCGTGGACGCGGCCGTGGCCGTCATGACCGGCGCGATGACAACCGCGTGGTGGGCATGGGTGACCATCTGCCAAGCTTTATTGCGCTGAGCTTTGAAGAGCGGCGCGATGCGGAAAACGCGGCGGGCTAAACACAGCCTGCGTGAAACGACAAAGGGCCCCGAGGGGCCCTTTTTGATTGCTGTGGTTTTGAGATCTGAGCAAAGGTCAGCACAGTTAGATCAGCTCAGGCGGCTGAGCACCACGGTGACTTCGGGCTTTTTGCCGATCTCATCACGGGCAGAATTGCGCACGATCCGGCGAATTTCACCTTCAAGCTTGTCATCATCCGCCAGTGTTTTCTCTTTGGCGCGGCCCAGGAACTGGGTGATGTCCTCTTCCAGCACGTCAACCAGCGGCGCTTGCGAGCGGCCCATTTCTGACAGGCCCATGACCTCGCACCAGGCATCCCCAAGCGGCTCGTCATCTTCGTCCAGCAGCACGGTCACAAGCACATGGCCATTGAGCGCCATGCGGATACGATCGCGCACGATGCCGTCCAGCGCGCCGATCTGCGCGGTGCCATCCAGATAGGTACGCCCGGTTTCGACGTAGCCCGCAATCGAGGGCTGGTCCCCGGAAAGTTCCAGCATGGTGCCATTCACCGCTACGATAGAGGCGCGGCCCCCTTCGTTGGCGAGCTTGGCGTGCTCGCGCAGGTGACGGTGTTCGCCGTGGTTGGGGATCACCATGGTTGGGTTCACGATGTCATGCAGGCGTTTGAGGTCCGGACGGTTGGCGTGGCCGGAGACGTGGTATTTACCAGAGCTGTCATCCACCACATCCACACCCATTTCGGAGAATTGGTTGATGATGCGGATCACACCTTTTTCGTTGCCCGGAATAGTCTTGGAGCTAAAGAGGAAGAGATCGCCTTCTTTCAGTTTGATGCCATTGTATTTGCCACGGGCGAGCTGTGCGCTGGCGGCGCGGCGCTCCCCTTGAGAGCCGGTGACCAAGAGCATCAGATTTTCACGCGGGATGCTCGCGGCATCTTCAGGGCTGACCACTTTGGGGAAGCTGTCGAGCACGCCGGTCTGGATCGCGGCTTCGATCATGCGGCGCATGGCGCGGCCCATGAGGCAGATGGAACGCCCTGCCCGCTCGCCCGCCTCGGCCAGCGTTTTTACGCGGGCCACATTGGAGGCAAAGGTGGTGGCGACCACCATATTGGGCGCTTTGGCAACCAGTGCCTCGATCTCTGGCCCAACAGAGGCCTCCGAACGGCCTGCGTGGGGTGAGAACACATTGGTGCTGTCACAGATCAGCGCATTGACGCCGTCTTTGGCAACCTCTGCCCACAAAGCCGGGTCAAAAGGCTCGCCCACAAGCGGGGTTTCATCGAGCTTGAAGTCACCGGAGTGGATCACGCGGCCTGCGGGGCTGTCGATCACCAAAGCGGCGCTTTCCGGGATGGAGTGGCTGACCGGCAGGAACCCAACCTTGAACGGGCCGGCTTCGGTCACTTCGGGCCAGGCAGAGACCGTGCGCACCACCTCTTCGGGCTGGCCGCGGTCCGCCATCTTGTGACGGGCCAGATTGGCGGTGAATGTGCGGGCGTAGACCGGCACACCGAGGCGCTCCCAGTAATGCCCGACCGCGCCGATGTGATCTTCATGGCCGTGGGTGATGAAGATCGCCTCCAGCCGGTGTTTGTTTTCTTCAAGCCAGCGAATATCAGCAAAGATAAGGTCCACACCGGGGCTGGTTTCCATGTCGGAAAACGCAACACCAATGTCCACCAGAATAAGACGCTCATTGTCTGCTGGCCCGTAGCCATAGACATAGGCATTCATGCCAATTTCGCCAGAACCGCCAAGCGGCAGATAGATCAAGCGGTCGCTCATGCGCCCTGCTCCTTGTTAAAGTCGTGGATGACGGTCAATCCGTGCATCGTCAAATCATCTTCGATGGTGTCAAACAGGTGATCGCCCTGCTCAAAGAGCGGCGCAAGACCACCCGTGCCCACCACTTTCATCGGTGCGCCATATTCCGCTTTGATCCGGGAGATAATGCCTTCGATCAGGCCGGTGTATCCCCAGAACACACCTGATTGAATACAGCCAACCGTGTTGGTGCCGATCACCTTTTCCGGCTGACTGACGTCCACATGTGGCAATGCGGCGGCACCGGAGTGCAGCGCCTCAAGGCTGAGGTTCACGCCGGGGGCAATCACACCGCCCACATAGGCGCCATCTTCGGCGACCACATCAAAGTTCGTGGCGGTGCCAAAATCCACCACCACCACATTGCCGCCGTGGCGATCATAGGCGCCCACCGCATTGGCCAGACGATCTGGCCCCGGCTGGGTGCCCTGATCCACACGCGGCTGATGCGGCAGTTTGCACTCAGGCTTGCCCACCACCAGAGGGCGGCAGTTGAAGAACCGGTCGGCGAATACGCGCAGGTTCCAGACCACACGCGGCACGGTAGAGGAGATGATCACATCGGTGATGTCTGCGTCGATGCCGTAGTGATTGATCAGGGTCGAGTACCAGGTGAAGTAAGCGTCTGCCGTGCGTGCATGGTGGGTCGACGTGCGCAGGGTGCACAGGAATTTCTCCCCGTCCCAGATCGAGAACACAGTGTTGGTGTTGCCGCAGTCGATGGCAAGAAGCATGGCGCAGATCCCCCTGTTGCGTGGATCAGAAAAAGATATCTGCCGCAGCTATGGCAATGCGGCCCTTCGCGGTCTTCAACACCAGATTTCCAGCGCTGTCCACCGTTTCAAAGGTGCCGGTGGTCTCCTCACGGGTGGTACGTGCCGTCATGACTTCGCCAATGCGCGCTGCGCGCGTGAGCCAGGCGGTGCGGATCGGTTCAAACCCATAGGTGGAAAACTGTGCCTCCCAGCGGGCATAGGCGGTGGCCAGCGCTTCAAGGAAGCTTTCCGGATCAACGGAGGCGCCGGTTTCAGAGAGCAGAGAGACCGGGCGCGTGGCCTGTGCTTCGACAGCGCCGGTGTCGGGCGCGTGGGCGAGGTTTACGCCGATGCCAATGGCGATATGGCTGACCGCGCCACCGGCAAAACCCGCGCTCTCCAGCAGGATGCCCGCCACTTTGCCGCCGTTCAGCAACACGTCGTTTGGCCATTTGAGCGCCAACCCATCACTGCGACCAGTGACGGCAACAAAGGCATCGTAGAGCGCCAAAGCCGCCACGAAAGACCGCAGAGCGACCTGATCGGGGCTTTCTGCCGGGCGCATCACCAAGGTGGCGGCAAAGTTGCCAACCGGATCGACCCAAGCACGACCACGGCGGCCACGACCCTTGGTCTGGCGCAGGCCCAGGATCCACTCAGGCGCGGCCAGTTGCGGTGCAATGCGCGCGGCTTCTGCATTGGTGCTGTCGACTTCCGCCAGAACGCGGCGGCCATACCCCTCGGGCCAATTGCTCATGTGTTTTTATCTTCTTACAGGTCGAAAAGCGCCCTCACGCAGCGCGCTTTCAAAAAAGGCGACGCGCCCCGTGGGGCGCGTCACAATCAACGTCCGGATGCGAAAATGCAAGCGGGTTATTGCAGCAGGGCCACGGCGGCGGCCTGTGCGGCCGTATCCACGCCAAAGAAGTTCACCACGCCCAGCAGCATCACGGCCGCGCTCAGCACCAGCATGAGGTGCTGTACCGGAGACCGCGGTGCGTCGAGCGCGTCACGCTCTTCGCCAAAGTACATGAAGTAGACAATGCGCAGATAGTAGAACGCCCCGATCACCGAGGCGATCACACCAGCGACCGCCAGCCATGCAAGGCCCGCATCAAAGGCCGCGCGCAGCACATAGAGTTTGCCAAAGAAGCCGAGGAAAGGCGGCACACCCGCCAGCGAGAACAGCAGGAACAGCATCGCCAGCGCCCGGCCCGGCGCGCGCTTGGAATACATGTTGAGCGCTGAGATATCGACCACCGGCTGGCCGTCTTTCTCCATCGACAGGATAAAGGCAAAGGTGCCGATGTTCATGGTGACGTAGATCGCCATATAGACCAGCATCGCCTCGATCCCCAAAGCGGTACCGGAGGCAAGACCCATCAGCGCATAGCCCATATGGGCAATCGAGGAATAGGCCATCAGGCGTTTGATGTTGCGCTGGCCAATTGCGGCCACTGCGCCAAGGAACATCGACAGCACCGACAGAAGCGCGATGATCTGCTGCCAATCCGCAACCACGCCGCCAAAAGCATCAAACAGCACGCGGGCAAAGAGACCCATCGCCGCAAGCTTTGGCGCGGTGGCGAAGAAGGCGGTGATCGGCGTTGGAGCGCCCTCATAGACATCCGGCGTCCACATGTGAAACGGCACGGCGGACACTTTGAACGCGAGCCCCGCGACCACAAAGGTCAGGCCAAAGAGAAGACCAAGCGGGGTGTCGCCATGGCCAGCCACGTCGATGATGCCGCTGAACTGCGTTGTGCCTGCAAAGCCGTAAACAAGCGAAGAGCCATAGAGCAGCAGGCCAGAGGACAAAGCACCCAGCAGGAAGTACTTCATACCCGCCTCGGTGGATTTCACGCTGTCACGACGGAAAGACGCCACCACATAGAGCGCCAGAGACTGCAGCTCCAGCCCCATATAGAGCGCGATCAGATCTCCGGCGGAAACCATGGTCATCATCCCCACCATCGCAAGCGACACGAGGACCGGATATTCAAAGCGCAGCATGCCGCGCCGCGCCATATAATCCTGCCCCATCACCAGAACCGCAGCGCCCGAAAGCAGCATGGCGATTTTAGCAAAGCGGGAGAAGGCGTCATCGTGGAACATGCCGTTGAAGGCGACATTGTCACCTGTGCCAGAGGCCCCAATCCACATGGCCAGAAGCACAAACACACCGGCTGTGATCCAAGTGAGCATGCCCGCCATCTTGTCTTTGCCGGTGTAGACCACCGCCACCAACGCGAGCATGGCATAAATCGCCAGGAGGATTTCCGGCAGGATGATATTCAGATCAGCCTGAATCATGTCTCAAGCGCTCCTTAGTGCGATGCCATCTGGCTGGCGGCAGCGCCATGGGCCAGAGCGGTGTCATAGTTGGAAATCAGATTTTCGACGGAGGGGCCGATGATGTCCGTGATCAGCGACGGATAGACGCCGAGAATGAGGGTCATTGCCACCAGCGGCGCAAAGATCATCTTTTCGCGGCGGGTCATGTCGGTGATCGACTTGAGGCTCTCTTTGATCAGATCGCCAAAGACCACGCGACGGTAGAGCCACAGCGCATAAGCCGCTGAGAAGATCACACCGGCTGTCGCCACCAGCGCCACCCAGGTGTTGACCTGGAACACACCCATCAGGGTCAGGAATTCACCGACAAAGCCGGAGGTGCCCGGCAGGCCGACATTGGCCATGGTGAAGAACATGAAGATCAGCGCATAGGCTGGCATGCGGTTCACCAGACCGCCGTAAGCGTCGATCTCGCGGGTGTGCATGCGGTCATAAATCACCCCGACACAGAGGAAGAGCGCACCGGAGATAAAGCCGTGGCTCAGCATCTGGAAGATCGCACCGTCGATGCCCTGTTGGTTGGCGGCAAAGATGCCCATGGTCACGTAGCCCATGTGCGCCACCGAGGAATAGGCGATCAGCTTTTTCATGTCTTCCTGCACCAGTGCAACCAGCGAGGTGTAGACAATCGCGATTGCCGACATCCAGAGGATCAGCGGGGTCATGACCTCAGAGCCGATGGGGAACATCGGCAGGCTGAACCGCAGGAAGCCGTAGCCACCCATCTTCAACAGGATCGAAGCCAACACCACTGAGCCAGCCGTGGGCGCCTGCACGTGGGCATCGGGCAACCAGGTGTGTACTGGCCACATCGGCATCTTCACCGCGAAAGAAGCAAAGAAGGCCAGGAACATCAGCGTCTGCACACCGCCAATCACGGTGAAGCCCAGAACATTCATGGTTTCAGACGCAAACTCATGGGTCATGAGCGTCGGGATGTCGGTGGTGCCTGCCTGAACAAACATGCCGACCATCGCCACCAGCATCAGCACTGAGCCGAGGAAGGTGTAGAGGAAGAACTTGAAGGAGGCATAGATGCGGTTCTTGCCACCCCAGATCCCGATGATCAGGAACATCGGGATGAGGCCTGCCTCAAAGAACAGGTAGAACAGCACCAGATCCAGCGCCATGAACACGCCAAGCATTAGCGTTTCCAGAAGCAGGAAGGCAACCATATATTCTTTGACGCGGGTTTGGACATCCCAGGACGCCCAGATCACCAGCGGCATGATGAAGGTTGTGAGCATGACAAACAGCACGGAGATGCCGTCCACACCCATCTTGTAGGTCATGCCCATGATCCACTCACGCTGTTCCACGAACTGGAACCCCGGGTTGCTTGGATCAAACCCAGCCAGAATGAAGAGCGAGATGAAAAAGGTGACCGTTGTGGCAAACAGCGCCACACGTTTGGCGTTGCGCTGTGCCATTTCGTCTTCGCCCCGCAGGAAGACCACGAGGATCAGCGCGGCAAAGGTCGGCAGGAACGTGACCAGGGAGAGCAAGCTATCGTTCATTAGTGTGCTCCTCCGCTGAGCGTCATCCATGTGATCAGAGCCACGATGCCAATCACCATGGCCAGAGCGTAGGTGAAGATGTAGCCGGACTGGGCGCGGCCCGCCATTTTGGTCACCCAAGGCACGATGCCCATGGCCACGCCGTTGATGCCGCCGTCAATCACATCGCCATCGCCGCGTTTCCAAAGGAACGCCCCGACAGCCCGGGCCGGACGCACAAAGATCGCGTCATAGAGCTCGTCAAAGTACCATTTGTTGAGCAGGAACAGATAGAGCGGACGCTGGCTTGCTGCGGTTTTGGCGGGCATGGATGGATCCCATATGTAGAACCACATGGCCATCACAAAGCCGATCACCATCGCGATGAACGGGCTGACCTTGACCCATTTGGGCGCATGGTGCGCTTCGTCCATCACATGGTTGCTTGGATGGGTGAAAATCGCGCCTTGAGGGGCTTCGCCATGATGCGCCGCAGCCACTGCTGCTTGATCTTCATCGCCATGTTTCTCAGCGTGACCGTCATCATGTGCGTGGTCATCTGCTTTGGCTTCTGCGTGATCATCGCCGTGTGCGGCTTCGTCCCCATGGCCTTCGCTGTGCTCTGCATGATGCGCGGGCACGCCATAGAATTTGTTGACCGTGTTATGATCGCCAAAGAAGGAGCCGAACCAAATCATCCCGGCAAAGATCGCGCCGAGCGACAGAACGCCAAGCGGGATCAGCATGACCATCGGGCTTTCATGTGCGTGATCATGGGTGTGCTTGTTGCCGCGCGGCTCGCCATAGAAGGTGAGGAAGATCAAACGCCAGCTGTAGAAGCTGGTGAACATCGCGGCGACAACCAACGCCCAGAAGGCAAAGCCGCCAGCGGTGCCTGCCCAAGCGCTCTCGATGATCGCATCTTTGGACAGGAAGCCTGCAAAACCGATGTGGGTCAGCGGGATGCCGACGCCGGTGATCGCCAGCGTGCCGATCATCATGGCCCAGTAAGTATAAGGGATCTTTTTGCGCAGGCCGCCGTAGTTGCGCATGTCCTGCTCGTGGTGCATCGCGTGGATCACAGACCCCGCGCCCAAGAAGAGCATCGCCTTAAAGAAAGCGTGGGTGAAAAGGTGGAACATGGCTGCGGAGTAAACGCCAACGCCCGCTGCAACAAACATGTAGCCCAGCTGGGACATGGTGGAATAGGCAATCACACGTTTGATGTCGTTTTGCACAAGGCCAATGGTGGCGGCGACAAAGGCCGTGGCTGCGCCGAGGAACACGATGAAGGCTTTGGTTTCATCTGCATATTCGATCAGCGGCGACATGCGCGACACCAGGAACACACCGGCGGTCACCATGGTGGCGGCGTGGATCAGAGCGGACACCGGGGTCGGGCCTTCCATCGCGTCCGGCAGCCAGGTGTGCAGGAACAATTGCGCCGATTTGCCCATCGCGCCGATGAAGAGCAGGAAGGCCACCAAGTTGGCCGCGTTCCACTCGCGCCACAGGAACTCAAGCTGTGTTTCCGCCAAGACCGGTGCCGCGGCGAAGATGTCGTCAAACTTGATGCTCTCGGTCAGGAAGAAGATCGCGAAGATGCCCAGAAGGAAGCCAAAATCGCCCACGCGGTTGACCACGAAGGCTTTGATCGCCGCCGCGTTTGCGGACGGCTTTTTGTAGTAAAAGCCGATGAGCAGATAGGAGGCGACACCCACACCTTCCCAGCCAAAGAACATCTGCAGGAGGTTGTCGGCGGTGACCAGCATGAGCATGGTGAAGGTGAAGAAAGACAGATAGGCGAAGAAACGCGCCTTGTAGTGCTCGCCCTGCCCCCAGTTTTCATCATGCGCCATGTAGCCCATGGAATAGAGGTGCACGAGGGCAGAGACCGTGGTGACCACGATCAGCATGATCGCTGTCAGGCGGTCAACGCGGATCGCCCATGCAGTGTCCAGATGACCCGATTGAATGAAATCCAGTATGTGGATCTGTTTGACCTGTTCCGCATCCAGCCCGAGGAAGACAATCCAGCTGAGCAGGCAGGCCAGAAAGAGCAGGCCTGTTGTGAGATATTGCGCGGCCTTCTCGCCAATCATGCGCCAGCCGAAGCCTGCGATCAGGCTGCCGATCAGTGGCGCAAAGAGTATGATCTTTTCCATGAACGCTTAGCCTTTCATCACGTTGACGTCTTCGACCGCGATGGTGCCACGGTTGCGGAAGAAGGAGACGAGGATGGCCAAGCCGATGGCGGCCTCAGCTGCGGCGACTGTCATCACAAAGAGCGCAAAGACCTGCCCGACAAGATCCCCCAGAAAGGCCGAGAAAGCGACCAGGTTGATGTTGACTGACAGCAAGATGAGCTCGATCGACATCAAAAGGATGATGATGTTCTTCCGGTTCAGGAAGAGGCCGAAAATGCCGATAACAAAGAGCGTCGCGGCGACGCCTAGGTAATGTTCCAAACCAATCATATTTGGTCCCTCGGTTCTTTTTCTCTTCTGGCGCGGCTTAAAGCCCCTGCCCCGGTTTTACGTCTTTCAATTCCATCGCATCTGCTGGATCCCGCCACATCTGCTCCAGCACGTTCTGGCGCTTGATGTCTTTGCGGTGGCGCAGGGTCAGGACAATCGCCCCGATCATCGCCACAAGCAGGATCAGACCTGCCAGTTGGAACAGCAGGAAGTACTGATCATAAAGGATCAGACCCAGTGCCTCGGTGTTATGCGCATCCGTCGGTGTGACCGCGCCGCGCAGCGCCTGCGCTTCATCGGCGAACTGCCAAACCCCGAAAGCCATGCCAAGCTGCATCAAAAGGATCACACCGATGAGCAGCGCCAGCGGCATATATTGGGCCATGCCCGCCTTTAGCTCTGCAAAATCCACATCCAGCATCATCACCACAAAAAGGAAGAGCACCGCGACCGCGCCGACGTAGACGATGATCAAGAGCATCGCGACAAATTCCGCCCCCAGCAGGACAAACAGCCCCGCCGAGCTCAGAAACGCGAGGATCAACCAAAGCACCGAATGCACGGGGTTGCGGCTGATGACGGTGAAAAACCCGCCAGCGATCACGCAAATCGCAAACAGCCAGAAAGCTAATGCCGCCATGGTCATGTGTCATTTCCCTCTTTTTCCGCCAGAACCTCCTGCACGATTTCCATCGCGCGGGTGGTGGCGGGAATACCGGCGAACATCGACATCTGGCCGATGGTCTCCACGATTTCTTGTTTTGTGGCCTCTGCTTCCACCAGATGGCGGACCGTCAGGCGCATTTGCGCATCCGCCTGCGCGCCCAGCATGGTGAGCGCCCCGAGCGTCAGCAGAAGGCGGGTTTTGGCATCCAGCCCGCCCTGATTGATGGTGTTGCCAAAGAACATTTCCATCACGTCCTTGGGCATGGTGGGCCAGAGCGCCTCAAACCCTTTGGGCGTGAAGCTCTCCAGCGCCGGATTGAAGGCTTTCGCCATCTCCTGATACTGGGCGAACATCGCCTGATACGGGTTTTTGCTGTCGCTCATGGTCCTGTGATCCTCACTCAGCGATAGGGGGCATCAATTTCGAGGTTGCGGGCAATTTCCGCTTCCCAGCGGGCACCGTTCTCAAGGAGTTTCTCCTTGTCATAAAACAGCTCTTCGCGGGTCTCGGTGGCAAATTCGAAGTTTGGCCCTTCGACAATGGCATCCACCGGGCAGGCTTCCTGACAGAAGCCGCAGTAGATGCATTTGGTCATGTCGATGTCATAGCGGGTCGTGCGGCGGGAACCGTCGTCACGTGGTTCCGCATCAATGGTGATGGCCTGTGCCGGGCAGATCGCTTCGCAGAGTTTGCAGGCAATGCAGCGCTCTTCGCCGTTTGGATAGCGCCGCAGGGCGTGCTCGCCACGGAAACGAGGAGACAACGGGCCTTTCTCGTGCGGATAGTTCACGGTGGCTTTGGGTTTGAAGAAATACTTCATGCCAAGTTTGAAGCCACCAATGAAATCCTTCAGCAGGAAGTAGCCGGCGGCGCGTTTGTAGTCGATTGCCGTCATATCAGCCTCCAATCGCCCAGCGAGCGTAAGCGCCGCCGAAGAGTTCGAATTTTGCAAGGAACGCGACCAGAACAACCCAAGCCAGAGACATCGGCAGGAAGACCTTCCAACCAATGCGCATCAGCTGGTCGTAGCGGTAGCGCGGGGTGATTGCCTTCACCATCGAGAAAATGAAGAAGACAAAGCAGATCTTGGCAAACATCCAGAAGATGCCATCGGGCAGGAAGTTCACCGGGGAGAGCCAGCCGCCGAGGAACAGCAGCGACACGAGGGCACACATCAGAACGATGGCCACATATTCGCCGATCATGAACAGCAGGAACGGCGTGGAGCTGTATTCTACCTGATAGCCTGCAACCAGCTCGGATTCCGCTTCGGGCAGGTCAAACGGCGGGCGGTTGGTTTCCGCCATGGCCGAGATCAGGAAGAGGAAGAGCATCGGGAAATGCGGCAGCCAATACCAGCTGAGCGCGCCGTATTTGCCGTCTTGCGCGTTCACGATGTCGCCGAAGTTCATGGAGCCGGTGGTGATGATCACGCCAATGATGATCAGACCCAGCGACACCTCATAAGAAATCATCTGCGCCGCAGAGCGCAGGGAGCCGAGGAACGGGTATTTGGAGTTGGAGGCCCAACCGCCCATGATGACGCCGTAGACCTCTAGCGAACTGATCGCCATGACGTAAAGAATGGCGACGTTGAGGTCAGAGACCACCCAGCCGTCATTAAAAGGGATCACCGCCCAGGCAATCAGCGCCATCACAAGGCTGACCATAGGCGCAAGCAGGAAGACCGCCTTGTCTGCGCCCGCCGGATAGACGATCTCTTTCACCGCGTATTTGATGAAATCCGCGAAACTTTGCAGCAGACCGAAGGTGCCCACCACGTTGGGCCCCCGGCGCAGCTGGACAGCGGCCCAGATCTTCCGGTCCGCATAGAGCAGGAACGCCAAGGCGACCAAAAGCGGCACAACAACCAGAAGCACCTGCCCAAGTGTCAGGAGGAAGATGCCGAGGTATGTGGTGGTAAAGAAATCAGTCATGGGTCCTCACACCGTAGGTATTCCGTTTTCTTCGCAGTTCGCGACGATGACTTCGGCGTCAATCGTTTTGAGACCACGGGGCAGCGCCGGAGAGATGGTGTAAACCGCATCCCCCTTCCAAAGGCCGCCCTGATTGCCTGTTGTTGTGCGCACATGGCGGGCAAAGCCAAAGCCACGGATCAGCGTATATTGCGCGGCGGCGCATTCGGCATAATCATGCACGTCATCCGCATCCCGCGCGCCGGTCATGGCAACGTGGAAATTCACCAGATCCCCTTCCAGCAGCCGCGTGTCCACCCCCTGATAGTCGGGGACAAAAGCGGTCTCCCCACGGCTCACATCCGTGCCCGATTGCGGGTCACAGGCCGCAAGCCCAGTGACACAGGCCGCTGCAAGCGTGATATGGAGGGAAAGGCGTGTCATCCTGTGCTTATTCCGCCGCGATCTGTTCTGAGCCGCGGGCCTTGGCCGTGGCGGAAAGCTCCGCCATCAGCGCGCTGGCACGGGCAATTGGGTTTGTCAGGTAGAAGTCTTTCACCGCTGGCAGGAAAGTCGCCTTGCCGAGGGGGCCCGCGTCAATCGCGGCCACGTCATTTTCCGCAACCTGATCAATTTTGCCCAGATGCGGAACCTCTTTGATCAGCGCCTGACGCAATTGCGCAAGCGAGTCATAGGGCAGTGTCGCCTCCACCTCAGCGCTCAGCGCACGCAGGATGGCCCAGTTTTCTTTGGCCTGACCGGGCGCAAAACCGGCGCGCATGGCGAGCTGCGGGCGTCCTTCGGTGTTTACAAAGAGGCCGTTTTCTTCGGTGTATGCGGCGGCAGGCAGGATCACATCGGCGCGGTGCGCGCCGCGATCCCCGTGGCTGCCCTGATAGATCACAAAGGCACCGGCGTCGATTTCGACCTCATCCGCACCCAGATTGTAAATCACCTCTGCACCGTCGATGGCCGCATCCATGCCGCCTTCGGTGACAGCGCCCACATCCATGGCACCGACGCGCGCAGCGGCGTTGTGCAGCACCAGCAGTTTGCTGTTGGATTTCTCTGCGGCTTCAAGCGCGGCGGCCAGCACAGCCAGACCATCGGCTTCGCGCAACGCGCCTTGGCCCACGATCACAATCGACGGCGCGTCTTTCACCTTGTCAAAATCATGCTGTGCAAAATCGGCCAGTGCGGCGCGATCAGAGCCCATATGGGCATACTCATACGTCAGATCCACAGCCGGACCGATCAGGCCCACCTGCGCGCCCTTGAGCCAGGCTTTGCGGATGCGGGCATTCAGCACCGGCGCTTCTTCGCGCGGGTTGGTGCCAATCAGCTGGATGAACTTGGCATCCTCGATGTCTTCGATGGTGGCAGTGCCCACATAAGCGCCGCGATTGCCAATCGGCAGGCGCGCGTTGTCGGTGCGGCATTCCACGTTGCCTTCCAGGCTCTGAACCAGTTGCTTCAGCGCGAAAGCCGCCTCAACCGGCACCAGATCCCCGATGAGACCGGCCACCTTTTTGCCCTTCATCGCGGCGGCTGCGGCTGAAAGAGCCTCCCCCCATGTGGCGGGCTTCAGCTTGCCATCCACGCGCACATAAGGCTGATCGAGGCGCTGGCGGCGCAGGCCGTCCCAGACAAAGCGGGTTTTGTCGGAAATCCACTCTTCGTTCACGCCATCATGGTTGCGCGGCAGGATGCGCATCACTTCGCGCCCCTTTGTGTCAACGCGGATGTTGGAGCCAAGCGCGTCCATCACGTCGATGGTTTCTGTCTTGGTCAGCTCCCACGGACGCGCGGTAAAGCTGTAAGGCTTGGAGGTCAGCGCGCCAACCGGGCAGAGATCGATGATGTTGCCCTGCAGGTTGCTGTCCAGAGTTTCGTTCAGATAGCTGGTGATTTCCGCATCCTCACCACGCCCGGTCTGACCCATCTGAGTGATGCCCGCGACCTCGGTGGTGAAACGCACACAGCGCGTGCAGGAAATACAGCGTGTCATGGTGGTGGCCACAAGCGGGCCGAGGTTCAGATCGTCCACCGCGCGTTTGGGTTCGCGGAAGCGGTTTTCACTGATGCCGTAGGCCATGGCCTGATCCTGAAGGTCACATTCGCCCCCCTGATCGCAGATCGGGCAATCCAGCGGGTGGTTGATGAGCATGAACTCCATCACGCCCTCACGCGCCTTTTTGACCATGGGCGAGTTGGTTTTGACCACAGGTGGCTGGCCTTCCGGCCCCGGGCGCAGGTCGCGCACCTGCATGGCGCAGGAGGCCGCAGGTTTGGGGGGGCCGCCAACAACCTCCACAAGGCACATCCGACAGTTGCCCGCAATCGACAGGCGCTCGTGGTAGCAGAAACGCGGTATTTCGATCCCGGCCACTTCGCAGGCCTGGATCAGGGTCATCGCGCTTTCTACCTCGACTTCGGTGTCGTCGATGATGATCTTGCGGAGGTCAGACATGGCTTACTTCGCCCTCAAATACACGCCGATCTGGCTGTTTCGTTCGATTTCGGCGCGCCCCAACGCACAGAAAGTTTCCGGATTGTCGTAGCTGGCGCCCTTGTGTTTGAAATAGGCCTCGCCACGGGCACGCATGCGCGCCTTCTCGTCGTCAGAGTCCAGAAAAGACTGGATTTCCTCGTTGGTGTAGCCCAGCTGGCGCGCTTTGCGGACAAGCGCCCAGCCGTCGGTCGCGCCTTTGAGCTTGCGCCCATCGAGGCTGTCACAGACATCAGCGATCTCAAAAGCAACCAGCGCCCAGTAAAGCGGCTCGTAGATCTCTTTCACATCCCGCAGCGACGGTTTGGCCGAGGCCCCTCCCGCGAGAACAAGACTTCCCAAGACAACAGCAGACATCAGACGTTTCATGCGCACACTCCTTTTGCACAGGCAAAGCGATCCTTTGCCAAGCTGCACAGAGCGGCGGAGAGGTCTGTTAGGCAATAACAGCCCGCGTATGTCTGATATCCGATCAAGGGCGACAGAACCCTTCCAGCGTGATTTTGTCGTCCACCGGAATGATGGTGTCATCCTCCGGGCCAACCAGCCAATCCACGTTTGTCGTTCCGTATTCTGCGATGCAATATTTGAACGCCTCATATTCCCCGGCCTGACGCGCGCCGAGCAGACTTTGATTGGCGCGTGAAACGGTGACAGAGAAATGATCGCGCGTATCCCGCGACACTTTGTTGGCTTTGGCTTTGTAGCTGTGCCCGTCAAAGGTCACGCGGTCGCGCTTGCTGCGGAAACTGTCCCGAAACGCCTCGCCACAGCCAGACAGAGCGGTGGCCGCCACAAGGATCATCAGAACCTTGGCACGTGGTGATTTCAGAGAGGTCTTCATAGTTAAGTCCATTGTTCGTTTACTCCGCCGCCAATGCGCCCATGCGGCCGGTTTTATTGGCTTTGATGCGGTCTTCGATTTCGCCACGGAAGTTGCGGATGAGGCCCTGGATCGGCCATGCGGCTGCGTCGCCAAGGGCGCAGATGGTGTGACCTTCAACCTGTTTGGTCACATCCCACAGCATGTCGATCTCTTCGACATCCGCTTTGCCCTGCACCAGACGGTCCATGACGCGCATCATCCAGCCGGTGCCTTCGCGGCACGGTGTGCATTGGCCGCAGCTTTCGTGTTTGTAAAATTTGGACAGACGCCAGATGGCTTTGATGATGTCGGTCTGTTTGTCCATCACGATCACGGCTGCGGTGCCAAGACCGGAGCCCAGATCGTTGCGCAGATAGTCAAAATCCATGATCGCGTCGCGCATGTCTTCGCCGCGCGCACAAGGCACGGAGGAGCCGCCCGGGATCACTGCCAAGAGATTGTCCCACCCACCGCGAATGCCGCCGCAGTGCTTTTCGATCAGCTCCTCAAAGGAGATCGACATGGCCTCTTCGACGACACAGGGGTTGTTCACGTGACCGGAGATCGCAAAGAGCTTGGTGCCCGCGTTGTTGGGGCGGCCAAAACCGGCGAACCACTCAGCGCCACGGCGCAGGATGGTGGGCACCACCGCGATGGATTCCACGTTGTTCACCGTTGTTGGGCAACCATAAAGCCCCGCGCCCGCCGGGAATGGCGGCTTCATGCGCGGCATGCCTTTTTTGCCCTCAAGGCTTTCGATCAGTGCGGTCTCTTCGCCGCAGATATAGGCGCCAGCGCCATGATGCAGGAAGACGTCAAAATCCCAGCCGGAACCAGCAGCGTTTTTGCCAAGCAGGCCCGCATCATAGGCTTCATCAATCGCGGCCTGCAGGGCCTCGCGCTCGCGAATATATTCGCCGCGCAGATAGATGTAGCAGGTGTGGGCGTTCATCGCGAAAGAGGCGATCAGCGCGCCTTCGATCAGCGTGTGCGGATCGTGGCGCATGATTTCGCGGTCTTTGCAGGTGCCGGGCTCGGATTCATCGGCGTTGATCACCAGATAGGCCGGACGCCCATCGCTTTCCTTGGGCATAAAGGACCATTTCAGGCCGGTCGGGAAGCCCGCGCCACCGCGTCCGCGCAGACCGGAGGCTTTCATGGTGTCAATGATCGCATCACGCCCCTGCTGGATTAGCTTGGCTGTGCCATCCCAATGGCCACGCGCTTGCGCGCCTTTGAGCGTGCGATCGTGCATGCCATAGAGGTTCGTAAAGATACGGTCCTGATCTTTGAGCATCCCGTTACCTTTCGTCTGTCTGACGCGCGCGCCAGATATTGAAGATCATCACAATGGCGAAGACAAACCCCGCCAGAGCAATCAGATCGAGCAGGCCGCGTGTCCGTTGGGACAGCTCAAGCCAATTGCCGATCAGAATGGCCAAAATCCAGTACACACCTGTACCAGCAATCACGAGCGCGGCCTTGCGCCCGGCTTTTGCCGAAGGGGTCTGGGTTTGGGCCGCCATGACTTAATCCTCGTATACGTCGCCTTTGGCGACTTTTTTGGAGAATTCGGTTTCGCCACCTTCGGCAAGCAGCTTGGCTTGCTCGACCCAGCCGTCGCGTTCGATGCGGCCTTTGAACGACAGTTTGTCATCCATCTCGGCGATGTCGTCCGCAGTCCAGCCCGCGATCTGGGCAAAGGTTGTCACGCCGGCATCATGCAGCTTTTTCTCCAGCGCGGGGCCAACGCCCTTGAGCTGTTTGAGATCATCGGCGGCATCTGTCTTGGCCGGTTTCTTGGCTTTGGCCTTGGGCTTGGACGCTTTTTTCTCAGCCTTCTGATCCGCTTTCTTGGCCTCCTCGGCCTGTTTCGCGGCAGGCTTGGGCGTTGGCGCCGGTTTGGGCGGTTGGCCTTCTGCGGCGCGTCCGGCAACCACACCGTCTTTGCCCACCCATGGGGTCAGAATGGGCACTTCGGTGCCGTCGATGCGCTTGATGGAATCGCCAATATCCGTGGCAAGCTGCACAGAGGCGTTATACTGCGTCTGGCCGCTGTCATAGTCTTTCAAACTGGTCAGGCCGGAGAGAGGCTCTGCGGCGTAGCGCCCATTTTGCGGACCCGGTGTCGGAACATTTCCAGCGGCCATGTCATCGAGCATCTGGGCAAAGCCTTCGGCGGTCAGATCCTCAAAGTAGTCTTTGCCAATCTGCGCCATAGGCGCGTTGGTGCATGCCCCGAGGCATTCGACCTCTTCCCATGAGAACTTGCCGTCTGCTGACAGCTCATGCGGCTTGGCCGCGATCTTCTCTTTGCAGACCGCGATCAGATCTTCGGCGCCGCAGATCATGCAGGAGGTGGTGCCGCAAATCTGGATATGGGCGACAGAGCCCACCGGTTGCAGCTGGAACATGAAATAGAAGGACGCGACCTCAAGCACGCGCATGTAAGCCATGCCCAACATATCGGCGACAGCCTCAATCGCGGGTTTTGTCAGCCAGCCTTCCTGTTCCTGTGCGCGCCACAGCAGAGGGATCACCGCAGAGGCCTGACGGCCGTCCGGATATTTGGTGATCTGCGCCTCAGCCCAGGTCTGGTTGGCAGCGGTGAAAGCGAAGCTTTCGGGTTGTTCGTGATACAAACGACGGAGCATTAGCGATCAATCTCCCCGAACACGATGTCCATGGTGCCGATGATGGCGGCGACATCGGCGAGTTGGTGGCCGGTGGCGATGTGATCCATCGCTTGCAGATGCAGATAGCCCGGCGCGCGCAGCTTGGCGCGGTAGGGTTTGTTGGTGCCATCCGCCACCATATAGACGCCAAATTCGCCTTTGGGCGCTTCGACAGCGGCGTAAACCTCACCGGCAGGCACGTGGAAGCCTTCGGTGTACAGCTTGAAGTGGTGGATCAGGCTTTCCATCGAGGTTTTCATGTCACCGCGTTTGGGCGGGGTCAACTTGCCGCGCGACAGCACATCGCCGGTGGCTTCGCGCAGCTTCACAATCGCCTGACGCATGATGCTGACCGATTGGCGCATCTCTTCCATGCGCATCAGATAGCGGTCATAGCAGTCGCCGTTTTTGCCAACCGGGATCTGGAATTCAAACTCGTTGTAGCACTCATAAGGCTGCGCGCGGCGCAGGTCCCATGCCATGCCCACAGAGCGCGCCATCACACCGGACATGCCGTAATCCAGCACGTCCTGCTCGGTCACGACGCCGATGTCGACGTTGCGCTGTTTGAAAATCCGGTTTTCGGTCAGCAGCTCGTCAATATCCGCGATCACCTGCGGGAACTCGATGGCCCATTCTTCGATGTCATCGACCAGCTTGTCGGGCAGATCCTGATGCACACCTCCAGGGCGGAAGTAGTTGGCGTGCAGACGCGCACCGCAGGCGCGCTCATAGAACACCATGAGCTTTTCGCGCTCTTCAAAACCCCAGAGCGGCGGGGTCAGTGCGCCGACATCCATCGCCTGAGTGGTGATGTTCATCAGGTGGTTCAGCACACGCCCGATTTCGCAGAACAGCACGCGAATGAGTTGAGCGCGGCGTGGCACTTCGGTGCCGGTCAGTTTTTCAATCGCCAGACACCATGCGTGCTCTTGGTTCATCGGCGCCACATAGTCGAGGCGGTCGAGATAGGGCAGGTTCTGCAGGTAGGTGCGGCTTTCCATCAGCTTTTCGGTGCCGCGGTGCAAAAGACCCACGTGGGGGTCACAGCGCTCTACGATTTCACCGTCGAGCTCCAGCACCAGACGCAGCACGCCATGGGCCGCCGGGTGTTGCGGGCCGAAGTTGATGTTGAAGTTGCGGATCTTCTGTTCGCCGCTCAGCGCATCCACGCTGCCGTCATCAAATTTGGAGCCGTCCATACTAAAGAGTCCCCCGTTTTCTTAACGATATCAAGCGCGTGTTAGTCATCGAAGATTTTTTAAAAATGGGAACAGCAGCAGACAGCAAAAAAGCTGCAGTTAACAATTCGACAAGTTCGATTGCTACGGAGATCATTTCGCGTCCCCTTTCTCATCGCCGGGCAGGATGTAGTTGGCCCCTTCCCATGGCGACATGAAATCAAACTGCCGGTAATCCTGTGTGAGCTGTACCGGCTCATAGACCACGCGTTTCTGCACTTCGTCATAGCGCACTTCGGTGTAGCCGGTGGTCGGGAAATCCTTGCGCAGCGGATGGCCGCGGAAGCCATAGTCGGTCAGCAGGCGGCGCAGGTCAGGATGCTCTGAGAAGATAATCCCGAACATGTCAAAGACTTCGCGCTCAAACCAGTTGGCCGACGGATGCACCGAGGTGATAGACGGAACGGTCTCGTCCTCACGTGCGGCCACGCGCAAGCGCACGCGCTGGTTCTGGAACATGCTCAGGAAGTGGTAAACCACGTCAAAACGGCGGGAGCGCTCCGGATAGTCCACAGCGGTGATGTCCACGAGCGTGGAGAAACGGCATGTGGCGTCAGAGCGCAGGAAATCGACAAACTCCACAATGTTAGTGGGTGTCACGTCGATGGTGAGCTCATCAAAGGCGACGTGCCAGTTCAGGACACAATCGGGGCGCTTCAGCTCGATGTGGGCGCCAAGTTCATTCAGGGCTTCGCTCATCGTTCAATAGTCCCCGTGCGGCGGATTTTGCGTTGCAGCTGGAGCAGACCATAGAGCAGCGCTTCTGCGGTGGGCGGACAGCCGGGAACGTAGATGTCGACGGGGACAATGCGGTCACAACCGCGCACAACAGAGTAGCTGTAGTGGTAATAGCCGCCGCCGTTTGCGCAGGATCCCATGGAAATCACATAGCGCGGCTCTGGCATCTGGTCATAAACCTTGCGCAGCGCGGGGGCCATTTTGTTGGTCAGCGTCCCAGCCACAATCATCACATCGGACTGGCGCGGGGAGGCACGCGGCGCGATGCCAAAGCGCTCGGCATCATAACGCGGCATGGAGGTGTGCATCATCTCAACCGCGCAGCAGGCCAGACCAAAGGTCATCCAGTGCAAGGACCCTGTGCGGCCCCAGTTGATCAGATCTTCGGCGTTGGTGAGCAGAAAGCCCTTGTCCTGAAGCTCTGTGTTGATGGCTTGAGTGACCACCTCGCGGTCAACTCCAGCGGTATTTGAACCGGTCATCACTCCCATTCCAGCGCTCCTTTTTTCCATTCATAGGCGAACCCAATGGTCAATACGGCGAGGAACACCATCATGGACCAGAAACCGATCATCGACACATCCTTGAAGGCGACGGCCCAAGGGAAGAGGAAGGCGATTTCCAGATCGAAGATGATGAAAAGGATCGAAACCAGATAGAAGCGCACATCGAATTTCATGCGGGCGTCATCAAAGGCGTTAAAGCCACATTCGTAGGCGCTGACTTTTTCGGGGTCGGGGCTGCGAACGGCCAAAACAACGGCGGCAAGAATGAAAACAAGACCGAGGCCGATCGCTACGGCCATAAAGACGAGAATGGGGAAATATTCCCTGAGCATCTCTTCCAATGGTAGCTCCTTTCATGCACGCCGAGTTGGTGCAGTCAGATGGCTTTAAATACTCTCCGTGGGTTTACCGCCGCGTCATGTCTGGGTCAACAATTTGCATGGCCTGCCCACGGTCAGTTGATTTCACGTTTCCTATTAAAAAAGAATTGCTTAAGGCAAAAAACTGCATCTGTGAAAGAATAGAGCCTGCGGCGTGGCCTCGCGAATCTGCGCGATTGACCGTGGCCGAAAGGGTTGATTCCAAAAATGGTTAATACCGAAGGGTTTTCGTCAGCTTCGGCAAGTTCATTGCCTCAGACAGAGGCGCAAGACGTTCTGGCACGCTTTACCCTCTGATCTTGCAAGTTTATTCCGGCGCTTCTGTGGGGGCGGCTTCGGCAAAATGGCGCAGATTTTGCAGCCCGGCCTCCATCGCCTGCATCAGCGCGTTTACATCTGGGGTGGCCCATTCGGGAAAGACTTCGGTGAGTTCGCCAGCCACCTCGCCCGCCACTTCCTGACTGCTGGCAAGAACTGAGGCGGCATAATCATCAAAGGTTTGGCTCGGGTTTTCGGCTTGCCAGCGCTGATATGCCGCATACTCAAAAGCGGTTGCCGCAGCCAAGCCGACAACCGGAACCGCGACGGCCACCCGCCGAAGGCGCGCCTTGGCTTTCTCTTTGGAGCGGGCCCTGGCGACAGCGCGCCTTTCTTCGGCCTCAGATTTCACTTCGGCAAGCGCCAGCGCGCTGGTGACAGCTGCGGCGCGCCAAATGGGCTGAACCACAAAGTTGAGTACGCCAAGCGCAAGGTTGGCCAAAAGGCTCACCACAAAGAGCAGGCGCAAATTGGTGCGCACGAAAAGAAAGATCCAGCGCATCGGCTTGCGTCTCCCAGAACCAGACAGCGTGCAGCGAGACCTGCACCCCGTGCCAGCCTAGCGCACCCAAGCCGGTTTTTCTTTGGCGAAAAACGCTTTGATGCCTTCCTGCGCCTCAGCCCCTTCCCAGCAGGCCACGAGCTCAGAAATTGTGTGGTCGATCACCGCGTCATCAATCGTTGGTCCAAGTTTGCGCGCCAGCGCCTTTGCGCGCGCCACGGCTTCGGGTGCGCAGGACAGATACGGGACAACTTCTGCCTTCACGGCCGCGTCCAGATCATCGGTAGGAACCGCTTTGGCCAGAAGCCCAAGCGCCACCGCTTCTGGGGCTTTGAAAAGGCGGGCCGACATAAACACACGGCGGGCCATCGCCTCCCCCATGCGGGACAGCACATAAGGCCCGATGGTTGCCGGGATCAGACCCAGCTTGGTTTCGGTCAGCCCCATGGTCAGGCTGTCATCGCCAATCGCCACATCACAGACGCTGGCCATGCCAACACCCCCGCCAAAGGCGTTGCCCTGCAGGCGACCAATCAAGGGCTTTGGCAGGGTGTTGAGTGCATGAAGGGCCTCCGCCAGTTTGCGGGCCTCGACAAAGCGGGTCTTTGCGTCAGCCGCCATCTGCGCCTGCATCCACCCGAGATCACCGCCTGCACAAAATGATTTGCCCGCGCCGGTCAGTACAACCACGCGCACCGCAGGATCAGCGCCAAGCGCTTCAGCGGCCTGTTTGAGTTCGGTGATCATGGTGCCGGACATGGCATTGTGTTTTTCCGGGCGGTTGAGCGTGAGCGTTGCGACGCCGCGTGCATCCACATCTATCAAGAGCGTTTCAAAGCGCATTGAGATCAGTCCTTATTCCGTGGGCATGCGCATGGCGCGCGCCATCTCTGCCGCGTGTGACACCACAGCCAGATCAAGGCCGGTTTCATAGCCAAGGGTTTCAAGCCGCGCCGCGACCGCCTCGGTTGCCACATTGCCGGCTGCTCCGGGCGCATAGGGGCATCCGCCCAAACCACCCACGGCCGCATCAAACACACGCAGACCAAGCGCCAGCGACGCCTCGATATTCAGAAGCGCGCGCCCTGCGGTGTCATGATAGTGACCCGCCAGTTTTGCGGCAGGCACCTCCTCAAGCACCGCCTGCAACATGGCTGTAGTGCTTTCCGGCGTGGCCTGTCCTATGGTGTCGCCCAGGCTGATTTCATAGCATCCCACATCGTTGAGATGTTTGGCCACTTCCGCCACCTTTGCCGGGGGTGTCGGGCCATCATAGGGGCAATCGGTGACGCAGCTGATGTAGCCGCGCACGGGGATGCGTGCTTCCTTGGCTGCCGCGACAACCGGGGCAAAGCGCTCAAGGCTTTCAGCGATGGTTGCGTTGATGTTGGCCTTGGAAAACCCTTCCGAAGCCGAGCCAAAGATCGCAATCTCATCTGCGCGTGCTGCAACTGCGCCCTCATAGCCGCGCATGTTGGGGGTCAGGGCCGCATAGCTCACACCAGCTTTGCGGATGATGCCCCCGAGCACCGCAGCGGAATCCGCCATCTGCGGCACCCATTTTGGGCTGACAAAACTCGCCACCTCGATGCGTTTGAACCCCGCCTCGCTCAGGCAATCCACCAGCGCGATCTTCTCCGCCGTGGGGATCTGTCGCTTTTCGTTTTGCAGACCGTCGCGCGGGCCGACCTCAAAGACCTCGACATATTCCGCCATGGATCAGGCCCCTTCCGGAATCGGGTAGAAATCCTGTGTGTAAAACTCCTGCGCGCCATCTTTGGCCCGGGCCGCCTGATAGGCGGGTCGTGCCTCAAGCCGCGCGCGGTAGGCCTCAAGTTTGGGATACTCCGAGAGGGTCACATAGTAAGGCGCAGAATAGAGATTGAAGCCCATCATGATATCTGCCGCCCCAAAGCCGGTGGGCAGAAGGAACTCATGATTGCCCAACATGCCCTCCAGCGCCGCCATGGTCACCTGCAGACGCTTGGTATTGAGCTTGATGACCGTCGGGGAGATCAGCGCCGGATCACGCAGGAACACATGCTGCATATTGAGGTGCTCAATCAAACCCGCCTGGGTTTCGGCAAAATGCATGAGCTGGAGGTATTTGGCCCTATCTGGAGCGCCGGCGGCCACGCCAAGACCCGCCTCAGGGTGGGTTTCGGCGAGATACTCAAGAATGGCACCGCTTTCGATCATGGTCAGCCCGTCGATCTCTATGGCGGGGGCGCGGGCGGCGGGGCTGATCGCCCTTACCTCAGGCACGCGCATGGTGCCTTTGCGGATGCTGTGCGCGATGATCTCGGCCTCAAGGCCCAGCTCTTCCAACATCCAGAGGACACGGAAGGACCGGGAGAACGGAACATGGTGCAGCCTGATGCTCATTCTGCGGTCTCCTCTTCCTCCAACAGGATCAAGGCGGAGCCGTCTTCCACCTGCGCGCCTTCTGTCACAAGCACATCGGCGACAATGCCATCGCGTGGTGCGAGCAGGGAGTGCTCCATTTTCATGGCTTCCAAAATCGCCAGCCGGTCACCCTGCGCCACGGTTTGTCCTGCCTCGGCAAAAATCGCCTTCACAAGGCCCGGCATCGGTGCCGCGATGAGATTGCCGCCTGCTGCGGCTTCATCTTCGCGCTCCAGCGGATCAACAACCGTGAAACGATAGCCATTGCCCCAGAACACCGTCAGCTCATTGCCGGTGCGGGCTGTGCGGGCAAGGGTTTTGGTGTCATCGACCCACCAAGCGCCGGTTTTATAGGTGACCTCGTGGCTGGCCTCACCGATCTGCACAGTATAGGCGCCGGTGTCATTCACCTGCACCGCCACATCAAAACGCTCCTCATTATGCGTGAGCGTGACCACATGTGTGAGCGGGGACCACAACACCAGGGTGTTTGCGGGGGCCGACCCGTCCAACGGGCGCAGGCCCATGGCTGTCAGCCCCGCGATGGCGCGGGACTTGGTACAGGCGACAGGTTGCTGGGCCAGCGTGTCGATGTTGCGATCAATCAGGCCTGTGTCCACATCTCCCGCCACGAAGTCGGGCTGCGCCGCCAGCAGAGCCAGAAAGCTCACATTGGTCACAGTGCCGCCAACATCGGTCCAGCGCAGGGCGCGCTCAAGCTGTTTCAGCGCCACATCACGGGTTGGGCCGTGCACGACAAGCTTGGCGATCATCGGATCATACCAGGGGCTGATCGTGTCCCCGGCGCGCACACCGCTATCGATACGCGCCTGCGCGGGGAATTCCAGATGGCTGAGCGTGCCTGTGGCGGGCAAAAAGCCTTTGGGCACATCTTCTGCATAGATGCGCGCCTCAAACGAATGTCCGGTGATGGTCAATGCGTCCTGAGACTTGGGAAGCGGCTCCCCAGAGGCCACGCGCAGCTGCCATTCCACAAGATCCACACCGGTGATCGCTTCGGTCACGGGGTGTTCGACCTGAAGGCGGGTGTTCATTTCCATGAACCAGAACCCATCGGGCCGCAGACCATCGCTGCCATCGACGATAAACTCGATGGTGCCTGCGCCTTTGTAGCCAATCGCCTCGGCCGCGCGCACCGCCGCCTGGCCCATCGCTGCGCGCATCTCTTCGGTCATGCCCGGTGCGGGCGCTTCCTCGATCACCTTCTGGTGCCGACGCTGCAAAGAACAGTCCCGTTCAAACAAATGCACCGCGGATGTCCCATCGCCAAACACCTGCACTTCGATATGGCGCGGGCTGGTGACAAATTTCTCAATCAGCACATCGGGGTTGCCAAAGGCAGTGGTGGCTTCGCCCTGTGCGCTGGCCAGCGCATCGGCAAATGCGGCAGGTTCCTCCACAAGCCGCATGCCTTTGCCGCCGCCTCCTGCGACCGCCTTAATCAGAACCGGATAGCCAATGGTATCTGCCTGTTCGGCCAAAAACGCAGGATCCTGATTTGCGCCGTGATAGCCCGGCACCACAGGCACATCGGCCTTCTCCATCAGCGCCTTGGCAGCATCTTTGAGTCCCATGGCGCGGATGGCGTCAGCAGAGGGGCCGATGAAGGTCAGGCCCGCCGCCTCGACAGCCTCCACGAACTCGGGATTTTCAGAGAGGAACCCGTAGCCCGGATGAATGCCCTGAGCGCCGGTTTCCAGTGCGGCGGCGATGATCACATCCCCTTTCAGATAGCTTTCTGCCGGTGCGGCCCCACCGATGTGCACCGCTTGATCGGCCAGCGCGACATGTTTGGCACCCGCATCCACATCCGAGTAGACCGCGACGGTTTTCACCCCCATGGCGCGGGCTGTTTCCATCACGCGGCAGGCAATTTCACCACGGTTGGCAATCAGGATTTTTTCAAACATCTCGGCCTCCCGACCTGTTTAAGTTGCTTTCCTGCTCACGTTTTGCGGCACCGCAAGCACGAAAGGCTGTTTATATTTTGTTGCGGTAGACCTCAGACTGCACCACTCCAAACTCAAAGGTCACCGAACTTCGCCTTCTCAATCTGGCGCCGCACTTTTGCACCAAATCGCGTTTTGCGCGCTTGTTCCTTAGTGCGAATGAAATCACCCAGGGGCTGATGCGGTGCCTTCTTGAAGCGCTTCAAAGATTTTTGCAGGAAAACGTCTTCTCCCTGCTCCGGGTTTTGTTCCCACATGGTCGCGCCAGCCCTACGCAATGACCGATTGGCTAGCGCTTTGCGTTTTGGCACGCTTTTTCGCGAGCCCTTATGGTTTTCACCGTAGTTGTCTCTCCTGTCCCTTTCATAAGACAGGCTTTTCTTTTCTTGAGGGCTTCTGCGCTTTTTGAGAGGCATCACATCCTAAACACGCCGAAACGTGTCTCCTCAATCGGGGCGTTCAGCGCGGCGGACAGGCTCAGATGCAACACATCGCGGGTCTTGCGCGGGTCAACGATGCCGTCGTCCCACAGGCGTGCAGAGGCATAGAGCGGGTGGCTTTGCTCTTCGAACATATCAAGGGTTGGCTGCTTGAAAGCGGCTTCTTCCTCCGCAGACCATGCCCCGCCCTGACGCTCGATCGCGTCGCGCTTGACCGTCGCCAGCACGCCTGCGGCCTGCTCTCCGCCCATCACCGAAATCCGGGAGTTGGGCCACGTCCAGAGGAAGCGCGGTGAATAGGCCCGGCCCGCCATGCCGTAGTTGCCAGCCCCAAAGGAGCCGCCCACCAGCATGGTGATTTTGGGCACTTTGGTGGTGGCAACGGCTGTCACCATCTTGGCCCCATGACGGGCAATGCCTTCAGCCTCATATTTCTGCCCCACCATAAAGCCCGTGATGTTTTGCAAGAAGACCAGAGGAATATGGCGTTGGGAGCAGAGCTCGACAAAATGCGCACCTTTGGCGGCGCTTTCGGAATAGAGCACGCCATTGTTGGCGATGATGCCCACAGGGCAGCCTTTGACATGGGCAAAGCCACAGACCAGCGTTTCCCCGAAGCGTTTCTTGAACTCATCAAAGCGGCTGCCGTCCACCACGCGGGCAATGACCTCGCGAATGTCGTAAGGCGTGCGCAATCCACCGGGGACCACACCGAGTATCTCCTCCGGGTCATAGGCTGGCTCTTCGGAGCTGGCCCAGTCCACGGTCTGAGGTTTGGTGCGGTTGAGATGTTTCAGAGACTCACGCGCCAGCGCAAGCGCGTGGGCATCATCCTCGGCAAGATAGTCGGCAACACCGGAAAGGCGGGTGTGAACGTCACCGCCGCCAAGGTCTTCGGCGCTGACCACTTCACCGGTTGCGGCCTTCACCAGAGGCGGCCCTGCGAGAAAGATTGTCCCCTGCTCTTTGACGATGATGGTCACATCGGACATCGCGGGCACATAGGCTCCGCCTGCCGTACAGGAGCCCATGACCACGGCGATCTGGGGAATACCCTTCGCGCTCATATTGGCCTGATTGAAGAAGATGCGGCCAAAGTGATCCCGATCCGGGAAGACTTCATCCTGCTGGGGCAGGTTGGCGCCACCGCTGTCCACAAGGTAGACGCAGGGCAAATGGTTCTGCTCGGCAATTTCCTGAGCGCGCAGGTGTTTTTTCACCGACATCGGGAAGTATGTGCCGCCCTTCACCGTGGCGTCGTTGCAGACCACCATGACCTCCTGGCCATGCACCCGCCCGATCCCGGCCACAACACCGGCACTGGGTGCGGCATCGTCATACATGCCATGTGCCGCCGTCACGCCGATTTCCAAAAAGGGCGATCCCGGATCAAGCAGCCCCGCCACGCGGCGGCGCGGGAGCATCTTGCCACGGCTTTCGTGACGAGCACGGGATTTCTCCCCGCCGCCCATTCGCGCCTTTTCTGCGGCTGACTGCACGGTCTGGAGCATGTCCAGATGGGCCGCGCGGTTGGCGGCAAAATCCTCAGATCCCGTGATAACTTTAGATTGCAGCTTCATATGACCCCCAGTTTTGGCGTCGCTTAGGTAGACCGCGCCAACTGTTCACGCGGATTTGATTTAGATCAGTGCGGCGGTGCAGCGAGTCGGTCACATTGCGCGCATAACCCCTCATAACGACTATGAAATGAGATCCTCCATGAAACGTATGACTTCCGCGCTGGCTCTGACAGCCGCTCTGGCCGCATTTTCTGCGCCTGCTTTTGCGCAATCCCAAGGTGATTGGACCGTTGGCGTTGGTGTTGGCAATGTGAACCCGAAATCCGGCAACGGTCTGCTGGCTGGCGAGACTTCTGACTCCAGCATCGACAGCAACACACGCCCGGTCTTCACCGCTGAGTATTTCATCCGCGACAATATCGGTATTGAGTTGCTGGCGGCGACGCCTTTCTCTCACACCGTTACGCTTGCGAGTGGCGCAACCGCGGGTAAAGTTAAGCAGCTGCCACCCACCCTGTCCGTGAACTACCACATTCCGACCAACAGCAAGTTCACCCCGTTCTTCGGCGTGGGTATCAACTACACGACCTTCTTTGAAGAAGAGTCCGCGCTTGGCACTCTCGAGCTGGATGACAGCTGGGGCCTCGCGCTGAACGCAGGTGTCGACTATGCGGTTTCTGATCGCGGCGCCGTGCGTTTCAATGTGCGCTGGATCGACATCGATTCCGATGTCACGCTTAACGGCAGCGCTATCGGCAAAGCGGAAATCGACCCGATTGTGGTCTCCGCGAGCTACGTGCACCGCTTCTAAACCCTGCGCGCTCCGCCATGCAGAGCGACGCATAGAGCTTGGCGAAGGGCGAACGGTTGTTCGCCCTTTTGCGTTGCGCGGACCCCGATGTGCAGCGCGCCTGACCATCAGCCCATTGCAGTCATGAGTTCGCGACCAATCAGCATACGGCGGATTTCGCTGGTACCTGCGCCGATTTCCATCAGCTTGGCATCGCGGAAAATGCGCCCCACCGGATTGTCCGACAGATACCCTGCGCCGCCAAAGGCCTGCACAGCCTGATGCGCCTGTGTCATGGCAACCTCTGAGGCATACAGACAGCAGGCCGCTGCATCCTGACGGGTGATGCGCCCCTGATCGCAGGCTTTCGCACACTCATATACATAGGCGCGGGCAGAATTCATAGCGGTATACATATCCGCAATCTTGCCCTGCATCAGCTGGAAGTTCCCGATGGAGGTGCCAAATTGCTTGCGCTCCACCATATAGGGCATGACTTCATCCAGACAGGCCGCCATGATGCCCGTGCCGATGCCCGCAAGCACCACACGTTCATAATCCAGCCCTGACATCAGCACTGCGACGCCTTTGCCCTCTTCGCCCAGCACGTTCTCAAAAGGCACTTCGCAGTCTTCAAAGATCAGCTCTGCGGTGTTGGAGCCACGCATGCCCAGCTTGTCAAAATGCGGGCTGGTGGAGAAACCCTTCATCTCTTTCTCGATGAGGAAGGCGGTGATGCCGCGCGGACCGGCGTCCGGATCGGTTTTCGCATAGACCACAAGTGTGTCGGCATCCGGGCCGTTGGTGATCCAATATTTGTTTCCGTTCAGGATGTAGCGGTCGTTGCGCTTCTCAGCACGCAGCTTCATGGACACCACATCAGAACCGGCAGACGGCTCAGACATCGCCAGCGCCCCGACATGTTCGCCTGAAATCAGGCGCGGCAGGTATTTCTGCTTTTGCTCTTCCGTGCCGTTGAGCTTGATTTGGTTGACGCAGAGGTTGGAATGCGCGCCGTAGGACAGCGACACCGATGCGCTTGCGCGGGCTAGCTCCTCCACCACGATCACATGGGCCAGATAGGACATCTCTGCACCGCCATAGGCCTCCGGCACGGTGACGCCCAGCAGACCAAGCTCGCCAAACTCTTTCCAAAGCTCATTTGGAAACTCGTTCTTCTGATCAATCTCGGCAGCCATGGGCTTGATGCGCTCTTGCGCGAAGCGGTGCACCATCTCGCGCAATGCGTTGATGTCCTCGCCCAGATCAAAATTCATTGTGTGCGTGAACATGAGCCCCTCCTCCCATTATTGAACACTTGTTCATATAATTACGTCGACTCGCCGAGCGGATCAAGGGGGTTTCGAAAACACATGCAAAACGTGGCAAGACGCGTCCGAACAACCGAACGCGCGCCGCGGTTTTGTTACAATGAAATCAGAGGTTTCAGACCGCTTTGGCCTCAAGCGCCGGATAGCGCAGACCCAAGGTGACGCCCCGCGCGACAAAGCTGATCAACAGCGCAAGCCACAGCCCATGGTTTGCCAAGCCAGGCAGAAGCACCAGCACTGCGCAGAGGTACACCAATGCCGAGATGAACATCATATTGCGCATTTCACGGGTTTGCGTGGCACCGATGAAGATCCCATCCAGCATCCAAGCCGCCACGCCAAGTGTGGGCGCCAACACCATCCACGGCAGATAGATACGCGCCTCTGCGCGCACCTCGGGCGAGGTTGTCATCACATCGATGATCCATCCGCCGGTGAGCGCAAACGTGAGAGACAGAAGGATCACGCAGACCACGCCCCACAGGCTTGACATCACAGAGGCTCTGCGCAGGGTTTGCCGGTCTTTTGCCCCGAAGGCCTGCCCGACCAACGCCTCTACGGAAAAGGCAAATCCGTCCAGCGCGTAGGCCGTGATCTCCAGAAACTGCAAAAGCACCTGATTGGCCGCCAGGGTCACATCGCCAAAGTCCGCCCCGAGAAAGAGAAAGGACATGAAAATGCCCTGCAGCAGCAAAGAACGCAGCAGGATGTCGCGGTTGACCGTGGCCATTTCACGCAAAGCAGCGGCGTCAAAGATGCGTGCGCGCTCTTTCCAGGCGGGGTTGAGGAACACATCCCGACACAACCATACCGCCAGCATCGCGCCCGTGACCTCGGCGATCACCGTGGCGGTGGCCACGCCGCCAACACCCCAGCCAAGCCCCAGCACGAACCACAGATCGAGCAGTATATTGAGCCCGTTCATCCAGAGCTGGATCGCCAGAACAGCCTTGGTCCGCTCATGCGCGATCAGCCAGCCGGTCAGCCCATAGATTGCGATCGCGGCCGGAGCCGACCAGACGCGGATTTGCAGATATTGCTGGGCAAGCCCCTCAACCTCCGGCGAGGCCGGAGAGAGCCAGAACGCAGCGCGGAACAGCCAGACCTGCGCAGCGATCACCAACAGGCCACCCGCAAGACCGATCATCACAGCGCGGGTGAGCATCGCAGCCACCTCGCCCTGCCGCCCAGCCCCGATGGCCTTGGCGGTCAGGCCCGTTGTGCCCATCCGCAGAAACCCAAAGATCCAGTAGAGACCCGCCAGAATGATCGCGCCGATCCCAACCGCTCCGATGGGCGCGGCCTCCCCCATCTGCCCCACGACTCCAGTGTCGACCGCTCCAAGGATCGGCACGGTGGCATTGGACAGAACAATTGGCAGCGCCGTGTGCAGAATGCGGCGATGGGTGATTTCACCCACCCCACCCGCAGAGGGCGCGCTGTCAGTCATCCCGCTGAGGCATCAGAAAGTGCCCGGTGGCCTGCGCAAAAAGCACGTTGCGCTGATCCTGCCAGGCTTCGACATGCACGGAGGCATAGCGCCGACCTGACCTGTTCACCCGCGCCCTCGCATAGGCATCACGTGGCAGACCAGAACGAAGATAGTCCACCGTGAAATCAATGGTTTTTGGCATGCGCGGCAGATGGCCCTCCGTGAGGCCTTCCATAGTGATCCGCCCGCTTTCGATGTCATCCCAAAGGCCGGACCACGCCAGACCAATCACGGCCGTGGTTTCAAGAAACCCCGCAGTGACGCCGCCATGAATCGCCGGTAGTAGCGGATTGCCGATCAACTTGTCGTCAAACGGCAAAATCGCGGTGAGCTCATCGCCGCGGCGCTCGAATTCAATGCCGAGAAAATTGATATAAGGCACGCCATGCACCAGCGCACTCAGCGCTGCATCACGGCGTTGCTTTACCACCTGAACCGGTTCCGGACGCGCGCGGGCCATCATTTACGCTCCACTGTAAAGGCACCAGTGGCCGTGGCCACCGGGCGATCTGTGTCATCATCCGTCGCGGTGGCACGCACAAAGGCGACCGAGCGCGTGATGCGGTAACACTCCGCCGTGGTGCGGATTGTTTGCCCCGGTGTTGCCGCGCGCATGTAGTCGATGCGCAGATCAATTGTGGCTGTGCCGGAGGGCGAAGACGGGTGGCACATCGCCGCTGCACCGCAGCAGGTGTCCATCAGCGCAGAAACGGCACCGCCATGCAAAACGCCGGTTTCGGGATCGCCTACGATTTTGGAATCATAGGGCAACTCCATGGACGCTTTGCCATCTCCGATGTCCGTGAGCTTCATATTGAGCGCTTTACAATGGGGAATCGCATTTATGAAATGCTCCGCCATCTTTGCCTTTTGTGAGTTCATGCTCCGCCTCCCGCAATCATCGGACTATTTATGAGCGGCAAATTCAATCAGCCGCAAGGGGGCGGTTGCTCTCGCTGCAGATGCAAACTAAGTTTGCGGTCGCAAGGAGACCACGCCAATGACTGATACTCGCCTATCTTTCAAAGAAATGTGCACCAAGTTCGATGTGACCCCGCGCACGCTTCGATATTACGAGTATATTGAACTACTGCATCCTGAGCGCTCCGGTCGCAGCCGCTTCTTCGGCCCCAAAGAGGTCGCCCGGATGACTTTGATCATGCGCGGCCGTCGATTTGGAATCAAATTGGAAGACATCCGCCAGTGGCTTCTGATCTACGAACATGAGGGCACATCGGCGCAAATGCAGGCTTTTGTGGACATGGCGGACCGCCAGTATGCAGAGCTGGAAGAGCAGCGCCTTGCGTTGGAAGAGGCGATGCGTGAACTCAAAGAGCTGCGCGATGAGACCGCCGCTTTTCTTGTGAAAGATAAGGGTTAAGGCGCGGCGCCTAACCCCTCCATGCTGCATGATGATTTGGGCTGCGCAACTCGCGCGGCCCTTTTATTTTTGGGCGCGTGCGTTCAATCGCCTGTGTGGCCGATCATGTGAATTGCTCACAATATCAACGCAAAACCCGGCGCCCTGAGCGAAATCGAGCGGATCGGATGCCACGCGCGCGCACCAAATCGTGAAATCGGAAATGATCTAACGTCACTTTAATTTATGACGTGACGTCTTACTTACGTTAACGTCAAGTGGTATAGTATCGCCATTCCCGAAGCCCATTTTGTTCCTCAACTTCCTTCAAGAAAGGACGCAATTATGAGCGAAGAAACGATGACCATCCGCGAGATGTGTGACGCCTTTGACGTGACACCTCGCACTCTGCGCTTTTACGAAGCCAAGGAACTGTTGTTCCCCATTCGAGAAGGCCAGAAACGTCTGTTCACCAAACGTGACCGCGCACGCCTGAAGCTGATCCTGCGGGGCAAACGCTTTGGTTTTTCCCTCGAGGAGATCCGCCAACTTCTGGATCTCTACGACATGGGAGACCAGCAAGCGACCCAACTGCAGCGCACCTATGAAGTGGCTCAGCAGCGCCTGCAGGACATGGAAGAACAGCGTGATGAGCTCACCGAAGCCATCGACGATTTGCGTGAGCAATTGAAATGGGGCGAGAGATTTCTCGCTGACCTCGACACACATAAAGACGCTGCGCAGTAAGCGCGCCGCCAAGACCTCCGTATCGGATCACCCAAAGGGAAGAGCCCAATGCCAACATACACCGCACCCGTGAAAGACCTTCAGTTTGTCCTTCACAACGTTTTAAATGTCTCCAGTTCCGACATCCCCGGCTACAACGAGCTGGAAGCTGACTTCACCAGCGCAGTACTGGAAGAAGCAGGCAAACTGACCGGCGAAGTGCTGGCGCCACTGAACGTTGTGGGCGACCATGAAGGCTGCCGTCTGGAAAACGGCGTTGTCTACACGCCGACCGGCTTCAAGGATGCGTTTGAGCAGGTCAAAGAAGGCGGTTGGACCGGCCTTGATATGCCAGAAGAATACGGTGGGCAGAACATGCCATATGTTCTGGGCACCGCGGTTGGCGAGATGTTCTCGGCCTCCAACCAAGCCTTCACCATGTATCAGGGCCTGACCCACGGCGCCGCGGCGGCGATCCTTGCGCACGGCACCGATGAGCAGAAGAACAAATGGCTGCCCAAGATGGTCTCCTGTGAGTGGACCGGCACCATGAACCTGACCGAGCCGCATTGCGGCACCGATCTGGGCCTGATGCGCACCAAGGCGGAACCACAGGACAACGGTACCTATAAAATCTCCGGCCAGAAGATCTTTATCTCTGCTGGTGACCACGACATGGCCGACAACATCGTACACCTTGTGCTGGCCAAAGTGCCTGGTGGCCCTGAAGGCATCAAAGGTGTGTCGCTCTTCATCGTACCAAAGTTCCTTGTGGACGACGAAGGCAACATCGGCGCGCGCAACGGCGTGTCCGTGGGTAGCATCGAAGAGAAGATGGGCATCCACGGCAACTCCACCTGTGTACTGAACTATGACGAAGCTGAAGGTTATCTGATTGGGGATCTGAACAAAGGCATGCGTGCCATGTTCACCATGATGAACGAAGCGCGTCTTGGCGTGGGCATGCAGGGTCTGGCGCAGGCGGAAGCTGCTTATCAGAACGCTCTGATCTATGCTAAAGACCGTCTGCAGGGCCGTGATGTGACCGGCGTGAAAAACCCGGACGGTCCAGCCGATCCGCTGATCGTGCACCCAGACATCCGCCGCTCCCTGATGGATCAGAAGTCCTTTGTGGAAGGCGCGCGTGCGTTCATCCTCTGGGGCGCCACCATGATCGATAAGGCGCACCGCAGCAATGACAAGGACGCAGATGGCCTGATTTCCCTGCTGACCCCTGTCATCAAAGGCTTCCTGACCGACGAAGGCTATGACATGACCGTCAAAGCGCAGCAGGTCTACGGTGGTCACGGCTACATCGAAGAATGGGGCATGAGCCAGTTCACCCGTGATGCCCGTATCGCCATGATCTATGAAGGCGCAAACGGTGTTCAAGCGCTGGATCTTGTGGGTCGCAAACTGGCCGCAGATGGCGGCAAGCACGTGATGGCCTTCTTTGAAATCGTCAAAAACTTCTGCAAGGAAAATGGCGAAGACGAAGCGCTGAAAGATTTCATCGAGCCGCTGAAAGCCGCTTCCAAGGACCTTCAGGCCGCAGGCATGTACTTCATGCAAGCTGGTATGAAGAACCCCAACGATGCGCTCTCAGGTTCCAATGACTTCATGCATCTCTTTGGCCATGTTTGCCTCGGCCTGATGTGGGCGCAGATGGCAAAAGCGGCCAATGCGGCGCTGGCTGCGGGCGAAGGCGACGCAGCGTTTTATGAAACCAAGCTTGCCACCGGCCGCTACTACATGGCACGTCGTCTGCCTGCGACCGGCATGCATCTGGCGCGCATCCAGTCCGGCGGTGACACCGTCATGGCGCTGGCGGCCGAAAACTTCTGATGCACTGGTTGGGCGGGGTCTTCCCCGCCCGCTGCTTCAGTAACTGGCGTCTCCAAGGAGAACAGATGCCCAAACGTTTTCGCCTGACCCGCCGCTTCCCGGTCGCCATGACCGAGGATGGCTACCGCAAGCTCAAGAGCTTTGCGGCAGAAGCGGGATTGGATGAAGGCGAGGCGCTGTCCTTTCTGTTTGAGAATTTTGACGCGGTCACAGACACCGATCAGCTGGCGCATCGCTTGCGCCAGTTCAATGCAACTCTGGATGCGAGAAAACGGTGATGGGAGCAACTGTCGTGCATCATCTGCAGGCCTGGTCATCAAGCCAAGCCGAGGGAGGCCTTCGGCGAGAGTATTTTTGGCAGAATGAAGAAATGGGGCCAACCCGCGGGCAGCCAAAGCGCGCATCTTCATTCTGCTCAAAATACTCCACGGGGGTTTGGGGGTGTGAAACCTCCAATTCACGATATGCCAAGGGGAGGACGGCATGACGATCAAACTCTATTGCTTCGGGGAATCCGGGCATTCCTACAAGGCCGCGCTGGCGCTGGAGCTGTCGGGCCTTGCCTGGGAGCCGGTGAAAGTCGACTTCTTCGCGGGAGAGACACGTGGCGAGGACTTCCGCGCCAATGTGAACGAGATGGGCGAAGCGCCTGTACTCGTGGATGGCGACACAACGCTCACGCAATCTGCGGTTATTCAGGACTATGTCTCTGAAAAATCAGGTAAACATGGCGGCCAAAATGCTGCGGAACGCCGCGAGATCCTGCGCTGGCAGTTCTGGGACAACCACAAGTTCAGCGCTGTGGCCGGAGTGACCCGCTTCCTGATGCACCTGATCCCGGCGGACAAGCAGCCCAAAGAGGTGATCGCCTTCAATCAAAGCCGCCTGACCGGCGCCTATGATGTGCTCAACACACATCTTGAGGGACGTGACTGGATTGTCGGCGACAGCCTGACCAATGCCGACATGACCTGCTGCGGCTATCTGTTTTACCCGGAGAACTTCGGGTTTGATCGCGCCGACTGGCCAAATATGGACCGTTGGCTGACCAATATTTCTGAAACACCGGGGTGGAAACATCCCTACGACCTGATGCCCGGCCGCCCAAGCGACCGAGCCTGATTTCGCCTGACATAGGAGACCAAAATGACCGAAGCCTATATCTATGACGCCGTGCGCACTCCGCGCGGCAAGGGCCGCAAAGACGGCAGCCTGCATGAGGTGACTTCCGTTGCCCTCTCAACCACCGTGCTCAACAACCTGAAATCCCGCAACAACCTCGAAGGCCACGCGGTCGAGGATGTGATCTGGGGCAACGTGACCCAGGTGAAGGAACAGGGCGGCTGTCTGGCCCGCACCGCGGTTCTGGCATCCGAGCTGGATGAAATCATCCCTGGCTTGGCGATCAACCGTTTCTGCGCATCCGGCATGGAAGCTGTGAACCTCGCCGCCAACCAGATCAAAGGCGGCGCAGGCGAAGCCTATATCGCTGGTGGTGTGGAAATGATGGGCCGCGTGCCAATGGGCTCTGACGGCGCTGCGATTGCCGTGGATCCCTCCGTGGCGATGAACACCTATTTTGTGCCTCAGGGCATCTCTGCAGATATCATTGCAACCGAATACGGCTTCACCCGTGAGCAGGCGGACCAGCTGGCGATGGAATCTCAGCGCCGCGCCGCTCAGGCCTGGGACGAAGGCCGTTTTGACAAATCCATCGTGGCTGTCAAAGACATCAACGGGCTGACCATTCTGGACCGCGACGAATACATGCGCCCGGGCACTGACATGCAGTCCCTCGGCGGCCTGAAGCCAGCGTTCAAAGAGCAAGGCGAAGTGATGCCGGGCTTTGATAAGCTCGCGATCATGAAGTACCCGCACCTGAACAAAATCAACCACATCCACCACGCGGGCAACAGCTCCGGCATCGTGGACGGGGCTGCTGGGGTTCTGATCGGCAACAAAGAATTCGGTGAGAAATACGGCATCAAGCCGCGCGCCGTGATCAAGCAGACCGCAAAAATCGGTCTGGACCCAACCATCATGCTGACCGGCCCAGTGCCTGCCACCCAGAAAATCCTGAAGGATTCCGGCATGCAAATCAGCGACTTCGACCTGTTTGAAGTCAACGAAGCCTTTGCATCCGTTGTGCTGCGCTTCCAGCAGGCCTTCGACGTGGATCCAGAGCTGGTGAACGTAAACGGCGGCTCCATCGCAATGGGTCACCCGCTGGGCGCGACCGGCGCGATCATCATCGGCACGCTGCTCGACGAACTGGAGCGTCAGGACAAAGAAGTTGGCCTCGCCACGCTCTGCATCGCCTCCGGCATGGGTGCAGCCACCATCATCGAACGCGTGTAATCCGCCGACAACAGGATAAGAGACATGACTGATTTCACAATGAACGTCGGCGACAACGGTGTCGCCATCATCACCTGGGACGTGGCTGACAAATCCATGAACGTCCTGCGCCGTGACTCCTTTGGCGAGCTGGACGCGCTGATCGATGAAGTGCTGTCCAACGACGACATCAAAGGCGCTGTGATCACCTCTGGTAAGAGCACCTTTGCGGGCGGTATGGACCTGAACGTGCTGGGCACCATCCGTGCGGACGCAGGTGACGAGCCAGCGCAGGCGCTGTTTGACTTCACCATGACCGGCCACAAATTCCTGCGCAAAATCGAGCGCGCGGGTATGGACCCGAAGACCAACAAAGGCGGCAAGCCAATTGCAACCGCCCTGCCCGGGACCGCGCTTGGCATTGGTCTGGAAATCCCGCTGGCGACACACCGCATCTTTGCGTCCGACAACCCGAAGGCCAAAATTGGTCTGCCGGAAATCATGGTTGGCATTTTCCCGGGCATGGGCGGCACCACCCGCTTTATCCGTATGATGGGCGCAATGGCGGCCTCCCCGTTCTTGCTGCAAGGCAAGCTGGTAGACCCCAAGAAAGCCAAAGCAGCGGGCATCATCCACGAAGTGGTGGACGATCCTGTGGCGGCGGCAACCGAATGGGTGCTGAACGCAACCGACGCGGACATCCTGAAGCCTTGGGACGCCAAAGGCTACAAAATGCCGGGTGGCGAGCCTTATCACCCAGCAGGCTTCATGACCTTTGCAGGCGCATCCGCCATGGTCAACGGCAACACCTGGGGCGTGTACCCGGCCGCCAAAGCCATGCTGTCTGCGATCTATGAAGGCGCACAGGTGCCATTTGACACCGCCCTGAAGATCGAAGCGCGCTGGTTTGTGAACGTGCTGATGAACCCGTCTTCCTCTGCGATGATCCAATCCCTGTTCATCAACAAGGAAGCGCTGGAAAAAGGCGCCAATCGCCCGGACGTTGCAGATCAGACCGTCAAGAAAGTCGGCGTTCTGGGCGCAGGCATGATGGGTGCGGGCATCGCACTGGTGTCGGCGCAGGCAGGCATCGAAGTGGTGCTGATCGACACCTCGCAAGAGGCGGCTGACCGCGGCAAATCCTACTCCGAGACTTTCCTCGACAAAGGCATCAAGCGCGGCAAGATCACCGCTGAAAAGAAAGAGGCCGTGCTGGGGCAGATCACTGCGACCACCGATCTCAACACCCTCTCTGACGTCGATCTGATCATCGAAGCCGTCTTTGAAGACGTGGGCGTGAAAGCCGAGATGACCAAAAAGGTCGAGGCGATCATTCCTGAAGACGCGATCTTTGCCTCCAACACCTCCACCTTGCCGATCACCGGTCTGGCCGAGGCATCCGTGCGCAAAGATCAGTTCATCGGCATCCACTTCTTCTCCCCTGTGGAGCGGATGGCGCTGGTTGAGATCATCAAAGGCAAAGAAACCGGCCCACGTGCCGTTGCCAAAGCGCTCGACTATGTACGTCAGATCAAGAAGACCCCGATCGTTGTGAACGACGAACGCTTCTTCTACGCCAACCGCTGCATCATTCCTTACATCAACGAAGGCACGATGATGGCTGGCGAAGGTGTGTCCCGTCCGCTTCTGGACCACGCGGCACAGCTGCTTGGCTTCCCGGTTGGTCCGATCCAGCTGGTGGATGAAACCTCTTTGGATCTGGGTGCAAAAATCGCCAAAGCCACCATGGCTGCGATGGGCGATGCCTATCCGAAGTCCGTTGCTGACGATGTGACCTTCTGGATGGTGGAAGAAGGCCGTCTGGGCCGTAAGGCGAAGGCTGGCTTCTTTGACTATGACGAAAAAGGCAAGCGTCTGGATTACTGGGAAGGCTTCAACGAGAAGTTCCCACTTCTGGAAGAACAGCCAGAGCTGATCGACGTACAGCACCGCCTGCTGTTCCCTCAGGTTCTGGAAGCTGTGCGCTCTCTGGAAGCGGGTGTTCTGGAAGACATCCGTGAAGGTGACGTGGGCGCGATCCTTGGCTGGGGCTTCATGCCTTGGTCCGGTGGCCCGTTCAGCTGGCTCGACATCGTGGGTGCTGCTTGGGCGGCAGAGCGCTGTGACCAGCTGACCGCGAAGTATGGCGAGCGCTTCTCCTGCCCGCCGCTGCTGCGCGAAATGGCAGAGAAGGGTGAAACCTTCTACGGCCGTTTTGGCCCGGAAGCAAAAGCGGCCGCGTAATCATCGCAGACAGATGACAAGAAGCGCTCGCCGTTTGGCGGGCGCTTTTTTGTTGTGAAAGCCGGTATTTAGAAAGTGCGGCGCGGCGCAATTACGCAGCGCGGCGCAGCTCTTCCGGGTTGCCATAGACAGCCTGTACTGGCCCGCTTTGCAAAAGCGCCTTGGCCTCAAAGACCGGCATCAGGTTGTAATTGGCCGCGCGGCCAAAGCGGGGCTGTACACCGGCCCGCACACCCCAGATAGATTGGGAAAACAACAGGGCACCGCCGTTGACAAACACCATCTGATCTTCGGCAAAAGCGGGCAGATAAGCTCTCAACTCATCTGCGGGCTCAAGCCGGGAAACGCCCGCAAAAACCTCAAGCGCAGCGCCGGGGATAACCGCAAAGGGATCGCCCCATTTGTCGCGCACAGTCGGGCTTTCGATCAAGACGCCCTGATGTGGCTGTACGATCATGTCCTGCCGGTTGTCCAAAGTGCCCTTGGGCACCAGCAATGGCCGCAACTTGTTTGGCGTCAGCTGTTCAGGCGACAGGATCAGATCCGATGACATCGCCATAATGCGCTGAAATCCGGCGTCAAAGGTGAGCACTTCGTCACCCACGCTCAGGCTCTCGACCGTCGCCCAGCCGCCGGGTGTCGCCACCCGCGTGCCCTGCACAAATCCACAGCCTGCCGTGATCAGCACAGGCCGTATCCCCGCAGCCTGTTTGCGCGCAGCCAAGGCCTTGATCGCCTTATCACGAATTGATCCCACCGGATGTTCCATCGGCACCGTAAAGTCCCCAACGCTTTCCATAAATCCACTGCACGCCCCCACTGAGGAAGCAATGCGCCCCAAATGCGATTGTTTTGTGTCAGTGTTGAAAAAGTGTGAACAATCTCAGTTGCTTAAATATCATTCATTCCAAACTTATTATAAATCACGTCCGAACGATGGCGGCGAAATGGTACCGTGCCGCAAATCTGCCGTGTCAAAAGCAGATTTTCATTCTCCGCTGAATCACACTCAGTTCCGCCAGAACGCCAAAGTTTCTTGATCCAGATGCGGTTAACGGGTTTCTATTCGGGGACCAAAAAACACACCGCTGAAACGGTGGACGACAGGGAGGATGCGTCGATGGGTTGGATGGCCGATGAAACTGGCTTGGAAAAATGCGCTGCAAATTTTGTGCCGCTCACACCGCTTTCGGGACTGAGACGCGCGGCGACGGTGTTTCCCAACCGCATCGCGATGGTGAGTGGTGACACCCGTCTGACCTACAAAGACTACCACGAAAGCTGCACGCGACTGGCCTCTGGCCTTGCCAACCTGGGTGTGGCCTCAGGCGATGTTGTCGCCACCCTGCTGCCCAACGTTCGCGCAGCCGCTGAGGCGCATTTTGGTGTGCCTGCCTGCGGCGCAGTGCTCAATGCGATCAACATCCGGCTCGATGTGCATACGGTGGCCTATATCTTCGGTCACGGCGAAGCCAAGGTTGTGCTTGTGGACAGCGCTTTTGTGGCGCTTGCAGAAGCCGCCATTGCAGAGATGGACGGCGATGGCCCCACAATTGTCGAGGTGCCAGATGACGCCGCAGGCTTCCCGGCGAGCGGCAAATACAAGACCTATGAGGCGCTGCTGGCGTCCGGAGATCCGGCGTTTGACTGGATCATGCCGAAGGATGAGTGGGAGAGCATCGCGCTGAACTACACCTCCGGCACCACGGGCCAGCCCAAGGGCGTGGTGTACCACCATCGCGGCGCTTATCTGAATGCGATGGGGCAGGTTCTGAGCTGGCAGATGACGCTCTATCCTGTGTATCTGATGGTGGTGCCGCTGTTTCATTGCAACGGCTGGTGCCACACATGGCTGATGCCCATGATGGGGGGCACGCTGATCTGCTGCCGCGACGTTGCCGCAAAGCCGATCTTTGATGCCATTGCTGATGAGGGCGTGACCCATATGGGAGGCGCGCCGATTGTCCTCAATATGATGGTGAACGCACCGGAGGAAGAGCGCCGCAGCTTTGATCATGTGGTCGAAGTCTTCACCGCGGGCGCGCCACCTGCCCCGGCCATCTTGGCCAAGTTCGAGCCTATGGGGTTCAACGTGACCCAGATCTATGGGCTGACCGAAGTCTACGGCCCTGTCACCGAGTGCCTGTGGGACGACACCCGTTGGGACGGGTTGGACACAGCAGAGCGTGCTGCGATCAAAGCGCGACAGGGTGTGACGATGCCCTTCATCGAAGAGGTGACTGTCACCAACGAAAAACTGGAACAGATTGCGATGGATAGCGTTTCGGATGGCGAAATCATGATCCGCGGCAACGCGGTTATGAAAGGCTATCTGAAGAACCCGGAGGCAACCCACGAGGCCTTTGCCGGTGGCTATTTCCACTCTGGCGATATCGCCGTGCAGCACCCTGACAGCTATATCCAGATCACGGATCGCGCCAAGGACATCATCATCTCCGGTGGTGAAAACATCAGCTCTGTCGAAGTGGAGGCAACCTTGATGCACCATCCTTCCGTCAGCCTGGCGGCCGTGGTGGCCAAGCCGGATGAGAAATGGGGAGAGGTGCCTTGTGCCTTTGTCGAGCTGTTGGAAGGCGCAGATGCGGCAGAAGCGGAGGTGATCGCCTTTGCCCGTGAGCATCTGGCGGGCTTTAAGACACCAAAGAAAGTTGTGTTTGGCGAATTGCCAAAGACCTCGACTGGCAAAATCCAGAAGTTTGCGCTGCGAGAGCAGGCCAAGACACTTTAGAGGCTCCTGCCCTGCTAAGGTGTCACTCGAAACATTTTTTGCGCCAATGACATCCCTTCGGCGGATTGGCGCAAAAAGTTGAGGCATTTGGCAGAACGCTCTGGTAGACTCTGGGCAACGACCGTAAATGGCACCGATATGAGCAGCACTCCTAAGATTGAAGACGGGTTGCGTGAGAAAATCATCTCGCAGCCGGATGTGATCCTTGAAGATCGCGATCTGATGCGCGCGTTGATCGCGGCAAATGAAAAGACCATGGGCGGCAATATTGTCGACCTGCGTGGCATTGCCATGGAACGTCTTGAAGCGCGTCTGGACCGGCTGGAGGACACCCACCGCAGCGTGATTGCGGCGGCTTATGACAATCTGGCGGGCACCAATCAGGTGCATCGTGCGATCCTGCGGATGCTGGATCCGGTGGAATTTGAACGGTTCCTCCATGATCTTGGCGGCGAAGTGGCCGATATTCTGCGTGTGGACGCGATCCGGCTGGTGCTGGAAACCGAGCAGGAAACCGAAGGCGACAACGCTCTGGCGCGGCTTGGTGATGTGCTGTCAACAGCGGCTCCCGGGTTTGTCGAGGATTACCTGACCGGCGGGCGCAACATACCACAACGACAGGTCACGTTGCGCCAGGTGCAGGGCGTGCGCACGGAGGTCTATGGCGAGGACAGCGACTGGATCCGCTCGGAAGCCTGTCTGAAACTGGATTTTGGCAAGGGCCGCCTGCCCGGGCTGCTGGTGATGGGCGCGGAAGATCCGCATCAGTTCACACCACAACAAGGCACTGATTTGCTGGCGTTTTTTGCCGGTGTATTTGAACGCGCCATGCGCCGCTGGCTGGCGTGATCAGCGCCGCAGCGTCTGACGCGATCACGCGCTTTCTGGCCCATAAGGCCGCATTGGAGGCGGCCTCAAACAACACCATCGCCGCCTATGAGCGCGATCTTATTGAATTCATGAGCTTTCTGACCCTGCATAAGGGCGAACCGCAGGGGCTTGCGCCTTTGATGCAGGTGTCTGTGCAGGACATGCGCAGCTGGATGGCGAACGCGCGAAAAACCGGAATTGCGCCACGCTCTCTGGCGCGTAAGCTCTCGGCAGTAAAGAGTTTTTTCCGCTGGCTTGCAGAGCGGGAAGGCTGTGATCCAACCGCGGTTCTGGCCACCCGAGCGCCCAAATTCAATGCCAAGCTGCCACGTCCGCTGTCTGAGGATGCGGCCAAGCAAGTGCTTGAAACTGTTGAGCTACAGTCCAAAGACGATTGGGTCGGGGCGCGAGACACCGCGGTGATCACCCTGCTCTATGGCTGTGGTCTGCGGATTTCCGAGGCGCTGAGCCTGACCGGCGCAGATGCCCCTTTGCCCAGCACATTGCGCATTCTCGGCAAAGGCGGCAAGGAACGGATCGTGCCCGTATTAGACGCAGCGCGGGTATCGGTCGACCATTATATTTCCCTTTGCCCACATGATCTTAACCGAGATGCGCCGTTGTTTCGTGGCGTGCGTGGCGGCCCTTTGAGTGCGCGGATCGTGCAGATGGCCATGCAGAAGACACGGCAACAGCTGGGCTTGCCCGCGACCGCCACCCCCCATGCGATGCGGCACAGTTTTGCCACCCATCTGCTGAGCGCCGGTGGTGATTTGCGCGCCATTCAGGAGCTGTTGGGGCATGCCTCTCTCGCGACCACGCAGACCTATACGCAGGTCGATGCGGCGCGTCTTATGGAGGTCTATAACGCCACCCATCCAAAGGCGTGAGCGTCAAAAGGTTAACGGCGAAAATCGCCTGTTTTGAACGTCGGCATTGCGTCTGTATCGCGGCTGTATCGCGGAGGTGCGAAAATCGGGGCCTAAAATGGTTAACCGGGCGACATCGCAGGAGGTTGAGGGGCCAGCCCCTCCGCCGCAGCAAGCTGCGTGGGGCTCCGCCCGTTCGCCGCTAAAACTGTCCACCGGACAGTTTATGAGACGCGGCTCACCCCCGGGATATTGGGGGAATGAGAAGACTGGGCGATGCTGCGCCCGTGTTTTGCTATTGGTGCCAAATGCTCAAGGAGGTGACATATGAAAGAAACCGTCCTGCCGGAGGTGCCGGATGCCAAATCTCCGGCTGGTGCCGACATTCGTTTCATTATGCATGGCACCACTGGGAATATGATCCACAGCACCGTTCCCCCGGGCCAGATCAACAGGGCAACCGTTCACCGGAGCGTCAGCGAGTTCTGGTATGTTCTGGAAGGACAGGGCGAGATCTGGCGGCGCGACGAGCGCGAAGAAAGAGTGACCTCCCTCGCGCCCGGTGTGTCGATTGATATTCCCGTGGGAACAGCGTTTCAGTACCGGTGCACCGGAGAGGTGCCGCTGACATTCATATGTATCACCATGCCGCCATGGCCGGGCGATCAGGAAGCTTCCCATGTTGACGGGGCGTGGGTGCCAACCGTCTAACCAATCGCGCGCGCCTTTCAGCTGCGCCCCTGTGGCACGACCTCATAACCCGGCTCTTCGGGTTCATCATCCACCATCTCGGGCGGGAAGCCGGGGGCCAACACGGAAAGCCCAGTGGCCTCTTCCAGCCGCTTGATGATGTTGGGGCTGAGCTCTCTTTCCCCGTAGCGGGCGATGGCGTCGTCAAACATCGAGATCATCAGCGGGTTGAGCTCCAGCGGCACGCCAGCACGGTCGGCCACATCCTGAAACAGGCCAATGTCCTTTTTGACCAGATCCATGGTGAACGAGATGTCGCGGGAACCGTTGAGGATGACCTGACTTTCGGTTTCATGGCTGAAGGAATTGCCGGAGCTGATCTTGATCGCCTCATAGGCGGTGTTGAGATCCATACCGGCAGCGGCGCAGGTGGTGAGCGCCTCGGCACTGGCCACGAGATGCGCGGTGGCGAGATAGTTGGTGACCACTTTGAGCACGGAGGCCGAGCCGAGATCACCGGTGTGCAACACACGCCGCCCCATGGTGGTCAGCAGCGGCAGGATGCGCTCAAAGGTGGCGCGGTCACAGCCTGCAAAGATGGAGATATTGCCGGTATCCGCGCGGTGGCAGCCGCCCGACACCGGGCAATCCACCGCCGCGCCGCCTGCGGCGATGACCAGCGCGCCAAGGCGCTTGGCCTCGGCTTCATCGGTGGTGGACATTTCCATCCAGATTTTGCCGGGACGCACCTCTGGCAGCATCTCCTGCATCACCGCATCTGAGGCGGCGGGGGACGGCAGGCAGGTGATGACCACGTCACAGAGGCGCATCAGCTCCGCCGGGCCGGAGACCGCCTTGGCCCCGTCCGCCAGTTTGTCCGCCACCAGATCGACATTCAGATCATGGACATAAAGCTCTTTGCCATTTCTGAGCAGGCTGCCGCTGAGTTTGCCGCCCACATTGCCCAATCCGATAAAGCCGATTTTCATGATCTCTCCCGCATTTTGATTGCCCTCAGCCTGTGCGGGGGGTGTCAGCAGATCAGGTCAAGGAGCGACATTTGTGGCGTTTTTGGCTGATGAATGGGCAAAGAGCTGCCCCGGTGCCTCCGGCGAAAGCGGCGCGCCGGAGAGCTGCGCCATATGCCAGGCGAGCACGGAATTGGAGCTGAGAACTGGTTTGTTGAGCGTGGCCTCCAGATCGGCGATCACATCCAGTGTCTGCAGGTTGGTGCAGCTGAGAAAGACGGCATCAACCGCCTGTTGGCCCACCTTGAGGGCGGCGGATTTGACAGACTCTGCGGTGATGCGGGCGACGTTTTCCTCCCCTGCCTCGCCAAAAGACACAAGCGCTGGGACCGAAATGCCTGCGGCCTCAAAGGCGTGCTGCACGGGGAGGGAGACCTCGGCCACATAAGGTGTGACCATGCCAAGGCGTGTGATGTTCAGCGCGCGGCAGGCGGCGATGGCGGCGGTGAGCGGATCGGTCACGGCGGGGGTTTCCACACCCTGCTCAACAAGCGCGGCCACTTTGGCGGCTCCGATCATGGTGGTGCCTGAGGTGCAGCCGTAGCCAACCACATCAAAGCGGGCGGCAGGCGGGAAGAGCGCAGCGCTGGCGGGCAGGGTTTGGGACATTTCCTGCAGGGTGTCGGTGGTGACTTCGGCTCCCGACGGCACACGGCTGGTGTAAAGTGCGAGGTCGCGGGAGGGGAAGAGGCGGCGGAAATCCTGCTCCAGCGTTTCGTCAAACTTGAGCACGATGAGGCCCAGTGTGTGGTGACCAGAGGCGGGTGTGCCGAGCGTGAAGGGGACGGTGTCCATAGGGTTACCTCAGGATCGGAAGCGCGGCGGGGGCGCGGCTGGAAAGGAGCGCGCAGCCATGCTCGCGCAGGACGATGTTTTCTTCATGCACCTGAAAGAGGCCCGGGGCGATCTCTACGCCCGGCTCCAGCGTGAGCACCATACCAGCACGCAGTTCTGTGGTGTCATGTGGGGTGAAACTGGGCCATTCGGTGAGCGTGATGCCAAGGCCGTGGCCCAGCCGCCCGCCGCCGGGGGTGGCGCCTTGAGCGGTAAGGCTGTCGACAAACATGGCGTGCACATCGCAGGCGCGGTGGCCGGGGCGCAAGGCGGCAAGCACGTGGTCGGTGGCTTGATAGAGGTGATCGTAGGCGCGTTTGGCGGCGTCATCGGCGCGGGTGATGGCGAAGTTGCGGTCAAAATCGCAGAAGTAGCCGTCCAGCACTGCGCCGGTATCGAGCATGAGGATGTCACCTGCGGTGAGGTGCTGATCGCCAGCGGGAGAGATCACATCGCCGTAGCCGCCCTGCCCTGCGCCGCCAGCGGTGTAGCTGACCCAATCAGAGCCTTCCTCCAGAAGCACACGCTGGAAATCACGAAAAACCTGCGCGTGGGTGCGGCCTTCAGCGGCGTACTCCGCGATGCGGGCAAAGCTGCGGTCGGCCACCGCGCAGGTGGCACGGATTTTGGCGATCTCGGCCTCTGATTTGATTTCACGGGTGCGTTGGAGCGTCTCAGTGGCATCCACAAAGCGGCGGGGCGCGAGGGTTTGGGTGAGTTGGGTGTAGTCAGCCAGCGGCATGCGCAGCTGTGTTTCAAGGCCCATGGGAACACCGATGGTGCCCGTTGCAGGGACGATTTCGGCAAGCGTGTCGCTGAGCAGGCTGAGGCCATCATCGCCGGGAAAGGGGGCGTCCCATGTGCGGATGTCGGTGATCCAGGTCTTGCTCATGAGGTCTGCGCCGATGGCGGGGATCACGGCGATGGGGGTGCCGATGGCTGGGATGAGGACAAACCACGGGCGGGCGGGGCTTTCCCAGAAACGGGTGAGGAAGCCGGTGGTGTAAAAGATGTCGGCCGCAGAGGTCAGCAGCAGGGCGGATTGGCCTGCGCGAGCCATGGCGGTTTGCAGGCGGGAGATACGGGCCGCGAACTCGTCAGGGGGGAAGCCGCGGGCGGGCATCGGCTCAGACATCTTCGGGCCCTTCGCTGACAATGGTGAGAATGCGGGCGTCTGGGCCAAGGTCTGGACGTTTGAGCAGCGCGGCGGCGACACCGGCCACACCGGAGGGGGTGCTGGCGATGCCGTGGGCTTTGAGGGTTGCGACAGCCGCGCGGGCCTCTTTTTCAGAAATGGTCGCGAAGCTGTCGGCATCCACCGCCAGCCCATTAAGCGCCACCATGGAGGCGGTTTTGCAATCCAGACGGCCCATATCGGAAACCGGACCGGTGGTGTCCACAAGCTGGCCTGCGCGGATGGATTCGATCAGCGCGGGGGCGGCCTCGGGCTCCACCACGGTGATCTGCGGCGCATCGCCCCAAGTGGCGCGGGCAAAGGCGGCGACGGCGGCGGCGAGGCCGCCGACACCTGCCTGAAGGAAGATATGTGTGGGCGGCGCGGGAATTTGCGCGGCAGCCTCGGACGCCATTTGCAGGTAACCCTCCATGACGCGGTAGCCCGACGCCTCATTGCCCATCCATGTGCTGTCAGAGAGCAGTGTCCAGCCATTGGCCTCTGCGGCGGCTTCGGCGGCGGCCATGCTGGCTTCATAGTCGTCACCCGCCCAAGCGACCTCTGCCCCCTGTGCCTCAAGGCGGGCACCAAAGGCGGCCGGGACCGTGTGGGCGAGGTAGATCACCGCCTTGGCCCCGAAGATGCGCGCGCCAGCTGCGACGGACATGCCGTGATTGCCTGCTGACGCAGTGACATAGGTGCGGCCCGTCAGGGCTTTGGACCAGTCGGAAGGGTCTGTGCGGGCCGCATCGTGGGCGATGGCGTAGGCCGCGCCGAGCGCTTTGAAGGAGCCAAGGCCCATACGGCTGCGCTCGTCTTTGATGTGGAAGCGCGTCACCCCAAGCATGGCAGCGAGATCGGTCATATCGCGCAGCGGGGTTTCGGCGTGGGCCGGACAAAGCGCAAGCAGCTTGGCCACCGCTGCGGCATCCCGGCTTGGGAGCGTGTCAGATTGACGGGTCGGGAGGCCTTGGCTGCGAAACGGGTTGGCTAGGGTATCGGTCATGGGGTTGGGGGACTTTCCAAAAGGGATTTCAAACGTGCCACCTCCCCTGCCCGCATCCGGCCATCGCGCATTTCAAACAGCGCGCGCACTTCGGTGCCCTCAAAGGCGAGATCCTCCCCGACATATCCGAGATGGGACAGACGGTAAGATTTGGCGGCCCAATCGGTGATTTCCATGCGGATGGTCAGCAGATCGCCATCCCTGAGCGGGCGGCGGAATTTGGCTTGGGTTTCCATGAGGCCAAGACCCTTTGCGCCAAGGTGTGCACAGACCGCTGCGTGGCCGCCGTAGGCTTGCAGAAACCGCTGAAAGGTGCCGTCCATCCACCGGTAGATATTGGGGTAGTAGACGATGCCCGCCGGATCGCAATCGCCAAAGACAACGTGGTGGTGGTGCTCATGAGTGAAGCGCATGGGGTGGTTCCGATTGTGGCCAGTTCATCGGCCAGATTGGGTGCCGCGGGCGGGAATGGCAATGATTGCTTTGGGTTGACAGAAGAGAGGTGCAGAGCAGAGGGTAGCGCCAAGATCTGGGCATCTTGCCCTCAGGTTGGCAAATGAGAGGCAATGTGCTCTCATTTTTAAACATGAGCGATCAAATTGGCTATGACTTTGGATGACACGGACCGGCGGCTGCTGACCGCGCTGCAAAAGAACAACCGGCTGACCGCAGATGAGCTGGGAGAGATCGCGGGGGTCTCACGCTCCGCCGTGCAGCGGCGGGTCACGCGGTTGCGGGAGATTGGCGTGATTGAAGCGGATATTTCGGTGGTGTCCGCCAAGGCCGTGGGGCGGCCCATGACCTTCATTGTGGAGGTCGAAATGGAGCGGGAACGCACGGATCTTTTGGATGAATTCCGCCGCTCGATGCTGCAGCTGGATGATGTGCAGCAGTGTTACTACGTCACCGGGCAGGCGGATTTCATTCTTGTCGTCACCGCGCCGGATATGACAGCCTATGAGGAGTTCAGTCGCCGGGTGTTCAACGATAACCCGAACATTCGCCGGTTTCACAGCAATGTGGTGATTGACCGGGTCAAAGCCGGGCTGCAGGTGCCGGTTTAGGGCCGCTGGCAGACACGGCCCGAGACAAACCTAGCTGCAGCAGCTGCAGGAGGAGGTTTTGGCCGCCGGTTGAAGATCATCCTCGATCAACGGCAACTCACCGGTGAGCGCGAGCGCAGGAATGCCAAGCGCGCCAGCGATGCGGATGACCGTCGTCTCTGGCAGAGCCGCACCTTTGGAGGCGGTTTCAAGCTTGGTCAATTGACGCTCTGTGAGGCTGGTAAGTTTGGCAAGCTTGGGTCGCCCGAGCTTGCGCGCCTTGCGCACGGATTTCAAACGCTGAGGATCAATGGTGAGCTCGGTCACGGGGGCACCTGTCTGCAAAAAGTGTGATAGTGTTACATAGGCCCGCGCAGACCGAATGCCAAGCGGGTCTGATGGCCTCTCGCGCACCTTCGCCAGACACTGCTGTCTGCCAGCCTAGCCGCTTTCCTGCACGCGGATGGTTTTCTCTGCGCAGATGGCCTGTAGCGCCTCGGGCAGCGCGTCGGTGAACAGGCGGTCTACTTCGGCAAAATCCAAGATCCGCGCGGGGGCGTTGCGCTGGAATTTGCTGTGATCGGCCAAAAGCCAGGTCTCGCGTGCGCCGAGATGCGCGGCCTGTGACACCGCGATTTCATCCATGGCAAAATCATAGGCCGCGCCGTCTGCGGAAATCGCAGAGCAGCCAAGAATGGCGTAATCGAAGGCAAAATCACGCACCATACGCTCCGCGATGGGGCCAACAAGCCCGCCATCTTCGGGGCGAGGTTTGCCGCCGGTCAGCAGGACGTCACAACGTTCGTTACCGGACAGAATCTGCGCCACATTGAGGTTGTTGGTGACCACCAGCAAGCCGTCATGACCCAGAAGCGCGCGGGCCAGCGCCTCGGTGCTGGTGCCGATGTTGATGAAGAGCGCAGAGCCATTGTGGATTTCCGCCGCGCAGGCCTGTGCCATGGCGACTTTGGCGTCCGCATTCACACGGCTGCGCTCTTCATAGGCGATGTTGCGCACGCCTGAGGGCAGAACCGCGCCGCCATGCACGCGTTCAAGCCGACCAGCATTGGCGAGCTGAGTGAGATCGCGGCGGATGGTCTGCACCGTCACGTCAAAATGCGCGGCCAGCCCTTCGACGGTCACTTTGCCCTCTGTGCGGGCGATTTCGAGGATTTCACGGTCTCGGAAACTGCTGTGCATGTTCGGTTATCTTCGTTTTGCGATTTCAGCCGTGGCAGGGTTTTTGTGAATTTACAATGAAAACCTACGTGGCAGAGGTGGTTTTTCTTGACTCTCAGATGCGAAAATGTTCGAAGATGCGCGAAAATGTTCGTAAGCGTTCCGCGAAAGGGAATCCCATGACAGCGCAGGCAGACAGCACCGTAGATCTCTTTGTGATCGGGGGCGGCATCAACGGGTGCGGCATCGCGCGGGATGCGGTGGGCCGCGGCCTCTCTGTGGAACTGGCAGAAATGAACGATCTGGCCTGGGCGACCTCTTCGGCCTCCACCAAACTGTTTCACGGCGGGCTGCGTTATCTCGAGTATTTTGAGGTGCGTCTGGTGCGTGAGGCGCTGATTGAGCGGGAGACCCTGCTGCGCGCGATGCCGCATATCAGCTGGCCGATGCGTTTTGTGCTGCCGATGCATAAGGACATGCGGTTTGACAACGACACACCGACATCGCGCATCCTGTCGCTGGTCATGCCATGGATGAAGGGCCGCCGCCCCAGCTGGCTGATCCGTTTGGGCCTCTTTATGTATGACAACCTGGGGGGGCGCAAAATTCTGCCCGGCACCCGCACGGTGGACCTGAAGTCGGACGAGGCGGGCAGGCCGCTAAAGGGCAAATTTGCCAAAGCGTTTGAATATTCCGATTGCTGGGTCGAGGACAGCCGTCTGGTGGTTCTGAACGCGCGTGATGCCGAAGCACGCGGCGCGACGATCCACACCCGCACCAAGGTGCTCTCTGCCGCGCGCACCGATGGTGTGTGGCAGATCGAGATGGAAGATGTGGAGACCGGCGCCCGCCGCACGGCCCGCGCCAAAGCGCTGGTGAATGCGGGTGGCCCGTGGGTGGCTGATGTCATTCAAGGTGTGCTGAAACAGAACTCCTCTGCGGGCGTGCGTCTGGTGCGCGGCTCCCACATCGTGACCAAGCGCCTGTTTGATCATGACCGCTGCTATTTCTTCCAGGGTGAGGACGGCCGGATCATCTTTGCCATTCCTTATCAGGAAGATTTCACGCTGATCGGGACCACCGATCAGGAGCACACCAACGCCGATGAAGCCCCGACCTGCACCGATGAAGAAGCGCAGTATCTGTGTGATTTCGCCTCAAATTACTTTGAGAAGCCGGTGACGATGGAGGACATTGTCTGGCGCTATTCCGGTGTGCGCCCGCTCTATGATGATGGCGCCTCCTCCGCGACCGCGGCGACCCGCGACTATGTGCTGAAGCTTGATGACAACGGCGCGCCGGTGCTCAATGTGTTTGGCGGTAAGATCACCACCTATCGCAAGCTGGCTGAGGCGGCGATGGCCAAGATTGTGCCGTTCTTCCCAGAGGCCAAAGCCCCGTGGACAGCAGGCGTGGCGATGCCCGGAGGCGATTTTCAGGTGCATGAGGTGGACGGCAAGATTGCCGCGCTGCAAAGGCGCTATCCGTTCCTGACACCGGCTTGGGCCAAACGCCTGATCCGCGCTTATGGCACCGAGGCCGAGACCATGCTGGGCGACGCCAAAGAGGCGGCGGATCTGGGGATCGATTTTGGCGCAACCCTGACAGAGACCGAAGTGCGCTGGCTGATGGAGAAGGAATATGCGCGGGCAGCTGAGGATGTGGTCTGGCGGCGCTCAAAGCTCGGCCTGCGGCTCTCGGAGGCACAAATTGAGGCGCTCAACGCCCATATGCAGGCTGCGCGGCAAAAAGCCTCCGCCTGAGAGAGATCGCGGAATTGATCTTTGGCCGCATGCGGCCTATACGGAGCCCGCACGATGCCGTCGTGCGGGCTTTTAGCTGCCGCCAAAAGCACTCGATGGCGGAAGGACCACACGGATTACTTCGGGCATTCTGCCCAGAACCCGCAAATCTAGAGACACCCCTGACTTAAAAAAGGTTGTGATAAATATGGCTGATAACAAGACACCAGACATTCTGTATACAATTGTAGACGAAGCGCCGGAGCTGGCATCTGCCTCCTTCCTGCCGATCATCCGCAAGTTCGTGTCTGCCGCTGGCATCACCGTGGGCACACCCGACATTTCGCTGGCGGGCCGCATCATCGCAACCTTTCCGGAAAACCTGACCGACGATCAGCGCCAGTCTGACGATCTGGCCGCACTTGGCGAGCTGGTGAAGACACCTGATGCCAACGTCATCAAGCTGCCAAACATCTCCGCCTCCGTGCCTCAGCTGGTTGCGGCCATCGAAGAGCTGCAGGCGCAGGGTTATAACATCCCGGCCTACCCGGAAGATCCGCAGTCTGACGAAGAAAAAGCCATCCGCGCGCGGTATGACGGCATCAAAGGCTCCGCTGTGAACCCTGTGCTGCGTGAAGGCAACTCCGACCGCCGCTCCGCACGCGCAGTGAAGAACTTTGCACAGAACAACCCGCACTCTATGGGTGCCTGGGCGTCTGACAGCAAAACCAAAGTCTCCTCCATGCCGGGCAACGACTTCTACGCAAACGAAGTTTCCGCGACCATCTCCGCCGATCAGGCGGGTGACGCGAAAATCGAATTTGTCGCCAAAGACGGCGCCGTGACCGTTCTGAAAGACGGCTGGCCGCTGGAAGAAGGCACCGTGGCTGACGCGACCTTTATGTCCGCCAAAGCACTGGGTGCGTTCCTTGCTGACGCGATTGAGGACACCAAAGCCGACGGCACCATGTTCTCCCTGCACATGAAAGCCACCATGATGAAGGTCTCTGACCCGATCATCTTCGGCCACGCGGTCAAAGCATGGCTTGGCCCGGTTTGGGATGCGCATGGCGAGGCAATCGCAGCGGCGGGCGGCTCCCCGAACTCCGGTCTGGGTGCGGTTCTGGCAGCCATCGACACGCTGGACAATGCCGAGGCGATAAAAGCCGAGATCGCCGCGCTGGAGCGTCCGTCCATGTATATGGTGGACAGCGACAAAGGCATCACCAACCTGCACGTGCCGTCCGATGTGATCATCGACGCCTCCATGCCTGCCGTGATCCGCGCAGGCGGCAAAGGCTGGGATGAGGCTGGCAACAAGGGTGACACCAACTGTGTGATCCCAGATCGCTGCTACGCATCCGTTTACGATGAGACCGTGAACTTCTTCAAAGCCAATGGCGCGCTGGACGTGACCACCGCAGGTTCTGTGGCCAACGTGGGCCTCATGGCGCAGAAGGCGGAAGAATACGGCTCCCACCCAACCACCTTTGAAGCCCCGGCAGACGGCACCATCCGTGTTGTTCTGGCAAACGGTGAAACCCTGCACAGCCACGACGTTGAAGCAGGCGACATCTGGCGCTCCTGCACCGTGAAAAAAGCGCCGATCGAGAACTGGATCGAGCTGGCACTGGACCGTCAGCGCCTGACCGGTTCCGAGGCGATCTTCTGGCTGGACGCAAACCGCGCGCACGACGCAGAGCTGATCAAATACGTGAAACCTGCGCTGGAAGCGGCGGGCAAAGCGGACCTGTTCCAGATCCTTGCGCCACGCGAAGCAACGGCTCAGTCCCTGAAAACCATCACCGCGGGCAACGACAGCATCGCCATCACCGGCAACGTGCTGCGCGACTACCTGACCGACCTCTTCCCGATCCTTGAGCTTGGCACCTCCGCCAAAATGCTCTCCATCGTGAAGCTGATGCAGGGCGGCGGTCTGTTTGAAACCGGCGCGGGCGGCTCTGCACCAAAGCACGTGCAGCAGCTGGTTGAGGAAAACCACCTGCGCTGGGACTCCATGGGTGAGTTCTGTGCGCTGGGTGAAAGCCTGAACTTCCTCGCGGACGTCAAAGGCAACGCCAAAGCCGGTGTTCTGGGTGTGGCCGCAGAAGCCGCAACTCAGGGCATTCTGGACGACAACCGCTCGCCTTCCCGCAAAGTCGGTCAGCCTGACAACCGCGACAGCCACTACTGGTTCGCCCGCTACTGGGCCGAAGCGCTGGCAGCACAGTCTGACGATGCCGATCTGGCGGCAGAGTTCGCAGGTGTGGCCAAAGCCCTGGCAGAAGGCGAAGAGGCCATTCTGGCGGAGTTCGCAGCGGCGCAAGGCCCAGCAGCAGACATCGGCGGCTACTACCGTCCGTCTGTGGAGCTGAAAGCGAAAGTGATGCGCCCAAGCGCGACACTGAACGCGATCATCGACTAAGGTCGCCACGCCGTGAAAAACAAGAAAGCCGCCCATTTCTGGGCGGCTTTTTTAATGCGTCAGACGGAACTGCCCGTCGCATTGCAAAGATGTTGCCGAGGGCAGATGACCGCCCTCGACCGATAGCTGCAGTTACTGGTGTACGGATTGAACGCCGTTCTTTTCACGCACGCCGTCACGGATAACCGCTTTGATCAGAGCCAAGCCCATCAGAACCATCACGAAGCTGAAAGGCAGCGCGCCGATCACCATGGCGGTTTGAATAGCGCCAAGGCCACCAACCATCAGCAGGCCGCCGACAACAAAGCTCAGTGCCAGACCCCAGAAGATGATGTGCGGACGGCCACGAGGGCTCTCGTCGCCGGCTGCGTTGATGGTGTTCACGATCAGAACCGCAGAGTCTGCCGTGGTGACCAGATAGGTCAGCAGCAGAACAACAACGATAACAGCCATGATCCAACCCAGTGCCGGGGACAGCAGCAGATCCAGCATCACGAACAGCTGGTTTGACTGACCTGCGCCCGAGATTGCGTCGCCCACGCCACCGTTCAGCGTCAGGTCGATAGCGGTACCGCCAACAACGGTGAACCAGATGAAGCACATCAACGAAGGCACCAGAATGGCACCAACGATGTACTCACGCAGGCTGCGGCCACGCGAGATACGCGCCAGGAACACACCAACAAAGGGGGCAAATGCGATCCACCAAGCCCAGTAGAACACGGACCAGCCACCTTGCCAGCCTGCCAGCGCGTCACCCGTCTCGGTACCATCCGGGCTCCAAACAGTGAACAGAAGGGCCGGCAGTTGGGTGACATAAGCAAAGAAGCCATTCACCAACGCGCTGAGACCAAAGAAGGTCGAACCGAAGAGCAGGAAGAAGGCCAGTAGGAAGAAGCTAAGACCCATGTTCAGGTTCGACAGCCATTTGATGCCTTTGCCAACGCCTGACAGCGCGGACAGGGTTGACGCGCCCATGATGACGGCCAGCGAGACGACAATCCCAGCGGTCGACGGCTTGCCCGCCTCATTGACCAGCCAATCGCCCAGACCGATACGGGTCAGGCCTGAAACGAATTGTTCCACACCAAAGCCAAGCGTTTGTGCCACACCAAGAATGGTTGCCACAACGGCAACAACGTCAACAACGTGGCCGATGCCGCCTGACAGACGTTCCCCAAACAGCGGCGCCAGGCCGGAACGAATGGTCAGCGGCAGGTTGCGGCGATAGGAGAAGTAAGCAAGCGACAGCCCCACCAACGCATAACACGCCCATGCGACAAAGCCCCAGTGCATGAACGACCAAACATAGGCAGAGGTCACGTTGTCCGCGCCGGATGCCGTGGTTTCCCCCATAATCACGCTGGGATTGGTCGCGAAGTGATACATCGGCTCTGCGGTGGCAAAGGTCAGCATCCCGATACCGATCCCGGCACCAAACATCATCGAGAACCAGGAGAAGTTGGAAAACTCAGGTGTATCTCCGGCCTGGCCAAGCTGCAGCCTGCCTGTGGCGGGAACCACTGCCAGCGCCGCACAAACAATGGTGAAGAAAGCCGCAGCATAGATGTACCAGCTGGCGAAATTCTTCAGAAGAAAGCCGTTCATCGCGCCCAGAACAGCGGCGGCGTTTTCTGGTACAGAAATCGCCCAAACGATCAGCGCACTGACCAGGATTTTGGAAGATATCGCTACGGTTTTGCTGAAGCCGGCATAAAAGCCCGTTTCAGCCGTTGGGATCGACAGATCCATCATTGGGGGTTCTTTGGCCATAACTCCTCCTTTTGGCGCAAGAATTCACATCCTTGAGGGATGTTCCGGTTTCGGAGTGCCCAGCCAAATGGCGGCGCACTCACAAAAAACCGCCCCTGCGAGCAGGGGCGGTGTGTTGGATTAACTTGGAAGATACTCGTCAGCCCATGATGTGCTGATATCGCCGCTGGCGATCATCTGTTCAATGGCTTTCTCCGCATAGCCAAGGTCGCGCAGAATCGCGCGCGTGGAAGTGCCAAACTTCTCCGCTGGGTCCAGCGCATAGACCTTGCTTTGCGCTGGACGCACGGCGTAGGGATCAAGTTGTGTCACCTCGTGGCCGCTTGGATGATCGGGGTAGACCGAGAAAGAATAGCTGCCTTTGTCGATCCCCGGCAGACCGTCGCTTTCACGTGTGTTCAGCGCGCGCAGGGCTTCGAGGTTTTCACAGATCGTGGCCGCGAGATCCGCGGCGCGCAAACGGGCCACCCACTCAGAGGCGGGCTGCAGTTGGAACGCCTGAGACAGATAGGCCGCGCGCTCTTCCTCGGGCAGGTTTGGCAACTCTTCCAACCCTTCAACCTGCGCAAAACGCGGCAGATCGCTCTCATAGGCACTCAGCAGAATGTAGCGACCTGACGCGGTATAGTAGAAGCGGGTCAGAGCATCGTACCCGTTGGCCTCAGGGCCGGAAGGCTCGTCGAACAAACCGCGCCCCTTAAAGTCAAAGGCAAAGGGCGCCTGAAGCAAGCCACTGTTGGCCGTCAGAGAGGTGCGGCCCCGGCCAATGCGACCGAAGCGATGCTTTTGATAGAGCGCCGCAGCGACACTCAACGCTCCACCAAACCCGCACATGACATCGATGGTGCCAACATGGGCGTGCTCTTCAGGGCGATCCATGGCCCCGCCAAAGCGCAGCATGATGCCGGTCGCAGCCTGCACCAGATCGTCATAACCGATATAGTCAGTCCGCGTTCCCCGCCGCACGCCGCTGAAACAATCCAGTTTACAAAAGATCGCATCCGGATTGAGCTTGCGCAGATTGTCGGCATCAAGCCCCATTTTACGGATCTGATTGTCCGGCGCATTCCAGACGATCACGTCAACAGTTTTCACCAGATCTTCAAAGACCTGTCGGCCATGGCGCGAGGTGATATCTGCCAGAATGGAGCTTTTGCCGCGCATCTGCGACATGCCGTAGATCACGGTGTTCCAGCTGTCATACATCGGCTCTGCCGGATCCAGTTTGATCACCTCAGCGCCAAAGCGTGCCAGATAGCTGGCAGAGTGAGGCCCTGCGATCACATTGCATAGATCGAGGACCCGTACGCCAGACAGCCAGCCTTCGCGGTTTTCCGCTTCAGCGGGCTCCGGCAATTCAGTGCGGTGCTTTTTGAGAATTTTCAGAGCTTCGTCAAATTCGGCCCAGCGACGTGGTTCCGGCTTCAGCGCCTCTTCGCCGCTTTCCTCAAGCCACACCACTGGCCCAGGTTGTGTCATGTCACCGTAGACCGGATCCCAAACGTCAATCATCAGCCCGGAGGTCTCGGCATATTCGTCGTGAATCCACTCCTGGAGCCACCTTTGCGGCGCGCCCGGGATCATGCCGCGGCCAAACATCTTCTTCCACTCATGGGAGGTGCGGGTCATAAACACCTCCTTCATGCGCGCAGCGATCTTGTCGGCCCAGTCCTTCGGCATGGGGTAGACGCCTAGCGAGGTGTTGTGTTCCCACTCCGACCACGGCTTGTAGGTGTCTTCTTCGGAGGTCAGGCCCTCTTCAACCAGTTCGTCGTAGATCCCCAGCACTTCCAGGCAGCGGCGCGCGTGGTTTTTGTGGCTGGGGCAGACCACATAGAACATCCGGCCGTCTTTACACATGTAGCTGCGGAAGAACGGGTCCAAAAGCTCCTGGAGATCCTCGTAGCTGACGTTCATCGGCAGGCCTTCGATCCGACGACGCTCGATCTCTACCTCGCGCTGGGTTAGATAGCGCTGGGGCATGTCAGAAACGTGGATGGAGTTATAACAAAGCCCCTCCATCACTGCGGCAGCCAGAGGCACCTCGATGGCGTCCCCCTGCCCGGTCAATTGACGCGCTTGCAGCGCCAGCACGGTGGCCGAGGCGGCAATCTGGGAAGCATAGGCAGAAGATAGCGGCAATGGGGAGAAGGACGGGTTGAGGCCCATGAGCACGCGGTTCAGACCCATGTCGGTGAAGACACCGGAACTTGCGGCCACGATGCTCTCAAAAGCGCGCAGCTCGCGGCGCTCTTCGTCATCAGAGGCGAAACCCGGAATGCTGAGGGTGATCAACTCTGGACGGTCATTGCGCATAGCGGCGAAATCGATGCCCAGCTTGGACAGTTTTCCCGGGCGGAAATTCTCGATGAGAATGTCGGCCTCCGCACATAGCGCAAGCGCCTGCTCAAGACCTTCTGGGGTTTTCAGATCGAGATTTACGATGACCTTATTGCGGTTCAGCATGGCGTTGGCCGGGCTGTCCCACATAGCGCCTTCGGGCGGGTCGATGTGCACAACCGTTGCCCCCAAATCCCCGAGCAGCATCGCAACGGCAGGGCCGGCGATATACTGGCCGAAGTCCACGACTTTCACGCCGGTCAACGGCAGGTTGGAAAACGAATGACGCATGTGTCCTCCGATCGTTCAGGAATTTGAGTTGCGCGGTTATTGACCGTTCAGGATCCAGCCAGCGGCTTTCTCGGCAATCATGATGGTCGGAGAGTTGGTGTTGCCGCTGGTGATTTCCGGCATTATCGAGGCATCCACCACCCGCAAGCCGCTCACCCCGCGCATGCGCAGATGCGGATCCAAGACGGCGGTGGCATCATCATCGCTGCCCATCTTTACGGTGCCAACGGGGTGGAAGATGGTGCTTGCGATGTCTCCGGCAAGGCGCGCCAGCTCTTCATCACTTTGGTACTGTGTGCCCGGCTTAAACTCTTCTGGCGCATATTTGCGCATCGCAGGCTGCGCCATGATCTCGCGCACCTGACGCAGGCTGTCGGCCGCCACTTTGCGATCGTCTTCGGTATCCAGATAATTTGGTGTGATCTCTGGCGCGTCACGGAAGTTGCCGGAAGCAATGCGCACATGGCCACGACTGGTGGGGTTGAGGTTGCAAACACTCACGGTCATGGCCGGGAAATCATGCAGATCCTCGCCAAAGGCCTCAAGGCTCAGCGGCTGTACGTGGTATTCCAGATTGGCATGCGTGCGGCCCGGATCAGAGCGGGTGAAAGCCCCCAGTTGGCTCGGTGACATGCTCATGGGGCCGGACCGTTTGAACACATACTCAAGCCCGATCTTGGCCTTGCCCAGCAGCGAGTTGGCCAGTGTATTCAGGGTCTGGGTGCCCTTCACCTTGAAGACCGCACGGATCTGGAGGTGATCCTGCAGGTTTTCCCCAACATAGGGCTGGTCCATCACCACATCGATGCCGTGCTTTTTCAGAAGGTCCGCAGGACCAATGCCCGACAGTTGAAGGATTTGCGGAGAGTTGATCGCGCCAGCAGACAGCACCACCTCTTTGCGCGCGAAGGCCTCAACGGATTGACCGGCGCGGTTCACACGCACCCCAGAACAACGCAGGTCGCCTTCTTTATCAAACAGCAGCTTTTCCGCCTGCGCTTCGGTCCAGACTGTCAGATTGGGGCGCGCTTTGGCGGGACGCAGGAAGGCTTTGGAAGTGTTCCAGCGCCAGCCTGAGCGCTGGTTGACGTCAAAATAGCCAACGCCAGCATTGTCGCCGCTGTTGAAATCATCGGTTTTCTGGACGCCGGTCTCCTCTGCGGCATCCGCAAAGCTGTCCAGCACCTCCCAGTTCAGGCGCTGCTTCTCAATCCGCCACTCACCACCGTGGCCATGCATATCCGAGAAGCGGCTGTTGTCTCCGGTTTTGGGGTCAGCGCCATCATCCAGTTTGTAGTGGTCCTCATGAGATTTGAAGGACTCCAGAGAATTTTCCCAGTTCCATTCTGCTTCGCCGGTCAACGCAGCCCAGTTGTCATAGTCGCGCGCTTGCCCGCGCATGTAGATCATGCCGTTGATTGAGGAGCAGCCGCCCAGGGTTTTGCCACGCGGATAGAGCAGGCTGCGGCCGTTCAGCCCTTTGTCAGGCTGCGTTTTATAGAGCCAGTCAGCGCGGGGATTGCCGATGCAGTAAAGATAGCCCACAGGAATATGGATCCACGGGTAAGTGTCAGCCTTGCCCGCTTCCAGCAAAAGCACGCGATTTGCAGGATCCGCGCTCAGGCGATTGGCCAGCAAACAGCCAGCAGAGCCCGCGCCGACGACGATGTAGTCAAATTCGTTTGCTTGATCCGCCATGTCTGATCCTTCTGCCACCGGGTCGCTCAGTTCGTGATTACAGAGGGAGAGAAGTGCGAAACGCCTGACACAGCGCGCCATTAGGCTGTGTTCAAAAGACTGATCGGCATTTCCTCCCCGAAACGCAATTGATGCATAGGTATTCGACATTCAGCGGCGGGAAGCTAATGACAAATACCTCAGAGCTATATTAAGAATTTTTATATGGACAGATTCTCGAACCTTAACAATCTCTTGGCCTTTGTTACCGTGGCGCGTGAAGGCAGTGTGTCCCGTGCGGCGGATGTGCTCAATCTCACCCAGCCAGCGATCAGCCATCAGATCAGGCGACTTGCAGAGGAAACCGGTTTGACCCTCTTCACCCGCACCACAACCGGTCTGCAACTCACACCCGATGGAGCAGCGATTCTGGCAAAGGCCGAGAATGTGCTGGAGGCCATGAGCGAATTCCGCCGGAGCGCCCGGCGCCGGTCCGGTCAGATCAGTGGCACCTTGCGACTGGGCACGATCGTTGATCCCGAGTTTATCCGCCTTGGACGCTTGCTGGCGATCTTGCGGCGCGAGCATGCAGCCATCGAGACGCATCTGCTGCACGGAGTGAGCGGAAATATTCTCTCGTGGCTCAGCCGCGGACAGATTGACGCCGGGTTTTATCTGAGCGGCCCCGGTGATGTTCCAAGCACCACTCCAGATACCGAAAACCCGATCCACGCGGTACATCTCGCGGACTTCAACTATCGGGTCATTGCGCCAGCTGGCTGGGGGGCGCAGGCGGAACATGCGGACTGGAAACAGCTTGCCAACTTGCCTTGGATCGGCACACCGGAGCTGTCGGTGCATCATCGCCTTTTGCAACGTGTGTTAAAGGAGCACGGCTGCACCCAAAATGTTGTGGCGCAGGTGGATCAGGAGGCGTCAATGCTGGAGATGGTGAGATCCGGTATCGGGTTGAGTTTGTGCCGTGACTCAATTGCTCTGCACCAGAAGCAGACATTCGGTCTGGTGATTTGTGAGACCGTTTCGGTGCCCGCGAGCCTCAGTTTTGTCACGCTGGAACGTCACATAAACCGCCCGATCATTGCAGAAACGGTGCGCTTGCTAGAGCAGGCTTGGTGAGCCTGCTTGCACAGGTCTGCGTGAGTGACAAAGGGCGGTTGCTGGCTTTGTGGGGTGTGTTCAAACACGCGTGCGACGCCAAAGGCACAAGCATGTAAGCACTTAGGGAAAAAGAGAAAAATGGCGAGCCCTGGAGGACTCGAACCCCCGACCTGAGAATTAGAAGTTCCCTGCTCTAATCCAGCTGAGCTAAGGGCCCGGTAACGGAGGTAATTAGATAGGCCTTGAAGGCATGTCAACAGAGGAGCGGCGCTCTTGCCGGTGAATTTGCCGCCCGGCGAGCGTGCTGGGCTGTGTGACTGTTTGATGGGCTGGTAAAATCTCGCTGCGATGAACTGCAAACCGCTGTCAGGCTGTCTATTTGCGCCGTTTATCGAGATGATGCAGCCGGAGTGTTTCAAGTGGCGCGCGGGAACGCCTCTTGCCATTGCGTCCACATTGCCGATGTGGCGCAGAGCACCTGATGCCAGCAATTGACCTCTCGCATTTGCCGTGCGGCGTGGCCCGAAGCCGCTGGCGACACATTCCCATTCCTCACCTGCAGCGCCTTCCTTGAAGCGCGGGGGATCATGCGGCGCGTGCCGTCCTGGTACGGCGGCGATGTGCTGAAACTTCTTGGGCGCGGATTGGATCTTTGGCTGATGCGTGGCGGAAGCTGCGGTCTGCCCTGAGGGGGCGGTGAGCTTTGCCGGGCGGGGCTTCGGACGCACGATGACGGCATATCCGCTGGGCGACTTGTGACCGGGAACTGCCAGATGGGTCGCCGAAGGTTTCGCTGTGTTGGCAACGGGCTGGGGAATAGCCTGAGGGACTTGGTTGGGCACCGCAACGGGTGTCGGCACCGGCGTTTTTACTGGGGTTTGCAGGGGTGTCGGCGTGGCTTGAGGGGTCGCCTGCGGCGTTGCGGTTGGGGTCGCAATCACCGCGGGAATGCGCTGTGGAATGCGGGCAGGCACCGCGTAAGGGATCGCGGTGGGTACGGCCGTGGGCGTGGGTGTCGGGATCGCGGTGGGCTGCGGGATCGCCTGTGGTATCGGTTGGGGCGTCGCTATGGGGCGCGACGCCAGTGGTGGCACCGCCTGCGGCACCGCTTGCGGGACCAGTGGCGGTGCGATCACCGGCGTGGGCACGGCGTTGGGGACAGCCACGGGTGTGGGCGTCGGGGTTGCCTGAGGCGTGGCCTGCGGTGCAAGGGGTGGCGCGACAACCAAGGGCGGCACCTGAGGCGGGATGGCCACCGGCGTTGCGATCGGCGTTCTCTGGGGTGCCAAGACAGGCACCGCTGTGGGGGCCAAAACAGGCACAGCGACCGTTTGCGGCGTGCTGGGCGTGCCTTTGGGGGGCAGTTGGGTGGCTGTCGGGCGTGAAGGCCCAGAGGTTTGGGTATTGTGGTGCTGTGATCCGGATTGTCCGCAGCCCTGCGCGGACTGGTGCGGATTGCCGAAACCACGACACCATCCGTAGTGGTTTCCACGCGCTAGGACCGGACCAGAGAACAGCTCTGCGCTCAGGCAGGTGGCAAGCAACAACATCAGTGTTTGTCTGTGCATGGTCCCCTCACCAACTGGTTGTCAAAGCGATATAGGCGGCCGCATCCCCAGCCTCGGTCAATGGGCCGTCTTTCAGCGGAAATCCCACGTAGCTTGACAGGAAAAGGTTTCGGCGGAAGTCGATGTCGACGCCAATCCCGACGGAGGCGAGTGTGGCGTCATCGACTTCAAAATCTGCAGGTGCGTTGTTGGACACATAGCCGAGATCCAAAAACGCAAACGGCGAGACGCGGTTGATGCCGGGTGTGGCTGGGAAGTAGCTTTGGGACAGCTCGAACAGAGCGCTGACCCCGGAATCCCCATCCACTTCGTCAAAGCGGTAGCCGCGCAAACCGTAGCGATCGCCGAGGAAGAACTCTTCGACAGAGGGCAGTCGATCATTGGTGCACTGGCCCCAAATTTCCGTGCGCCACGCGGTATTGGCGGCAAGCGCGCTGAGCGGGCTTTCGTATCCAAAACCGCCGCGCAGATGCCAGAAGGAGGCATCCCCATCGTCAAATCCCGGTGCGGAATTGCTGTCTTCGTCTCTCCATAAGACAGCGTGGCCCCCGCTTCCAAGGCCCCGCCGCTGGCGAAGCTTTTGCCGTAAAGATAGGTCAGCCCGATGACATCCGCTTCGCTGGACAGAGGGACGCCGCCGCTTTCTGAATCTGATTGGGACAGGCGATAATCCAGCAGCAGGTAGCCATAGCTTTCAACGTCCCTGACCACCGGGTAGCCTAGAGCGAGCGTCAGATTTTCCCCGTCGATCTCTGTTCTCGCAAAGCTGCCGCAGATATCACGGCGCGCATTCACAGAGCCATAATAGAGCTCGCCATAAAGACCGTTGCTGTGCAGAGGCAAACGATAGGTGAGTGCGCCCCAAAGGGACTCCTCGTTGTCCTGATCCCAGTTGATGGTGCCTGAGGCTTCAAGCCGGAGAAGATCGCCAACGGCAAAAGTGGAGTAAAATTCCTGCGCCAGATAGAGGCTTAGGGCTTCGCCAAGCTCCCGCGGCGGGTTGTCGAGCGTGGCCGTGCCTGCGGATTTGGCCTGTTCCTCAACCAACACACGCAGACGAGCCCCATTTGACGTTGGGAAATCTATCTCGGTGGAGAGGTCAATGTTGGGGATATTTTCTGCCAGCATCACCGCGCGTTCAAAGCGTTTGAGCGGCAGTACAGGCACGGAGAGCAACGGCGCAAACACACGCTCCAGAGCGGCGTATGTGCGGGCATCAACGCCTTCGATGATCACCTCCTAAAGGTGACCTTCATCCACCACGATTGCGCGGCCATCAGACGCCATCCGGGCCTCGGCCAGAAAATAGCCGTCCTCGCGATAGATCTGGGAAATCGCGGCGGCAACCTGTTCTGCTGTGATCTGCCCGTGACGCTCAAAGGCAACCTGGCCAGCAAAGGTGAGCAGGACGTCGGCGTCATAAACGGTGACGCCTTGGACGCTGTGGGTGGCTTGCGCATCCCAGCTCTGCGCACGCAGGGGAGCAGCCCAAACCGCCAAACAGAGAACAAAACTGGCGCAAACACGCAAAGACAACCGCATAGAGCACATACCAAAACCAAAGGTGCAACCTGCGACAAGCCTAGCCGCCAACAAAACAACCGGTAAACAAAAAACGGGGTTCAGGCGCCCGTGCCGACGCAAGAGTTGCCGTCACGCGCCACCTGATGGCGGACAGAAGAGGTTATTTGGTGAAATTGATGGGCAGGCGGAAGGTATGAAAGGAGGCGCGGATCAGATCTGCGCCCCCTCTTCGTTTGATTGCGATTATGCAGACAGTCTTGCGTCCACATAGAGCACGCCGCGTTTGGTGCGCTCCAGATCGGTTTGCACCCGGTAGGTGGCGCCGATCTCTGACAGAGCAAGAATGTCTTCTGGCGTCCCATCTGCGAGGATGGCGCCTTGGCGCAGGAGCACCAGACGGTCACAGAATTTGGCTGCGAGATTAAGGTCATGCAAAGCGGCAATCACGATGGGGTGCTTGCGCTCCATTTCGCGGCGGATTGAGGTCATGATCGACAATTGATGATGCAAATCCAGCGCGCTGGTTGGTTCATCCAGCAGGATCACATCCGGTGCGCGCACGATGGTTTGGGCAACGGCCACCATCTGTGCCTGACCGCCGCTCAGATCCGCGATCCCGCGATCTGCAAGATGAGACAGGCCAAGCGCGTTGAGCGTGTCGGCCACGCGGTCCAGATTGTCATCGCGCACGCGCCAGCCCGTGGTTTGTTTGAGCGCCAGCAAAACGCTTTCAAACACCGTAAGCAAAGCGTTGCAGCCAAAGGCCTGCGGCATATAGGCGATGCGGCGCACCCGTTCTTTGCGGGATAGATGGGTGATGTCTTGCCCCTGCAACATCACCTGTCCTGAAGACGGCGCAAGCAGGCCGGCGAGCACTTTGAAGAGCGTGGATTTGCCTGCTGCATTGGGGCCGATCAGCCCTACAAAACTGCCAGGGGCGATGTCGGGAAGGCAGACATCGCGCAGGATTTGCACCTTGCCATATCCGGCATTCACATCTGTGACACGCAGCGTCATGACAATTTCTCCCGTCGTGTGCTGAGGATGATGGAGATGAAGACCGGCACACCGATCAGCGAGGTGATGATGCCGATCGGGTATATGATGCCCGGGGTGATGGATTTGGAAATGAGCGACGTGAGCGACAACACCAATGCGCCCACCAGGGCGGACAGGGGCACAAAGAAGCGTTGATCTTCCCCAACCAGAAGGCGGGCAATATGCGGCCCGACAAGGCCGACAAAACCAACGGTACCCACAAAGGACACCGCTGTCGCGGCCAGCAGCGATACGCAGATCAGCATCTCCACACGCAAGCGGGCCACATCGACCCCCAGGCTTTCTGCAGTGGCCTCGCCCATGCGCAGGGCGGTCATGGGCCAGGTCCGCAGCAGGCTGAACGGGATTGCGACGGCCAAGAGAAGCGCGCCGATGCTGATCTTTTCCCAGCTCGCGCGGCTGAGAGAGCCCATCATCCAGAAAACAATCCGCGCGATCTGATCCTCAGAAGCCATATATTGCATCAACGCCAGAAGCGCCGAGAAGGTGAAGAAAATGGCGATGCCAAAGAGGATCATGGTTTCAGAGCCGACGCCTTTGAGGCGTGTGGCCAAGAGAATGAACCCACATGTGGCAAGCGCAAAAACAAAGGCGTTGGTTGTCACAAGCAGCGGGCCGACCGCCGGGATCACCGAAACCCCGAGCACGATCGCCAAGGAGGCGCCAAAACTGGCCGCCGCAGACACGCCCAATGTGAAAGGCTCTGCCAGCGGGTTGTTCAGGATGGTCTGCATCTGCGCGCCGGCCACGGCCAGCAGCGCGCCGACCAGCACGGCGGTCACCGCCACCGGCAAGCGGTAGTCCCAGACAATCACCTTCAACCGAACGCCGTGCGAGAGCGGGTCAAGAAACACCTCGGCCACTGTCGACAGTGGATAATGCCCGGGGCCGGTCGCCACATCGAGAAAGAAGCTTATAGCCAGAAGCGTGGCGATCACGCCAATCATGCCATATCGCCGGGCGACCTGCGCGCCATAGCTCTGCCGCATCTGCTGCGCTGTCAGTTCCGCACTCATCAAAAATCCTCTTAAGGCAAAAAGCCCCGACTGGCACAAAGCCAATCGGGGCAAAGAGCAGCGTGATCAGCTGCCGGATTTCAGGGTGCCCCAGAAGACGCCCGAATAGTCAATCGGCAGGAAGCGGTCATGCAGCTCTTGCATGGTGGCCTCTGGATCTACATCGGCAAACAGCTCCGGGTGCAGCCATTTGGCAAAGGCCTGCATCGCCACAAAGTGGTAAGGGCTGTTGTAGAACTGGTGGTAGACCGAGTGGAAACGGCCGTTCTTCACGGCAGACAGCTCTGGCCATCCCTCACGTGCGGCAAGACCTGCCAGACGTTTCTGCACCGTGGCGGCGTCGGCCTCATAGCCAAAGAGCACGGCGATGGTGTCCGGGTTGGCCTCTGACCAGTTGGCACCGGTGCCGATGATCACGTCTGGGTCATCCGCAAAGATGGCCTCAAGGCTGACATTGGTTTTAAAGCCCGGGAATTTGAGCGAGCCCCAGTTGCGACCACCAGACAGGTCCACCAAGCGGCCCAGGTTTGCCGCGCCGTAAGTGGAGCAGCATTTGTTAGGATTGTAGCCCGCAGCATTTTCAATGAACACGATGGGGCGCTCTTCCGCCGGGATCTGCGCCACGCGGGAGTAGATCAGCTTGGTTTGCTGCTGGTAGAAATCGGCAAAGGCGTCTGCTTCGTCGCGTTTGTCAAAGATACGGCCCATCAGCTGAATGCTGGGCAGGGCGTTTTCTGTAGGGTTCTGGCGGAAATCCACAAAGACGGTCGCAACACCGGCTTCTTCCAGTTTGTCGATGATGCCGCTTTCCTGCGCCTTGAGCAGGTTGCCGAGGTTCATGAACACAACCTCGGTGCCCAGCGCGATCACGGCCTCAAGATTCCACTCGTCAGAATAGGGGCTGCCAAAGCTCGGCAGATCTGCGATCTCTGGATAAGTTGCCAGATATTTGCGGTAGGCATCCGGATCATACTTGATCATGTCGTCTTTCCAGCCGACGACACGGGCAAACGGGTTTTCCTGATCCAGCAGAGCGATGGAGTAGATCATGCGACCTTCGCCAATCACCACTTTGGACGGATTTTTCTCTACTTCGACAACGCGCCCGGCGATGTCGGTCAACTTGATGGTCTCTGCAAATGCGAACGTGGCGGACGCGATGGATAGCGTCAGAGCTGCGGCGGCGGAGCAAAGACCCCGCGTCAATGATGTGACGGACATGGGTCTCTCCCTGAAAATGTTTCCCATGGCGGTGGCCATGGACTGCGCACTGATAGGTTTATCTTAGTATTTTTGTCAAGTTACCAAATTGGCGTTTGCGAGGCCGCGAAGCGTTTCTTTGAGACCACACCTCACCCGAGCATCCCATGCGGATTCGCTTGGTTGCAGGCGCGTTCTAATTACGTCAAACAGCGCAGAGCATGTCTGACTCGTGGCGCGCTTTATCAAAAATCCATTGAAAATATTTCGGGAAAGCCACCGCTATTTTGCGCAATCAGAATCCCTAGACTGCCGACAATCTGAAAACCTCGGATAGGACCGGAGGAGGCCTCTAGGGCACATGGCGCATCAGGACGAAATACGCTGCCAAAGTGGTGCAGATGCGCTTCCTGTGACAGGAGTCGACGCCTATGTCTGCCTCACCGGTTCTCAAACCAAACGCGCTCGGTTCAAATCCGGATGTGCTGAATTCTGCGATGGGCGATCCATCGCACCCTTGATCTGCCCCATCGGGGCAGGCGGTAGCCGCGACAAGCGGCCTGCGGTGATTGGCGCGACTGTTCAAGCCGACGTCATTACTGCTCTGACCTCTGAAACTGCCGCAATTCCCCAAGTTTGGGGCTCTGTTCCGCATATCGCGGCGCAGTGAGAAACGCCGGGGGCGCGGTTTGAGGAGAAACCGCCCACACGGCTTACAGATGGAGGTCCCAATGAGGGATGGTAGTTATACCTACAAGCTGTTTCACCGCAGCGATTTCAGCGCGTTTTGGGCGCTGTTTACCGACAACCTGATCAATCTGATGGTCTTAGCAGGGATCTGTCAGTTCGTGTTCAACATGCCCGCAGATATCGTTTACGGCCGGATCGTGCCGGGCGCTGCAGTGGCCATTCTCGCCGGTATTGCGGTTTATGTCGGCCTCGCCAAACGCGCCGCCGCCCAGCATGGGCGTGATGTGACCGCGATGCCCTACGGCATTTCAACACCGGTTATGTTTGTCTATCTCTTTGGTGTGATCGGCCCGATCTACTGGTCCACCAATGACCCGATGCTGGCCTGGCAGGTCGGGATTGGTGCGGGCTTTATGGGGGGCATCGTCGCGGCTCTGGGGGCGGTGATTGGCCCTTGGCTCAAACGGGTCACGCCGCGCGCCGGGATGCTGGGCACCTTGTGCGGCATCGCGCTGGTGTTCATTGGCACCGTGCCGCTCGCCACCGTGTTTGAGAACCCGTTCATCGGCTTTGCCTCTATGATCATCATTCTCTGGGGCCTCGTTGGACGGTTCCGTCTTCCGTACAATATTCCAGCAGGTTTGTTGGCTTTGATCGTGGGCACAATCGTTGCGCTGAGCATCGGTGAGGCCAAGTTGAGCGCGGACGGCGTTGGCTTCTATGCGCCCCTGCCATATTTCGGCGATCTGATTGCCGGCATCCAGCATCTGTTTGCCAATCCGGAGCTGTTTCTGGTGCTGATACCGGTCCAGATCTACAACTTCATTGAGACGATGAACAACGTGGAGAGCGCGGAAGCGGCAGGGGATCACTATCCTGTGGCAACCTGCCAGATCACCGATGGTCTGGGCACGATGGTGGGCGCGGTGTTTGGCTCGCCCTTCCCAACCACGGCCTATATCGGGCATCCGGCTTACAAGCGCATGGGCGCGCGTGCGGGCTATATCATCGGGGTTGGCGTGGTCATTCCACTCGCTGCCTTTCTGGGGCTGCTGGCCTTCCTCAACAACCTGATCCCAGTGGCCGCCGCCGCGCCGGTTCTGGTGTTTGTGGCGCTGAGCCTGATCACCAACACCGCGCATTCGGTCAAGACCGAGCATATGGCCGCTGTGACCATCGCGATGATGCCGCATGTCTCAGCCTTTCTTATGGTCAAATGGGGCTCCCTCATGGGCGCTTTGGGCGCGGTCGGGGTTGCCGGGCTGCCCCAACTGGGTGACGAGGCGCTGACCGCCGCCCTGCTTCAGCAAGGGGCGCATTTTGAAGGCCATCTCGCCCTATCCCAAGGGGCCATTCTGACGGGCCTCATTTGGGGCGCGATTGTTGCGAGTGTGATTGATGGCCGCTTCCGCAATGCCGGAGGGTTTGCCCTGGCCGCATCTGCCATGTCAGCGGTTGGTATCATCCACGGCGCAAGCCTGCATTGGCCCGAGCTGTCAGGTGTGACCGCCGGTTACCTGATCTCCGCAGCCTTCCTCTATATCTATCCGCTCTTTCACCGTGAGGACGACATGGTGAACCAGAACGCGGTGGTGGAAGACGCCCCGGCACCGGCGGAATAAGCCCCCCCAAGACACCAAATATGCAGGCTGCCCAAACACCTTCTTTGGATGGCCTGCACACTAAGCCCGGATAAGTCAGCCTCAGGACGTTCTTGACGCCGCTTCTCCCCCGATGGCCTCGGTCAGAGCTTGGGCAGCCTCCACCACCGGCTGGCTGAAACGGGTGATCTCTTCAGAGCCGACCCGGCTTGTCGGTCCGGAGACCGAAATCCCGGCAACCGCTTCATTGTTAAGGTCAAACACCGGCGCAGCGATGCAGCGCATGCCGATATTTTTCTCCTCATTGTCCACCGAATACCCCCTCTCGCGTATCAGCGCGAGATCGGCGTGCAGGGCAGACTGATCTGTGATGGTAAAATCGGTGAAGGCCTCAAGCGCGTTGGCTGAGAGCACACGCTCCAGCCGGTCCGCATCCATATGGGCGAGGAGCGCCTTACCAATTCCAGAGGCGTGCATCTGAGACAGGGTGCCAGGCGGAAAAAACGCCCGAATGCTGGCATGGGTTTCGACCTGACTGAGAAACAGCACCGCGCCTTCACGTTCCACGCCGAGATTGGCGGTCTCACCTGTTGCTTCCATAAGACGGCGCATGATTGGGCGGGCGCGATCGACCAAGCTGGTTCGGCGCAGATACCGCGCCCCGATCACAAAGGCGCGGGGGCCGATGTGCCAGACCTGCTCGTAGCGATCAAACTCCACAAGACCGCGGCCCTCAAGCGTGATCAGCACCCGGTAAACCGTGGCGGGAGATTGCCCCATTTCATCGGCGAGCTGAGACAAAGGCTTGCCCTGCGCCTCGCTGAGATATTCGAAGACCTCCATGGCGCGATCCAGAGATTTGATCGTGTTTTGCGCGGTCTTGTCATCCCACCCACGAGGCCGCCCTCGGGACTTTCGAGCGCTCGAAACCTGATTATCTTGAAAATCCATAAATACTCACATTTTCGAAGTGAAAACCAAATTCATTATATGAAAAAACCAAGCATATGACAACAAACAGATTTTTTGATCCATCCGAACTTCACGACCAAAAATCAAAAAAATATCGGGGTGCCGGACTCCTGCTTATGGTCGTTTCTGTGACGCAAGGAGATTATCCATGAGCTTTCAAAACCCCGTCTTCATCCCCGGCCCGACGAACATTCCCGAAAGCCTGCGCAAGGCTTGCGACATGCCGACGATTGACCACCGGTCCCCCCTGTTTGGGCAAATCCTGCATCCGGCCCGCAAAGGTGTGCGCGAGGTTCTCAAAAGCGCAAACGCGGAGATTTTCATCTTTCCCGCCACCGGCACCGGAGGCTGGGAGACCGCTTTGACCAACTGCCTGTCAGCTGGCGACAAAATTCTTGCAGCGCGCAATGGGATGTTCAGCCACCGCTGGATCGACATGTGCGAGCGTCATGACCTGGATGTTCAGGTTGTGGAGACCCCGTGGGGAGAAGGCCTGCCAGCGGCGCGCTATGAAGAGATCCTCAGCGCAGACACGCAGCATGAAATCAAAGCTGTGCTGGCCACACACAATGAGACCGCAACCGGAGTGAAGTCTGACATCGCCGCCGTGCGGCGGGCGCTGGATGCGGCGGGCCACCCTGCGCTGCTGTTTGTGGACGGCGTGTCCTCTATCGCGTCGATGGACTTTCGCATGGATGAATGGGGCGTGGATGTTGCGGTGACCGGCTCACAGAAAGGTTTTATGCTGAGCGCGGGTCTGGCTATTGTGGGCTTCAGCCCGAAAGCGGTTGAGGCCAGCCAGAGCGCTGCGCTGCCACGCACCTTCTTTGATATTGCCGACATGCGCGCGGGCTATGCCAATAGCGCTTATCCCTACACGCCTGCCGTTGGTCTGCTCAATGGTCTGAACGAAGCCTGCAGCATGCTGCTCGATGAGGGGCTTGAAAACGTCTTTGCACGCCACCATCGCATCGCGGAAGGTGTGCGGGCGGCTGTGCGGGCCTGGGGGCTGGACCTTTGTGCCACCGACCCGTCGCTTTATTCAGATACGGTCAGCGCCATCCGCACGCCCGAGGGCTTCAATGCCACCGATATCGTGACCCACGCAGCCAGCAAATACGGCGTCGCCTTTGGAGTTGGACTTGGCGAGGTGGCCGGAAAGGTGTTCCGCATTGGCCATCTGGGCAGCCTCACCGATGTGATGGCCCTATCCGGTATTGCCACGGCTGAAATGTGCATGGCCGACTTGGGACTGGATATCACACTGGGCTCAGGCGTCGCTGCAGCGCAGGACTATTACCGCGGCAACACAGCTGTGCCCCGGCAAGACGCCGCATAAGAGAGAGGCAGCCGGAATGTATATCCCGACCTATGACGACATGCTGAGCGCCCACGCGCGGATCAAGCCTTATATTCGTAAAACACCGGTGCGGACATCAGACTATCTTAATGAGCTGACCGGGGCCAAGCTGTTCTTCAAATGTGAGAACTTTCAGGAGCCGGGCGCGTTCAAAGTGCGCGGCGCGACTAATGCCGTGTTTGGCTTGGACGACGCGCAGGCAGCAAAGGGCGTGGCGACGCATTCTTCGGGCAACCACGCCTCCTGCCTGAGCTACGCCGCCATGAAACGCGGCATTCCCTGCAATGTCGTTATGCCGAGCACGGCCCCGCAGGCAAAGAAAGACACTGTGCGCCGCTATGGCGGTAAAATCACCGAATGCGCGCCTTCGACATCTTCGCGCGAGGAGACCTTTGCCAAGGTGCAGGCGGAAAGCGGTGGCGATTTTGTCCATCCTTACAACGATCCGCGGGTGATCGCGGGTCAGGGCACCTGTTCCAAGGAATTCGTCGAGCAGGTGGACGGGCTCGATGCGGTTGTGGCGCCCATTGGCGGCGGCGGGATGATTTCGGGCACCTGCCTGACACTTGCCACGCTGGCGCCGGAAACACAGGTGATTGCCGCTGAGCCGGAACAGGCCGACGACGCATATCGCAGCTTCAAGGCGGGCCATATCATTGCTGATGATGCCCCCAAGACGATCGCGGATGGTCTGCTTGTGCCGCTCAAAGATCTGACATGGCACTTTGTGTCCAACCACGTGAGCGAGATCTACACCGCTTCTGAGCAGGAGATCATCGACGCGATGAAACTCATCTGGAAACACCTGAGGATCGTGATGGAGCCCTCAAGTGCGGTGCCGATGGCCACGGTTCTGAAGAACCCCGAGGCCTTCAAAGGCAAACGTGTCGGTCTGATTGTCACCGGTGGGAATGTCGATCTCGACACCCTGCCCTGGCTCACGACCCCCTGACCCAAACATCGAGACAGCCCCAAGGCGCGGGCAAATTCTGACGGAGGAGCATGAAATGAAAGACCTGAGCAACCTCAATGATTTCGAAGTCGGCTATGACATTCCCGCCAAACCGGGGATGGACGAAGCGGATATTCAGACACCGGCATTGGTGCTGGATCTTGATGCGCTGGAACGCAACATCAAGAAAATGGGGGACTATGCCAAGGCGCACGGCATGCGCCATCGGGTGCATGGCAAGATGCACAAATCGGTGGAAGTGGCCAAGCTTCAGGAGAAACTGGGCGGCGCGGTTGGCGTGTGTTGCCAGAAAGTCTCGGAAGCCGAGGTGTTTGCACGCGGCGGGATCAAAGACATTCTTGTGTCCAATCAGGTCCGTGACCTCGCCAAGATTGACCGTTTGGCCCGCCTGCCCAAATTCGGCAGCCGCACCATTGTCTGTGTCGATGATCTGGAGAATGTCGCCGACCTGTCCTCAGCTGCAGGGCTGCAGGGCACAGAACTGGAAGTGTTTATCGAGATCGACTGTGGCGCAGGGCGCTGTGGTGTGACCTCCACGGCGGAGGTTGTAAAAATCGCCAAGGCGGTCAAGGCGGCGGAGAACCTGAAATTCAGCGGCATTCAGGCCTATCAGGGCGCCATGCAACATATGGACAGCTATGATGATCGCAAAGCCAAACTGGATATCGCGATTGCCATGGTGGAAGACGCCGTTGCCGGATTGAAGGAAGCGGGCATCACATGTGAGCTGGTTTCCGGTGGCGGCACCGGGTCCTACTATTTTGAGTCCAATTCGGGCGTCTACAACGAGCTCCAATGCGGCTCTTACGCCTTCATGGACGCGGACTATGGCCGCATTCTGGACAAAGAGGGCAACCGTATTGATCAGGGCGAATGGGAAAACGCCTTCTTCATCCTGACCTCCGTGATGAGCCATGCAAAATCCGACAAGGCGATTGTGGACGCAGGCCTCAAGGCACAATCCGTCGATTCAGGGCTGCCCGTGATCTTTGGGCGTGATGACGTGGAATACATCAAATGCTCTGACGAACACGGTGTTGTCATGGATCCGAACGGCGCCTTGAAAGTGAATGACAAGCTCAAACTGGTGCCGGGGCACTGTGACCCAACCGCAAATGTCCATGATTGGTACGTCGGAGTGCGCAACGGCAAGGTGGAATGCGTCTGGCCGGTGTCAGCGCGCGGCCGGGCCTATTGATTGAACGCCTGAGGCAGAAGCTCCGGCAGGGTGAAGCTGCCAGAAAGACGCCCGTGAGCCGGTTTCTCTTCCGATCCGACGCACAGGCGCACCAATGCAAAGTGAGAAAAATATGCTGATTGTTCCTGAACGCGAGATTGCCGACCTGATGACGCGGGAGGCGGCCTTTGACGCTGTGGAGCGTGTCTTTGCAGCCATGGCCTCAGGCAACGCCAACAATTTCCCGGTTGTGCGCGAAGCCATCGGCCATGAGGAGGCGCTCTACGGTTTCAAAGGAGGCTTTGATCAAGCGGGGCTGACCCTCGGGTTGAAGGCGGGCGGCTATTGGCCCAACAACCTGGAAAAGCGCAATCTGATCAACCACCAGTCCACGGTATTTCTGTTTGACCCGGACACAGGGAAAGCCAAAGCGATGGTTGGCGGCAACCTCTTGACCGCATTGCGCACCGCTGCTGCCTCATCTGTGTCGATCAAACATCTGGCGCGCGAAGATGCCAAGGTGATTGGTATGGTTGGCGCCGGGCATCAGGCCACATTCCAGCTGCGCGCGGCGCTGGAACAGCGCAACTTTGAAAAGGTGATTGGCTGGAACTATCACCCTGAAATGTTGCCAAATATTGAGAAGGTCGCCAATGAGGCCGGGCTGCCGTTTGAGGCGGTCGAGTTGCCCGATCTGAGAGAGGCGGATGTGATCATTTCCATCACCTCGGCATTTTCACCTTCGGTGATGGCGGGTCATATTTCAGAGGGCACCCACATCGCCTGTATGGGCACCGACACCAAGGGCAAACAAGAGGTTGAGGCGGAACTTCTGGTCAGGGCCAATGTCTTCACCGATGAAGTCGCCCAATCGGTATCCATCGGCGAAGCGCAGCACGCGGTTGGTCAGGGGCTTATCAAAGACACTGATGTTGCCGAGATCGGCGCGGTCATCAACGGCACGATTGCCGGCCGCACATCGCCAGATCAGATCACGCTGTTTGATGGCACCGGTGTCGGCCTTCAGGATCTCGCGGTTGCGGCGGCGGTTGTCGATCTGGCTGTCAAAAAAGGCGTCGCCATTGAGGTTGATTTCTAACGCTTTCTGCGCATTCCACTCACTCCCCCTGACTGCATGCGCGGCCCGGTGTCTTGATGACGCCGGGCTTTTTTGCGTCCCAGACCCCGCCAATCCTGACGCGCAGAAACCGCCTATCCGCCCAATTCATACGCACCATCCCGGTGCAGCTGGCCCGAAAGCCGACCATTGTTTCGTTTTTTTTGATACTGCTTGGCTTTTGACTGCGATAGCAGAATAAACATGCCTCCAATAGAGTGTGTCAGAACACGACTTTTAGGAGGACCGCCATGTACGATATGGCAATCTTGTGGGACTGGATCGCATTTTCAGTACGCTGGCTTCACGTCATCACAGCGATGGCCTGGATTGGGGCCTCATTCTATTTCATCGCACTCGACCTGATGCTCAAACCCGCCGAGCACCTGCCCAAGGGCGCGTTTGGCGAGGAATGGGAGGTCCATGGCGGCGGATTTTATCACACTGTGAAATACCTCGTGGCGCCTGCTGAGATGCCCGAGCACCTGACATGGCACAAGTGGCAGAGCTACACGACCTGGCTGTCTGGTGCCGCGTTGCTGATGATTGTGTACTGGGTTGGCGGCGAACTCTTTTTGCTCGATCCGACCAAAGCCGATCTGGCACTCTGGCAGGGGATTTTGATCAGCGGTGGCTCACTGACGATTGGCTGGCTGGCATATGACGCGATGTGCAAATCCAAACTGAGCGAACAACCCACCCTGTTGATGTTGCTGCTGTTTGCCATCCTCGTGTTCATGTCCTGGGGGTACAATCAGCTGTTCACAGGCCGCGCGGCGCTGCTGCATCTGGGCGCGTTCACGGCGACCATCATGACCGCCAATGTTTTCTTTCAGATCATGCCCAATCAGCGGATTGTGGTGGCAGACCTGAAAGCCGGCCGGACGCCTGATGCGAAATACGGCAAAATTGCCAAGGTCCGCTCGACCCACAACAACTACCTGACGTTGCCGGTCGTGTTCCTGATGCTGTCCAACCACTACCCTCTGGCCTTTGCGACGGAGTATTCCTGGATCATCGCGAGCCTGATTTTCCTGACCGGCGTGACCATCCGCCACTACTTCAACACCATGCACAAAACCGGGAAAGGACCGAACTGGACCTGGCTCGCCACTGCGGTGCTCATGGTGGTGATTGCGTGGCTGTCCACCGCGCGCTCAGGTGAAAGCTATGAGGTGTCAGAAGCACGTCAGCTGACGCCTTACGAGCAGAAATACGCATCTGCGGAGCGCTTTGAAGATGCCTATTATGCGGTGATCGGGAACTGCTCAATGTGCCATGCGCGCGACCCCTCATGGGAGGGTATGCACTGGCCCCCAAAGGGCGTTGTGCTGGAAACCGAGGCAGATGTGGCGCGTCATGCGGATCAGATTTATCTGCAGGCCGGTCTGTCTCACGCCATGCCGCCGCCAAACGCGGTCGAGATGGATCGCGACTCCCGCGAGCTGATTGTGGCTTGGGTCAAAGAAGCACGTGGGCAGAACTAAGCGCCCTCTTTCGGCGATCACTCGAAACGTCCGCACTCAAATTCAAACAACAAGCCGCATCAGATGCGGCCTGTTTTCGTTTGAAGACAGCTCGGGCTTAGCCCTCAATCCAGGATTTCACAGTGTCCATATTGTCTGCGATCCAGTCTTCGGCCACTTCGCGCGGATCACGTTTGTTTTCAAACATCTCAACGATCCAGCCGTTGATCTCATCGCCGGTGAACTGAACGTTGGAAAGCATTTGCGCGACCGGCGGATTGCGCTCTTCCAGTGATTTTGAGTAGGCGACGTAGATGTCGTTGGACGCAATCACGCAGTTGAATTCGGACACTTCGAGCCAGTCCTCTGCATCGAGATCCACATCCTCGCAGCCATCGGTCCGGGCTGGCTCTTGCACGGCTGTCAGATCATATTTGACGTGGATGGCTTCGGGGGTCCAATAGTAGAAAAGCTGTGGTTTCTCCGCTGTATACGCGGCCTCAAGACCTGCCTTAAACGTGTCGGCAGACACGATGTTTGGCTCCCACAGCCCGTCCAGACCGTAGGATTTGAACTTGATCTGCCAGCGCTTGGTGGAAGCCCATGTGACGTCGCCAGCCCAATATTCACCTTTGCCGTTGCCATCGGTGTCAAACATAGCGGCCACTTCGGGATTTTTGAGGTCCTCAATGCTTTTGACCGTGTCGCTCATGTAGGACGGCACATAGATGTTGGACGTGCCCTGATAAGGCGCGTTGGTCACAACGGTCTGATTGCCATCGATGTATTCGTCCCAAAGCGCCTGCTGGTTTGGCATCCAAAGGTCGGTAAAGACGTCGATAGAACCATCGCCCTTGTCCATGCCGGCCATGATCACGGCGGCCTGGTTCATACCGGACACGATTTCCGCGTCTCCACCCATCTGGTCTTCGATGATGGTGGAGAGCACATGGCCAATGGCCTGGGCGCCGTTCCAGCTCAGATCTGAGAAGGTGACTTTCTCCTGAGCAGAGGCCCCCGCAGCCGCCCCGAGCAGGGCCGCCAGCGCAACGGATGTCTTAAGAGTTTTCATGAGTGGTTCTCCCTGTGTGTTTTTTGGTTGGGTCAGATACGGCTGAACGAGTTTCGAATGCCGCGCAGGATGCGGTCGATCATCATCGCAACCAGCGCGATGGCGATCCCCGCAAGCAGGCCTTTGCCGGCCTGAGCATCGCCCAGCGCGGCCGTCACAATAGCGCCAAGGCCTTCGGCGCCGATGAAGGCGGATATGGTGGCCATGGAGAGGGCCAGCATGATGGTTTGATTAAGGCCGGCCATGATTGAAGGCACCGCCATTGGCAGCTCCACTTTGCGCAGGAGCTGTCGTTCTGACGCGCCAAAGGCAAGCGCGGCCTCTTTGGTGCTTTCAGGCACCTGCCGAATGCCAAGCGCTGTCAGCTTGATCATGGGGGGCATCGCAAAGACCACCGTGGCCAAAACTGCAGGCGGCTGTGAGATGCCAAAGAAGGCCACCGCCGGCACCAGATAGCTGAGCGACGGGATGGTCTGCATCACATCCAGTATAGGCTCGGTGATGAAACGCGCGATTTTGTTTTTGGCCATCCAGATGCCGATTGGCAGCCCGACAAAGACACAGACCGCGGTCGAGACCACCACAAGCGCCATGGTTTGCATGGCAATCTGCCACAGCTCAAATAGCGCGAGAAAGGTCAGAGACGAGGCCACGAAAGCCGTGGTGCCCATGCCGGTAAAGGTCCAGCTCAGAACCAAAAACAGGAAGGCCACAACCGGCCAGGGGGTCTGCATGAAGGCTACCTCCACCCGGATGAGCGATTGCCGCAAAACATTGGTCATCGCGTCAAAGGCTCCGGCAAAGGAGGCGCGCAGCCAGTTGATGGAGATGTCGATGCTTTCTGCAGAATAGGTGAACAGCGTGACTTTGCGGCCTTGAACCGGTGGTTTGATTTGCGCGACAACCTCGGTGTTGCCCGCATCATCCGTGACACGGCGGTAGGTCACGTCTTCCGGTGGATCAAGGCGCGCCAGTGTGGGGAAATCATCAATAAAGAAGCAGTCAAACCGGTCCCGTGTTGTGATGGCCGCATATTCCTCGACCAGATCGGCGCTGCGACCAAGGTCACGCGCATCGCGGCGAGCGGCACTGCGGGCGGTGTTCTGCTCTGCGGTGCGGTCAGAAATCGCGTTCAGCTGGTCATAAAGCGCCTGTGCCGCAGTGGCATCAGCGCGCACCGTTGTGCTGAGCGTGGCAACGTCGGGCAGCTGGTACTGCGCCATCAGGCTCTCGACACTTTCGGCGGCCCGGATCTGGTTGAAACAGGCCCGTTCATCCAATCGCAGCTGTGTCGCGCGGTAGGTAGTGATCGGGCTGCAGATCAGGATAATGACCAATCCCATTCCCAACCGTTTTGGCGTGACGCCGCTGGCCACAGTGGGATCAATGCGCCAGCGGTTGTATTGGTCGTAATACCACCGGTTCGCCTGGCTCCCCATCCAGATACGCCCCAAGATCAGGAGCATCCAGCCGATGGTGCCGTAGGTGCTTATCCAGTTGGTGTAGCGGGGAATGAGCGTTTTGTTGGCATTGGGATCAAGTTGTGCCTCTGCCAGAAGCGGCGCGAACTTGATCACCTGCATGAGGCAAACGATGGCAACGATGTCGATTGCCAGTGAGACCCAGAACATCAGCCAGACACCCCGCCAGGCAGCCCAGAGCCAAGGCGCGATCACGCCCCAGATATTCATATGCCAGCGTGGCAGTTGCCCGCGTTGGTGGCGCTCAAAGATTGGGGCGTAGTAGTCCGCTTTGGTGACGCAGAACGCCTCGATCGAGACGTCGCGGTCCTCGATGTTGCGCTGTTCGGCCCCTGTGTTCGCCTGCATGCTCATTGGTCTGCACTCCCCTGAAGTCCGTGCAACAGTGTGTTTTTGTCGACCACGCCCACAAGCGCGCCGTCTGCCTTGATGAGGACCGGCAGGTCTGAGTGCGTGCTCAGCTCAACAAGCGTGTCCAAATCATCCTCCGGCCGGGCCACCGGGTGGTCCAGTGCCAGATCAAGCGGCTTTCGCTTGGCCTGATAGGCGCCTGGCGGCACCATGATTTTGGACGCTGACACCAGCTTGAGACGCGAAATGCCCGCGACAAAATCCGCCACGTAATCATCAGCCGGAGCGGTGACGATGTCTTCGGCGGTGCCAATCTGAACAATCTCGCCGTCCTTCATGATGCCGATGCGATCCCCCATCCGGATCGCTTCATCGAGGTCATGGGTGATAAAGACCGTGGTCTTTTTCAGGTTTTCGGACAGCCCAAGAAACTCATCCTGCAAGTTGCGTCGAATGAGCGGATCCAGTGCGGAGAACGGCTCGTCCATCAGCAGGATCTCAGGATCTGCGGCCAATGCCCGGGCGAGCCCCACCCGTTGTTGCATCCCACCGGAGAGCTCTGAGGGAAGCCTGTCCCCATAGCCGTGCAACGACACCGTTTCGAGCGCCTGATCTGCGAGCTGTGCGCGGTGATACGCATCCATGCCGCGCAGCTCGAGGGCGAACCCGATATTGTCGCGCACAGAGCGGTGCGGCAGCAAGGCCATGTTCTGAAATACCATGCCGATCTTGGTGCCCCTGACGGCCCGCAGGGCGTCCTGACGCATTTTGCCAATGTCTTCGCCCAGAATGCGCACGGCACCGGCGGTGGGTTCAATCAATCGGTTGATGTGGCGCACAAGTGTGGACTTGCCGGAGCCTGACAGCCCCATCAGGCAGAAGATCTCTCCCTCAGCGACCTGAAAGCTGGCGTCTTTCACGCCCACAACCGCGCCGAAGCGCTCCAGCACCTCTGCTTTGCCAATGCCTTCTGACCGGATCGCGGCCATGGCCTCATCCGCCTGAGCACCAAAAATTTTCCAGACGCCGTCTATTTCGACAACCGCATCGCTCATGCTCGGGCCTTCTCTCGTTTCGGGTCGTAAAATGGGATGTCACACACCTTGGCGGGGAGACGTTTCATATGGCCATCCAGCTGGCCCACTTCCAAAGCCGTGTCGGTCGCGGAAAACTCCACTGAGAGCCGCGCCATGGCGATGGCGCGCTCAAACATTGGCGAGCGCACAGCAGATGTGATCTGGCCCACCGGACGCTCTCCGGCGAAGACTGGCGCGCCATGTGCTGGCACGTCATCTCCTTCAAACCACAGCCCGCGCAACAGCTTGCGCGGAGCTTGCGCGTTCCGGCTCAGAGCGGCATGGCCGACAAAACCATCTTTCTTCAGGCTGACGGCGAAGCCCAGCCCGGCTTCAAAGGCATCCACACCGGCCGCAAATTCAGCCTGTGCGGCGGCCAATCCCGCCTCCACACGCAAAAGCTCCAAGGCCGCTGATCCCATGGGCGTGATGCCAAACTCCGCACCCGCGGTCACAACAGCCCGCCAGAGCGCGGCAGCATTTTCGCGCGCACAAAAGAGTTCGTAGCCCAGTTCCCCGGTGTAGCCGGAGCGAGAGAGCATGAAGGGGATGCCATCCCGATCCTGAACCCGTGCCACGGTGACGCCAAACCAGTTGAGATCATCGAGAGCCGGAACCGTGCTTTGGGTAAAGGTCAGCTTGCGCAGGAGGTCACGCGATTTTGGTCCCTGAACGGCCAGATTGGGCAGGGCATTGCCCATCGCATGGATACGCACCTGCAGGCCTTCTTGCTTGGCGAGCGCATCAAGCTGTCGTCCACTTTCCTCAGAGCCACAGCACCAGCGGAACAGCTCTGGCCCCAGCCGGAAGAGCGTGCCGTCATCAATGACCTGCCCCGCCTCATCACACATCAAAGTGTAGCTGCCGCGCCAAACCGCCAATCTGGAAACATCACGGGTGGTGGCGCGTTGCAGCAGACGTTCCGCATCCGGGCCGATGATGTCAAATTTCCTGAGGCCGGACATGTCCTGAATTGTGACCGCCTCGCGACAGGCCCAATACTCTCCGATGGTGCCGGTGGCCGGAAAGCTGACGGGCGCCCAAAGATCACGCGCCGGGGCAAAATGCTTGGTCAGCTTGGATGTTTCCGGCGCAAAGGCGCTCTGCTGGCTGATCGACATGGGCGCATCTTCCTTTTCGCGGTAGGCCACGGCATGGCGGATCGGTGCGTCTTTTTTGTAGATGCGCACATGTATGTCGGTGGGGTTCCAGCCGTTGATCGGATCAAGATCGTCCGGACAGGCCGTTGAGGCACAGACCAAAGGCTGCAATGCCTGTAGCGCCACATAGTCCCCGGCCCGAGAGTGGCTTTCTTCGGTCTGAAGTTGATGGGACTGGTGATCAACCCAAGTGTTCCAGAAGAAATTGATCGCGGACCACGCCACACGCGCCCCAACCCCGTAGGAGGCAACTGCGTGGGAGATGTTGTCAGAACAATTCAAATGGCCGGGAAAACCGCGTTCCTCATAGCCGCGCGCGGTGCAGGCCATGCCAAAGGCGTCGTGCCGGCCACATGTGTCTTGCAGCACGCGAATCATGGGGTTCAGATCGCGATCATAGAACTTATCCAGCAGCCCCGGCCCCGGATAGGCGCCGCGCACCATTGTCCGGGTCGCGGTGCTGTCGATGTCGCGCTCCAGCCCCCGGTCGAGCGCATCTACCCGGAGTGCCGTGAAATCGGAGCATTGCTGCCCCTCGACATCGATGATCTGAACGGTCTCGCCTCCTGCCAGCTCATAGGCCATGGCTGTGCCACGCTTGACCGTGAACTCATCTCTTATCTCCCCCAATGGCGGCGGGAGGAGGTCCTCAATATTCGGGGTGTCGGCGGTAGGTGTGACGAAGATCTGGCCAACATGCGCACCGGAAACCAGCGCCGCCACCGGCAAGGCGCGGATTACCCAAACCGTGCAAACTGTCTTGGCCGCAAACACCAGCAGCCCGTCTGCCTCGACCTCAGTAACAGCGGCCCCATCAAGATCGCCACCGCCATGACCGGCATTCCAGCCGAGCAGCGCGCGGTGGTCAAAGCTTTCCAGATCCAGCCGCCCGTTCGCAGTCAGGCCCAAAGCGCCGGGAGCAATCTGGCCTCGGGCATCCAAAACCAACAACGTGATCTGTTGCGCGCTCAGCGGTGTTTCAAAAGACAGGAGGTCACCGGCCTTCAACTCAAACCGACTGGCCTCTCGCGGAAAGAGCGCCTGTGACTGCAACCGGGCACGCGAGGGAAAGCCGGGGAAACGGCGGCGGGTGCCATCAAACCCCATATTGCTAAACTCTCTGAGAACCGGCGTTTGCTGCACGCAACTCCCCTTTTCAATTTGATGTAACTAGTTACATGGCGAAAATCGCAACGAGTCAAGATTTTCCTGTAACCAGTTACAGAACCCTCCTATTGTCGCAGAATGTCACGGCCACCTTCTCACAAAAAACGCGCCAACCTGCGCGACGTCGCGCGCGAAGCAGGGGTTTCGGTGGCAACGGTCTCCCGCGTTTTGAACACGCCAGACCTGGTGCAAGAAGCCACCAGATCCCGTGTGCAAAGGGTGATCGACGACCTTGGGTTTGTGCGAAGCGCCGCGGCGCGGGCCATCAATTCAGGCCGCACTCAAATCCTTGGGGCGCTGGTGCCCACACTGGACAACGACATCTTTGCGATCACCTTAAATGCGATGGAAAACCGCCTTGTGGAGCTGGGGTTTTCACTTGTGGTCGCGACGACGGATGAAGACCCCGAAAAAGAAACCCGCAAAGCAATAGAGCTTTTGGACAATGGGGTGGAAGGACTGGTTCTCACCGGCAAATCCCACACAAAGGCGCTCTTTGACATGCTGGAGCGGCGAGACGTGCCAGCCTTGGTGATTTCCTGTTTTGATCCGGAATATCGGTTGCCCACAATTGGATATGACAACCACAAGGCAGCCGCACTGGCCTATCAGCACCTCAGGTCATCGGGGCATGAAAACATCGCGGTGGTTCACGGCCCAACAGCGTTCAATGACCGCACACAAGCGCGTCTTGACGCCATCTCTGAGCTGCAAGGCCGCGCGCTGCACAACGCGCTGGAAACGGAGCTTTCGGTCGCGGGAGGGGCACACGCTGTGCGGGAATTGCTCAGCCATCCAAATGACTATGACGCCATTTTGTGCCTGTCAGATGTCATCGCATTTGGCGTTCTGAACGCTCTGCACCGGGCCGGAAAATCTGTGCCCAAAGATATATCAGTCATGGGTATTCAGGATTTGCCCGCCTCTGCGGAAACCTATCCACGTCTGACGACTGTGCATTTGCCGGTGCAACAGATGGGCAGGGAGGCGGCCGAAGGCATTGCAAATTGGGTTGTTGATCAACGCCCGCCAGCGCCAATTGAAGTTCAGTCGAGACTTATCGAACGCGAAACTGTGGGCGACAAATCCGGAGCAATTGGGAAGAAGGGGCAGCACGCCACCCCTACCTGAGACAGGTTACCCCAATGGATCAAAACCATATTCGATCAGCTGCGCCATCAACAAACCAGCCTCATCAAGGATTGGGTTGTTTGGACTTGCGGTGAAATTACCAAGGCTCAGCTGTTCGGCCTGAAGGCCGGTGAATGTGGTGACGTTTCCGCCATTGTTGAGGACTTCAATCTGCAAATCGCCGTCCAACTCGCTGATGTCGACCTGGTCTCCGTTGAGAGACTTGAAATCAAAGATATCCTCATCGGGATTGAAGCCATCGATTGTGGTGCGCGCGCCCCAGTTCCAATCAATATCAACAACATCGACGCCTTCTCCAAGGGTCACCACACCGCTGGGCCCCACGCCTGACCCTGTGCCACCAGAAGTGTCATCAGGACTGCCGCCGGTTTCGGTTGCACCGCCATCGCCTCCTGCTCCATCAGGATTACCCGTGCTGCCCGTCAAATCGCCCGTGCGGGTCTGATAGCCATCTGTGGTAGCCCCAAGAGGGGCCTCCGGCGTCAGAAGAACCGTGCGGTCGACAAGCGTGACCTCATTCTGATCAAAGCCAAACGGCGTTTCCAGATTGTCCTCCATCACCTGATCGAAGTGGAACTCGACCAAGCCCGGGATCAGATCAGCCTTGCTCACCCCCGTGAAGGTAAAGCTTTGCCCGCTGGGCAGTGAGGAGATCATCAAACCCGCTTCGGTATCCTCAACGCTCAATCGTTCCCGGGTGCCGAAGTAGAGGAAGCTGATTTTCATTGAGGTGGGATCAAAATTGTCGATCACCTCTGCTCTGCCGTATTCGTGGCTGCGGATATAGACTGTGTCCGCCTGGCGGGGGCCAATGCCCTGCTCCCAGGAAATCACACCGCCCATGTCCTGCCGAAAATGCTCGTTCCCGACGATGCCGAAGCTTTCGATGCTGACATCCTGGTAAGTGACCCCCTGAACAATCTGGGCGGCCTCGGACCAAGGGCTGTCGATGACAATTTCGCCCGAAAGAGATTTGGTCACGATCATGCCGTGGACCGACGTGCCGCCAAAATCAATCTGATCGACGGAGGCATCAAACCCGACGATGTCATCCGCGTTGCTGTCAGCCCGAAAGATCCGTCCGCCCGCATCCGTGCTGCCCGTGACTTCTGCCGGGTTAGAGCCGTCGGCATCATAGCTGAGGGTGTAACCGCCCGCATTTGGGGTGGAAATCTGGGTGCCTATGGCGCTGGCGATTTCGTTGAGCACACCCTGATTGTCCGCCGAAAAATTGGCAATGGAGAGGTCATCTAAGCCAAATCCGGTCAGGATGGTCTGTGTTGTCACGCCGTTTTGGGTGATCGCCACCCGCACGGTCTGACCCAGTGCATCGCCGGATTCCTCAAAGATCTCAAAGTCTGCGGCGGCCACATCCGCACTGATTTCAATCACATCCCCCATATTGGGCAGGAAGCCATCAATAACACGCGCGGGGCTGTCATAGCTGATCGTGACATGCATATGGGTGTGCCCAGCGCCACCATTATGGCCGTCGCCGTCACCTCCATGACCATTATCCCCATGACCGCCATTGCCGTGGCTGGTGTCCCCATCCCCGGTATCTGAGCCACCGTCGTGCCCATCGCCTTGCCCGACAATCGTGGAAAGCTCAGCCCGCGCGGTCGCATCGAGCGCGTGAACGTTGCTCGTCGCAAGCATATCCAGCGTGACACCCTGCAAAGTCAGAGACTGCGCGTTGGACGGCACCGCAATCACAACCGAGCCATTTTCCTCGGTGATCTCAAGCGCATCCGCACCGATCCAATCAATGAAGATGGTATCATTCTGAGGATCAAAATCCGTCACAACACGCGCCGTGCCGTAGGCCCAGGTGACCACGACGTCCGCGTTTGACTTGGTGATCGCCGGATTGTCAAAGTCCTCAGCTGATCCGCCTGGCGCCGGCTCAGGCGCATTGCCCTCGCCTTGGCCGCTATCCGTCCCATCGTCACTGCTGCCGCTGTCCCCGGCGCCGGTTTCGGTGTCGCCAGTGCCGCCTCCGGTCTCACCCCCATCGCCGGCACCACTGTCCATATCTGGCTCGGTGTTGTCTCCCGTGTTGTCACCATCCCCAATGAGGCTCAGGATTTCCTGCGCCGCCGAGTTATCAAGAATGGTGAAATTGGCTGCGGACAAGTCCGCCAATGTGACGCCAACAAGCGTAAGCGATTGCTGATTGGAGGGCACCGAAAACACAACAGAGCCGTTAGCTTCCGTCATTTCAAGATCGCTTGCGGAGATCCAATCCACGAAGATTGTATCTGTGGCCGGATCAAAATCCGTGACCTGTGCGGCCACCCCATAGGTCCATGTCAGCACCACATTTGCGCTGTCTTTGTCGACACCAGCAGTGCCGGTGCCGACCGCTGTCCCCGTGGTTCCAGCCCCAGTGCCGTCGGAGCCGCTGTCAGTTTCCCCGCCAGTATTACCCCCGTCTGCCCCACCAGTGCTTCCGTCCGGGGACCCCAGCCCTTCGTCGCCGGTTTTGCGATCCTCAAAAAACGCAATCATGTCTTCCACTGACGCCGCATCATAGCCGCCAAATTGGTCGATATATTGCAGGATCGACGTGCCATATTCGTCTGTGGAAACAGCACCGCTTTGCAACAGATTCAGCGTGCCGTAAGCGCCCCGCAGATGGGTCGCGGCCAGAATGCCTGTCAGCGTCAGCTCCACCGTGACGGTATTGCCGCTCCCATCCGTATAGGTCGTGGTCTGACCGAGAAAATCATCGAGACTCTGTCCCGCGTTTTCCAAGCCGTTGGTGATGATTTGAAGGTTGAGGCCAAACGCCTCCTGAATGGCGACCGTCTGCGCCTCTTTGGTCATGAACTCTTCTAGAGAGGTCACGCCGTTTTTCCCCGTCCAACTTCCATCCCATGTGTTGGTAGAGGCGCCGTTGCCATAGAACTGATCGTCGTCATAGTAGCCCAGATCGATCAGAAGGGCTTCGCCAAATTGAAACCCGACAAAGCCAAGCGAATTGGTTGAGCGATAGGCCATCGCCTCCCATTCACTGTCGCTCAGGTCGCCCCAGCTGTTGTAGCCCGGGAAGAAATCCTTGACCGGACCTCCGGCCCAAGTGTCCAATTGCCAATCCTGAATGACGCCGGTTTCATACCGATCCCGATCCCAGCCCGATTCAAACGCCAGAAGTGCCGATAGGAAGTCGGAGAAAGTGCCGTTTGACATCAATTGTTTGCCCTTGTTTCAAGTTAGTCGTTCCGCGAGTGGTGGTCGCTTGGGTCAACTGAAACACAGATTTTATGTTGATGTACGGCCATTCCTTTTAGGAAATTCGCCATCGGCGGATTATCGCAACCCGTTGCTTTTAATGAGCAATATTCTGTCAGCTTTGGGCGTTTTTCCGGTCATGCGGCGATAGGCCTGCGTAAAGCTGCTTTGATCCGAAAACCCGCAAAGATGCGCAGTTTCCGCCAAGGACAGATTTGGATCACTCAGAAAGGCACGCGCCAGTTTCATCTGCGTGTTGGACACCAGAGCGCGAAAGCTGGTGCCTTCCATCTGAAGGCGGCGATTGAGGGTGCGCTCAGACATCCCCAGCGCATCTGCGGTATCCCCAAGCTTGGGGCGACCGGATGCCATACCATGCAACAGATGCCGTTCAACGGTTTCAGCGAGCGTTACGGGATGGCGTTATTGCGACTGAGCAGCACTTCGCCGTAGCTGGTCAGATGCCCCAGAAGATGCTCATCAGCCCCGCGAATGGCTGTGTCCATAACCGAGACAGGGAAGCGCAAATAGTTCTGATCCGCGCCCAGCTCGACTGGGCATCCGTAGATCTCTGCCAGCTCCCGCCGGCCGTTTCGACGCGGATTGGCCAGACCGACCTGGATTGCCAGCCCCGCCGTGTCGGTGGCCGTCCGCAGCGCCCCCAACATCGCGCCAAGCGAGAATTCGATCAGGTGGAGGTTCAGCAGAAGGTTCGGACCAACCCCGTCGACAATAAAATCGATGTGATCTTTGGTTTCTCGCAGCTCAATCCGTGCGCGCGGCCGGGTGATGGGCGTGAACCGCTGCACATGGTGGATCGCGTCATGCAATGTGTGTGAGTTGAACAGAATGTATGTCAGCAGCGAGTTGTTGCGCGGATCAAGCGCAACGCCAATCTCGGCCCCAACGTAGGCGCTTTTTAGACGGTCGGAAAAGAAATCGAGCAGAGCTGTTTCAGAGCCGCGCGGGATCGGGCCACCAATATCTTCCAGACTGCTGTGAGAAAGCCCCGCGGCGTCGAGCGCCTCCTGCCGGTGCTCGGAAAGATGTGGCAGCGCGAGAATGGATCGCACCCAGTGGTTGGGCACCACATCAAGGGTTTCAATACCGGGCATGGCACCCCGTACGGTAACCAGAGCTCAGAAAATGCATTTGCCTTCCGTCTTGTTGAGCGCCTTCCGAAAGGACGGATCCAATGTGCCTTTGGATCTCCGTATCACTTTGCAGCGAAGGCTGCCAATTTTCGGTGGTCCGGACACGTAGAAAGCTGAAAAAACGGCGATCATGTTACCTGCAACGCACAACAAGTGGTTGAAATCTGGTCAGGTCAATGTGGCAAGCCTTTGCTGTCGCTCCGCTTGCAGATTTGACCGTCTCTCGTTGTTGTCTCTGATCCAATTGCCACAACACACGCAAAACATCTGCGCCGCCCGCCAAACCGAAAACCCATCTGCGGCGCTTCGGTTCCTTTTTAGGCGAACTATCTCGAAACGCCGCATGATCGCCGCCGTTCACAGCAAAGTCTCAGCTTGAGGCTCTAGACAGGCGACACGATCAGACATGTAAACGCTTCAGACACTCAAAATTATTGGGTTCACCGATTGAGAACACCGCCTGCTTGACCACGGACATCAAAAACAACCTGTGGAAGAATTTTTTCGCATATTTATCAAGATCTTCCGCCAACCGACATAAATCCTAATTTCCCCTTAAATTCGCTAAATTCAGCCAAAACAGCTCCAGAAACACAGCATTTCTGCTCAAAATTTCATCCTTTGATTATCTAGTTATCAACGAACGCCATGCAAAAGCGGTCCCTGAACATGCACCAACGGGGAATCAAATGTTTGCTCGAAATCGAATTAGCATTTTAGGCATCGCTCTAAGCGCCATCGGCCTCCTGAGCGCGCTCTTGGTCTATACAACCAGCAGTATGCGGACCCAATCCGGCGAAGCGCTGCGCAACGCCTATGAGCAGCAATATACATCATACCTTCTTGCAGACGAATTGCGCCAGTCCAGCGATGACCTCACTCGGCTCGCGCGGACCTATGTGGTGACGGCCGATCCGGCCTACGAAGCGCAATATATGGACATTCTCGCCATCCGGAACGGTGAGAAAGAAAGACCCTCGGATTATCATCGCATCTATTGGGATTTTGTGGCGGCGGGCCGTCCGGTGCCCGCAGGCAGTGGTATTACGCGCTCCCTTGAAGACCTCATGAGAGACGCGGGCTTTACCGACGCAGAGTTCGAACTTTTGGCGCAGGCCAAGGCAAATTCCGATGGGCTGGTCGCTCTGGAAGTCCGGGCGATGAATGCGGTGAAAGGGATCTATCAGGACAGCACCGGCGCCTATACCGTGAGCGCCGAGCCAGATTTTGCGCTCGCGCGTGATCTGATGCACTCCAAACAGTATCACCAGTATAAGGCAGACATCATGGCACCGCTGGACGAGTTCCTCGCGTCACCAGAGCTTCGGATTTCGGGCCAGATTTCTGCTTTGACCGAAGAGTATAAGTCTGCGGAACAGGCCTCAAAAATCTCGGTTTTTGTGATCATCGCCGCGGTGCTGCTGATGGGTTTGATGGTTATGCTTGGTATGCTGCGCCCCCTTGGGTTGCTGACACGCACCATGCAGTCCCACTTCAAGGGTGAGGCCGTTGATGAAGTCCCCGGTGCGAAGCGCCAGGATGAGTTTGGCGAGCTTGCCCGCAGCTTGAATGTTGCGATCGAAGCTGCGCGCAACAATGAGATGTTGAGCGCAGAGGTTCAGGAGATTGCTGAGCGTGCACAGTTTGGTGATTTCTCCGGCCGCATTCAGACCAGTGTTTCCGGCGGTGAAGGCATCGTGGATGCCACCAACGGCTTGATGACCAAATTGGACAAAGCCTTCAGCGAAATCTCCGAAATCCTCAAAAAGATCGCCACGGGCAACCTGGCCGAACCGGTCTCGACAGACCTCGAAGGTCGCTATTCAGAGCTTCTGTCCTATGCGGAAACTGCTCGGTCTGAGTTGAAGCAGATCGTGTCGAAGGCTCGCATGGGTGCGGATACGCTTGACGATCGCGCCTCCTATCTCTCCAAAATGATGGATGGCGTCTCACGGGCTGCAAATGACCACGCGGCATCTCTGGAAGAAGCCAATGCGGTGACCACATCGCTGACCGACTCTGTCCGCCAAACCTCGCAAAATGCGGAAAAGGTGCGGGAAGCCGCACAAACAGCGGGCCAGAGCGCCAACAATGTGGCCGAAGAGTTTGACCGCGTGATGGACGCAATGAAATCCATCGCCGAGTCTTCGGTCGAAATCCTGCAAATCTCTGACTTGATCGACAGCATCGCCTTCCAAACCAATCTCTTGGCACTGAACGCCGGTGTGGAAGCGGCGCGCGCGGGTCAATCCGGCAGCGGTTTTGCCGTGGTTGCGACCGAAGTTAGGAGCCTTGCGCAACATACTTCGGATGCCGCAACCAAGATCAGTGATCTGAGCAAAACCAGCAACGATCGCGTATCGGAAGGCAAAGGTCTGGCGGGACGTGTTGATGAGCTGATCAAGGCTGTGAAAACCGAAATGGACAATATCAATGAGTTGATTTCGGCGGTCTCGGGCAGAACACAGGAGCAGTCTGTTCAGATGTCTGAGGTGTCTGCGTCCCTGTCAAACCTTGACCACAACACGCAGCAGAACGCGAGCCTGGTCTATGAATCTTCGCAGACAGCAAACTCGCTGACCAAGGATGCCAGCAAGCTGCGCGACACTGTTGCGACGTTTGATATCGGCAGCCAGCAAAGCAGCGCAGAGATGCGCGATGATATGGCCGCGTAACGCCTTGCTTTGGGGACGGGGCAGCGAGCGGGAGAAGACTGCTGACTGCTCCGTTTCTCCGATTTTCTGAACAGAACCTGTGGCGCTCGATCCTGTGATCAAGCGCCACACGACCTCGGAGCCGACCCATAGGCGGCTCAACCTGCCTCTCCAGAACCTTGACTGTGAGATCCGGCGAATTTTGAAACCTCACATTGATGTTGGAGCGAAGACAATTGACGCTCCACACGCCTACGGGGCTTTATTCTTGCCAAGCTCACAGAAATTTGATTGCATTGTTCAGTGAATTGCGCGCGGTGCTGCGGGCATTCTTTGGGAGGAAATTATGTTCAAAGTTATTTTGGGGGCCGCCGCTGGCGTTGCCCTTACGGCTTCTGCGGTTGTGGCTCAGGAAAAGATGCGGATTTCGCTTCAGCTTCCGCTTAAAAGCCATCTGGGTCAAAACCTGCTTCTGTTTGAAAAGGAAGTGGAGGCCCGCACGGACGGCGCGATCGATGTGGAAATCTATGACAGCGCAACGCTTTATAAAGACAAAGAGGTGCCTGCGGCGGTCGGCTCAGGTGCCATTGAAGCCGGCGTCGCATCTCTGACCCGCTATGTCGGCGATGCACCGGTGGTGGATGTCTTCTACATGCCGTTCCTGCTGAACAATGAAGACAAAGTACGCGCGGCGGTCGCTGAAGGCTCCAAGGTGCGCGAGACCATTGAAGCCGAGATCGAAAAGACCGGTGGGCAGGTCCTCTATTGGCAAGCCTACGGTGGCGCGATCATGCTGTCCAACGGAGGCGCGATCCGCACCCCGGCAGACATGGAAGGCAAAAAGGTGCGCGTTTTCGGCAAAACCCTTGGAGACTTCGTGACAGCATCGGGCGGCGCACCAACACTGATCTCTGGCTCAGAACAATATCTTGCCTATCAGCGCGGCACCGTTGATGTGGGCATGACCGGCGTTTCCGGCGTGAAATCCCGCAAACTCTGGGAAGTCATGGACACCATCACGGTCACGAACCATGCCGACATCGAGTTTGTTGTGGTGGTCAACAATGAGTGGTGGAACGGCCTGTCAGACGACATTCGCGGTGACATCACCGAGGCCGCAGCGGTCGCTCAAGCCAGTGTACGAGACAAGATGGCGTCTATTGAGGCTGAGGCTTATGCCGCAGCGAAGGAAAACGGCATGAACATCGTTGAATTGACCGATGATGAGCTCGCGCAGTGGAAAGCCGTGGCACAGCCTGTTTATGATGCCTATCTCGCGGCGTCCGGTGAGGCTGGTCAAACCGTTCTCAACGCCGCTGGTAGCGACTAAGAAAAGGGTTCGGGCGGCGCTATATGAGGGCCGCCCGCTTCTGATTTCATGCATATGATTACGACTCTGTCGCGCTTCGCCGGGCTGCTTGGCGCGTGCCTGATGGCCGGAACGGGCGCGATGCTGACCTATGAGGTCATCGCGCGGTATTTCTTTATCAAACCCACCATCTGGGCCGCAGAACTCAGCCAGCTCTGTCTGATCTGGGGCTGCTTGCTTTCGCTGGGATGGGTGCTCAGCATCCGTCGTCATATCACGGTAAATGCGATCACTGCGCTGCTGCCCCCTACCGCCCAGCGCATTTGCGTGGCGCTGTCTTTGGTGGTGCTCATTCTCTTTTCCGCCTGCGTCGCCTACTGGGGCTGGGGCATATTTCACGACAGTTGGGAGCGCGGTCGCACCACCGGATCGCTCCTGAACCTACCCAGCTGGATTGCAGAGCTTTCCGTTCCCGTTGGCTTTGGCCTGCTGACGGCTCAGGCCGTAGTTGAGTTGCTCTCTTTGCGTTTTCAGCATGTCGCCTCATTGGGAGCGAGCCACGAATGACCATTGTTCTGATCCTCGCCTGCCTGTTTGCTCTCTTGCTCATCGGTGTGCCTGTTGCCTTTGCGCTCGGAGGGCTTGGGCTTGGCATGTTGATGCTGGGTGGCTTCTCCCCGCTGATGGCACCGCAGGCCGTTCTCTCTACGCTGGATGGTTTTATCCTGCTGGCCGTTCCGCTGTTTCTCCTGATGTCCAACGTGCTGCTGAAAGGCGGTGTCGGGCGCGATCTCTTTGCGGCGGTGCAAGCCTGGGTAGGTCACTGGCCCGGCGGACTTGCGGTGGCCACGATCCTGAGCTGTGGACTCTTTGCCGCGATTTCCGGATCGTCCGTTGCCACAGCGGCAACCATCGGCACAGTCGCAATTCCGGAAATGGTCAGCCGTGGCTATGACAAGCGCTTTGTCTATGGGCTGCTTGCGGCAGGCGGCACACTCGGCATTCTGATCCCCCCGTCCATCCCGATGATTGTGTTTGGCTTTGTCGCCGAAGAATCCGTCATCGCGCTGTTTTTGGCCGGGATTGGCCCGGGCCTGTTGCTGGTTGCGCTTTTTGTGGCCTTTGCCATGCTTTATGCCCGCCTTTCCCCCGCCTACACGCCGGTTGAGAAAGCGGACATGGCACAGCGCCTGCAAAGCTCGGTCCGCGCCCTGCCCTCCTTTGCTCTCGCGCTGCTGATCGTTCTGGGACTTTATTCCGGCGCATTCACCCCGACCGAGGCGGCCGCCGTTGGATTTGCCGCAGCAATCCTGATCACAGTCTTCTGGCTGCGCACACTCACCTGGGCAACCTTCTGGGAAGCGGTTCGGGAAAGCGCCATCACAACCACTGCAATCCTGCTGATCGTGGCCGGAGCGAAAGTGTTTGGCAAAGCCATCGCGCTCTACCGTATCCCGCAGGATATTTCAGCCTTTATTGCCGCCAATATCGACGGGCCGCTTGTGTTCATTTTGCTGGTCTGCGTGGTCTTGCTTGTGATGGGGCTGGTGTTTGAAGCGCTGTCGATGATCCTGATCATGACGCCGGTGCTGCTCCCTGCCGCGATGAGCCTCGGTTTTGACCCGATCTGGTTTGGCATCTTCATGGTGATCATGGTCGAATGTGCGCTGATCACGCCCCCGGTTGGCCTGAACCTCTATGTGATCCAAGCGGTTGCGCGCGTTTCGCTTGGGGAGGTCGCACGCGGCGTCTGGCCGTTCCTCGCGCTGATGCTGCTGTCCGTCGCAATTCTGTACATCGTGCCAGATCTGGCGCTCTACATTCCTTTCAAATGGTGACCTCTCTATGACCCAAGCCGCAAAGCTCCGCGCGCTTCTCGCCGAAGACCGATGCCACATCATGCCCTGTTGTTTTGACGCTTTGTCCGCAAAGCTGATTGCACAGGAAGGCTATGATTTGACGTTCATGTCCGGCTTCGCCACATCCGCCAGCCGCATCGGCGAGCCGGATCTTGGCCTTATGAGCTATGGCGAAGTTGTCGATCAGGCGCGCAATATTGCGGATGCGGTCAACATTCCCCTAATCGGCGACGGCGATACCGGCTACGGCAACGCGATGAACGTGAAACGAACCGTGAAAGGCTTTGCCCGCGCAGGCTGTGCGGCAGTGATGATCGAAGATCAATTGGCCCCAAAACGCTGCGGCCACACGCCCGGCAAAGCGGTGGTTGGACGCGGCGAGGCCTTTGACCGCATTCGCGCGGCAGTCGATGCCCGTGAAGAGCTCCGTTCGCAAGGAAGCGACATCCTTATTCTGGCACGCACGGATGCGCGCCACGAACATGGCCTACCAGAAGCGCTTGCCCGCGCAGAGGAGTTCGCCAAGTTGGGCGCCGATATCCTTTTTGTAGAAGCTCCGCGCAGTGAAGCGGAAATGCGGGAAATCTGCGCCATTTCTTCGCTGCCCCACATGGCCAATATCGTTGAAGGCGGCGAAACGCCCGATCTGTCTAACGAAGCTCTCAAAGACATCGGCTATTCCATCGCCGCCTACCCGCTCTCCCTCATGGCAAGCGCCATGCAGGCCATGGTGAGCTGTCTGCAGGCTATGCGAGAAGACAGTCGCCCGGGTCTGATGGCGTTCAGCGAACTCCGCGAACGGATCGGGTTTGAGGACTACTATGAGGCTTCCGCACGCTATGCCTCTTCCGCGCGGGAGACATGATGTTTGAGCATGCCATGTGTGCTCCGTTTCTGTCGGAACGGAGCCGCACATGTTGAAAAACATTTCGAGCAGTTTTAGAAATCGTGTCGCGGGTCCCAGGCCTGCCAGAGAATATCTTGCCGTCCGCCAAGCTTTGAATGCGACAGCGGGCGCAAGCTTTCGGCAACATGCTCCAATCGCGCATCTTCGTAGAGAAGCAGATAGGCTTCAAGCCAAGCCAGTTGGTACTTTTCCAAACTCTCAGACCCGTCAAAAAAGCTCTGTGTTTTTCCCGAATGAGCCTGGCTCTTCTCACCCGTTTTCAGGTCATTCACGGCAAAATTCACAATTCTGACGAGCGCACCATCGCAAACACCCCGAATGGACAAACCTTGCCTCTCCAGCAACAAAGTTGTGACAACCAAGGGCGCGATGGCGTGCAATTGATAGTGCAACGCATATTTTCCGCGTTTCATCTCCTGCGGTAGACTGCCATCCTCCAGAGCCTGACATTGCAAAAAGGTCGCCGACCAAGCGGACCAGCGCAAGGCACTGTCATCTTTGGTCAGATACCCCGCCAGATTGATTGCGAGTGTCGCCCAGGCCCGCAAGTTGCCACGCTTAGAACCGGGCGTCGCATCTTCTTCCCAAAACGCCATTTGCTCGCGAGCCCGCTGCAGCAGCCATGCCTCAATGACAGTCTTTTCCTGGGTTAAATCTGCATAGAGGCGCACCTGCGCATAGGCGAAGGCAAACCCGGTCAACCTAGAACCAACTGAGAAATTGGCTGTGAGATTTTTGAGATCCGAAAGGGCATCCGCTCGGGCCCAGTGGGCCAGTTGAGCAACCACGCAATTGGCGCTTTGCGCAGGATCGCCTTTTTGTGCAAGCACGCTGTTGGCTTCTTGGGCAAGGCTGCGGATAAAAGCATCGATCGGCTTAAGTTGGGCATTCACATCCGCGTTTGAGGTGGGATCAACAATCGAGCGGGAGCTGTCATCTGCGATGTAGCGACTGCCGTGATCCAGCGAAACAACCGGTTCCGGTGCCGCGGCGCACCCCTGATCCATACTCGCAAGCGCAACTCCGGCAAGCCCGTTCATGCAGGACGCCATCACGAGGGTCTTCATAAACCGCCTTAGCATCACCTGCCCTGCCCAAAGCTGAAGAGCAAAAGCCTTATGAATATTACTGCTTGTTGGCTGCACTGATCGAACAAAGATATGCCTTCATTTCTGGGCAGCTATAGTGCCCTTACAAAGCCCTCAATAGCTCTGAAACCATCCACATTGCGATGCGCACAAGAGAGTGGCTAGCGTATCTCTTTCGCGCGCGGCGCTCTCTTCCGGTTAGGAGGCGACAGGTCATTCAGGGCAGCTTTGCGAGAAGAAAGTTAACCGGCTGAGGTAGAAGCTCTCACTCTAGCATTCCCGCTCACTGCAAAGCTTCATTCAGCGACCAGTCGTAAGCGTAGCGCTTCACACCTTTGCGCGCAGAGATTGCCACTGCCCGTTCTGGATCTGCCACCTTTTGCAGGCGGTCCAGGACCTCTCTTTCGTTTGCGCCAAAGTCTTCTTGAAACCAGATGTAGATTTTGGAAAGCGTTAGAGCGCCGTTTGGGTCGACATGCACGCCGCGGTCGTCGTTGACATAGGCGCGCTCCGCTGCCTCCAGATCACGCTCAAGCGTGGCGGCACGCCAGGCGCGGTTCATCAAATTCGGACATCCAACAGCGGCGCAGTTCAATGCGTAGTGGATGCGTGGTTCATTAAAAATCGGGCGGATGATGCGGTGCTCAATATCGTTGAGGGTCAACTCCTGACCGTCCACCGTTGTGACCGGACGGTCCCATGGCCCAAAAGACAAGGCCCCGTCGGTGATGTCACGAATGGACGTGACCGGATAATTTTGCAGGATCACCTCCACGGTTTCCGCGTTATAGAGGTTGATCCAGAACGCCAGCTGCTGCTCTCGCGTCAGAGCCTCAACCTCGGTCTGCTCAAGGTCCGCCAAGTAACCCTGCAGTTTCCTGCGATCGGCATCGGTGACCTCGCCATAGGCCACGCGATTGATGCCTCGGACATCCTGACGGACATATGTGCCCAGAAAACCATCCCAAGCGGCATGATCGACGCGCGCGCGTGTGGCGTCTTCAGCCACCGCAAAACCCGGCGACAGGAGCGTCGGCTTTGGCAGGGCCACACGCTCTATGCTGGCGCAAGCACCGAGCAGCATAAGTAGCGGGAAAAGAAGGTAGCGCATCATGTGGAATGCTCCCGTTGGCTGGCAGCTTTTGCGCGTTGCCGGCCTTTCATGTTTTTGAATTTTGGCACCTCGGGGTGTGCCTCTACCGGGGTTTCTGTGAGCTCGCCGGTGGCCGCGCTCCACCAGAGCTTTTGTGTGCCCTGTTCAAGCGCCACCGGGGCAAAGAGCTGCGCGTCCCTTTCGGCATTGAACGCGCACATGGACACAGGCCCCTGACTTGTGGCGACCATAAACACGCAGGAGGCGCAGCGCTCAGGCTCCAGCGCTTTGGAATCCATGAAAGAATGCAGCACCACACTCATCCGCGAGGGCACGCGACGAGTGGACAAAAGCCCCGATCTGAGGCGCCACAGTACTTTCAGGAGTGTTTTGCCCGCATGTAGGATCAGGCCGGGATCATAGAGCGGGGCCTTGCGCCAGTTTTTGCGTGAATTGGCCACGGCGTGTTCATCGGTGTCTGCGGCTTCCAGAGCGCGGATGGCGCGTTTGACCAGTTGCGTGTCTGAAAGGATCGAGACAGCGGTGTCACCTGCGATGGCCAGATGGTCATAGCGGCTGCACCCAAAATGGCCGATCCCGATCTTTGAGGGGAAGTCCACGCCAAATCCTTCGCCAATCTGCTTTGACAGCACATCTTGGGTCAGCCCCGTGCAACGCTTGTCCTCCGTGCCGCGCCCTGTGTCCGCCTGCATCTGAAAAGACACCAACGCCAAATGCCTGGATTGTCCTTTAAAGAACGCACAAAGCGCAGGTATTTCAGCGAGATTTCCCTCATAAACCGTTGTGTTAAAGAGAATGCGCAGACCGAGCCCCTGCGCTCTTGCGATATATTTCTCCCGGATTTTGTTCAGAGCAATTTCGCTGTCATACCCCTGACGTTCCTGTGTCAGATCGACGTGAAAGGCCACATCGTTCAGTCCCGCCGCAGCCAAGCGCTTAAGACGCGGGCGGGTGGCGCGGATGCCATTTGTCATCAGGCAGGACCGCATGTTCAGGCGCTTGATCTCTTTGCAAATGGCTTCGATATCATCGATGGCACGCAAAGTGGGGTCGCCCCCCGTGATCTGTATATTGGTGCCTTCCCCATATTGCGCATGAACCATCGCAATGCGCTGGAAGAGGATCACCAGAGGGACATCACGGGCTTGCTCCGCATGTTCTGACAGGTAGCAAAGCGTGCAGTCCAGATTGCATTTCTGGGTGATTTCCAAGGCGACACAGGCGACGGGATAAAACCGCCCCGCGGTTTGAAGCGCATCGTATTGACCGGCGGCCTGCAACCCCTCCCGAAGCGGTTTGCGAGCGTCTTTTGGTTTGGGTGGTGTTTGCATTCTGTCCAGAGCCCCGTGGCGTGCAATCTCCTGAAGCTTAGAGCTGCGGACTCTGCTGAGATAGCCTGTCTCACGGAGAGTTCAGGTCAGTTGTATGCGCCTATCGTTGGCTGGGAACTGTGCGAAGAATGGGAAACGAGCAGAGCAAAGCACTTGCATTTTCGCTCTGCCTAAAGGCTCCGAAGGTTTGTGATATGCAGGCGCATCTTGTTTTGCGGCCTCGCACCTAAATGCGCTTGCACCCTAGTTTATTTGAAGCGCCCGGCCTCCTGCAGGATTTCAATCTTGTAGCCGTCCGGATCGGTGGCGAAGAAAAACCGCGCCACCAGTTCGCCATCAGGTGCGAATTCGACGAGCTCGCCAACATCGAGCCCCTTTGCGATCATGGTTTTGTGATAGGCGACGACATCTTCCACGACAAAAGCCAAATGCGCGTAGCCATCGCCAAGCTCATAAGGTGTGGTCCGGCCCTTGTTGAGCGTCAGCTCCAGCTCAAACCCACTCTCTTTGTTTGCGAGATAAGTGAGACGAAAGCTCTCGAAATCGAGCTGATCAACGATGTCCAGATCAAAGGCGGATTTGTACCACGAAATCGACCTGTCATCCTCCAGAACCCGGATACAGGAGTGAACCATTTTTGCCATGAAAGATGCCTTTCTCTTCAGCGACCGATGCGGTCTTTGACGTCTGCTGCGAAGTCTTCGTAACGATGCAGCGACTGAACGTCGACTTGAGCGTGGTGGCCCATCTTCTGCATGATCGGCAGATCAAATAGGATCTGATCAAGCGCGTCTGGCGTATCAACATCGACTATCGCCAGCACTTTGCGCTCTCCGACCACTTTCCACAGGTCTTTCACGACGCCTGCCGATTTGGCACCAAGCGCGGCCTCAGCCTCCTCTGCCCAGACACCCAACAGGGCCTGCTGCTGCAATGTGGCGTCATACTCCACCGTGAAGTCCAGTCGATACAGCATGCTTTACCTCCCACTGATGGCAGTGCCGAGCGCCGGGAAACGCACGATGCGATAGGTGCCGATCGAGGCATCTTCGCCACCATTGAGAACCGGTGAGCGGTGCAATTCGTTGATGGTGGCATAGACATAGCCGTCGACACCCATCGAAAAGCCATCCGGCCAGGGCAGGTCTTCGTCGGATTGGAACAGCACTTCATAGGTGCCATCGGGCTTTGTGACGCCAAGAGCGTTGTCTGTCATCGCAGTGATGTAGGTAGACCCATCCGAGATGACCTTGTCTCCGTATCTTTGGACGCGGGCTGCGAGGTCGTCGTCGCTCAGGCTCGCATCAAGCAGATCGGTTGTCCGCACACGGTACAGCTTGCACGAAGCTTAAATTCTGATCGAACAATGAAGGAGACACTACAACACCAAAGGTGACCCAAATCTACAAGAAGGCAGGCAACCTGCGTGCCGTTCAACTTCTACTCGGTCACACGAAGATGGACAGCACCGTGCGATACCTTGGTGTGGAGCTTGAAGATGCGCTTGCCATTGCTGAGGCCATTGAAATCTAAGCCTACCGGACCGTTTTCACGAGCGGCCCAGAGCTGATGCTCACTGGCACCGCGAGCTGCTGCAGTGCGGCCCGTCAAAGCAGTCGTTCATGGAAGTCGATCAAGCGCCGAGAATTTGCAATCGGTACAGTTTCAGTGTTGTTTACCAACGGACACTAAAGCATGTTGCCTTGATATTTCAAAGAAGTTGCAGACGTAGGATGATAACCCTGAGTTCCTTACAATCCTTGAGCAGTTTCAAACAACAATCGTGGGTATTGTCGGTTTTGTTGGTGTCATTTGGACGCTACGCGCAAATTCCAAAATGCGCGAGAGGACCATAGAAAGCAGCTCGGATCCATGCACACATCACTGCGTCGAATACTGGCTGCGGAACTCCGAAACTATCAACGTGCGCTAAAGAAAAACCTTGAGGCTCAGCGCCCGAACGATGGATTCCTCTCTGTTGGTCGAATACAGAGGTTGTTTTCCGAATAGCTTGCGGCAGCTATTGGCTTGCTCGATCTGGATGAAATTGATGTCGTGGTAAATGCCTTAATCAGCTTGGACGGCATGAACCACTTTCTTGAGAGCATTTCCTCACAAGCATCTGACACTCGATTTTTATTGCCTTCAGAAGCCTGGGAAGAGTTCCAAGTAGTAAATTCTTCGACGGCTGATGTCCTAAACTTTACTGTTCAAGCACTTGAGTTCTCTGGGGAGGCGTGAGCCGTTTTAGAAGCGGCCCAGAACCGACGTTGGGCACATCATTTCTATACAGCGGTTGCAGCCCGCATTGCAGACATTCGTTGCAAGCGCGCCAAGCGCTTGAGCGAATTGACGGCTGCGCGCCGGTCGCGCTTGCTCAAACCGAAACCAATGACTATCAAGACCAACCCCACAGCCTCTAATTTTGATTGAGGGACCAGTGACGGGCAGGTCACCAGCCCATTGGTTACGTCTCGTTGACCGGGGCCACTCATGGTGGAATTTGCTGATGCGATGCGACAATTTCCAGAGTGCTCTTATCTTAACTGCTCCCAATCCAGGCCGTATTTAGCGAGGTATTTGCGCAGCCGGTCCGCGTCATTAGTAGATTTTCGGCGCTCGCGCGAATGGGCAAATAGGGTGCGGCCTGCCTCACTCAGTGATGCGCTGCGTTGGCAAACACGGACAACTTCGGCCAGTTGGGCGCGGTCGAAGAGGTCAATTTCCGCCGACTCCCGCCCCATCACCTTCGAAAGCAGTCTGGCGTCTCCGTCGCTGTGGGAGGTAGACCACAGGTCGCGCAGGCGGCGAATTTCATCCTCCACCATCGAACGGGTGATCCGCCCCCGCGCGGCCAGAACGCACATGCGCCGCACAGAGGCACCGAAGTCGCGGAAGTTGCCGGGCCACAGCGTTGCGGGATCGCGGCAGAATTTCAGGTAACGTGCGCGGGCATCAAGGTTGAAGCCATATTGAACGCCGAGCTCTTTCTCCGCCCGCGCGAGTTCATGGATTAGGTTCGGCTCGATATCCTCGCGCCGCTGCCGTAGCGGCGGAATCTCAAACGTCCAAGCCGTCAGGCGGCTCAGGAGATCCTGACGAAACTGCCCCTCGGCGGCCAATGTGCGCAGGTCGCGGTTGGCGCCCGCGATCACTTGAAACTGGCTGGTGACCTCGTAGTCTGCGCCGAGCGGGTAGTAGCGACCCGTCTCGATTGCATGCAAAATGACGGCCTGTTCGCGCAGGCCTAATTCGTCAATCTCGTCGAGGAACAGCACACCGCCATCAGCCTCGCGAAGCAACCCGTTGCGCTCCGACCCCGCGTGCCCCGTATAGCCGCGCCGCTGACCAAAGAGCATAGCAATCCCATCCGACCCATTGAGCGTGGCGCAGTTCACATGGACCATGCGCCCCTTGATCATACGGTGATCAAGCTTGAGCGCGTGGATACGCTCCGCCAGCTGGGTCTTTCCAGTCCCGGTCTCGCCAAGCAGGAGGATCGGTGCGCGGGTTGCCCCCGCCACATGTTCGATCTGGGAAATCAGACTGTTGTAGGCCTTATTGCGGGTCTCGATCCCGCCTTTCAGCAGATAGCTATACTCTTGGGAGATCAGGTCAAAGCGGTGTTGCAACGCATTGTAGCGGCGCAGATCTAAATCGATAATGTCGAGCTTGGCCTGACCGGAATCGCCACTCGGTGGCCCGGTTTGCAACAGATGTGCGGGGACGTGGCGGCTTTCAGCGAGAAGGAACCAGCAAATCTGAGCGACGTGCGTTCCTGTTGTCAGGTGGATGTGATACCGCTCTCGATCCTCGTCAAACCCATAGCTGCGCGCAAAGTCAAAGAGCTTGGAGTAGACCTCTTCGAAGTCCCACGGATCATCCAGATCGAGGCGGTTAAGGACCACCTCAGTCTCTGGGCTGTTTGCTTCAATCTCATGTTTGACGGAATGGGCGAGACGGTTGTGATTGTTATCATAGAGCAGTTCAAGCCGATCCACCGAAAAACCGTCATGTGTGACCAGCGACGGGGTGGGTTTCCAACGCCGTTTCCTGCCCATATCGAGTTTAGTGCCGAGAAATCCAATGACAATATTGCGCATGATATCAAATCATATAAGTTACGATATTTTTGTATCGTATTAGGTGTAGGGGTGTGTGGCAAACTTGTTATTTTTGCTTAATTTTCAAGCGCTTGAGGTATTTGCAATTTTCTTTCCGAATCCATTCGGATCCTTGCGACAAAAGGGAACCGAAAGAGCGATGAGAGAAGAACGGGCAAATCCGTGTCCGTTGAGCCGCCGGGGCCCTGGGCCCATTCCCAAAGCCCCCGGCTCTGATTTGAGACTGAGGTTATAGATTTTGCCGCCCGAAGGAACGCCCGAGATGACTGAAATATTTACTATTGCGGAACAGGCCAAGCGCGCCGCGACGCAACTTTACCGGGACTCATGGGGTCACGAGATTGCTGCGCTCGAAGCAAAGCTGGCGCAACTCTCGCCTGACGAGCTAGTTCGCGCAGAGCGTGACTGCGCCACTGCAATGCGCCGTGAAGCATCGAAGCGGTGCCTCAGGGGGCTGACCGATAGGGCGGTCAAACGGTCGCCGCTGCTGGTGTCCTGCTCCGGTGATGGATATTTTCGTGAAAAAGCTCTGCGCGCCATGACGACCAAGCCCGACGACCTTGTGACGGTGGCGTTCTTGCTGGTCCGCAGCAATGACTGGGTGCCGCAGGTCCGTCAGATGGCGATGGATCGGCTTGTCGCACTCGTGCCACAACTCAACGTGGTGCAGCTGCGTCGTCTGCTGCCGTTCGTCCTGTTGCGAATGCAAAGCTGGCAACGGGGCGCGGGGTCTGCAATCAAGGCACTGCGGCAGCACCCGGATTGGGCCGAAACCATTTACACGTTTCTTCTAGAGGCGAATCGAGGTCCTCTGTCCCGAATGATGCGTGCAGAAATGCAGTTCGAGACGCTCGACCCTTACCTGTACAAGTTAGCCACGCAGGCGCATTCGACACAGGTTCGCGCCGTGGCAACCGCGGTGCTGTTGAACGGGGAGGCGAAATGGCAGGTCGGATGGCGCAAACGATGGATCAGTAAGTGCGAAAATTTTTACCGCTGGGAGCCCGTCGTCGAAACACGGCCTTATGAGGTTACGCCTGACGTTGCTCTGAGGGTGTTGCTCGCTGCCGGGCGAGGCACGACGTCATTGCGAAAGTTGGCGGCGGACACCTTCATCCGGCTCGGGCCACAGATCGCGCCAGAGCTTGCCACAACATTACAGAGCGACCGTATCCCCACGGTGCGCCGCCGGATGGAATTCATGACCCGCAAATGGGTCAACAAAGAAACTTTGATGACTGGATAAAATATGACTGAAGACCTGACATTGAAGACGATCACGGGCGAAGACCTGATCGCATGGGGGCATATACCCGGTGCACAATTCCCAGCGCTTTTGGAGCACGCTGCCATGAAGCTGGCCGAAGGGGCAAGTGTGCAGGAAATTCGCGCGGCGCTTGAGGTCGAGAAACCCAAAGAGGTGCCGAAAATACCACTCCATGCCACAGGCGTGGTTCCGTTCCATGAGAACATCCGCGCGGCTTCTCCCGATGAGGAAGACAACATCACCAAGGTGCGTGAGACCATGACGGCGGTGATGCGCACTCCGACTGTAGTGAGCGGTGCGGTGATGCCCGATGCTTGCCCAGCGGGCCCTGTAGGAACGATCCCTGTGGGCGGTGTCGTGGCGACCAAGAATGCGATCCACCCGGGGATGCATTCTGCGGACATTTGTTGTTCGGTGATGATGACCGATCTGGGCGATGCCGATCCAAAAGCGGTGCTGGATGCCGCGCAGGCGGTGACGCATTTCGGTCCCGGTGGGCGGCGCAACGGGGCGCGTTTCACGACCTCGCTTAAGCTGCTGGATGCCTTCCGCGAGAACCGGTTCCTGAACAATCCAAAGATCATTCGGATGGCCCAGGAGCATATGGGGACACAAGGGGACGGCAATCACTTCTTGTTTGTCGGGCGCTCGCGCAACACAGGCCGCGTGGCGATGGTGACGCACCATGGATCGCGTGGTCCCGGTGCGGTGCTTTACAAACTTGGCATGGACGTGGCGCAAAAGTTTCGCAAGCGGCACTCGCCCCAAACGCTCAAACAAAACGCTTGGATTCCCGCTGTTAGCGAAGAAGGGATCGCCTATTGGGAGGCGCTGCAACTGATCCGCAAATGGACCAAAGCCAACCATAACGCAATCCATCAGGCGACCGTCGAAATGGCCCGCCTAGGCGATGTCGGTGAGCGGATCTGGAACGAGCATAACTTCGTCTTCAAACGAGATGATCTTTATTTCCACGGCAAGGGGGCGACGCCTGCTTGGGATCACTATTCGGCCGATGCCTCGGGGCGCACGCTCATCCCGCTCAACATGTCCGAGCCTGTTTTGGTTGTGCGTGGGACAGATGCTGATCACGCTTTGGGCTTTAGCCCGCATGGGGCAGGGCGCAACTTCTCGCGGTCTGAGCATCGCCGCCGCATGGGGGATATAACCCCCGAAGAGCAACTGAAGGCTGAGACCAAAGGGTTGGACGTGCGTTTCCACGCGGGCGGGATCGATGCTTCTGAGTTGCCCTCGAGCTACAAAAGCGCGGCGTCGGTGGTTGAGCAGATCAAGGACTACGGGCTCGCCGAAATCGAGGACTACATTGATCCTTACGGCTGCGTTATGGCGGGCGATGTGCCAGCATTCTGGCTGAATCGGAAAAAAAGGCGCAGATAAGATTTGGTGGGAGAGGAAAACCTCCTCCCCTGCCATTTTGTACGGCGACCGCACTGTCGCGTGTTTGCATCACTAAAACGGCTTGGTTCAGCGGCGGCTTTCCAATCCGGACACTGAACGGTAGTTAGGCGCTAACTTTTCACCCGCAACAGACAGGAGGGCAAGACATGACTGTATCCGTCACCACTTCCCTTCCGCAGGATCTGACGCGGCGTTGATCCCCTCTCGGGGCTGTCTCCCATCGTGTTGATCCTTCTGCGACCGCTTTTGGTCGCTTCTTTTGCTATGGAAAGATGAACGATGGGCACTCCCATTTCGGGGGACGGAAGCGCCGCGCGCGCCCGTATCTCCACATTTTACAATCGCGCGGCCTGGATTGAAGGTCGCGCAGAAGAACAACTTGAACACGTAGCAGGTTGGCCGGGTATGGTCGCCGTTGCAGGCTTCCCTGACCTGCATCTTGGGCGCTATGGTCCTGTCGGTGCAGCGTTTCTGGCGGACCGCATTTGGCCGCAACTGGTTGGGCCTGATATTGGCTGCGGCATGGCGCTGTTTCGCCTTGAGCTGCCGCGCCGTCGGCTCAAACTCGACAAGGCAGCGCGGCGATTGGCTGTGCTGGAGCGTGGAGCCAACCCAGATCATGCCAATGCCGCCCTTGACGCGGCTGGCCTGACCGGGCGCATTAGCCCGGATGGGCTCGGCACCATTGGTGGCGGGAACCATTTCTGCGAAGTGCAGGTGGTGAGCGAGATCTTGGCCGCCAAGACCCATTGCCTGCGCAAGGATGATCTGTGCTTGCTGGTGCATTCGGGATCGCGGGGGCGTGGGGCCGGTATCTTCCAAGAGCTCGATGACAGCTGGAAACACGGGTTCGCCTCAGGGAGTGACGCTGCAACGCGCTACCTCGCGATGCATGATGCCGCCACGGCCTGGGCGCGCGTGAATCGAGCCTTGATCGCCGAAATCGCGGCCGAAGCGCTTGGGACGCAGGCGCGGCTGATCTGCGACACGGTCCACAACCATGTTGCCATGCAGGCGAACGGCTGGCGGCATCGCAAAGGGGCGGCCAGCCCTGATGGTGGGCTGGTTCCACTGGCCGGATCGCGCGAGACGCCCAGTTTTCTCATCACTGTGCCCAATGCGGTACCCGAGGCGCTTGGCTCTGTTTCACACGGCGCAGGTCGAAAATATGATCGCGCTTCCATGCACGGACGCATTCGCAAAACCCGCTCTGACCTTGCCGCGCTGACCCGCACCCGGTTTGGCGGGCGGGTCATCTGCGGGGATCGCGATTTGCTGTTGGAAGAGGCAGGGCAGGCTTACAAGGATCCAAATCTGGTCTTGAAAGATCTGACTGCCTTTGGTCTGGCAAATCCTGTGGCACGTCTGCACCCGCTCGTAACCTTCAAGACCACAGGAGGTGCAAAATGAATGTGAGTGAAGCGCTTTTGCTGTCGAGCGGGAACGGCCCAGCAGAATGTCGACAGGCCGTCAGCCTTTTCTTGGATTGGTTGGCGGAACGGGCCCAAGATAGTGGTGTTGATCTGGATGTGTCCGCGCGCTGCTTCCCATGGCCCGACCTCTGCGGTTGTGCTTTTGCGGGGCAGAGGTGCTAGCGATTTGGCGCGCTCCGTCGAGGGTGTAATCCAATGGCGCTGTCAGAGCCAAATGCGCCCAAAACACAAGCGCAAAAACTGGTTCATTCAAGTGTTCCGCCTGCCGCAAGCGGCCAGTGGGGTCCCGATCGATCCTGCTTCGGTCGAGATGCAAGCCATCCGCGCAGGCGGTCCCGGCGGGCAGCATCAGAATAAGACCTCTAGCGCAATCCGAGCCCGTTGGACCCGCCCTGATGGAAAGACTTACGCCGTTGTGGTGCGCGACAATCGCTCGCAGCATCAAAACCGCCGCGTCGCGCTCGACCGTTTGGCCGCCCTCGCCAGTGCCGAAATCACAGAGGCCCAGGCTGCACGGCAGAGCGAGTCTCGGGCGCTCCACACCCAACTTCAACGCGGCGACCCTTGCTATGTGTTCGAAGGAAGAGAATTTAAGCAGTCAAAATGAGGAACGGGGCGGCATCAAGCCGCTCCATTCTAACTCTGGATTTTGTGCTTCCGGCCCTTCACCACAGTTGCTCGTGTGTCAGGTTGCAGCGCTCTCATAACCGGTTCGGTAAGACAAAATGCGCAAGTTCCGGGTCGAATTCAGGTATCTCAGATGCAAGCCTGCTCTTGCCACAGTAAGTTGAGGGTATGGAATTGAACATCAGACAAAAACTGGCTGAGAATGAATGGAAAGGCGAAATCGGCTTCACCATTGAAAGCCGCGAGCCTGAACGCGTGATTGCCAGAATGCCGGTAACTGAAGCCGCAAAGAACCCGTTTGGAACGATGCACGCGGGCGCTTTGATCTGGTTTGCTGATATCGCAGCAACCTTGTGTGCCATCGGCGACCTGGACAGTATTGGTGAAGACGGGTCAGGCTTTCCGCTCGCCGTTGATCTTCATACCGTGCTGTCGGGCAATGAAAAGGCAGGCGATCTGATTGCAACCTCCACGACTGTCAAACGCGGTGGCAAGCTCATTGTCATTCGCACCGAGGTTCGCGGAGAAACAGGGCGTTTGTTGATCGACATGACAACTACGCATCTGCGCGCCGGTTGACCAGTTGGATAGGCGCCCGCGGTACTTGCGGCGGGCGCGCATTTCCTTGCCTCAAAGTGTCGTCAGGAAAGCCGTCAACTGATCAATGGTCGCTTCATCCGTGCGTCCATTGGTAACGCAGGCCCGCAAAACCGGTTCTCCCTCGAACACCGCCTTGGAAATCCAGAATCGGCCATCTTCATGAACTGCATCGACATAACGTTGTACAGCGTCGTTCCCTTCTGGCGGAACCATGCAACTCACCCCCATGAGAGACCGGTTTGCCTCCGTCCAACCTGCCTTTCTAAGGTTTTTCGTGAACCGGTTAGTCAGGCGAATTGAGCGTTCAACATGGTCTCCGTAGCCGTCCCATCCGGCAGCACCAAGGGCGAGGAACGGGCGCAATCCTACGAAGCGGCGTGACCACTGATTGGAATTCACATAGAAATCCTTGGCTGCCTCGCTTTCCGGCATGTAGCTGGCCGAGATACGGAAAACCTGTGCGGGCATGTCGGGGCGCGAGGTCAGGAACATGCCTGCGCCCATCGTGGTGGCGAACCATTTGTGGGCGTCAATCGTGATCGAATCCGCTCGTTCGATGCCGTCCAGTGCGGATCGCCCTTCAGTGCTGGCGATCATTGCCCCACCCCATGCCGCATCGACGTGAAACCACATACCATGCTCTCGCGCCAGAGCACCGCAAGGTTTGAGGGGGTCGATCATCCCGGCATTCGTGGTGCCAGCCGTAGCTACGATCAGGACCGGGACACAACCGTTTTTCGAATCCTCATCAATGGCTGCCGCAAGACAACTTGCGTCCATCTGGCCTTGGCCGTCAGTTGCGATCAATCGAACGGCGTTGCGCCCGATGCCCGCAGAATGCGCCATCTTCAACCATGCAAGATGGCTTTCCTTCGAAACGTAAATCGTTGGTTGGCCAGCGAACTCATAGATACCCTTGTCGCTATACTCCGGGCATTTGGCCTGCAAGGCACATAAAACAGCCGTCGAATTGGCTTCGGCCCCACCATTGGTGAAATGCCCGCCGGCCCCCTTGGGAAGCCCGGCGCGCCGGGCCAGTTCATTGATGACATGTCGTTCGATTTCGACAGCAGCAGGCGCATGAGAATACACACAGATTTGCGGATTGAAGGCTGATGCAATCCGGTCCGCACATTCTGCGGCAAACGCAGGTGCCGGATTGAACAGGCCGAGATACCCCGGATGCGTCATCTGCACGCTGCCAGTGTCGAGCGCATCAATCACCCAGTCCATCAGCGGTTCAAGGTCTTCTGCTTGGTCAAACCGTTTGGACTGCAGCTCTTCCAACCAATCAGGCGTCAACTCAACCGAGGTGGCCTTGCGACTGGCATAGTTGCGGCGTGCCTGGCTTAAACGTTCAGTCAACGCGTTTTCCGCATCCGTTAACTGATCAAAATCCGGGAAGAGTGCGTCGCGTCCGTGCATCGAGAAATCCTGAGGTTGTTTGGTGTGAAACTATCCGTGCTTAATAAGTTCATCGACCCGAAACATGCGGTATTCACGCGGCAATACTGCCAAATTACTATCCCGAACTGGACCAATGACGGCTTTCCGCAAATCGCTTCAAAATGAGCGAGGCGCAGCATTGGTCACTGAGGGCTCTAAGCAGACCTCGGATGCGGCGCAGCTCAGAGCCGAACCAAATAGGAAATGACGAAAGGCACGGCCCAAAGCGGACCTTGGTGCGAAACCCGTCTAACGGCAACTCCCAGCCCGAAGCGGCCTTTGGTGCAGACCGCAGTGAAACTTCACTTTGAGCCCTCACCGGACCTGTCAGAATTCTGCTGCACAAGCAAAGTGGAAGGATCTGTCTGAACAGACATCAAAATCTAATCTGCAGCGCAGCGCAAAACTCGGCCATTCGCGCATAACTCAGCGAAGATTAAGACCAAATTCACAGGGTGCGCAACAAAGCCGGTCTGCACAGGGCGTTCCAGTGGATTCGACGTGTAATGTAATGCGCCGCGATCAAAAGACGGTTTTAATCAGCGCTAAGCGCTTTTTCGATGATGGTTGCGAACCAGGCGGCTCCGACAGGCAGGATCGAGTCGTTGAAATCATAGCGAGGGCTGTGCAAAGGCGCAGTTTCCTCCCCCTCCTTCGCGGTGCCTATGCGGGCAAAACATCCAGGGCGGGCCTGGGCCATAAAAGCGAAATCCTCGCCGCCCATTGCCGGGGGGCGGTTTCTTACCAACTTACCTTCTCCGACAATTTCGGCGGCGGCGTCTGCACCGATCCGGGTCGGACCATCTGCGTTGATTACCGCGGGATATCCGCGCCGATAATCAACTGTTGCCACTGCGCCTACCGTTGCCGCTGCGCTCGTTGCGACCTCGAAGAGCAAGGCTTCGATTTCGCTCTGAACTTCAGGCTTGAGGGTGCGGACTGTACCGGCCAACTCCGCTACTTCGGGGATCACGTTACCCGTTGTGCCCGCATGAAATTGCGTCACTGAAACCACCCCATTTTCCAAAGGATCAATACGGCGCGAAAGGATTGTTTGCAGCGACAAAGCAACCTGCGCTCCGGCAATCAGCGGGTCTAAGGTGTGATGAGGGCGCGCAGCGTGTCCACCCTTGCCCTTGACCTTGATCGAAAATCGATCAGAGGCGGCCATTGTCGGGCCTTTGACCACGCTCATTACCCCTTCGGGCAACAGTGGATCGTTGTGCTGGCCGAACACCATATCGGCGGTGAACTTTTCGAACAGACCGGCGTCGATCAGGCTTTTGGCCCCGGCAAGTCCCTCTTCGGCGGGTTGAAAGATCGCGTGAACGGTGCCCGAGAAGCGCCGCGTCTGCGAAAGGTATTTCATCGCACCTAAAAGCGTCGCGGTATGCCCGTCATGGCCGCAGCCATGCATAACGCCCGGCACGGTCGAAACCCACGGCGCGTCGCCCTGATCTTCCATCGGTAGCGCGTCCATATCAGCGCGCAAAGCAATCGCGCCGTTGCCATCACCCGCTTGCAGGGTGGCGACAATGCCGGTTTCAGTTATGCGTTCAAAGGGAATTCCCCATTCCGTCAGGTGCTGTGCAACGAAGTCTGAGGTTTTGAACTCTTGATATCCTAGCTCTGGGTGCGCATGCAGATACCTGCGCCAACCCGTCATTTCGCTGGCAAGGGCGGCAATTTCGGAAGGAATGGCCATAAGAATACCTCAAATCTTCAAAGGTGCCCGTCCTCTGCGCGCGTGACGGCAGAGGGCGGTATTGGCGGTTGTTTAAAGTCTCGGGATCAATCGTCCTGAATGGCGGCCAGCGTCTTGTTCATCCGTGCTTTTCTGATCCGCATGATGATCATGATCATCGTCAGGATCAGGATCGTCAGTGAAATCGGGCGCTGGAAGATGATCCAAAGGCCATCATTGTCCAACAGCATGGTTTGACGCGCTGCGCGCTCCATGCCGCCGCCGAGAAGCAGGGCGATCATGAAGGCGGGAATATTATAGTGATAACGCCGGAACAGATAACCAAGGACGCCGAACACAACCATGATCCACACGTCAAACAGTGACGAGTGCAATACGTATGCCGACGAGACCGAAATCATCAGGATCAGCGAATAGGTAATCCGCGCAGGCACCGCCAGAATGATCCGTCCGATCATCGGACTGAACCAGAAGCCCACAACAAAGTAGGCGACGATACAAAACAGACCGGCACTAAACAGCGCATAGATCAGGTTGGCGTCTTCGGTGAATACCTGTGGCCCGACGGTAATTCCGTGGATCAGCATAGCCCCGGCCAGCAACGCCGCTTGCGTCGATCCGGGAATACCCAGTGTCAGCAGCGGGATCAGGTTGGCCCCGGAGGTTGCGTTGTTGGCAGCCTCTGAGGCGGCAACGCCCTTGACCTCGCCATTGCCCCAATCGTCATTCGGTTTTGCCTGACGTCTTGCCTCGCCAAACGACAGAAAGGACGCGACCGATGCACCGATGCCGGGAAACATCCCGACGGAGGCGCCGATGAACATGGACCGTATGATTGTCGGCAGAACGCGCAGATAATCCGTCAAACCAAACGTGTCGTCGGGTTTGCTGACCTCTTCTTTCCGATCTTTGTGCGAGGTCGCTCCAAAGTCCTTGACGTCAAAGCGATGGAATACTTCGCCGACGACAAAAATCCCGATCAATGCCGGAACCAGCGGCAGACCATCCATAAGCGGCAGTTGATCAAACGTCATGCGCAGGTTACCCGAGATCGGGTCGAAGCCAACCAAAGCCATGGTGATACCAAACAATGTGCTGATGATGCCTTTGATCATCGATTCACCAATGATTGATGAGATCACGACAAAGGCCATGATATAAATCGTCACCAGTTCCGGCGGGCCGATTTTTACAGCATAGACCGCCAGATAGGCCGCGCCAAAGATCAGCAGACACTCCGAGAAGAAGTCACCGGTTGCCGACGCCGCTGTGGCCGCACGCAGCGCCTTTACCGGGTAACCCTTCCGCGCCAGCGGATGACCTTCGATCATGGTCGCAGCCGCAGAAGGAGTCCCGGGAGTATTAAAGAGAATTCCGGGGATCGAGCCGCCAAAATCCGATGATTTTGAGATCGTGTACATCAGGATCAACGCGATCAGCGGATCCAGATAGAACGAGAAAGGCAAAAGCAAAGCAACAGCCGTTGTCCCGCTGAGCCCGGGCACCGCGCCGACGAGAATACCCGCAACCGAGCCGACGATGGCGACAAATACAGCGCTGGGGCTGGTGATGAACGCTGACATACCATCCAGGAATGGAGACATTTTCTATTTCCTTTTGATCGGTCTTCAGTTGCGTTCAAAACGCGGCAAAGAAATCGCGGCGCCATGTGGGCACCTTGTCGTTCAATCCGGTTGAAATCAGCGCGCCGTCGCTTTCGGTGATGCCCAGGACAAAGAAGAACAGCAGGTAAGAAAACAGGGTGAAGTACAGCGCGAGCGTCACCTGCTTGCGGCCGAATTCGCCGGTAAACAGGCTGATTGCGACGAAACCTACGATGGCCGTTGCGATGATGTACTCCGCGGCCCAAAACAGGATTGGATAGGAACAGCCTACCAAAGCAATCAGGACACCGCGCCGTGTCATGAAGGGCAAATAGGCGTCCGGGTTCTCGCGTTCTTCAAGGCTTGCGCGCGCAGATGGTGAGAGCACAACCACTGCCAGCAAAATGACCGACAACACGATGATGGCCAATGCGAAGGCAACTCCGCTGTCTTGGGCAATGCCAGCCAAGCCACCGACGGACAGCAGATCATATGCGCCTGCCAGAAAAACAATGATCATGAAGAGCCCGAACAGGACCTCTCCGTCAAGCCTCTTTGGCATTGTTCCCTCCCTATTCTGATGACTGTAGGCAGCTTACCTGCCTACAGTCCCTACTCATCAGCGCGGTCAGAGTGAGCCCGCAACCGAGTCGGTCGTCGGACGCCACGCTTTCATGAGGTCTTTCATGTGTTCATGCGTCTCGGCACCGTCCATAAAGACGACGTTCAGGTTGGCGTTCTTGACCTTTTCCTGAGTGGCCGGGTCATCGATGGCGAATTTGAATGCCGCCGTCAGCTCTTCGACAACCTCATCAGACGTGTCTTTCGGCGCCAACACGATGTAAGGCGCGGGCATGGCGACGAACTCGGTGTTCTGTTCAGCGAAAGACTTCATGTCGGGAGCCAGACCATCACGTTCCTCGGCCATAACACCGATGGCGCTCATGGTGTCGAGGTTGGCAAGATAGTGGTGCGTGCCGACCACGCCAAAGGCTACCTGGTCGCCGATGATTGCAGCACGAGCAGGTGCACCGCCGGCAAATGGCACGTCCTGCACCTTGTCCTGCAAACCGTTTGCCAGCAACCAGCTTGTCATCGCCACATCGGTGATCGAGCCCTTGCCGGTATGCGCCCAGCGGAGCTGTTCGCCCGCCGCATCCGCGTCCAGGATGGCCTGTTTCAGATCAGCAACCGAGTTCAGGTTGCGCGCCTTGGGTGCAACAACAGCGAGGTTTGCCACAGCAACATGCGCCACCGGTTTGAAGTCGTTCAGAACGTCCACTCCGGTTTCCTTGACCATGGTAGCGATCATGGCTGAGCCCGAGATCATCACGACAGTCTGGCCGTCCGCTTTTGCAGGTTTGGTGAACTTCAGGCCGATCAACTGCCCTGCGCCCGGACGGTTTGCAACGACGATGGGTTGATTGTCCAACGCTTCGGTCAATGCAGGCGCAAAGATACGCGAGAGCGTATCAAGACCGCCGCCGGGTTTTGCGCCCACAACGATTGTCACCGGGCCGTTCGGGAAATCGTCAGCGGCCGCCGCCCCTGACATGGCTGCCAGCGCGATGCTCGCACCGGCCGCTAGGCTTTTGAAAGTTCTGTACATGGTTCACTCCCTTGGTTGATCTTTCCTGATTTGCGGTTGAAGTAGGCATCCGCGAAGCGGGTGAGTTTATGCAGGATGTCGTCGAAGAAGATTTTGCCTGCCTCGGCACTGAACGGCACGTTTTCACCATTGATTTTTGCGTCTTCGCTGATGTCTTCAGCGTAGACTGGCAGGTTAATGTCGAGGTCTTCGAACTTGCCCTGATGCATGGACATCAGCGGAAGCCCAGTTAGCTCACCCTTCCCGGAGCGGTGCACATCTTTCTGTTCCGGGCAGTCGTCCGGAAACAGGTAACGGCTGAGCGAGCCCATCGGCTCGGTCCCGTGGCCCTTGGCGCGAATGCCAAGCTGAGGATGCGCCCTCTCCCAGATTGCGTCGTCGAACTTTCCCCAGACATTGACCGAGGGGATGACAAGACCATGCTTGTCGCGGGCCAGCCGAAGCTGATCGGCGATGATAGCAGAATTGCCCCCATGCCCGTTCAGAACAAGGATATTCCGCGCACCATCACGAATGAGGCCATTCACGATTTCCGCGAACACCGCGGCAAAGGTCTCAGCCGACAACGCGATCCCGCCCGGCACGTTCTGGAAATATGTGGCATGACCAAAGGGCAGCGTGGGCACTGCAATGCAATCAGAAGTAGACGCGAGGCGCTGTGCCAAAGCTTCCACCAGCCGATAGTCGCCCATCGGGGTAGATCCCCCATGCGGCTCGGTCGATCCGACGGGGATCAGAAAGGGCACGTCCGAGGCAAAGGCGCGGCGTGCGTTGGGGGCAGTGGTTCCGGCAAGCATAGTCATGACGAAGCTCCGACATTCACGCCATGTTGAGCAACCAGTTCATCTGCACTGGACAATGCACCCAAAGTTGCACCTGCTTGCATAGCAGCCCGACGTTGAGTGCTTGTGCTTTCCTTTGCCGCCGCAGCCTTAGCAAGCGCAGGGGCTTCGGCGCGCGGAATGCAGATGACGCCGCTTTCATCGGCCATGATCAGGTCGCCCGCATGCACCACCACACCGCCGCAATTGACCGAAAGGTTCAGGCTGCCAGAAGGGCCCGTTCGCCGCGTTGTGATCGGCGAGACGCCAGAGGACCACACCGGAAAATCATGTTCACGGATTTCGTCCGGGTCGCAAATCGGGCCATCGACAATGGCGCCCGCTGCGCCTGCCCGCACAAGAGCGTATGCCACATTGCCTCCCAGGCAGGCCAGGCGTGTGTCGCCTGCACGATCAATCACGACGATATCACCTGGGCGCACGCGCCCCGATGCATAATGCAACAGCGTTGAATCCGGAGTGGGCAGCCGCAGCGTAATGGCCGTTCCCACAATGCGCTTGTCAGATTGACGCGGGGTGATGTGGCGATGGTCCAGAAAACCGCTCCAGGTCAGGTGACCGACCGTTGCAACGGATACGCTTGACAACATCGCCAAGATTTCGCTGCCGATCTGGTCCGGCATGGGGGCAATTTGGTAGCGCTCAGTCATATGTTCGAACATTTTCATTATTTCGATGATTATGAAATATGTATCAGATAGAAAATATTCGGTCAATAAATTCAAAATCGACTATTCTCTGATCCCCGATCGCATGTTAAAAAAGAAAAATGCGTAGTGATATTCTGCCCCCCTCAACGACCTCTGCCGCCAAAGAACCCATAACGAACCGGATTTATGATTCGATTCTCGAAGACATTCGGTCTGGAAAACTTGAACCGGGACAAAAGCTTAAGGTTCGTGAACTGACGTCCGAATATGGTGGCAGTACCGGCTCATGCCGGGAAGTGTTAAACCGGCTCTCTGGCGAACGTTTCGTGCAAACGAAGGGCATGACTGGTTTTAGTGTTCGCGATCTTTCCTCGCAGGATCTGGTGGAAGTGCTTGATCTAAGGGATCAACTCGAATCGCAGGCCTTTGTGCAAGCAATCCAGCATGGCGATACCGAGTGGGAAGAGCGTCTGGTTCTGGCGTTTCATCGCCTTGAAAGGGAACGCGTTCGCGAGGGAACCTCTTTGATCGAGCGGGAGTACTATCATAGGGAGTTTCATCTGGCCTTGATCGGAGCGCACACATCTGAATGGCATCAATTCTTTATCCGCACATTGAGCCTGCATTCTGAACGGTATCGCCGCATTCTACTGCCCAAGAGGATCTTCGAGCCGGAATACGTTCGCGTGGTCGATGAGGAACATGAGCAGATCATGCGCCTCGCGCTGGAACGTCGGGCCGAGGAAGCCGCCGAAGCACTGAAAAAACACCGCTCAAGGTCTCGAACCGATCTGCTGATTGCATTGGAAGGTCGCTAGCAGCGGACCTGAACTGCTTGTCGATACACCTTATAAAGTAAAGCTGAAACCATGCCCCTGCCACGCATTGCCCTGATCCACTTCCACTTGGAAAGCAATCGTGCCGCGCCGTTAACCGAGCGCTCGGATTTTGCTGCCCAAGGCTTAGCCATCGGCGAAGACTTCGCTCAAGATCTTGAGAAGCGGCCGGTATTGGCATCCGCTGGTATCAGAGGGTTCCAAGAGGATTTCGGGGATTTTGAACCTGTGCCGGTTTTTGCGGCATTCGCAGGTGCGGGCGGCATGATGGATGGCGCGTTTTTCGACGAACTTTTGCAAGCGGTGCGGGACCGGCTTCCGTTTGACGTCGATGGTGTCTATCTGGACGCGCACGGGGCCTGCATCGCAACCAATGACGAAGACCCCGACGGGACGCTGATTTCTCTGATCCGCGATATTGTCGGGCCGAACACGCCGCTTGTGGTGACGCTGGATTTGCATGCCCATGTCAGCCAGGCCATGATCGAGGGTGCAGACTTTATCGCCGCCTACCGGACCAACCCACATGTGGATCAGTTTGAAAGGGGGCAAGAAGCCGCCGGCGCCATGAAACGGCTTCTGGCCGGACAGCAAACCGGCCGCGCGTTGGTTCGTTTGCCGTTTATTCCGCCTTCGACCACACTGGACACGACCCGCGGGCCTTATGGGCGAATGATGAAAGATGCCGTGGCTCGGGCGGTCGACCCGATCTGGAATGTATCTCTGTGCGCGGGGTTCTCGGTCGGCGATTCGTCGAAAGCGGGCGTGAACGTCACCGTTACGGCTGACACTTCTTCCGTGGCGCTGAAAACGGCGCGCGAAATCGGTCAGACATTTTGGGACGACCGCGAAGAGTTTCAGACCAATCTAACCTCAATTGAAGATGCCATCTCTCTAATGTCGGACGAGCAGACCCCTCGTATTTACGGAGATGTCGCCGACAATCCCGGCGGCGGTGGGCACGGGAACACTATTTCCATTCTGCGTGCGATGCTCGAAGCAGGCGTCGAAAACGCACTTGTCGGTATGCACGTTGATCCGGATCTTGCCGCCGAGGCCGTGCAACATGGCGAGGGGGCAAAGTTCTATGCCGAATTCAATCGCAGCGAGACGGATGCGCAATCGGGGCACCATGTTGCAGAGGTTGAAGTTGTGAAGCTGGCAAACGGTCCGGTCGCGTGCAGACGCGGTCTATACGCCGGAAGTAGTCAGAATCTCGGCCAATGCGCGCTGCTACGCTGCGCAGGTCTATTGATCATTGTGTCAAGCATTCGCCGCCAATTGTGCGAACCTGCCTTCGTCGAGCGCTTCGGACTGAACATCGCCAATTTCAATACCCTCGTCGTGAAATCTCGCGGCCACTTCAGGGCTGGATTCGATGAGTTCTTTAACCCGGCGCAAGTGGTTGAGATCGACGGCCCCGGCCTAACTTCCCCTGAATTGGCTCGCATAGATTTTCAGAAAACGCCGCGCCCCATTCACCCGATTGACAACGGCGTAGAGTGGCGCGCCGACGAAGATGGCCTGGTAGCCGGTCAACCCTAACTAGCAAGAAAAAGGTAAACCTGATCCTATGGGCCACGTGACCGCGCTTTCCATCGGGCTTGCGGGAGCATTAATCGCCGTTGGGATTGGGTTTCCTCTTCCATGGATGTTGGGTCCGATGGTCTTGGTGACATTGGCCGCCATTGGTGGCGCGCCGGTCAAAGCACCCCTTCAGATTCGCAAAGTAATTATGCCAATACTGGGGGTTATGCTCGGGTCTGGTTTTCACCCCGAGGCGTTTGAACAGATCGCGCAATGGGCAGAAACGATTGCCTACATTCCCCTGTTCGTGGTCATGGCATTCTCGTCGGCATTCGCAGTCTATAGATTTATAGGTCGCTTCGATCCTATCACGGCATATTTCTCGTCCGCTCCAGGCGGCTTGAACGACATGATGCTGATCGGAGCTGAAGCAGGCGGTATCGAGCTTCGTATTGCCTTGGCCCATGCCAGCCGAGTGTTGATGGTTGTCTCAAGCATGTCGTTCATCTTCTGGTACTTCTTTGACGTCCACTCAACGGGGCAGTCCACGCAAAGCGTGGGGTTCGCAGATTTAAGCCAGCAGGAGTACGCGCTCTTGATTTCTTGTGCCGTTGTCGGTGCTTTTGTCGGCCCCAAACTTCGCCTCCCAGCGGCGCAAGTTATCGGTCCAATGATCCTGTCCTCGCTTGTGCATCTGGCCGGGCTGACGCAAAGCGCACCCCCTACGGCTGCCGTAAATATTGCGCAGTTGGTCATGGGAACGGTTGTCGGCTGTCGCTTTTTGAGTGTTCCGATCAGCGAAATCTGGCGAGATATTGGTCTAGCGATTATCGCGACGACGGGCATGATGTTTGCCGCATGCCTTTGCGCGATATTGGTCAGCCAGCAAACAGGTATCGACATCAAGCAGACCCTGCTGACGTTTGCCCCCGGAGGCTTGCCTGAGATGAGTTTGCTGACCCTTGCAATGGGCGCGGATATCGCTTTCGTGGCGACCGCGCACATAATTAGAATTCTGCTGGTGATCGCAGCTGCTCCGATCATGTTTCGAACTTTGAAAATCCGGTCAAGATATTAGCGTAAACTCCGGGCTCAGCCCTTACGGTCAGCTAGGTTCAACTTGCCGCGTGCACGCTGCTGATCTGTTTCATCCAATCAAGCTGAACATAAGCAGAAGTTCACCCCATCGGCTAGATCGTCCGCATTGTCCGCCTCTCGATGATCTGATCAGCTTGTAGAGAAAGAGCGGTAATGTTGCGGATGGAATTGATGGCCGTGAACGACCGGAACGGTGATTTGCGCCGCTCCGCAACAACAGGCGTGCCGCATATGCGAGCGGATGCTGGGTCAGCAACGGGGTGCGAGCAAAAGGCGGGTTTGTCCGCACAGCCGCCAATGAAAACTGAACTTTGCAAAGCTCGCTTTCTGCGCACAGCGGACACTATTGCAGATTGCAGAAAATGGCCAGTTTCCGCCCCAAATCGGCCTCCTCACCTGCCTACAAATTGCGCTATCAATTCAGCTCCATGAGCCTAGCATCCATCCACCTCTCCGAGGTCCGCTTGCGGCGCTTCGGAGGCAGGTATGGGTTGGAGTAGACGCGCAGCGCGTACTACAAGCCGTTAGCCTGCGTAGCCGTTTTTGTTTGCTCCGGAGCAGTAGATGATAAATCTGCGGCATCTCCAAAAAAGCTCTCAAAAGGGCGTTGCCCTCTGCGAGTGATACTCGCATTCACCCACGTTTTTTTAGCAAATAGATGTTTGGCAGGATCGCACTGAGCGGCCCAACTCCAAACACGCAATTGGCGCCTACCGCGCATTGGCTGCTCCATTCGTCGCGTACAACTGCCCTATCACCCTTCCCTCTCAAGCACCGAGATTTCTTCTTTCAATTGGGCAATCTTTTGGGACCGCAGGTGGTCATCAAGCAGCTTCAAGAACATCTGCCTCTTCGCACCTTTTTTCATGCCAAACTGTGCGGCAGCAAGTTGATTGAATTGATCCGCCTGTTCAGAGGAAACTCGGAAGTAGAAAGTGACCGTGTCCTCTAGTTCATCGCCTGACATCACGGCTCCCCTCAAAGAGCAGCGAGGTAATGTGCATTGCGAGCAGTGCGTGGATGACAGCCAATTTTGCTACGCCCACCCACATCGCGCGGCCTGCTAGGCTGGCGGCATACGCCCTAAACATCGCCTTGTTCCCTCAGCGCCAACGCTGCAACCTTCTCAACAAGGCTCCAGCAGGCGAAGCATTAGCAAGACGACTAGACGAATACGAATTCGACCCCGCGCTAGATTCTGTGAACCTGATGTTTTTTGTTGACCCGGCGCAAGTTGATCTGAGTTTTACGAGCCTGACGTCAAAGAACTGGGACGACGTAACATTGACTGAGACAGAAACACGGATTGTAGTCGCCGAAGTACAACGTTTACTTGACGCTCATTTTCAAGCATCTCGTGAAGTGAGCGATTTGGCATCGTCTGTTTTGAGCGGTTGCCCTTCTAGGTAGTCGCCAAGGCGCAGCGAGTTGGTGCAAAGTCCGCAGACCGTAAGTTCGAGCACAACAAGATTTCGTGGGTTCAGCGAAAGTCTGGTTCGGTGAAGTCAAATAGCGGCATGGCTTCACATGACGAACGACTCAAAAGGACCATTCTTAGCGGTGCCAACGTCCGCTTTTGAGATATGCGGCTGTCAATACACAGCGCAGAATTTTGCGCTTTGGGCTCTCAGCAGCCATTCACTTTGCTGCCGGTGCTGACAGTACTGACGGAGGCCATGCTCTTGGTTTCAGTTTTGGCTTCAATTGCTTCCAGGGTGCTTCCACTTGGTTGGGGCGCAAACGCAGCAAGCCGCCCTTGGGCGGCTTGTGGTGCAGTGCGGGGGTGTGTGACCAGTGTGTTTGAGTTTGCTGCGTTGTGTAGCACGGT
>NZ_JAGHRP010000007.1:0-242203 GCF_017743755.1 Shimia sp. R9_3 | reverse complement strand
CCGAAACACCACACGCAACGCCAAACCATAACGTCGGTATCACGTCGGTAACGCATACGTTTCGCGGAGGTGGAATAATCGGACCGCAGGACCCAACGGGCGCGAAAACGCAGAATCCGCAACGGGGTTATTTGGAGGAAATGGGGATGTCCATTTTCAGGCTGGGCACGCCGAGACCGGCTGGGGCCTTTGGCATACGGCCCGCCGCGCGCACGGATTTGAGGGCGGCTTGGTCCAATCGGGTGTTGCCGGAGCTCTTTAACAGAAAGATACCGGAGACCTTGCCGTCGACAGAAACGGTGATCCGCACAGTGGCTGTGCCCTCGCCAACGCCACTCGGCGTGCGTTGGGCAATGCGGGCGCGCGCAGCATTGGCCCATTTGCGGGCGAGGCTTTTGCGTTTGGCGTTGGACACCGAAGCGGTCTTCTCATCGCCGTTTTTGCCTTTGGCGGTTTTGCCGCCTTCACCCTGTGCGCGCCGTGCGTCGATCTGAATGGAGTCTGTGGCCGATTGCGCGGCTTTCTTCTCCGTCTTCTTCTTCTCTGGTGCCGGAGGCTTTGGCGGCGGGGGCGGAGAGGCTGGTGCCTTGGGTGCAGCCTCTAATACCGGAGCCTCCATCGGCCTGGGCAATTCAGGGGGCGCAGCTCTGGGGGGGACGGCCGCCTGAGGAGGGGCCGGTTGCTCGGGTGGCAGCTGTGCCGGAGGGGTCGCCATATCTGATTGCAGGTTTGGCGCTTGGGCCGCGGGTGCGACGGGCAAAGGCGGGCCATCTGCGGAGGGCAAGTTCAACGCCTGCATGTCACTCATCTGAGGTGAGACTTCTGCGGCGGCCACGGGCATGGGCGGTGGCGCGTCTTGCGGCACGCTTTGCTGTGGCATGGAAAGATCCATGGCCTCAGGTAGATCAGGCGGCGCATCCCAGGTTTCCACCAAAGCGGCGATGCTGGCATTGGAGGCCATCATCTGCAGAAGGTCCGCACCCGCATCCCCTGCGCTTTGCAGGCCGCTTTCCAATTGCGGAGCAAAGAAGGCGAGATGGCCAGCGGTGACGATGCCGCCAAACACAAGGGCTTCGGAGGTGATGCGCGCCAGTCTCATTGCAGGGCCGACACCAGTTTGAGATCCCGCACCCCTGCCGCGGCGAGTTTTGGCAGAAGTGCTGCGATCTCCTGTGCGGAGACGGCACGGTCTGCGCGCAGCATCAGGGGCTCATTCTCGGGATAATCGGTCAATGCGGCCAGAACATCGGCCTCGCCGCGCGCCTCCTGATAAGCCAGTTCCCCTTCTGCGGAGACATGCAGGATGGCCTGGCCGTCTGCGGGCGTGTCCAAATCGGCGGCGGGCGGGGAGACTTCGAAAGGTTCCGGCGGCGTGATCTGCGCGGTCATCAGAAAGAAGATCAGCAACAGGAAGACCACGTTGATCATCGGGATCACACTTTCGGCGGCAGCACGTTTGGGGGCTGTTGCAATGCGCATGAGGGTTACTCCACCAGAACCAATGTTTCATATCCGGCATCAGACAGGCGTTGCATCACATCCACGACGCGCTGCAGATCGGCCTCGTCGCGTGCGCGCACCACAATGGCGTCGCTGTGCGAGAGCATCATGGTGCCCAGTTCGGCCAGCAGATCTTCGACCGGCGTGGCCACCCCATTGAGGCTGACACTTTCGGGGCGCACTTCGACCAGACGGGGCGGGCCTTCATAGGGGCGATCAGAGGCAGCGCTGAGCGGCAGCGGGATTTCCATTTCCTGCCCAAAGCGCGAGGCCAGCATGAAAAACACCAGCAACAGAAAGACCACGTCGATCATCGGTGTCAGGCTGGGCCTGCGGCGCGTGGGAGCAGCGGCGAATTTCATCTTATTCCGCCGCCATCAGCTGGGTGCTGTTGTCTTTGCCGCTGGTGAGAATGCGGGTGGCCGCATCTTCCATATCTTCCTGAGAGCGCGTGACCACGGATTCAAACCAAGTGAGCGCGATTGAGGCGGGGATGGCCACGGCCATTCCGGCGGCGGTGGTCAAAAGCGCTTCCCAGATGCCCCCGGCCAAAGCGGCAGGATCGGCGCGCGAGCCTGCCTGTTGCAGGGTTTGGAAAGCGGCGATCATACCCAGAACCGTGCCCAGCAGCCCAAGCAGGGGCGCGATGGTGGCAATCAGTTCAAGCGCGCGCAGGCCGCTGCGGCCATCAGCCAGTTTGCGGCGCGCAACCCGTTCGATCTCTTCCCGCTGCTCTTCGGGAGAGAGCCGCCCCTCAGCACAGACCTGCATGGCGGCATTGGCCACGACCGCGCGCAGGGAGCGCCGACCGTTGAGCACCGAAAGCGCGCCTTTGCGGTCGCCTTTGGTCCAGAGGGTCACGGCGTATTCGGTTTTCTCTCCCGCCCAGGCACCGAGCAGCAGAAGACGCCAGATTTTCCAGAGGATCAGCGCGCCAGTGATGACCGACAGCGCCGAGATGGCCCAGATTGCGGGGCCGCCCTGCTCCAGAAACGCCAGAGCTTCCAACCAACGAGACTCAAGATGCATGGTATCTGTCCTTATTCATTGCGGCGCATTCCCTATAAGGCGCTTGCCGCCTCACGCCTGCGCCACATGGGGCAATAAGAAGGTGCCGGAGGGCGGCGTGGTGTTGACCTGAACGGCGCAGTGGTAGGCTTGGCTCAGCAAGCTGTTGGTGAAGACCGCTTCCGGCGAGCCTTGCGCAAGGATGCGGCCATCGCTGATCAGAGCCACATCATCGGCAAACATGGCGGTGAGATTGAGATCATGCATCACCGCCACAACGCCGCCGCCCGCATCGGCAAAATCGCGGGCGATCTGCATCACCAGAAGCTGGTGGCCGATGTCGAGTGCGGAGACCGGCTCGTCCAGAAACAGCCAGCGCGGGGTGTCCTTCTGTGTCGGCTCCCAGACCTGCGCCAGAACGCGGGCGAGCTGCACCCGTTGTTGCTCACCACCGGAGAGTTCCTGATAAAAGCGCGCGGCATAACCGCTGAGGCCGACACGCTCCAGCGCGGCAGGCACCAGATGCGGGCTGCCGCCGGAGGTGCCGTTCATCAGCCCCAAGCGGACCACCTCGGCCACGGTGAAGGGAAAGGCCAACGGCGTGGCCTGAGGCAGCACGCCGCGCATGGCGGCAAGCTGCCAGGGTTTGGCTGTGTCGATGTCGGTGCCGTTGAGCAGAACCGTGCCGTCATGGGGCACTTCGGCGGTCATGGCTTTCAAGAGCGTGGTTTTGCCCGAGCCGTTGGGACCGACGATGGCGGTCAGCGCGCCGGGGGCAGCGTTAAAGGACACATCATGCAGCACGTCGCGGCGGCCAAAGGTGACGGTGATATTTGTGGCTGAGAGCATGGCTTACATATCCACGAGGCCGCGGCGGCGCAGCAGGATCCAGAGGAAGAAGGGGCCACCGATGACGGCCATGATGATGCCGATGGGCAATTCGGCGGGCGCGATGATCATGCGGCTGATGATGTCGGCCACCAGCAGGAGCGTGGCGCCCAAGAGTGCGGAGTTGCGCAAGAGGTAGGTGTGGTCCGGTCCGACGGCGAGGCGCAGAAGATGCGGCACCACGATGCCGACAAAGCCGATGCCACCGCTGACCGCGACAGCTGCGCCCACAGCGGCGGCAACCGCAAGGATGGCCACGTTTTTGGTGCGCTGTACGTCGATGCCCATGTGGCTGGCGGCGGCTTCGCCAAGCGCCAGACCGTTGAGGCCTTTGGCAATGAACGGCATGGCGATCAGGGCGGCCAGCATCAGCGGCAGGGCGGCGAAGAGTTTGGACCATGTGGCCCCGGCAATGGAGCCCATGCCCCAGAAAGTGAGCGTACGCAGTTGGGCGTCATCGGCGATATAGATCAATACGCCGCCAACAGCACCGGTCAGCGCGCCAAGGCCGATCCCCGCCAGCAGCATGGTGGCGACAGAGGTGCGCCCCTTGCGGGTGGAGACATGATAGAGGATCAGGGTCATGGCCCAGCTGCCCGCAAAGGCGGCAATCGGCACAATGTAATAGCCAAGTGCCGCGCTGATCGCGACGGGCAACAGGCCGCCAAGCACAATGGCGACGATGGCCCCGAAGGCAGCACCGGCGCTGACGCCGATCAGGCCAGGGTCGGCCAATGGGTTGCGAAAGAGCCCCTGCATGGTGGCGCCGGACACCGCCAGCGCGGCCCCGACCGCCACGCCCATCAGGGTGCGCGGCAGGCGGATGTCCCAGAGCACAACGCGCTCGCGCAGCTCAAGCTCCTCGCCGCGGGCCAGATCCCAGAGCGCCTGCCAGAGCGAGGTGCCGGATGCGCCAATGGCGAGAGAGGCCAGCATGGCGATGAGCAGACCACCCACCAGCACCAAAGTGAGCCGATGGGCGCGCAGGCTGCGGTCGCCCTCAAGGGCAGTCGCAGCTGGGGAGTGCAGTGCGAAGGCCATCAGCTTTCAATGTCCGCCAAAGCGTCGGCCAGCTCGGAAATCGCCTGCGCGGTGCGGACGGAGAAGCCAAGCAGCAACATGCCATCCATACGCACCACCGCCTCGTTGAGCGCGGCCGGTGTCTGGCCAATGGCAGGATGGGCGCGCAGGGTTTCATTGCTGGCGCTGTGATCGCCCTGACGGCCCATCATCAGAATGACCTCGGCCCCGCTGGTGGCGATGGCTTCGTCGGTCATGGGTTTGAAACCTTCAAACCCGGTGGCGGCGTTCTGGCCACCCGCAAGCGAGATGATCGCATCCGCGCTGGTGTTGGTGCCAGCCGCCATCACGCGGCCACCCGCGGCGGACAGGATAAAGAGCACTTTGGGGCGGTGGGTGGTATCAACTTTGGCAAGCGCCTCAGCGATGGCCGCGTCGGTTTGAGCCGCCAGCGCCTCGCCTTTCTCCTGAACACCGAGGATTCCGGCCACGGTGAGGATCTTTTCGCTGATCGCTTCGCGGGTGAAGCCGTCGTTGATTTCCGCCACGGGAATGGCGGCCTCGCGCAGCAGTTCCATGGTTTCCAATGGACCGGCACCCGCCTCACTGATGATCAGATCGGGATTAACCGACAAGAGCCCTTCCGGCGACAGGCGGCGGATATAGCCCACATCGGGCAGATCGCGCGCCTCAGCCGGGAAGTTGGATGTGGTGTCACGCGCAACAAGGCGGTCTTCTTCCTCAAGTGCGTAGACGATTTCGGTGACAGCGCCGCCGACCGCGACAATGCGGGAGGCAGGTTCATCCGCCTGCAAGGTGGTGCCCAGCAGGATTGCCAATGCGCCCGCCATCACAGACTGTGTGGCCGCTATTCCGCTCAACTTCATCATGCCGGAACCTCCGCAAAGCTGTCCTCAAGATCGGCCATCAAAGCGTTCCAGCCCGCCGCCGCATCGTCATCACGCAGCACACCAAAGAACTGCGCAATCAACGCGCCCTCGGCATCAAAGGCCTCAACCGAGATGGCCGGCCCGCGACGGGTGCTTTTGGTGACCGCATAGACTTCGGCGATGTGGTCCTTGCGCAGGTGCAGATCGTGGCCGGGATCAAGCACGTTGATCCAAGGCCCCATCTCCACAATGCGCGCCACCGGGCCGGTGTGAATTTCGATGCAACCTGCATTGCCGACGAAGATCATCACCGGCACCTCTTTTTCAGACGCGCGGTGCAGCAGCGCTTCGACGGATTTGGGCGCAAGCGACCGGGCATAAGGCGCGCCCGCAATGCGGTAGGCCCCAAGACGGTTCATCTTCATTTTGCGGGTGAGCTGCATGAACTGATGGGTGTCGGTAAGCTTGTCCCACTCCGCCCGCAGCTTTTCAGCTTTCTCCGCATCGCCCTTCGCGCCCTCAACAGGCTTGCGCGGCTTAACGGTCAGCGCATCGGATTGCTCAGACAGTTTCAGCTCCGCAACAATCGCATCCCAGTCTTGTGTGTTGGAGGCCTCGCGCAGGTGGACCTTGTGCACCGCATCACCAGCCGCATCAAACACCTGAATGGAGCGCTTCACACCTTTGTCGGTGGACTTCTCCACGGCAAAGGCATGTTTCCAGTGGCCGGGAAACATGCGCAGGTCGATCTCTTCATTGACCACCAGCGCCGCGTGGTCACCTGACCGGTAGTTGGCATATTCGCCCACCTTCTCGATCACGCAGGAGCGGTTGCGGGTCAGAGCCATCACCTCGCCCAGACGCTCAAAGGCGGCAAACAGCGGATCCAGCTCCGCGGTCACGCAGGTCACGCCCTCGCCAACATGGGCGGCCATCAGCTCTGCTTCGGAAATGCCAAGCTGGTCTGCGAGGTCACGCTCCCGAAGGGTGCTGTGTTCTGCGCGGGCGTCGCGGATTGCTTGCGGAGTAAGGGCGGAAGTGGCGGCCATAGTGCGCGCTCCTGTCAGTCATCAAGGCGTAAAGGTCTGGAGACAGGCTGGCGTGTGCAGAATAGTCACAGGGAGCTGGCGTCGGTGATCGAGTTGAATCACATTGTTGACAGAAATAGTGTGATTTATTAACGAGCGCAAGTCGTTCGCCGGAGAGCGAACAGACTCACTCAACAAGTCGTCGCCAGCCTCCCCCGCCAGCATCTTGAAAAGACTATTGGAAGGGGATTTCCATGTTTGCCTGCACCACTCGCAGAGCAGCACTGCTCTGCAGCGCCGCGCTCATTTCAACCACATCCGCGATGGCCCAAGACAGCCTGGGCGACGGTGTTCTGGACGGCGTTACCGACGGCGTCATTCTGCTTGATGAAATTGTGCTGAAACGCTCCAAGCGCGACATTCAAACGGACACGGCCAACTCCATCACTGTTATTGAACAGGAAGAGATTGATGACCGTCAGGCCACCACGGTTGCCGAGCTGATCGACAGTGTGCCCGGTGTGACCCTGATCAACGGTGCAACGCCACAAGGCTCCGGCATCAACATCCGTGGCTTTGGCGCAAACAGCACCTTTGGCAGCGACCAGAAAGTTCTGATCCAGGTGGACGGCGCCTCTGTTGGCTCCGAAGAGCTTTACCGTATCGGCACCCAACTGTTTACCGACCCGGCGCTTTATAAAGAGGTCTCTGTGCTGCGCGGTCTGGGCGGCTCTTTTGAGTATGGCTCTGGCGCCATCGGCGGCGTGGTTCGTCTGGAGACCAAAGATGCTTCTGATTTCACCGGTGGTGAAGTTGGCTTCAAATTCCGCCAGACCCTACAAGGCAACACCAATGGCAGCGGCTTCGCAAGCTCCTCCATTCTGGCTTGGCAGCCAACTGAGAATTTCGAAGTGCTCGGCAACTTCTCTTACAATTCGCAGGAGAACCAGAAAGATGGCTCCGGCGCGACCATTGGGAACTCCGAATTCAATCTGCCGTCTTATGCGCTCAAATTGCGGGGCTACTTCGGCGATGATCGCTCCCATTCCGCAGAGTTCAGCTATAGCCGCACGGAATCTTCTCAGCGCGATGTTCCCTATGACAGCTTCGCAACCACTGCTGGCTTCTTCGGCAATGTGGACCGCGATTTTGAGACGACCAATGCCGTATTCACGTATGGCTACAACCCTGCAGACAACGACCTGATCGATTTGGAAGTGCAGCTGAGCTATGCCGACCAAAAAATTGATCAAGCGGCGGTAGGTGGTGCAAGCGCGCTGCGTGACGCGGATCACCGTTACGAAACCACCAAGCTGCTGGTGAAAAACACCTCGCTGTTCAGCACCGGCCAAGCGACGCATGACATGCGTTATGGTGTTGAAATCAGCCGCCGTGATCGTCGGGATCAGACAGATGCCTCAGCACCTGGTGGCACGGATGACCGGGTTGCTGTTTTCGTTGTGGATGACATCGACTTTGGCAACGGGCTGACCCTGACGCCGGGGGTGCGCTTTGAGGATCAGACCCTTGAAGGCAGCGGCACTGCGAATGGCAAATATGACAACAGCGCCCTGATGGGCGGCGTGTCAGCGCAGTATCAATTTGCCAGCGGCTGGTCGATTTTGGGCAGCGCGGGCTACACCGAGAGCATGCCAATTCTTGATGACATCGGCACGGCAGCTTTGAGAACACAGAGCGAGAAAGCACGCAACTATGAGATTGGCGCATCTTATGCCAACACCGGCGTGTTCCAGGACGCAGACAGCATCGCCTTCAAAGCGACCGTCTACCGGACAGACATCTGGGATATCACGTCCTATCGTAACTTTACATCGCCAAGCATCGACTCTGTTGAGCTTACAGGTGTTGAGCTGGAGGCGCGCTATGCGTTGGAAAACGGTTTTTACGCCGACCTGAACGCTAACATTCAAGATGGCGACGCAACCGACGCGGGCGGCACCACCGGCGACTGGCGCAACTCCCCAGCCGATCAGCTGCGTCTGACAGTGGGCAAGCGCTTTGACCGCAAATGGGACATCAGCTGGGAAATGGTGGCAAATGCCAGCATCGACGTGACCCGTCCAAGCGGCGCGCAATCCGAATCTGCCGGCTACGTGGTGCACAATCTGCGTGCCACCTATCGTCCGCAGGAAGGTGCCTTTGAGGGAGTGGAAGTGCGCTTGGGCCTCGAGAACGCCTTTGACAAGTTCTACACCCAGCATCTTGCCACCCGCCCGGCACCGGGCCGGACCCTCAAGGTCTCTCTGGCAAAAACCTTCTAAGGTTTGGGACATAAGAGTTTCCGGCGGCTGCGGTCGCCGGAAAACGCGGATTACCCCATCCTGTAAACGGGTTCTCTAACACCATACTGTGCCAGATCCGCGCCAAGTCTGCGCGTCAGAGGCTGTCGCCAAACAGGGTCAGCTGCACCGGGATTGAGGCATAGCCGTTGCGCATCTTGGCGGCCTTCAGATCAATACATACATCATGGGCCGCGGCCTCGGTTGCGAGATACTCGATGCGGCTTTTGCTGCCTTTGTGGCCAAGGCGGCCCCATTCGTGGATCACGCACCATTCGCCAAAGAGCGTCTGCGTGACATAGAGCACGTAGAAGCGGCGCTGGCGGCGGCCAGGATTGATTTTCTCTAGTCGGATCAGCACCTCAACCCTCCGGATGCAGACCCGCATCTGTCAGCATTTCACGATCGGGCAAATCTCTAAGGCTTTCCAGATCGAACGCCACCAAAAACTGATCGGTTGTCACAAAAGTGTAGGGCGCGCCGCGTCGCGGGCTGCGGGGGCCGGTGCTGATGAGGCCGCGATCATGCAGGCGGCCGATGAGATCGCGGCTGATGTCTTTGCCAAAGATGTCTTTGAGACCGTCGCGGGTGATCGGCTGGCGGTAGGCGATGGCGGCGAGCACGGCGATTTCAAACTCGCCAAGGTCCACCAGATGCGCGCCCAGATGGGCGGCGGCATGGATGGCGGGCGCATAGGCCGGGCGGGTGCGCAGGATCCAGCCGTCATTCACCGCGGCAATCTCAAAGGCGCGGCCTTCCAGATCAGCGGCAAGATCATCAATCAGCAGATCGACCGACGCCCCCTGCCCCACCACGCGTGCCAGATCCTCCTTGGGCACCGGGGAGGCGGAGGCAAAGAGCACCGCCTCGATCCGGCGCATCCATTCGCGCCAGCGCAGGGCGGGCTCAACGTCCAACAATTCGCGATCCAAAACGGGTTCTGTGCGGTCTTTCATCGGCTCAGATCCCGTAAAGCCGGAAGCTTTCGCGCCCGGTCAATTCGCGTGCGACGCCAAGGCTCACCAGCCGGTCACAAAACCGCCGCGCGGCACGATCTGACATGAGATGGGTCAGCGCCTGAGGGGCCACAGCGTCATGAGACAGAAAGAGGTCGACCGCCTGCGCCGCCCCTTTGGCCCGCAGTTTGGGCGCAATCGCACGCAGAGCCTCTGCCTTGCGGATCAGGCCAAGCGCCAAACCTATGGCCTGCTCTGCGCCGGAGGCTGCGGCCTGATGACAAGCCAAGTGCAGCGCTTCGCCGGTTTTGCGCAGATCGCGGGGCGTGAGACTGAGCCCGAGCAGCGGAACTTGATAGGACCAGCGCATCTTTTTTGACAAGCTGGCATCCGCAAGCGCCAGCGCCAGGGACTCGGCCTTTGGCTGATCGCACAAGACCGCCTCCAGAGTCGACGCCGCACTGGACAACGGGTTGCGCGAAGCCCCCTCGCCCTCAGCGGCCATCCAGGTTTCGATCTCCGCCGTGTCATATTGCGGAAAGGCGCGATGCAAGGCGACTGCGCACAGCGGCCTTGCCGCCGCGCGCCGCCAGCTTTGGTAGGTATCTCCGGCGGGACCGGCTTGATCCTCAGGGCGCAGAAAAAGAACCGCATCCCGCAGCTCCGCCAGACGCTCCGGCCGACCGGTAGCAATCACACAGGCTTCGGCCGCGCGCAGGGCCAATCGCTCACGCAGCAAGGGTTGCGGCAAAGCCGCTTGCGAAAGAACGATATTGAGCCGCGACAGCGCTGTGCCTGAAAGAAAAGCGGCATCTTCCAGCGATTGCGTTGCCAAAGAAGAGGCCGCGCGCCCCTGATCGAGCGGAGGCAGATCAAGGCTCAAATCCTGCAAAGAGAGAGAAGACGGCGCGACTATCATGTTTGAGAGCCTAATCGCACGCGGCGCTTATGGCCAGAATTTTCCAAGAAAAGCGCCGCAACATGCAAGACCCAGTAATGTCCAATAATCTTGATTTATCGGTCACAGTAGGCGAATCTCACGCTTATGAGGCCTTTAAACCGCTCATATGCCATTTATCAGGATGTCCAACGCCCTCTTCAAGGGCTCTTTATGCGCCGCCAGAGAGCCCAGAGGGCCGCTCAGCGCGCCTTGTGGCACCGCTTGCACCTCAGGGACGCGCACAAGCCACTGAGCGCCCTCAAACGCGACCTCAGGGGTCAGATCCGGCAGCGCCGTGAACCGCGCGGCCTCCCGCAAGGGCGCGACGATGCGCGAGGCCTCAATGCCGATCAGATCGGTCTGCAGATCCACAACCAGTTGCCCGTCCGCAAGCTGGTAGACATCAAACTGCGCCATGGCCCCCTACCCCCGGTTTCGCCCCTGCTTTGGGACCGTTTCAGACGACCTGACAGCGCCGCTGGCAACCTCCTCACCATAGGCCTCTATCGCGGCGTAGTTTTCCTCGCGCCAGCGGCGGTTCTGCTCCGCTTTGCAGGCCTCGACGATGGCCGCCTCCGCAAGGCGCGACATGTTCAGGCCCAGATCCCGCGCTTTGGCGACCACCTCTGCCTCCAGCGTCAGATTGACTTTGATACGGCTCATCACGGCCCTCGATATCTATACGTATATTTTAGGAGTATATTGTGACAGAGACCTCCAAACAAGCCACGCCTTCTTCGGAAAACACCAGCAAAGCCTATGCTGCGGATTGGCGGCATTTTGCGCGGTGGTGCCGGTTGAACGGGGTGGAGCCCCTGCCCCCTGCCCCGCCGATCGTGGCGCAGTATCTGGCTGATTTGGCCAAACCCTCGGGCGGCACCCCTGCCCTGCAAAGTACGAGCATTCGGCGGCGGCTTTCCGGGTTGGTCTGGAACTTTGCGCAGCGCGGGCTGGCACTTGATCGCGCGGCACCCGAGATCACAGCGGTGCTCGACACGCTGCGCCGCACGCGGGCAACGCCAAAGCGCAAGGACCCAATCCGCCCGGATGAGATCCTGATGATGACCGCCACCCTGCCCTTTGATCTGCGCGGGTTGCGGGATCGTGCGCTGCTGTTGATTGGATATGTCGGCGGGTTGAGCCGGTCAGAGATTGTCGGGCTGGATTTTGGAGACGCGCCCGGCACGGAAGCCACCGGCTGGATCACGATCCTTGAGGCTGGCGCGGTGCTGACCCATGCCACGCGCACCGGCTGGCGTGAGGTGGAAATCGGGCGCGGCTCTGGGGAGCAAAGCTGCCCTGTTCATGCGCTGGAGCAATGGTTGCATTTCGCAAAGATCCAATCCGGCCCGGTGTTTGTGCGCACTTCGCGCAATGGCAAACGCGCGCTGGAGACGCGGCTGAATGACAAACATGTGGCGCGGCTGATCAAGCAAACGGCCCTCGCGGCAGGCCTGCGGCCGGAGCTTTCGGAAAAGGACCGGATGGCCCTGTTTTCCGGGCATAGCCTGCGCAGCGGATTGGCCCATGCGGCGAAGGTTGATCGAACTGTGGGGGTAAATGCGACGGGCGTGACATCCGCCGAAATGACCCGCCCCTCTGAGGACGACCGCGTCCGGTTTCAGGTGAACCTGACCAAAGCGGCGGGTCTGTAAATTTGGGTCCGCGAAACCCACGCTCAGGTTTCGCGGCGAAACCCTCTTAGGGGCGTTCCAGGAAAACGCGGATCTCTTCGAGCAGGTTTTCCATCATTTCACCGTCAAGCTGACGGCCTTCAAAACGCAGAGAATAGCCATCTGCATCTGCCTGACGGCGGATGGTGATCCCGTTGGATGTCACCAGTGTTTCCGCGTCGCGCCAGCCAGATACCGGCGTTGTGCTACGCGGACGACCGCCGCGTTTGGGATCCCGTTCTGGCGCGTCCAGCGTTGAGATCACCCCTTCGATCACCGCCCATTCCTCATCGGCTGTGGCCGAAGACGCCGCCGCGAGGCCGTTGCGAATGCGGGTTTCGCCCCCCTGACGCAACGCCTGCGCCAGTTTCAGGCCGCGCTTTTCGCTGAGCGCATCGGGGAATTCCAGCATGTCGCCAAGCTCTTCAAAGATCAGAGCAAAGCTGCGGACCTTGGAGCGCTTGGCCTTGGAGCCGGTTGCGAAGAGTTTGTTGACCGCGTCTTCGACATTGAGGAACGCGCCTTGCTGCGCAGAGATCACCGCGATGCGGCCGCGTTCGAAATGACTCAGCTCGGAGCGCACTTCGTTTTCTTCGACCATAGCGACAAAGGCGGCATCGGTTTCCGCCGGTGGGCGGATGATGGCGCGAATGGATTTGAACTGGGCTTCCTCGGTCAGCCCCAGCAATTCGCGCACCGCCATCAGACGACGGTAGCCTGACAGCAATCCGTAGCGCGGCGCGTCGGAACGATCGCTCGCGGGCAGCTCATAAACCTCGATGGGCAGACGCAAGCCGTTGGCCGAGATCGAAAGACGCAGCTCCAGCATATCGTCGGCATCCAGCGCCGCGCGGTCACGCACCATGGCGTCGGCGTCAATCTCACCCACGGGGATGTCGACCAGCAGGCGGCCATCTGTCTCCGCTTCCTGCAGCTTTGCCTCGCTGGCCTCAAGTTGCGCCTGACGCGCGCGATCTGCGGCACTGGCTGGTTGGGAGACCGCAGCAGCCTCCGCGGCAATCTTGGCAATGGGGGCCACGCCGCGCACCTGCGAGGCGGCGGGTTCAGGAACGGAGGTTTCGCGGCGAAACTCCTCTTCCAGTTTGCTCAGGTCGGCGCTGCTTGGCGCCACAAGTTTTCTGCGTTTAGCCATCGTTTGCCTCCGTGTTCATCTGCTCTGCTTTGAGGTCTTCAAGATCGCGCCACCATGTGCCGACGATGATCTCTTTCACCTCAGCCCATGTGCGGTCGAATGTTTCGCGGCCGCGCACATAGGTGTCGCGGTTGAATTCGCGGTAATCTGCCTCGTAGATGCCGTTCACCTGTTCGCCGGCCTGACCAACCATTGCGGTCATGTCCTGACGGTAGGTTGTCATGAAGTCGCCGAAATAGGCCTGAATGACATTGGCGAGATCGGTCTGTTGCCCGGCATCAAAGCGAGTGATCAGAGCGCGCACCGCATCCCATTCAAACTTCACCTCCGGCAGGCCATCGCGACGGCGGGCGGCGTTTTCGCCTTCTTCGACACTGGCGAAGGTGGAATAGAGCATGTCAAAGAACCGGCCCGTGGAGTCAAATTCAAGGAAAGACGCACCGAGCGGGACCAGCAGGATGTCGGCCGCGGCAAGCGCGTTGATCGTGAGGTAGCCGAGGGCAGGGGGGGTATCGAGGAAGATGATGTCATAGTCATCCACGATGCTCTCGTTGGTGAGCGCGTTTGTGAGCGCGTCCCACAGCGGCCAGCTGCGCAGCCCCATGCGCCAGACCGGGATCTGAAATTCTGCCCAGTAGAGATTGAGTTGCGCGCCGAGCAGGTCGATGTTGGGCCAGTGGGTTTCCTGAATGATGTCGCGCGCGGTGACATTGAGCGCCTCGGTCAGGGTTTCATCAAAGGGCAGGGGGGTGTCGCCGGACGCTTCGCGCACGCTGTTCTCTGCCAGAACCGCCTGCGCGTAATCTTTGGCCATGAGCGGGAAAGCGGTGGACCATTCGTCCTGCACATCGCCGCCCATGATGGAGGTGAGCGAGCCCTGGCTGTCGAGGTCGATCACCAGCACCTTATAGCCGTCAAGTGCGGCGGACATGGCGAGGTGCGCCGTGGTCGTGGTTTTGGAGGTGCCGCCTTTGAAGTTGGAGACCGCCACAATTTTTGCAGGGAGACCCTCGGGGCGCCAAGGCTGGTACTCACGGTCCTGCGCGCCTTCAGCGGCGAAGTGCGCGCGAAGGGCCAGAACGTCCTCCAGAGAGAACCACTTGGAATTTCCTTCGCCCACGCCTTGGGGAAGTTCCGGATACTTCTTCAGCACGCGCCGAAAGTGGGCCGGTGCCACCGGGATCAGAAACTTGCAGATCTCCCAAGTGGAGAATCGGCGGAGCCTTTTCTTGCCGTCAGGGGCGTAGCCGCGACGGGCGAGATCCTGTCGTCCCTTCGTTGCGAAGGCCGCCGCTTTTGCGAATCGGGCGGTGTCGATAGGGTCAGATAGCTTGGCGGCGGCTTCGGCTGGGTTGATGTTGAAATATGGGGGCAGGTTATCTTTGCCTGATACCATCTCAGTTCCTCTGCGATGTACTGCTTCGATCGTGATTTTGCCGGAACTATCGCACATGAATTTGCCAATGTGAATCAAAGATGGCGGTTTCGCGGCGAAACCTTCCAAAAATAACAAAAAACAGCGACGTAAAGCTTGTAGAGTCTTTAGGATATTTAGAATCTTTACGATCAGGATCAAAAATAAAATCAAAGACTTAGATAAGTTTGGGGACCTGCCTACGGGATCAAAGGGACCCAACTACAGGATAAGAGGTGCCTGTTTGCAGGGGGTAGGGGCCCGATTCGCGGGAATAGGGGTACCAGAGTCCAGTTTTGGCTCTTTCAGCCCCAGATTTGGCAAAATCCTGTGGATAACTCAGTGGGGCATCCCGTATTTAGGTCCCTTAAGGGGGGTGCCGGTCCCGGTGGAAATCCTATAGGTACCCGCCTACGGGATCAGTTATCCACAGATTTAAGCACCCATATTGAGTTTGCGTTAAGGTTCCTTTCAGCGCATAATGTGCGCAAAAAAGGGCAGAGCGATGAACGATATTCCTCGCGACCAACTCACAGGCGCATTGCGGCGTGGAGCGGTGAAAAAACATGTGGCGGCGATTCACGTCTCCGGCAAACTGACGCTGTTGCAGCGGAAGTTGTCGAACGTGCTGTTGCTGAACGCCTATGACACACTCACCAGCCAGAGCAAACACTCAATTGATGCGCGCACCCTGTGTATGATGATTGGTTACAACTCCAATGACATGGAAACGCTCAAGGCCTCGCTGCGCGGATTGGCGGAAACGGTGGCCGAGTGGGACATGCTGGACGAGAAAGGCCAGCAGGAATGGGGGGTGTCGAGCCTTCTGAGCTATGCCAAGCTGAAAGGCGGCGTCTGTGAATACTCCTATTCCCATGCCTTGGCTGAGAAATTGCATGACCCGAAGGTTTTTGCGCTCATCAATCTCAACATTCAGCGCAAGTTCACCTCGGGCCACGCGCTGGCGCTTTATGAGAACTGTTATCGGTTTATCCGCACCGGCAGCACCGGCTGGTGGTCGATGGAACTGTTCCGGCGGCTGATGGGGCTGGATGGTTCGAGCTATTATGAGAGCTACAAGCATCTCAATGCGAAGGTCATCAAACCGGCGGTCGCAGAGGTGAACAAGACCAGCAATATTCTGATCGAACCTGAGACCCGCAAACAGGGCAGGGTGGTCACCGATATCCGCTTCCGCATCAAAGAGAACCCGCAGCTGGCGATTCTGGACATTGATGACGGGGAAGGAATGCGCCACGGGCCGGTTTATGCACGGCTGCGCGAATTGGGGGTCAGTGACCGTCTGGCGCGACAATGGCTGGGGGCCTATGGCGAAGAGCAGGTCATGGCCAAGCTGGACTATGTGCGCCAGCGCAAAGATGTGAAAAGTATGGTCGGATATCTGACCGCTGCGCTTAAAGAAGACTACAAAGAGGTCGAAGAGGTTGCCGCGCCTGCGGTGCCCCGATCTGAGCGGGCCGAACGCCTGCGGCGTGTTCAGGCGGCAATTGAAGCGCGCACCCCAACGCAGCGGGATGCGGACAAACGCCTGTTTGCAAGCCAACTTGAAGATGATGTGGCGCGCGGTGACTTTGAGCGCTTTGGCTGGGTGTCACCGCTGAACATCCGCGCGATCTTTGCCTTCTGGGAAGACATGGACCCCGAAATTTTTGAGGGGTTGGAGGCCGAGCCGGTCTCCTGACCCCGATTTGTGCGGATTACCCGCGCGCCGCTTTCTGAGCGGCGACGTTTTTGGTCACCAGCTCTTTGTAAAGCGCGCGAATGCGGGCCATCACCGGGCGATCGCCGGTGCCAATGGGCTTGCCGTCGATCTCTGCCACCGGGGTTTGCGCGCCAAACGTGCCGGTGAGAAAGGCCTCATCGGCGCCGTAAGCCTCGTAAAGGGAATAATTTTTCTCGCGCACGGGGATGTCGTTGGCGCGGCAGAGGTCGATCACCTTCTGACGGGTCACGCCGTTCATGCAGTAATCCCCGGTGGAGGTCCAAACCTCGCCCCGGCGCACAATGAAGAAGTTGCAGGCGTTGGTGGTGTTCACAAAGCCATGCGGATCGAGCATCAGCCCTTCGTCTGCGCCCGCCTGTTCGGCCTGAAGGCAGGCAATCACACAGTTGAGCTTGGAATGGCTGTTGTATTTTGCGTCCTGGCTCATCGGCAGGCCGCGAACTTGCGGCACGGTGGCCAGACGGATGCCCGCGTTTTGCAGGCTGTCGACCGGCTTGGAATGTTCGATGATGGCCACGATGGTGGGCCCCCATTTGGAGAGGGCAGGGTGCTGGAACGGTTTGGCCTTGCGGCCACGGGTGATCATCAGGCGGCAATGGGCATCGCCGGTCATGCCGTTGGCGGCTGCGGTGTTGTCGAGGATTTTGCGGATGTCTTCTGGGCCCATGTTGATATCAATCGACACCGACTTCAGCGAGTTGAAGAGCCGGTCCATGTGTTCGTCAAAGAAGGCCCACTGCCCGTCATAAAGCCGCATGCCTTCCCACATGCCGTCACCCAGCATGAAGCCGCTGTCATAGACAGAGACCTTTGCCTCGTCCTTGGGAACGATTTCCCCATCCACATAGATCTTGATGTGATCGTTGCGGTCGTCTGATTTGGCGTCATGGGTGGAGTGGCGATCTGTGTCGGTCATGGGCGGCTCAAAGCTGATTGATGGGCAATCTGCGCCTGATGGGCACAGCTATGAGCGAGACCTTAGAGCGTTGAAATTGCTTTGGAAAGGGCGATGTTGGCGGGGCTGCTCCCGGTTTGGGGTACAGATTGAGGCCAGTGGACGTCACCGGTTCCAAATGCGCTTTTGAGCCCCGCTTGCAACGGTTTTTGGCCGTCGTGACGCAGCGGATCGCGTGAGGGGGCGCGCGCACAAAACACTTGCGTGGTCTCTGACGCGGCACTAGCGTTAACTTATCTGCGCGAAATTAAATTTCGCATAGCGGAAAAGGCATGTCAAGGGAGGAGTGATATGTTGAAGATCAAACAAATTTTTGGAGCCGCCGTTCTGGCGGGATGCGCCGCCACAGCCGGGGCGGAAACAGTCCTGATCCACGGTGAAGCCGGGCCGAACCGCGGGGCGCGGGCGGCAGCGTTGTCGTGGTATGCCGAACAGGTTGCGGCGCGCTCGGAAGGCGACATGCGTATCGACGTGCAGTGGGGCGGGGCGTTGTTCAAAGCCAACGCAGCGCTTGCAGGCGTGAAAGACGGCATTGCGGATCTGGGCACGGTGATTGCAGTTTACTACCCGCAGGAGCTGGTGGGCTATGGCATCGCGGATTTGCCGCTGAACAACCCGGACGCCTGGGTTGGCATGCGCGCAACCGATGAGTTCATGCGCACGAATGCGGCGATCCAGGCGGATCTCGACGCAAAGAACCTTGTCTATATCGGCACCTGGACAACCAGTCAGGTGAACATCGGCTGCAAAGACGCCGCCATTCGCACCGCAGAAGATGTGGAAAACCTGAAAGTGCGCGGCGTGGGCGCTTATGGCAAGGTCTTTGGCGAGATGGGCGCAAATATGGTGCGCATGTCAATTTATGATGCGTATCAAGGGCTTGATACCGGTCTAATTGATTGCTCTCAGGGCTACTCCTATGCGGTGGCCGCGCTGAAGCAATATGAGGTCATGGACAGCTACACGATGCTGAACTGGGGTCAGGTCGGCGGCGTTGGTATGTTCATGAACAAGGACAGCTATCAGTCGCTGAGCGCGGATCAGCAGGCGCTGTTGCAAGACGTTGGCTCTGATATGGCGGATGAGTTTGGCCGCATCATCACCGCAGCCAATGAAAAAGCCATCACCCAGATGAAAGACAACGGTGTTGAGGTGATCGAGCTGGCTCAGGAGGAACGCGCCGCGCTGGTGGAGAAAGGCCAGCAGTTTGTTGCGGCCTGGTCTGAAAATGCCGCCAAAGCGGGCATGCCAGGTGAAGAGATGCTTGCGGAATATCAAGCGCTGATCGCCAAGTGGACCGAGACACGGGACAGCGAGGGCTATCCCTGGGATCGTCAGACGAACTGAGCTGAAGATGATCAAACGATGCGAGCGTGCGCTGCTGGCTTGCGCGGCATTGGCGGTGATCGGGATGGGTGTCCTGATCACAGCCAATGTGATTGCGCGGAGCTTTGGCGGCAATATCCCTGACAGCAATATCATTGTCGAAGAGCTGATGGTGGCGGCGGTGCTGCTGCCGCTGGCCATCGCAACCGCGCAGCGCGCCCATGTGGTGGTGGAATTTGTCTCCAACCGCTTTCCGGCGCGGCTGAGATCTTGGCTGATTGTGTTTGGCTCCCTCGTCGGGCTGCTGGCGCTGGCGCCGATGATCTATGCCGGTGGGCGCGCGTTTTTGGCGGAATGGAGCTCGGGGAGCTTCTATTTTGGCGATCTTGGTCTGCCGAAATGGCCCGGGCGGCTGTTGTTTGTGCTGGGGCTGTCGGCCTGTTGGCTGAGGCTTCTGATGCTGGCCATCTCTGATATCAGAACGATCCTGAACGGCGAGGCCGTCAGTGATCAGGGAGGCCATTGATGGATCCGGCAACAATTGGGCTGATCGCCTTTGCAACCGTTTTGGTTTTGCTGGCGCTGCGGGTGCCGATTGCCTTTGCGCTTGGCGCGGTGGCGGTTGTGGCGACCTTTGCGATCTTTGCGTTTCGCACCGGCACCTTCATGCCGGAACGCGCGATCCGCGCCACCACGTCGATGGTGTTTAACAACGCCTTTGATCTCATACACTCTTATTCGCTGTCGATGATCCCGCTGTTCGTGGCGCTGGGGCATATCGCCTATCGCGCGGAAATCACGACAAAAATCTACTTTGCCGCCAAAGTCTGGATGACCCGCATTCCGGGCGGCGTGGCCATGGCCAGCGTGATTGGCTGCGGCGGATTTTCGGCGATCACAGGCTCCTCGATTGCCTGTGCCTCGACCATGGGTCGGATCTGTACGCCGGAAATGCTGCGGATGGGGTATGATCCGCGGCTGGCCACCGCCAGTGTGGCGGCCGGGGGCACGCTGGGCTCGCTGATCCCGCCGTCGGTGTTGTTCATCATCTTCGGGATTTTCACCGAAACCTCGATTTCAAAGCTGTTTCTCGCAGGCATTCTGCCCGGATTGCTGACGCTGCTGGGCTTTGTTGCGGTGATCTGGATCTGGGTGCTGCGCGCGCCGCATATCGCGCCGGATGTTGGCGAAACCTACACCACCGAAGAGCGTAAGGCCGCCGCGATTGCCGCCTGGCCCGCGCTGTTTCTGTTTGTGGTCATTGTGGGCGGCATCTACGGCGGAATTTTCACCGCGACCGAGGCGGCGGCGGTCTGTGTGTCGGCTGCTACGGTGATCGGGTTTGCCCAAGGCACGCTGACCTTGCAGGGGCTTTGGGACAGTGTGAAGGAGACTTGTGTTCAAACCGCGGCGATCTTCTTTATCGCGGCGGGGGCCAAGGTCTTTGTGTCTTTCATCGCGCTGACTGGTATTGCGCCAGCGATTGTGGAGTTTGTGTCGGCGGCGGATATGTCCGTTGTGGTGCTGATGATCTGTATTGCGCTGATCTATTTGGTGCTGGGCATGTTCCTTGATCCGATTGGCATCATGGTGCTGACATTGCCGCTGTTGGTGCCGCTGGTGGAGAGCTACGGGTTGAACCTGATCTGGTTTGGCGTTGTGGTGATCAAGCTGCTGGAGATCGGGCTGATCACGCCGCCGGTGGGGCTCAATGTCTTTGTGATTGCTAATGTGGTGGGGAAAGAGGCGCCGATTGACCGGATTTTTGCCGGGATCGCGCGGTTCCTGTCTGTGGATATCATTGTGCTGGGGCTGATCATGGCCTTCCCGATCCTGTCGCTGTGGATCCCCACCGGCGCGGGGTAGGGCGCGAGCTGGCGGCCCTTGATCTGAGAGAGGATCGGGGGCCGGGTGCCTAAGAGGTGGCTTTCAGGCAGCTGTCGATCTTGCCAAAAAGCACGTCGCGGCGGACGGGTTTGGCCACATGGCCGTCACAGCCTGCGTCCAAAGCGTCGCGCACATTGTGGGCCATGGCGTTGGCCGAGAGCATCAGGATGGGGGTGCGCTGTTTGTCGGTCTGGGCCTCAAAGGCGCGCATCCGGCGTACCGATTGTTCGCCATCCATGACCGGCATCCGCATGTCCATCAACACAAGATCAATCGGCTTTTTGGGGGCTTGAAAGATCTCCAAAGCTTCCAACCCGTTGGAAGCAAAGGTGATTTCGCATTCGGCAGATTGAAGCACGAGGCTGATGACCTTCTGATTGACCATGCTGTCCTCGGCAATCAGCACATGGCATCCGCGCAGGTTCATGTCATCGGCGATCCCCACTTGTGCTGTGATCGTGGATGTGGCGGGCTGAAGCGGGAGCTGCAGCGTGAAGGTGGCGCCTTTGCCCGGGGCAGAGGTCACAGTGAGCGCGCCGCCCATATTCTGCGCCAGAGCGGAGCTTATTGCGAGGCCAAGGCCTGTGCCGCCAAATTTACGGCTGTCGCTTTTGCGTTGCTGCTGGAAGCGCTCAAAGACGTTACCTTCCGTTTTGGCAGGAAAGCCGATGCCGCTGTCGGCGATGACAAACGTGAGGGCGGGTTTGCCAGGGGTTTTCTTGAGCGACAGCGAGCAGGTGATATGGCCCTGTTCGGTGAATTTGACAGCGTTTGAAGCGAGGTTTGAAATGATCTGCCGCAGGCGGAGCGGGTCGCCGCTCGCAAGATCGTTTTCGTCGAGCTCACTGGTCAAAGAGAAGGTGACACCTTTGGCATCGGCCTGTTCCCGATGCAGCCTGAGCGCGGCGGACACCTCTTTGAGCGGGGCGAATGGGATGGTTTCAAGCTGCAGCTTGCCTGCTTCGACTTTGGAGAGATCCAGAATGTCAGACAGCAGCCCTTCGAGCATGTCGCCGGACTCATAGATCGTTTGCACGAGATCTCTTTGTCGCGCGCTGAGGCCTTCGTCGCGGTGGAGACTGTCGGCAATGCCGATGATCGCGTTGAGCGGCGTGCGGATTTCATGGCTCATATTGGCAAGGAACGCGGTTTTGGACTGGTTCGCCTCTTCTGCGGCCTTACGGGCCTGCGCCAGAGATTTTTGCCGCTGCCATTGCTCTGTGATGTCGTTGGCGGAGCCGAAGATTTGCCCCTCAAACCGGGTGAAACGCAGATCCAGAATGCGTTTGCTGCCGTGGCGATCCTGCAGCGCGGTTTGCAGGGCGTTTGCCTTCTGTCCAAGCCGCGCTTTGCGCAGGGCTTTGGCGACCTTGTCGTGGTCATGGGGCGCGATGAAATCGCTGATGTGGTGATGCAGCAGGTGGTTTTTGGAATGGCCGGACGCGGCGCAGAAGGCCGGATTGACCCGCTGAATGCAGCCGTTGTCATCTAAAATGACATTTGGGGCGTGCGACACATCAAAGAAGGCTGAGATCAGCCGACTGGTGCGCACCTTCTCCGTGATGTCAAAACGTAGGGCAATAAACCGGATCGGGCGGCCATTTGGCCCCATTACGGGATAGATAATTGTGTCAAACCAGATGGTTTCGCCTTGCTTGCTGCGGTTGCAAATCTCTCCGCGCCAGATTTTTCCGCGTGAGATGGTCTGCCACATCCGGTGAAAGAACGCCTTGCTGTGATGGCCGGAGTTCATCAGGTTGTGGTTTTTGCCGATCAGCTCATCTTTGGTGTATCCGGACACGCGCAGCAGGTTCTTGTTGACGTGAAGAATTCTCCCGGCGGCATCGGAGACTGACAGGATCGCGGTTTCGTCAACAACGGCGTGCAGCTCCCTCAGGTCGTCCAGCGTGAGTTGGTCAGAAGGCCGACGGGCCTTGGCCGCAATGTGCTGGCCGGTTTCCGGAGGTTCGAAATGGCCGATGAGCTGCGTGGTTTTCCCATCTTGGCTGATGGGGTGACCTGCGCTTGCGAGCTTGATTTCCTGACCATCGGCGCGTTTTGCCACAAACTCAAACCGCCAGGGCGCCGCTTGCTGAATGCTGCGGTGCAAGGCGTTTTGGATGACCGCACGGTATTGGGGCAGACAAAATTCAAAGGCGTTTTCAAACCGTGGCTGATAGCTGGGGTCGACGCCGTGAAGCGCCTGTGCGGCGGGGCTCCACCAGACGGTTTTCTGTCTCAGATCCACTTGCCAGAGTGCGGAGATCGGGGTGGAGGCTGGGTCAAAACCATCTGCCACGTCCGGCGCAGGCGCGCAAAAAAAGTCATAGGCAGTGGTCATTCAGGTCACCTCTCAGAACTTCGACCAAGTAAGGAACTCTCGGCCCAAATGAGAGCCAACCTCACGTGTCACCTTCTGGAGACCCGCAGTACGTGTGTAACAAGTTATCTATAGGGGGAAGAGCGGCTCAAATCCATGATAGATAGTCGCGAAAACGTAATTACTTCAATGAGTTAAATCTGTATTTGGCGCGCATGTTTTATCCGCATTTTGCTTGAAAACTGAGCGGTGCGAGACCCGTGTTTGACCCTGCGGGCGCTATGATCCCGCAAGCTTTTTCTCGATGCCTACATCCAGCAGCCGCCAGACCTCCTGACGGTCAAAGCCGCGGATGTCTTTTGCCCCCAAGGCTTGCAGATCAAACTGGTCTTTCAGGGTGGCGGCGACCTCGTCCTGCACAGAGATCTGCATCGGTTCGGCAAATTCCTGCAGCCGCGTGGCGAGGTTCACCGCCGGTCCAAAGATGTCATAGACGTATTTCTGGATGCCCACGACGGAGCCAACCACGGCGCCGGAGGCGATGCCGATGCGGCAGCGCCATTGGTTGGGGTGGCTGGTGTTGCGCCGCTCCAGATAGCGCACAAACCGGATGGCCGCATTTGCCACGGCGCGGGCGTGATCCGGGGTGGGATCGGGAAGCCCTGCGACGGTGATATAGGCGTCGCCGATGGTTTTGATGCGCTCGCAGCCAAATTGCTCGCCGATCCGGTCAAAGGCGCTGTAGATGTCGTTGAGTTCGGTCACGGTGACGCTGGGATCTGCGGAGGCCACCATGTCGGTGAAGCCGACAAAATCCAGCATCAGGACAGAGACCGGATCATAGAGCTGGGGCGTGACCACGCCGAAGGCCTTATATTCCTCATAGACCGAACGGGGCATGATGTTGAGAAGCAGCTTCTCCACCTGCTCCTTTTCGCGTTTGATTTCGCGCGTATTGCGCTCCACCATCATGGAATAGGAGTCGATCATCGACTCCAGCTCGCGGATGCGGGTGATGTTCTGGCAGACCAGCACGATCAGTTCCTGATCGCCATCGGTGGCGGAGGTGAAATCCGCCGCAATCACCAGCTGGCGGCGCTTTTTGCGGTGGCGGATTTCGGCGGTGTATTGGCCCGCGTCATCAAGGGCGGCGTGAAGCTCCTCCGTGTTGAGATCCTCAAACACTTTGAGCAGCTCGTCGGTTTCCAGCCGGTCCTCAAACCACTCCTCAAAAGTGTTGTTGTAAAACAGGAACTTGAGGTCGCTGCGGCCCACAAGGGCGACGCCAACACCAATCGCGCGCAGGAGCTTTTCGTTGATGGCTTCGATGGTCATCTCAGGCGCTCACGATCAAGGGGCGGCGGGATTCAAATTCTTGCAGGACGGCAGATATATCTCCTTCGGCAAAACCGTGATCGCGCAGGGTGCCAGAGAGCACAACTTTGAGTTCGTCAAAATGCGGGTCCTGAATGTCGAGATGGGAATGCAGCTGGCGCAGCTGGTGGTCGGTGTAGGAAGCTGGCCCGCCGAGCAGGGTGGCGACAAATTTTGTCTGGTGGTCGACCATCTTGGACATGTCGATTTCATCAAAGAAGGGGCCGATATCGTCGCTGTCCAAAAGCGTGTCGTAAAAGGCCATGACCACGCGGCTGACGTTGGAAAACCCGCCGTATTTCTCGAAAAGTGATTGGCTTGACATAGTCCCCCCCTTTTCAAAGCCCGAATGCTCGGTGTCTTGCATCATACAAAAAATGGTTAATTTAGGAACCCTGCGGATATCGGGGGCATTGCCTTGGGGCTGGGCCGCGCGATGTCCGCAGGGGGAGGCATGTCGTCAGACAGGGCCAGTTATCGCTTGGTGATGACGATTTCCGCGTATTCGGATGGCACGATCATGGAGCCGTCCGTGGCGACGTTGAACTGCGCGATGGTGGCGCGCATGTCTGTCTCAAGCGCCTCTGCCGCGTCGCCAACCGCGAGGAAGGCTTTGTGAACAGGGCCATAGTAGGTGCGGAAGAAATCGATGAAATGATCCGGTGAAGCGTAGCGGAAATTGAAGTTTTTCAGTTCAAAGGCAATGGTTTCGGCGGTCGGGCCAAATTGCGCCTCGATCCAGTCGCGATTGCCCCAGCGCGCGGGGGACTGCACCCCGGCTGGGGGTGGCACATGGCGGCCAAGCGTTTTGAAGAGGTGGCCGATGAAGCTGTCCGGGGTCCAGTTGGCCATGGCGATCTTGCCACCGGCGCGCACCACGCGGGACATTTCGCGTGCGGACTGTTCCTGATTGGGGGTGAACATCACCCCGAAGGTGGAGGTTGAGATGTCAAACTGCCCATCCTCGAAGGGAAGGTCTTCGGCGTCTGCCACCTGAAAGGTGACCTCAAGCTTATCCGCCTCAGCGCGGATGCGGCCTGCTTCCAAAAGCGCGGGAACGTAATCGGTGGAGGTCACGGCGCACCAGCGGCGGGCAAAGGCCAGAGTGGCGTTGCCGTTGCCGCCGGCGACATCGAGCACGGTTGCGCCATGGGCGGGGGCGGTGGCCTCAGCCAGCATCTCGCCGGTGATCTGCAGCGTGCTGCCGATTTTGGCGTAGTCACCGGAGGACCAAGCGGCGTTCTGTTTGGTTTTGATGGCTTTGTAGTCAGGGGCTTGGGTGGTCATGGTGCTGTCCTTTCGGGGGGAGGTTTTGGTCAGGTTGAAGAGAGGGTTTGCGAGGGTCATGATGGTCTCCTTTGATGAGAGGGCGGGGCGGGATCAGGCCGCGACACGCGCAGGCCAGGTGACGGGACGCGCGGCTTTCTGAACGCGCGCGATGTGCTGCAGGATGCGGGGGTTGACCCAATCGGGATCAAAGATCGGCGCCATGTGGCCCATGGCGGGGAGCAGGGCTAGCTCGGCGTTGTCGACCTCCTGCGCAATCATCTGTGCGGTGGCTTGCGCAAGGGCCGGAGATTCCATCCCGACCATGATCAGCGTGGGGATGCGCAGGGCCTGCAGATCGCTGAGGTGCCATTGCTCGCTTTCCAGATCCCGAAAATCCTCCAGCAGCTTGGGGGCCAGTTCGACCAGCTTGTCCTGACGCTCCGGAGGCAGGGAGGCCCAGCTTTGCGGGACGGTCCAGTAATCGACAAAGCCTTGAAGATCAGAGGCGGACTTGGGCTGAGACAGCTGTGTTTCCAAGGCGCTGAACCCCTCCAGCAGAGAGCGGCCCTCGGCGTCGGCGGCTTTCAGAACATGAAAAGCTGCGGGTTCATAAAGCGTGAGGCTTTTCACCAGTTCGGGACGCAGCAGGGCGATTTTGAGCGCCACGCCGCCGCCAAAACAATGGCCGATCAGATGCACGGGTTGCTTGAGCGCTTCGATTTTGCGGATGATCGGAAGCGCGGCGCGAGACACGCCTTGGCCTTCATCCAGGCGGTCGTCTGCGCTGCCGTAGCCAGGCAGATCCCAAGCGTGCAGCTCAAAGCGATCGGAAAATTGGGTGCGCAGGTCGTCCCACTGATGGGCGCCGGAGGCTGAAGAATGCAAAGCGACCACCGGAGCCGTTTCGCGGGTGAGGCTGTTGGGGAGGGGGTGCATCATCATTACTCCAAACACTGGTTACGGACCCAGATTTGGCCTGTGGCTGTTTCACTGTGATGTCTGTGCAGGCGGGCTGATGTTTCAGTTGTTTCGCAGGCCAAATACGGAGGGATGCGGGGTAGGGCGCAGGGATTTTTGGTGTTTTTGCCTTTGGCGTGCCAAACTGCGCCCAATTACTGAAACAATTGAAACACGCGAATTTGCTTCTGAAAACCAACTGAAACCTGGGCCGGATAGGGATAAGCCATGGCCTCTGAGACAGACATGGACACAGACGTTGATACGGGTTCGGATCGTTTTCACGAGCTGCTGAGCGATGCGATTGAAAGTCTGTCAGAGGGGTTTGCGCTCTATGACGACAACCGCAAGCTGGTGGTCTGTAATCAGAAATACATCGAGATGAATGCGGGAGTTGCCGATCTCCTGCATCCCGGGCTGGATTGGGAAATTCTGATGCGCGAAAGCGCACGGCGCGGGATTTATCACGATGCGATTGGGCGCGAGGATGCCTGGGTCTCTGACCGGCTACAGACCACCCATGACTATGTGACCGATTTTGAGTTGGTGCAGACCGATGGCACCCACTACCTTGTGTCGACCCATCCCACCAAGATGGGCGGGTTTGTGGTGACACGCACGGATATTTCTGACCGCAAGAAGGCAGAGGCCGCGACGCGGGACGGGGATTTGCTGATCCGGACGGTGCTGGATGCGAGTTCGGCGATTGTGACCATGGCGCGTGTGGGCGATGGCAGCCTGATTTACCGCTCTCCGGCGGCGCGGGAGCTGTTTGGCGACACCAAGTCTGCACGCGACCATTATGTGAACCCCGATGACCGGGCTGATTTTGTCACCGAGCTGCTCGCGATGGGGCAGATCGACAATTATTACCTGCGGGTGCAGGCGAAAGGCCGGGAGTTTCCGGCCTCGATTTCTGCGCGGATCGTGGAGTATCGCGGCGAGGATGTGATTGTCTCAAGTGTTGTGGATCTGACCAAGGAGGTTGAGGCACAGCAGTTGATCCAGCAGGTGCTGGAAGCCTGTCCGATCCCCTTGCAGATGACCAAGGCGGCCACGGGGGAGACCTTGTTTTCAAGCCCTGAGACATTGGCGCTGTTCGGGAATGGGGACAGTGCGCAGAGCTATTATGTGGAGGCGCAGGAACGGGCGCGCTATCTCAAAGAGCTGCGGGCGGCGGGTGTCGTGCGCAACCGGAAGGCGGAATATATCAAAGGCGATGGCACCCGTTTTTGGGGGGCGGTTTCAGCGCAGCTGATTGATTTCAAGGGCGAGGAGGTCATTGTTTCCAGCACGCGGGACATGACCGATGAGCTTGCCCTGCAGGAGGAATTGGCCGCGCAGCGGGAGCTGCTGTATCAGAATGAGAAAATGTCTGCCCTTGGGGAGTTGTTGGCGGGGGTGGCGCATGAGCTGAACAACCCGCTGTCGATCGTGGTGGGCCATGCGCTGATGTTGCAGGAAGATGTGACCGATCCGGAGACCCAGCGGCGGGTGGCCAAGATCGGCGCGGCGGCGGAGCGCTGTGCGCGGATTGTGAAGACCTTTCTGGCGATGGCGCGGCAGCGGCCGACCTCCATGGAGCGGGTCAATCTGGACAGTGTGATCGGTTCTGCGCTGGATGTGGCCGGGTACGGGCAACAGCAGGATGGCATTCAGATTGCCTATGCGCCGGAGGCGGATCTGCCGGAAATCCTCGCGGATGCGGATCAGATCACGCAGGTGGTGATCAATCTGGTGATGAATGCCGGGCAGGCGATAAAGACCTCGGGTCTGGGAGATCAGATCCGCATCACGGCGCGGCCGGTCAAAGCGCGCAGCCAGATCGAAATTGCGATCAGTGACAATGGTCCCGGTGTGCCAGACCATATCCGTGCGCGGATTTTTGAGCCGTTTTTTACCACCAAGGAGATAGGCAGCGGGACCGGCATTGGCCTCGCGTTCTGTCATCGCATAATCCATTCCCACAACGGTCAGATCTGGCTGGATGGGCAGGCTGTCTCCGGCAGCCGGTTTGTGATCCGTCTGCCGGCTGCTCCGCAAAATGGAACAGCGCAAGGCGACAGTGCGCGCGTCGCTGAGGCGCAGGCGGTGGGCCGTGTGCTGGTGGTGGATGATGAAGAAGACATTGGCGCGCTGATCGCGGAGGTTCTGAAGCGTGAGGGCTATCTTGTGGATCAGGTTGGCTCTGGCGCGCAGGCCTTGGAGCGGCTGGCGGGGCAGGGCTATGACGTGGTGCTGAGCGATCTGAACATGCCGGATGTTGATGGCAAGACGCTGTTTGCCACGCTCAAGCGCGAGCATCCGGAGATGGTGTCGCGGATCGCCTTCATCACTGGCGATACGATGGGGCCAACCTCGCAGAAGACCTTGCAGGAGGCGGGCCGCCCGTATCTGGAAAAGCCGGTTGCGCCGGAAGAGCTGCGGCAGCTGGTGCAGGATATCATGGCGGAAGGTGGGGGGCGCGATGCGTGATCAGGCAACCAGAATACTGGTCTGTGACGATGAGATCGATGTGCGCGAGATGCTGGCGGAGTATCTGACCAAGCGCGGCTATGATGTGTTGAGCGCGGCCAATGCGGAGGAATTGCGCGCCACGCTTGGCAAGGGGCGGGTCGATCTGATTGTGCTGGATATCAACATGCCCGGTGAGGACGGGCTTTCGGTTCTGAGATCACTGCGCCCGGACAATTCGGTGCCGGTGATCATGCTCACCGCCGCGGGCGATGTGGTGGACCGGATCATTGGTCTTGAGATGGGCGCGGATGATTATCTGGGCAAGCCTGTGGATTTGCGCGAGTTGGAGGCCCGGCTGAAGGCGGTTTTGCGGCGGCAGGACGCGCCGCAGGCGCAGGGGCAGAGCAGCGATGGCGCCACCACCGCGCGGTTTGGGGCGTTTACGCTTGATCTGGAGGCGGCAAAAATGGTCTCGGACGCAGGCGACGTGCTGGCGCTAACGGCGATGGAGTTCAACCTCCTGAAGGTGTTTGCGCGCAACAAGGGGCGGGTGCTGAACAGGGATCAGATTCTGGAGCAGGCCCATGACCGCTCCTGGGACCCGTTTGACCGCAGCATCGATATCCGGATTTCACGGCTGCGCCGCAAGATTGAACGCAATCCCGAAAAGCCGACCATCATCCGCACGGTGCGCGGCATCGGGTATGTCTATGACCCTGAGGACTGACGGGGCTTGGGGGAAAGTCGGATCAGCTCTGATGTAGATAAGCAATCATAGGTAGAAAATTTGTTTGCATAATATATTCGGCGAAGACTTGCCGTTTTATTCTTCTGATCTATTTTGCGAGGATGCCCATTTAAATCCCTGTTTTGTATATGCAATCATGCGAAATAGGGGTGACATTCACAATGCTGCAGGTGTGGAATCTCCTACTGTTCCCGGTACGCTCAGTTGCCCTAAGATACCAAAAATGTTAGAGTTTATTGAAGAATTTGAACGGTGTGCGCGCCTGAATTCTATTGCTGTAAGCCATTTGTGCGCGGCAAAGCGCATTCGCTAAATTGGACCGAACTTCTTTTGAGATGGGAGCGCAACTGTGTTTGGATCAGTTGTATTGGAGCTGTTTATTGGCGTTGCCTTTTTGTTTTTGGCATTGAGCATCGTGATCACCGCTGCGCAGGAGATGCTGACGGGGCTGCTTGGCATGCGGTCTGCCAATCTGGTTGTGGCGCTCAGGAACCTGCTGGAAGATCCGGACGGAAGCTTTGTGCGTGAGGTCATGGAGCATCCGGCGATGCGTCATCTCTATCGCGGCAAACCGCGCAGCGGGGTGTTTGGCCTGATGGGGAATGGGCCGTCTTATGTGCCGAGCAGTGCCTTTGCGACGGCGCTGTTGGATGCGTTGCGCAGCAAGAACGGCAATGGTGCCACCTTGCCGGTTGCGGTGGATGAGCTGTTTGGCATGGCACCCGAGATCGTGCGGGACATGCCGGAGGGGGTGCTCAAGCGCTCGCTGACCTTGATGATCGGGCAGGCAAGCGATCTTGACCGGCCTTTGCAGCGGCGCGCCGAAATGGCGGAGCGGCGTTTGGCGCAGTGGTTTGACGAGTCCATGGATCGGGCAAGTGGCTGGTACAAACGCAAAAGCCAGTTTGTCAGCGTGCTGTTGTCGATTGGGCTGGTGGTGGCGATCAATGCCAATGCGCTGACCTATATGGAGCTGCTTTGGAAGGACTCAAACCTGCGCGAGGGGATTGTGGCGGCGGCGGAGGCGACGGCGGCTGAGGGCCAGCCGCTGCCAGACGATACGCAAGCGCTGTTGGACGATCTGGCCATATTGCCGATTGGCTGGCAGGGGCAGAGCTTTTCCGATGCTTTCTGCACCGCGCAGGAGAGCCTCAAGACACTGGCGGGATGGGCCATCACGGTGCTGGCCATCAGCCTTGGGGCCGCGTTCTGGTTTGACGTGATGAAAAAAGCGCTCGCAATCCGCGCGAGCGGGCCGAAACCCGCAAACCCCGCAGCAGGGTGAGGTGGGTGCCACCATGTCACTGGATGATACAGACCGCAGGCTGACGCTGGTTTCTCAGGAAAAATCAGACCGTTTTGAGGCGTTTCTCGGGGCGCTTGGGGCGCTGGATTACCGTGTGCAGCTGACCGGGCCTGAGGCTTTGGCAAAGACTGCGAAAGGCAACAGTCTGGTCTATCTGGGCATGCGCGGCTGGGACGGGCGCACGATGCGGCGGCTGAAGGCGCTGGCGGCGCATCCGCATTGTATGCTGGCGATTGAAAAGAGCGCCTTCCGCTGGGCGGAGCCGACCATTCGCGATTGCCGTGAGTTTCTGACCTGGCCCTGTGCGCCTTCTGAGCTGAAGATGCGGCTGGAAAGATATGGGCGCAGCGGCCCGTTGGGACGCCCGGCGGATGAGCGGGCGGCGGAGGTGAGCGCGCTGGGGCTGGTGGGGCAATCACGCTGTTTTGTGGACAGTCTGGTGACCCTGCGCCGCTTTGCTGAATGTGACGCGGCGGTGCTGATCAAGGGCGAAACCGGCACCGGCAAAGAGCTGGCAGCGCGAGCGATCCATCAGCTTTCGGCGCGCAGCGAAGGCCCGTTTGTACCTGTCTGTTGCGGCGCGTTGCCGGACACTTTGATTGAGGCAGAGCTGTTTGGCCATGCGCGCGGGGCGTTTACCGATGCGCATGAGGCCCGCGCGGGGCTTGTGGAGCAGGCGCGCGGCGGCACGTTGTTTCTGGATGAGGTCGAGGCGCTGAGCGCCAAGGCGCAGGTGGCGCTGCTGCGGTTTCTTGAATCGCTGGAGTTTCGCCGCGTGGGTGGCTGCCGGACACAGCGGGCGGATGTGCGGGTGATTGCGGCGGGCAACGAAGACCTGCGGCAACTGGCGCGGGACGGTCGGTTCCGTCTGGATCTGTTGTACCGGCTGGATGTTTTGTCGCTCACGCTGCCGGCGTTGCGTCAGCGCGTCGGGGATGTGGCCCTGCTGACGCGGCATTTTCTGACGCTGTTTGAGCAGCAATATCAGACCGGAGCGCTGGCGCTGGACATAAGGTCCAGCCATTGGATCGAAGAATACACCTGGCCCGGCAATGTGCGGGAGCTGGAAAATTTGGTGCATCGCGGCGTGGTCACGGCGCAGGATGGTTTGGTTTCGGTATGCCCGACGGAGCCTCGCGCGCGCGACAGTGTGGACGAGGCCTTTGGCGTGGCCAAGGCACGCGCGGTGAACGCCTTTGAGCGGCGCTATCTGGAAAGCGTGATGGCCCAGACGCAGGGCAATGTTACCAAAGCGGCAGAACAGGCGGGCAAAGAGCGCCGCGCCTTGGGTAAGCTCCTGAAAAAGCACGGCATTGATCCGGCCGGATTTGCCCAAACCTCTCCCACAAACGGATTTTGACCACCCGCAATCAGCGCCGTCTGTTTGAGCCGCCTGCGGTCAGTTCGCGCGCCTGAGACAGGATGTCTTCGGCAAACTCCGCAGACACATCAAGGATTTGTGCAAGCTCGGTTGCGCTGCGGCGGGCCACGGCGCAGACCGAGGTGATGCCTGCGGTTTCCAGAACCGCGGCGCGTCCTTCGCCAATGCCGTGCAGCTCGCGCGTGGGCCGGTCGGGCAAAGTGGCGGTATTGAGGGTCAGATTTGTGGCTGGCGTCAAAACCCGCGCGTGGCCCGGAAGGCTGAGAAATGCGGTGCTGCTGGCATGGGTGCGCAGGCGCGCGGTGGCGCTTTCGCGGGGCAGGCGGGCCACGCTGTCAAGGCGGGGCTGCGCGATGGTGCCGACGGGCAGCTCGGTTGGCAGACGGGTGATGAGCGTGGCGCGCGCAGGCGCGGTTTCGCCTTTGTCTTTGCAGGGCGCGCATTCGCAGATGTCCTCCGGCGCGGTATCGGCGGGGGTTGGCACACATGGGCTCTCCGGCGGTGGCGGTTGTGTGGCCACGGCGCGCGGGCGGAAGGCGACGGTGAAATCGCGCACGGTCATGCGGCCCGGCGCCTCCGAGAGGAAGGACACGGGGATGTTTTGCGGCGCTTCAAGCTCTGCTGAGGCGGCCACCAAGGTGAGTATGGCGTTTGGCCCGAGCTCTATCTCGATTTCCGCCGTTGCTGCGCCCGCCGGAACTGTGCCGCGCAGGCGGGTGATCTCGGCCCCCTCAAGTTGGATTGATGCGGCCAGCGGCGTGTCGATCTGCGCGCCTGCGCCGTCCAGCCAGCGGGCGGCAAAAACAGCCTCTCCATGTGAAAGCTGCGCTTCGAGAGCGGCGGCAAAAGGCGCGTCAGCGTTCACCTCAGCGGATTGGGACAGGATCACAGAAGATCTGTCCGCTGTGATATTGGTGAAGGTGAGGCCCTCCGTGGTCAGAGCGATGGTAAGGGGCGGGTTCTCGAGGGTCAGCTCAGGAGAAAAGCGCCAACCGCTCAGAAACTCAGTGGGGTCCACATCAAGGGCCAGCTCGCTGAAATCGCCATTGCGCAGGCCGGTTGGCCCGCCCTCAAGGGAGATGGTGTCCACAAACAGGCGCTGGTTGGCCGGGGTGCGCAGGCGGACCTCCAGCTGGTCGGCATCCTCAGGGGCCATGACATCCAGCGAGGCAGACAGGATGGTGCGCAACTGAGGGCCAGCCACGGCGGCCAGCTCCAGGCCGCTGTCAAAGGTGCCAAGAAACGGGGGCGGGGTCAGTACATCGGTGCGCGACAGGCCACAGCCGGTTTGACGCCAGATCAGCTCGATCACCGCGCCGCGTTCAGGCGCGAAGCCGCGAAACACCGCGCGATAAGGGCAGCCGGGGGAGACTTTGACAATTTGCGACAGCGCGCGGGGGGCGCTTTCTGCGTGGCCAAGGCGCAGGAGCGTGACCGAGAGCGGCCCCGCGTCGCCGGGCACAGAGAAGCTTTGCAGCGCAACCGCGCCGCCGCTGACACTCCAGCCCTGCGGTTCATAGAGGTCATTTCCAGAGGCGCGATCCTCAAAGCCGCCATTGGTCAGTTGCTCGCCACGAGGGCAAGTTGTGGCGCTGCGCGCCGACAGAATGCCATTTGCTGCCTCAGCAACAGAGCGGGACTCCAGCGCAAATTCTACCCGGCCAAGGGGTTGGAACCGCTCAAGAGACAGGACGCTGCTTTCGGCGTCACGGCCGATTTCGGCTGAGACCGGCACGCGAAACACCGGCGAGGCGCGGCGGAAGCGGTGTGCGGCCATGAGCGCATCGGGCAGGCTGTCCGCGCGGGCCGGTCGCCATGACAGACCGCCGGTGTCGCTTGTCTGCAGCTCTGCGGTTGGTTCGGTTTCCGGATGGACGTGCCAAGCGATCGGGGCAGAGGTCGGCTCGACCACAAGCCAGATGCGCTGCGCGTCGGCAGGCACGGTGATGGTCTGGCCCAGAGCGGTGCTGAGCCATCGCGGCCCACCATGGGCGGAGACGCCAAAGGAACCGGTGGCGGGTTGCGAAAGAAGCGAGCTGTCGCCGGGTTTGCCGTCAAAATCTTCGCGCAGGTCGACTTTGACGTCCGCTTGTCGCGCTTGCGTGGAGAGCAGGACATCCACCGCGTCAAGAATGGTCTCTCCGGTGATTGTGACCGGCTGGGCGGCGGCGGTGCCGACCGCGAGCGGTACAGCCTCCGGCGGGGTGCGATCCATGGTGGGGCCAAGGGTGATTTCGCTGCCCTCAAAGGTGCCATCAATCGCGATATGCGTGCCGGCGGGATCAATCTCCATATTGGGCGGCACGGTGATTTGCAGGAGGTCATCGCCTGCCTCAGACACGCCGTCATAAGTGTATTCCAGCGTGCTTTCGCGCAGCCCATCGGGCAGGCCGCTGCGGCGCTCCTGAATCTCGTAGAGCACTTCGACAGCCAACTGGGCGGTGGTGTCTGACTTGATGTGCAGGGGCAGAACCGCAAAGCCGCCCTCGGTTCCCGCCGCATCCAACGCCGCCTGCGCGAGCGTGGTGAGATCGGTGGTTTCGGTGACGGCAGAGAGCTCGCCGGGCAGGGCCCAGGCGGCGGGCTGTTGCCCCATGGCCAGCGTGACATTGCTGGCCACTGCGCGCAGCCAAAGGGTGTTTATAATCGGTTGCGCCCCCGCCGATGTGCGGGCAATGCGCAGGCGTTGCACCGTCAGCCCCGGCAGGGGTTGTTCCCCGTCACTCAAAGTGAATGTGCCGTTTTGCGATGGCACCGTGCCATTGGCCGCAACATCGACAAACAGGCCGCCCAGATCCACCTGCAGCGTTGCCCCCGCCAAACCCGCCCCGCTGAGGCGGGAAAGGGTGCGAAAGCCGCCCAGATGGATCTCCGCCCAAGGCAGGCTGCCACCGCCGCGCACCTGAGACACGGCGGTTTCGCGACTGTCATCAGACGTGTCGCGGCCCGCGATGCTGCCATCGACCGGCGGGTCGGTGAAACTGATCTGCTCTTCGGCAGGACCGATCCGGTTGGAGGCAGCAATCGGGGTCAGGCGCAGGCGGAAGGACGACAGCTGCGCGCCTTCGGGAAGGCTGCGCAGATAAAGGGTCTTGGTGCCACGGAAAAACCCTCTCGCCGGAAAGCGCTCGACCTGTTGCATGCGTTCATTCTCCTCGCGGTGCCAAAGGCGCGTCGCTGTCAGACCTTGAGCAGGACCATCAGGCAGACATTTGCAAGCTGCTGGTTGTCGTTGATGAAGATGCGTTCGCGCAAAACCAACGACAGCCGGTCAAAATCATGGTGTGCAACGAGGATATTGGGCGGACGGCGTTCGCTTGAGGAATCGTCGCGTTCCAGAGGCGCCGGGTTCACGACTTTGCAGGGGATCATCTTGAGTTTCAGATCGTCCCAGTCGCCTTTGGCCTTGAGGCTGCCCACGGTGCGTTCTTCGCGGCAGCAGCGCTCATACCAAGGCGAATGACAATAATCGCTGGGATCAAACGGGTCGTTGGGCGGTGCAAACATCGCCTTCCAAAGCTCGGTTTCCAGATCACCAAGGCTGGTGTCATCGGTGTATTCCACGCCGAGATAATCGAGTATTTCGCTCACAGGGATGCTGAAGGGCGTTTCGCCACGCTCTTCGATGTCGACGGTCACGGTGCCGTTTGGCCCCTCCATCGAAATCCGCTTTTCGCTGGTGTGATAGAGAAAGAAGCGTGCTTCGCCGCGACGTTTGTCATCATCATCGGCGCAGATCACCTCAAAGCTCTTCAGCTCATAAAGATCCACCAGCGGGCAGAGTTTGAGTTCGTGTTCGACGAGATTGGGCTCGTCAAACTCCAGCACTTTGAAGAGTTTCCGATAGCCTGTGTGTCCGGGGAATTTTTGCATGGCTTGCTCCAAAAATTTGCTGAGAAGATCCTGGGCGGAATGGCCTTCGAGCGCGTTGCTGTCTTTGGACAGGTCAACTTCGGTCAGGGCGGCGAGGGCCTCGGCGATCTGTTTGTGGATTTCGGCGCGCATCTTGGATTGCATGGCATTCATGGCTGCGGCGCTGATGATCTGACCGGGTTCAAAGGTGGTGAAAGGGTCGTTGTCCAACATCAAAATCTCCTTTTCTAACAATCAATGTCTTCGGGCGGGGTGCCGTCGCGGGTGACGGTGAGGTCGATGCCTGCCGCCTTGAGGTGCTGAACGCCGCGCGGGCCGGGGCGATTGAAATCCTCAACCGTGCCGGTGAATTCTGGCCCGTTCACCCGCGCGCGGGCGTTTTCAAATCGGGCGCCGTCAAAGGTGACGATCAGGTCGTAAATCCCCGGTGCGGTGTCACAGACTGCGATGGAAATGCGGTTGCCAAAGAGACCCGGCGCGATGGCGGAAATCTCTATGAAACCGGGCAGGTCGGGATCATTGAGGAAGGTGCGGGCGGCCTGCGTTTCGGTGCCGCCAGACAGCGCAACGGGGCGGGCGAAGGGGATGTCTTTGGCGTCAAAGCCGATGGGGACCACATCGGCAGGGCGCGCCGTAACAAGGGTTGATGCGGAGCCTTCGGGGGCGAGCTGTGTGGTGAAGAGCTGCGGGTCAGTGGCTGGTTCCGTGACAAGGCCGGAGATGATCTCCGGCGCGTCATCTGCCAGGGCAAAGCGGTCCTGATCAAAGCGCGCGCCAAACCGTGCGGGCATGTCGAGCGGCAGGTTGATCTGCGCCCGTCCGGGTGTGTGCTGCGCCCAGCCGAGGGTGACATCGGTGGCCGCGCCGCCGTCTGCGGGGGCAAAGACCGGGGTGGATTTTGCCCGTGGGTTTTCGGCGAAACGGCAGGCGTCAAAGACGCCCACTTCCAGGCAGTTCCCACCGGCGAAATGGCTTTCGTCAAAATCGGCGGCGTCGTAGCGGGCGGTCAGGCATTCCACAAAGACGCGCCGGTTGGTGCCCGGGGTGAGCGAGAGCGCAGCCGTTTGATCGACGGCGCTGGCAAAGACAATGGGCGTGTCCTGCGCCGTTTCATTGATGCGCTGCAGCAGGGACAGTGCGGCAAACTCCGGCCCCTGATCCAGCACTACGCCGTTGAAGACCTGCGGCGTGGCTGGTGGGATCGCGGTGATCTGCAGATCATAAAGGAGGCGGATCCGGCGCGGCAGCAGGCTGTCACCTAGGCGTCTGGCCAGAATAGCCACGGGGCGGCCGAGGAAATCCGTTCCGTTTCCTTCGATCTGCACCTCCAGCTCTTTATCGCCGTTTGTGAGCAACAGGCTGGTGCCGGAACGCTGCAGCTGCCCGACAAACACGCCTTCGGGGAGCTGATCCGGCAAAGAGGGGGCGGCAGAGATCTGCACCGCTGGTGCGACGTCGCGGCGGGTGATTTCGGTGAGTTCAATGACATCAGAGCCAAAGCCGTCAGAGATCAGGATGCCGCGCCGCCCGTTGAGGCCAGAGGCCATGAAACGGGTGGAATCCTGCGGGACTTCCAGATGGGGCAGCAGGGGCAGGCCGTAGACACGCGGGGTTGGGCTGAGCCGGGTGGAGACGTTGAGGCTGTGAGCGCCTTCTGTGATTTCGGCGGTGTCACCGGGCAGAATGGCGCCGCGAATGCGCAATGTACGACCCGCGTCGATGTCGACCAAGCCGGGGGAGTCTGTGCCTTGCGGTGCAGTGAAACGGACTGTGCCCGGCGCATCAGATGGCCCGGTGTTTTCGGCAAAGAGCGCATCGCCGTGGTGCAGCGCGGTGCCGGTTTGGGTGATCGGCTGTTGCGGGAAGTCGATCAGTTCGAAGTGGCGCAGGGGCTGCACACAAAGCGTGCTGCCTGCGGGCGCGGTCAGCAGGAGATGGCCATCTGCGTTGAGGCTGGCGGTTTGCGGGATCACCGTGTTGATCGCTTCGGTGATTTCCTCAGGCGCGGTGGCGGCGGGGGCCTCTCCGGCGAGGTCAATGTCCAGCGGCAGGGCGTCACTCAGTGCGAGGCGCAGCACGGAGCGTTCGCTGAGGTCCACACCTTGGCGCAGGTCAACGCTGCCGGTGATCTGACCGGCCTGCGCCGGTGTGCCGGTGGCGCTGCGCGGGGCCTCGCCAAAAAGCGCCTGAGTGGCATCGCCTCCGGTGGCAGTCTCCACACTCAACCGGCTTGATGCGCCAAGGGAGGGGGATGTCAGGATCAGGCGGTCCGCGCTGATCTGCGCAACGGGTGCGCCAAGGGCTGCGTTGATGGCGGCAGCGATCTCCGCTCCGGTGGCTTGCGTTGCATCTGCGGCGGCACTGGCGCAGTCGATGTCTTGTGGCGGTGTGGCGTCAAAGCCAAGGCGCAGGAACCGCGCGGTGCTCAGATCGATAGGGGCGGAAAGATCGGCCAGCCCTGCGATTTGGGCGGGCTGTGCCGCCTGACCGGTATAGCTGCGCTCCGGGGATACGCCGAGAATGGCGGCGGTGGCGTCAGCCTCGGACGGGGGCAGAATGTCGAGGCGGCTGTCCGCGCCTTTGGTTGGGGAGGTGAGGAGCAGGTGGCGTCCGTCATGGCTGGCGATGCCCGCGCCGAGCTTGAGATTGATGGCGACGACGATCTGGCCAAGGGTTGTGTTTGCGGGATCAAATCCGCGGCAGTCAATCTCCTGCGGCGGGTTGCCGTCAATTGCCAGTTTCAGGTGGGCGGCGGCCGTCAGATCAATGCCGCCCGAAAGGTCCGTGGTGCCGACAAAGGCCACTTGCCGCGCGGCAGATCCGGTGGCGGTTTGCGGGCCGGTGGCGAGCAACGCGGGTTGCGCATCGGTGGCCTGTGGGGGCAGAAGCGTGATCTGACTTGAAGCGCCGAGGCTGGGGGAGACCAACTCTAGCATGGTGCCGGAGCTGCGCGCGGTGTCTGCGCCAAGCGCTGAATTTATGGCCTCAAGGACCTCATCAAGCGTGGTGTGGCGCGGGCGCGGACCGGCGCAGTTGATGTCCACCGCAGGGGCATCGTCCAGTTGCACACGCAGGAAGCCCCCTGCGCGCAGGTCGACGCCGCGGGAGAGATTGACGGTGCCCTGTAAGGTGGCTGCGGCGGCGGGGGCGGATTGGGACACCGCGCTGAGCGTGCCGAGCACAGCCATGGCGGCGTCCTCAGAGATGGGCACGCGAGAGACAAAATTGCGCTTGAGCGTTGTGCTGATGGGGATCAGTTCCAGCTGTCCGGCGCTGTCTTCAAGATGGCTCATGAGGGTGAGCCTGTTGTCGGTGACGCTGGCCAGTGGCGCCTGCGGCTGGCTGTTGATCGCCTGCGCGAGACCCTCTGCATCCAGAGGGGCCGCTGCCGCGTCGGACAAATCAAAGGTTTGCGGCGTGCGGCCATCCTGGGCGAGTTGCAACAACGGTTGCGCGGCGATGTCGATGCCCGCTGACAGGTCGAGAGCGCCCTGCAAGGTGGCGCGAGTGGCGGCGGATCCGGTGGCGATACGGTCCTCAAGGCCCAAGAGGATCTTGGCGGCGTCGCCTTCTGACAGATGGCCAATGCGCAGGCTGCCGCTGGGACCTGCCTCAATGCTTTTGAGGATCAAGTTGCGCCCGTTGGTGGTGGCGACATCGGCGCGCAGGGCGCTGTTGATCGCGCCTATGATTTCAGGCAGCTGCGTGTTGGCCGGGTCTGTTCCGGCACATTCGATTTCTACGTCTTCCTTGGTTTCGATGCTGAGCAGGAGGCGGCTGTCTGCGCTGAGATCGACGCCTGCGGAGAGATCCGGCGTGCCGGTGATCTGCGCCGGTTGGGCGTCGCGGCCGGAGGCGACGGTGGCGATGGGGCCAAACAGGGCCAGCCGCGCGTCTTGCGCGGCGGCTGTTTGGAAAGTGATGCCTGATGTGGCCCCCAATGTCGGGGAGGTGAGTGTGAGATATGTGCCGTCGTGGCTTGCAACGGAGAGGCCAAGGCCGGTGTTGATCGCGGCGACAATTTCCTCAAGTGAGGTGGCCTCCGCTGAAGCGCCTGCGCAGTCGATTTCAGCAAGACGGGTGCCATCCACCAAGAGGCGGATGTAGCGGTCTGTTGACAGGTCGGCCCCGGCGGAGAGGTCGATGAGGCCGGTGAGCGCTGCGCCTGTGGCGTCGCGGCCCGCGTAGGCGCGGGGGGCCAGGCCCAAGAGCTCTGGCGCGGCATCATCGGTGGCATCATTCAACGCGATGCGGCTTGCCGGACCTGTGCTGGGGGAGGAGAGCCGCAGCCGACCCTGAGGCAGTGCGGCGATCTGCTGACCCATGGCTGTGTTGATGGTGGCAATGAGCTCTTCGGGTGTGGTGACACCTGCAAGCGCGATGGCGACAGGCGCACCGCCGTCAATGGTGAGGTGCAGCGCGCTGGCTGTCAGGGTCAGCGGATCGGAGAGGGGCGTCTGGCCGGTGATCTGCGCCGAAGTGGCGTCGCTGCCTTGCGCAAAGGCGCGGTCAAAGCCGAATATCGCTGGGCCTGCGTCGCGGCGGCTGGCGACTTTGGTGGTGAGCAGGCCAACATCGGCGCGCGTCCACCACGGATCAAAGGCCGCGTCGCTGTCATCAATCTCAAGTCCTGTGAGGATAGAGGTGGCGCGCAGCAGCCCGCGCACGGTGGCGGGGCCTTCGAGAATGAGGCTGACCCAGAGTTTCAGACGTCTGCGGAACTCTTCCACATCATCGCCTTCCTGCGGGGCCAGTCCGTAGAGCGCGGCGATCCGTGGCAGATCATCAAACAGATCGCGGCCAAGGTCGGCCTGTGTGCACCAATGCGCGCGCAGGATGGCGGCGAGGGTGTTCTCCGCGCCCTGCAGTTCGGCCCCATAGGTTTCGATCAGCTTTTGCAGCGGCGAATGGGCGGGCTGAGCCGCGAAGGTGCCCGGAAGCAAATCCAAAATGCGCTGCGTTTTGGTGACCATCAGGACCCGGCCTCCTGCAAGGCGATGTCGGCCGCATCCATGTCGATCACGATCCAGCCGGGTTCGCCCTCAACCTCGGCTTTCACAAGGAATGCGGCGTCTTCGATGTCTTGATCTGTGGCGGGAGCGCTGCCTTCAGCATTCATCAGCAGGCTGCGGTCGGGGATGCGGCGTCCGGTGGGCGCGCCGGTGTCCACCTCAAAGAGCAGGGTGTTGAGCTCGGCGCGCAGGGCGGTCTCTTCTTTGGGTGCGCCGCCCGCGATGAAGGCAGTAAGCGCGTCAACCACGGTTTCGCTTTGCGTTGGGGTGGCGTCGGCGCGGGCGACTTGCAGGTCGACAATCTGCGCGTCCTCAAGATCCTCAACCGCTTTGATCGCCTCCAGCAGCGCGCCACCCTCAAGCGCATCGCCCGTGGTCAGCGGCTCTGCAAAGGCCTGCACGGCGGCGATGATCTCTTCGGCCACTTTGGCCTTGCCGTCAGAGGTGAGACCGCCCGCGATTTTTGCGACAATGCGCGGGGTGACAAAAACATAGCGCGCCACGATGGTGGCGGCGATACCCGCGGCGCGCTGGTTGTTGACCTGTGCAGACAGACTGGCAAAGCGCTCGGGTTCGCTTTCCACAAGAAGCGCCACACGACCCGGCGCGGTGCGGCGCGCGATGGGCGCATTGGGATCCCAGTATTCGGTGAGCGTGGCAAAGCTGTCGCGCACGCTGGCGTCGAGCGCAGGTAGCGTGGCGTTGCCCAGTTTGTAGAGTTCGGCCCGCGCACGGGCGCGCAGTTCCGCATCGGTTTCCGGAGGCGCGCCAAAAACCGTTGGCTCGGTGTTTGAGACCCGCGCGATGCCCGCAAGCGGCCGCAGCTGGGTGTCGATGTCACCGGCCGCAACCTGCCCGGTCTCGCCGGGGTGATCGACGCTGGCGCGCACCGGCACATCCATGCGCGCCTGACCGCGTTGCAGGGTGCGTTGTTGGGTGGTTTCAAAGATGACCGCGCCGTTTTGGGTTGTCAGCCTGGTGCCTGAAGCGATGGTGACATCACCCACCACCTGCGGGTCACGAAAGAAGGCCACAAGACCGGAGGCAAAATCGCCGGTCTTGCGCTTTAACCCCAGAATGGCGACCACCTGATCCAGCGCGGCGCCTTCGGCGGAATTCACAAACCCCGAGCGGTAGGTCTGATTGAGCTGTTCGTAAAGCGTGGCGATTTCGCGCGCGACGGCCTCTGACAGGGTGCGGGCAACGCTGCCGACATTGATGTCGGTGATCGGGGAGGAGGCGCCGATGGGGCGGTAATCCACATAAAACACGCTGCCATCCACGGGGCGCGCGCCGCCCGGAAGCCACTGCACCGCGCCCAGATCGGGCTCATAGGCAAAATCAATCCCGGCCTCAAAGGTGTGATTGGCGGTCTGATCGTCAATCTGCCCGGTCAGCATGCGGATGCCTTCGGCAGCCTGCGCCAAAGGGTAGAGATCGGTTTTCACGTCAAAGATAATCGGTTCGTTGACGATGCCGCCGATGAGGCTGGTGAGGATGTCGTTGGACACCTCGCCGAAATTTCGCTGAATCAGATGGATGGTGTCAGGCGTCATCAGGTTTGCTCCGTGGAAAAGAAGAACGGCACAACAAGATTGAGCGGCGTTGCGGTTTCAACGATTTTGAGCTGCATGTCGATGTCGACGCCGCCACGGTCGTCGCGGCGCTGGCGCACGTCGGCGCGCAGGATTTTCTCGACTCGCGGCTCCTGATTGATGGCGCGCAGGGCGTAGAGTTTGGCGAGGTTGCGGTTGGCCTCGGTGTTGGGCTCGCCGATCAGCTCGTGCAGGCGGGAGCCATAGGTGGGATGGCCCAGCTGGCGCAGCTCGCCTTCTGAGGTGAGCATCCGCAGCAAGAGCGCCTGCGCCATGTTTTCCGCGCCAAAGACGGTTTCCAGATCGCGCTGATTGGTTTCCGGACGCACCCGTGTGGAGAGGTCGCGGCCGCGCTCGCGCGTCGTCTGGTCCCGCCGGTTGCGCAAGAGCAGGAGGTCTTGCCCCAAGAGAGCATTGTCCCGTGTCATATCAAGCCTCCCTGTTTCATGGCGGCCACGTGTCGGAGATGTAAGGCGCAGCCGGTGGGCCAAGGATGGTGAGCACGCCCGGCGGTGAAGGGATGAGATCCAGCATCCGCACCAGCGCTTTGCCCGCGATGCGCACGCCGGAGCTGGCGATGGGGCCGATGACAAGCGGATAGGGCACGCCGGTCAGCGAGTTGATCATGGTGCAGAGTGAGCCTGAGGTTGCGAGCGGAAGCCCTCCGGCGGTGATCAGCGGCGGGAAGATGCCCACGATCGTGCCGGTGTCCGGTGGCCCCGCAGCGCCGGGGGTCACGATGACCGCACATCCAATTGTGACCGGTGGTCCCGGCATGGTTTCCTCCTATGGGCTGAAGTTGGTGACGCCCTGAATGTTGACAATCCCGCCTTGCAGCGTGGTCGGGCCGCTGCCTTCGACCTGTGTGATCGTGCCTTTGAGGGAGGCCTGCACACCGGCCTCCACCTCGGTGTTGATCTGGCTTTTGATTTTCACGTTGAGGCCTTCGATGGTGACGTCCTGCTGCGCTTTCAGATTCAATGCGCCGATGGCCTCCACGGTGGCGTCGCCGTCCTGGTTGAGCGTGATCTTGGTACCGCCGGTGACCACGGTGACGGTGCCGCCGGATGCGCCGGTCTGATCGATGAACAGCTCGGACGGTCCGGCGGTGGCGCGCACGGTGCCGTCGGTCACGCGGATGGTGATTTTCGGATCCATCTCGATGATCAGCTCGCGCGGCGGGTTGTCCGTTTGATGATTGCGGATCGCGGCCTTGATGGCCTGATCGTCGGCTTCGGCCAGCGGCAGGCGGAAGATCACCTCATCTGAGGTGTTGATCGGCGGGCGGTCCTCATCGTTGTAGAGACGGCCAGTGATGATCGGCTGGTTGATGTCGCCGCGATCAAAGGCGAGCAACACCAGATCGCCGACATTGGGGATCGCGACGGTGCCGATATGGCCGGTGGCGACCGGCACGCGGGGCAGCTCCAACCCGGTGTTTTTGAGGCGCACATCACAGCTGTAGTTGTCGCTGTCCCCGCTATCCGCATGGGGGTGCACCGCTGTCACAATGCCAAGTTCGGCAATGCGCAGGGTTTCCAGCTCACGGCGGATGATGGCCTGCAATGTGGAGACAGTGTCGTTCATAGGCTCAGCTCCAGCGCCTGAAAGGTGAGATGGGTCAGAAAGCCTGTGGCCTTGGTGATCCGGTGGCGGACGCCGCGGATCTGGAAGGTGGCGTTGAGGTCTGGCTCGGGCATGGACTGCAGGCGAATGGTGTCGCCAAGGGTTATGGCCGGGTTGCCCAGCACGGTGAGCTCTCCCCGGATGCGGCGGTTCTCAATGCGGCGCAGCAGAGCACTTGCGGCGCGCTGGGCGGTTTCACCCGTGCGCAGCGCGGCGTGTTCCAGAACACGCAAACTCCCGCTGGTGCCGGCGCTGCCTTTGCGGGGTGCAAAGTCTTTGGTGAGCCAGGCCCAGCTGTCTGCCCCCTGTGCCGCGCCGGGGCTTTCGCCCCTGGCCTCAACGCGCTCAGCAGAGGCCAGAGTGCTTTCTACCTGATAGGCGATCACGTCTTCGCCGAAGTCCAGCGGGAAGAGTGTTTTGCCATTGCCGAAGCCTTTGAAGATCAGCGCATTATCTGTGTCACAATAGAGATCAAAGCCGGTCAGTTCGGAGAGGGTGACCATGTGCTGAAAGGCGCTGAGGCGGGCGTCTGCGATGTAGGTTGGGAAGATCTCGCTGGTCTCGGTGTCTGCCACTTTGACACCGGCGGCGTTGGCAAGATCGCTGACCATATCGGCGGCGGTTTTGTCCCGGAAGCTGTGGTTTTCCTTGTTGCGTGAAAGGAGGGCACCGGCGCCAAAGCCGACAATGCGGGTGTGCTCCGGGCCAGCGTCGACCTCTTCGATCTCACCTGTCATGACACGTTCAAGGCCGGTGTCTGACCCGGCAAAGCCCAGCTCGATCTCTGCCGCGTCGCCGCGTTTGGGAAGGCGCGTGCCAAGCTTGGCGAGGGTCAGCTCAAAACGATCCACCAGTGGCGCCATGGCGCGCTGCACATCAATCTGGGTGACGGTGCTGGCGCGCGGCTCGCTGCCCATGTCAATGCGCTGGTCGCCTAGGGTGAGCCGGTATGTGGGGGACAAAAGGCTCATGGCGCAGCCTCCAGAAGCGGGCGCAGGCGGTTGCGCATCCGGTCAAGGCGCTGATGCATAGCCAGCACATCATCGGGCAGCAGCGCCTCAAGCTGGGTCTTGTCGGTGGCGCTGTCGTAAATCACCAGCAGGCCATCAAGATGGGCGAGCAGTTTTGCTGCCGTTGCGCCGATGGTTTCCGGATCACTTTCCGCCAGCAGCTCAAGCGCGGCGCCGGGGCGCAGTCTGGAGAGCATGCGCGCGTCAAAATCACCGCCGAGATAGGTCTGGATCAGCGCGTTGAGGTAGCGTTTGGGCTCGGCCTTGGCGCGGGCCGCGACTGCCTCATAGGCGTCAGGGCCAATGCCGTCAGGCGTGAAGCCTCCGCCGACGATCAGCGCCAAGTCTTCGCGAATTTTTGCAATGGGCGTGGTCATGTCGGGTCCTTAAAACGGTCCAACCAGCGTGTTGCCGGTGGTGGCGTCAGGGGCGGGGCCGGGACCGGCCTGAGCGGGTTGGCGGGCGGTGCGGGTGCGGCGCACCCAGTTCAGGATGTTGTCGTTGTTGGGGTCATTGTCGGGGTCGGCGCTGTGCTGGTTCTGGATGCGGCGATAGATGCGGGCATCCGGCAGCGCGATGCCGCGCGCCGCCCCAACGGCGGTGCCGGGATTGGTGTTAAAGGCAAAGAAAGCGTCGTTCGCGGCCCCGTCAAAGCGGTTGAAGAAGATGTGGTGCATCTCATGGCCCAAGGTGACGTCCTGCACGTCCAGAGTGTTGTCAATGAAGACAAAGAAGCGCGCATCCAGCGTCAGGTTTGCGCCGGGAGGATTGGGGATGGGGGCGCGGTTGGCCACGGTGGCATAGGCGTTTGATCCGGCGACGCTGGTGAAGACCACGGTGAGCGTGTTGTCGGGGGTGATCGGGATCAAATCGCGCAGCGCGGCTTGCTCAAAGGCGTTGTTGGCCTGCCCGCCGTAGTCGCCCCCTCCATCCAGCGCGGCGGCGGGGATGGCGCGATCCACGGTGGCCTGCGCGTCGATTTGCACGCCCACGGCGTTCCAGCGCCGGTTGGCCTCGGCAAATTGATCGGCGATGCGTTGATCTGTCACCGGCGCATAGGTGGCGGAGGTGTAGCGGATCACGCGCACAGAAATGCGGCGGCGCTCATCTGGATTGCGCGGGAAGACCGGCAGGGTGATGCCAAGGCGGGTGCCCGGTTGCGCGGCGGGGCTGTATTCGGTGCGCACAAAGCCGTCGATGCGCGCACGGCGCAGGCGGTGATCGCTCTGTCCCCGTGCGCGTGGCTCCGCCAGTCCGGGCTGCGCTGGCAGGCCGCTGGGGACTGCGACAGCGGCGTCGGTGTCGTCGGTCACCAGCATGACGCCGTTTGAGATGAAATGCCCGCTGCCCGCTGCGGTTGCCGGCAGGGTGAGCACTTGTGAAGCGGGGGCGTCGTCATCGGTGGCCTGATCCGCCAGCAGGCTGCGCCAGGTGACGGTGATCGGGCCAGCGCCTGCGCCGGCGTCGCGCACGCGGTAATGCAGGCGCCGCTCGTCAGCGGCGATGATGTCAGCGACAAATTCCCCCGCGCCATTATAGGCCTGATCCCAGACCCCGAAGCGCGAGGCGGTGACGGCAGCGGTGGCGGGCAGGTTGTCCGGGGCGGCGTCGATGCGCACCATGGTCATCGGGGCGCGGTCGCCATCTGGCTCGCCACCTGACAGGCCAAGCATGAAGCCGCTGTCGCGCACGGCGGCGCTGTGATCCAGACCTTCTGCAAAAAGCGCAAGACCGGTGGCGGGGATGCTGGCCACCGGGATCACATGCGGATTGGCCAGCGCCGCCTGACTTGCCGCGGGTTGTTCGCTGGCAAAGAGCGCAGCGCGCGGGCCGATGGGGGCCAGCGCCAGATCGCCGGTGAAATCCGCAGGCTCCGGTGGCTGGACCCGCAGAAGCGTGCGTTCGTGGCTGAAGGTCGGGTCCGCAACCTGTGTGAAGCGACCGATGGCGATCCGGTCTGCCGCGCTCATGTCAGGAGCGTCGCCGCCGCCGACGGGGCGGGAGAGGGCCACATCCAGAGTGAGGCGCACCACCGTCATCTGATGGGAGACCGACAGGCCAGCGGTGCCGCCCACGGTGAGCTGCAGAGTAGCCGTAACATCCCCAGCCGTTGCGCTGGGATTGGGGCCGCCTTCGCAAAATAGGGTGACCCCGGCGGTGAGCTGATCTGAGGTGAAGATATTGTCGGTGCCATCAAAGGTGAGCTCGGTGCCACCCGCGGCCGCATCAAAGACGCGCAGGCGATCTGTGCCGTTGGTCAGCGTCAGCGTGCCAGTGCCCGCAAACGCCTGATTTGCGCCCAGCGTCAGGGGGGCGCGCGCGGGCGTGCTGTGGGTGCGGGCGACAACCACAGCGTCCGGTCCGGTGAGCGTGGGGCGGGTGTCCGCCACGCTGCGGTCGGTGATGACCACATCAAACCGGTCTTGCGGCCCGGCAAGCCGTTTGCAAACCACCGGGCCTTTGGCCTCTGTGATCGGTGCACCGGAGGGGCGGGCAATCACGTCGGCCTCCAGCTCCAGAATGAAAATGCCGGGTGTCTTCAGCGGGGTGTCATAAGAGAAGCTGCCATCGGGCGCGGGTGTTTTGGTTTTGGGGGTTCCGGCGCGGGCACTGCCTGAGGTTTTCTCACGCTCGCCAGCCATGTACTCGCCATCAGGGGCGGTGATGAAATAGGTGCCGGTGTAGGGGGTGCCGTCTTCAAAGCGTATGGAGCCTTGCACCTTGAACTGGGGCGTCGGCTCAATCGGCTCGCGGGTGAAGGCCGGGCCGCGCGGCAAGGTGCCGGGGCAGGTTTCATGGCGTTTGCTTTTCACATTGGGGGCGACAAAGCAGCTTCGGGCGGAGCCGCTGCTTTCATTCAGGCACCAGTCGCTGCCAACCGCGCCGGGCGCGGGGAGGGCAAATGTGACCGGCGTGTCGATGTCGGCGGGGAGCTCGGTGGCGCGGGTGAACAGCACCTCGGTGCGCCGGTTGGGGCGCCATGCGAAGGTGACATTGCGCAGCGGGTCAAGCTCCCCGCAGCCAAGCCACTTCAGCCCTTCACCGGGGCAGTTGGGCAGGAGGCGGTCGTCTGGCACAGACAGGGCTTGGGCAGCAAGATAGGCGTCGATCAGGAGAGGCCATGTCGCGCCGTTCATGGTGCCGGTTTCGGGCAGGCCGTTGGCCGCTTGGAAGTGGCGCACGGCGGCATCTGTCATCGGGCCGTGATCGCCGTCGATGCGGCCATTGTAAAAATCCCGATCCTGCAGCATCTGTTGGTATTCGCGTGTGCCCCAATTGTCGTGCAGATTGGTGGTGCGGGCCTGTCGCAGCGCGTTCCACTCGGCAACGGCGCCTACTGGGTCATTGCCATAGCGCAGGGCGGCAAAGACGCTGCGCGCGCGCCGTTCTGAGAGCGCCTGATTATACTCTTTTGTGCCGACCAGATCGGTGTGGCCCACCACCAGCATTTTCTCGTCCGGGTGGGCGCTGGCGTGATCGGCGACCTGTTTCAGGACCTGCTTGAGGCAAGGCTCGACAAAGGCGCTGTCAAACCGGAAATGCACAAGGAACCGTTTGGCGATGGCGGCGGCATCGCGCAGGACAATGGTGACCTCGGTGGTGGCGCCTGCGCGCACGGTGGCTGTTGCCGATCCGCTGAGATCGCTGCCATCCGCCGCTGCGCCTGTCGCTGTGGCGCGCAGGGTGAATTCTCCGGCGGGGAAGGGATCTTCGGTCCAGCGGGTGTCTGTTTGGCCGGAGAGGGCGGTTTCGGGGAAATCGCTGCCGTCCTGCAGGGTGCCTGCGGCCAGCACGGTGGTGTTTTTAGCGGCAAAGGCGGGATCACCCTCTTTGATGACATTCACCACCAGCACGCCTTCATCCTCTGTGACCTCAGGCGGCTCGGGCGGCTCCGGTGGCTCTTGCGGATCGGGGGCTGGCGCCGGGGGGCATTCGCGCAGCAGCAGGCGGTATTCAAAAGCGTCGGGCAGGCCTGCGTGTTCGCTGATCTCAAAATGCTCGATCAGCACGTCATCCAGCGTGGTTGCGGTGACAATATCGGCGGCAAAGGTCAGCGGCGCGACGGCGCGATAGGCGTCACGCAGTTTGGTGAGACCTTCGCGGGCGTCCGGGCCGCTTTGCACGCCGGTGAGTTCAATGGCGGTGCCGGCGCGCCCAAGCCTTTGAAAGAAATCACCTTCCAGTGCGGGGATGTCGTGCCGTGTCAAAATCTGATCTTCGTCCACCTGCACAAGCTGGACCTGTGCAAGTTCAATCTCGCCAAGCATGGGACGGATTGGACGGTTCACGACAGCCTCCCCGGATTATGCGTTTTTCAGCGCGTTGAGATGGCCGACGATGGCGTCGATCAGGGACAGGATTTCGCCTTTCACCTCGTCAATGGAGGGCAGGCCACCGACCACATCGGCCACATCGGTGATGGCGTCAAAGTCATCGGCGTTGTCCGGCAGCAGGGCTTTGGCGGAGTTGACAAAACCTTTGACCTGATCGGTGAATTCCGCCGCTTCGGCGAGACCGGGGATGGTGGAAACGTCGAGTTTCTCAACCTCGGATTTGAGCAGGTTCATCAGCTCGATCAGCTTGTTGAGCAGATTGTCGATCTGATCGGGAATGATGGCGCGCAGGGCGGCCACGGCGGGCTGGATCACGCCCACTTTGTCATCGAGAAAATCCTTAAAATCTTGCAGGACCTCTTTGAGGTCTTCGAAGAGATTATCGGCCATGGCATCGATCTCCTTTGTCAGGCGTTGGAGGTGTTGTTGAGGGCTTGCAGGCGGGTCAGCAGACCGGTGAGCGGTTCCACAAAGCGCTCAAGCCCGGTGTCAAATTCCGGCAGCAGATCGAGGCCGTCGATCAGGTCATCGGTGAGGCTTTGCGCTTCGCTGAGGATGTCATTGTCCAGAAGGCCCACGGCCTCCGGTTCCACCGGTTCCTGATACTCGCGCAGCACCAGCGCGTAGGCGTAACGGTCGGGTTTTCCCGCCACTTCGCGCAGGCGGAAATCGTCGATGAGGACGTTTTCGATTTCCGCATCCGCAACGATGTCGGAGATGAAGCTCACAGGTGCGCCGGCGTCAAAGGTTGCAGTGAGTTTTGCGAGGGTGTCTTTCGCATCGCGCCCGCTGGCCACACCGGCCACAAGGATCGAGGTCGCGTGGCGGCCCATGTTCTGACAATAGCTGCCGTCCATCCCCGGGGCGCGGTGTTCGGCAAGGGCGCGGATGTCGCGCAACTTCAGGGTCTGAACCTGTGGGAGCGGGATATCGTCAAGCATCGGGCGCATGGGCGGGCTCCTCACACATCAATGCCGTGGCGGCGGGCTTCGTCCCGCAGGATGAGCGCCAGCGCGTCGGTCAGCGCCTCGCGGTCAAAGCCTGCGGTGGCGCGTGGCTTGGAGCGGTCTGGCAGTTCGGTTTGCGGCTCATCGGTGACGGCCTCTTGAAAGCGGGTGAGATGGGCGCGGTCGGATGGCGGCAGGATTTCGGCAAATGGCGGATCAAGATCGGGCTGCGCGGGCAGGGGCACCGGGGTGGCATGCGGCGGGCGGGACAGGGTTTCGCGCTCTAGCGGATCTGTGCCGTGGATCGGTTCGCGGTGAAGCTGCACTGGATCGGGGCTGTTTGAAGCGCGTGCGGGCGGAGAGAGCGGCGCGGCATTTGCAGGCTTGGGCTGCGTTGTGGATTGGGCAAAGGCGGATGGGGAGTGTTTTCCTGCAGGCTTTGGGGCTTGCGCGCTTTGGGGATCTTTTGGCGCGCGCTGCGGAGGCGTCACCGTGTCGTTTTGCGATGCTTTTGACGGCTGTGCGTCGCGGGATGTGAGCGCGCAGATGGTGGTGTTTGACGCCTGCGGCCCGGAGAGCAGGGATTGCCAAGGTGTTTTGGACGGTTGGCCGGATGAGACGGGGAGGGCGCGCGGGTGTTTTGATGCCGCAGTGTGGGGGCGGGGAGCAAGGTCTTGCGCTGTTGTCTTTGCCCAAGGGTAACTCAGCGCGGTGGGCAGAGGGCTGGCAGGCTTTGCCGTAAGGGGCTGCGCGGCAGGTTTGGGACGCGGAGTGGCTGGGCCTTTACCAAGATCTTCGGGGTCGGAGCCTGCATGCAGCCTGAGCGGGCCGCCGGAGAGGCGTGTTGGCAGTGTTTTGGCAGTTTCATAGCGGGGTGCCTCAGGTCTGGGGCGAGTGTCTGCTGGCGGGTGATGCCATGCTGGCGCTTGGCGTTTCTGCTTTGCCGCTAACTTCTGCGCTGGGGTTTGCTTGTAAGATGGCGTTTCCTTGGGGGCAGGTTTGCGTTCCGGTTCTGAGGTTTCCCAACGGGTCAAACTGCGCTCCATGGCCTTGCGATCAGACAGCTCGGCGCAGGTTGAGAGCCATTTGAGGTCCGCGCCCGACGCCGACACGCGGCGCGCGGTGGCCTGCATCTTGCGCACGCGCTGAGGCGCGAGCTTGGGCACTGATCCAGCGGCGGCCAAAGCGGCTTGGCGCAGGCGTTGGGGGGCAGCGGAGGCGAAGGCGCGGGTCATGCTTCTGCCGCCTCCCGCCGTCCCATTTCAAGATAGAGCAGGATTTGCCCTATGGTGAGGCCGCTGACCTCTTCGGGTGTCCAACCAAATTCTCGGGCCAGAACAAAGCAGGCTTTGGCCAAGGGCGCCTGCACCATTTCCTCCAGCGCGTCGCGGGGCAGATCAATGCCGCTGATGCGGTTGACCTCCTCCACCAGATGGCGGGCCAGCCCCGCCGGAAGCTGTCGCACCTCATCCAGAGACAACGCGGGTGCCACCAGCGCCTGCTGGATCATCAGCGCGGCGGAAAGGTTTTCATCCTCCTTGGCGGCGCGGGCGATCAGTTGCAGGTCTTTCACCGACAGGGGGCGCAGCTCCACCTGCTGCTCCCCGCCCTCGCCTTTGATCAGGTCGGCAGGGAGATCATGCAGATGCGTTGCCGAAGCCCCGGCCAGAAGCGCTTCGCTGGTGAGCGTCATGGCAGATTACTCCTGATCCACGAAGGCCGGGCCAGCCGAGACGCCGCTGTCATCGTCAAAGTCGGCGATGTCGATGCTCTTGGCGCGGAAGCTGACTTTTTCCATGACGATGTCGTCTTCGGGCAGGGCAAAGGACCAGGTCTGGAATTTCACGCCATTCAGGGTGAGCCGCGCTTGGCCTTCGACCGCAGGGTCATTGAGCTGCAGCGTCATGTTGAATTCGGGCTGAAAGGTGCGGGCGTTGTTGTCCAGAAAGGATTTGCGCCCCATCAGCAGGCCGAGCAGCGCGCCGTTGATATAGGCGCGGTCGCATTCGCCACAGATGTTGATGTTGCCCTCATGCAGCGAGGTTACATGGCGAAAGCCGATTTCGTGAAAAGAACGCAAGTCGGTGTCGACGGTGAATTTGACGCCGGTCACCCGGCCCACAGCGGTGGCGATTTCATAGCGCGCGATGATCGACTCGGCGTCGACGCCCGGCGGGGTGTCCAGCGGCGCAAGGGTGAGCGTGGCATCCGCCCCCGTAAAAACATTGGTGTTGGCCATTTATCTGGTCTCCTATTCGAGGAACATCGTGACTTTGATGAAGTCGATGCTGAACGTGGGGCGCAGGACGATGGTGACGCGGGCGATGCCGCGGATTTCGTCGTCGCGGGTGGCGGACACGTCGAGCTCGTAGCTCACCAGCTCTTCGTCCAGCACCATCTCTGCGAGGAAGGAATTGATCGTGGAGCGCATGGCTTCGCGGACGCGCTCGTTGTTGAGCAGACCGATGTAGGGGTTGGCCGCCGAACGCACGCCGATTTTCGCTTTGTCCACGATGCGCCGGGTGGTGATTTGGTGCCAGGCGGTGTTGGTGGAGGTGGTGATGCCTTTCACCGTGCGGAAGCCGAGGCGGCTTTCCAGCGCAAGCACGCGGTTTTGCACCATCTGGCGCAGCTCGGCCTGGGTGAAGACATCTTCCAGCCCTGCGACATTCAGCACCTTATTGGTGAGGCTGCGGTTGACCGGCGCGCCGGAGATCATCCCTGCAACGCAGGCCGCCGCATAGCCGCCGGAAAGGGTCACCGCATCTCCGGTCACCACGTCAGACACGGTGACACCGGGCGCGACAAAGACGATGCGATCTGAGTTCAGCGTGTGATCCAGGATGTCATTGAGGGAGGCCCCCGGCGGGGAGCCGATCACCCCGATGCGCTCGCGTTTGTTGGCATCAGAGCTGGCTGCGGCCACATGGGCGGAAAGGTCCGCCCCGATGGTGCCCGAGTTGTCCTGTCCGGCGGCGACAATGATGAAGGCCGGTTCGTTGGCCAGCTGTTCAAAGCCGTCTGTGTAGTTGCCACCTGTGGCCCCGTCGGTGCCGGTGGTGTTGGTGCCAGCGCCGAAGGTTTCAAAGGTGAAGGCATCGGCAAAGGCGGTGGGCAGCTCCGTTGCGTTTGCGAGCGCGGTGCCGTCCACCAGATCCGAGCCGCCAGTGGCCTGATTGACCAGATCGACGAGATGCGCGCCGCTTGCCGCGGTAAAGACCTCTTCCAAGGCTTCGGTGCGCAGGGTGATCTTAGCGCTGTCGGCCGCTGGGACAACATAGGTGACTGTCACGGTGTCGCCGACGGCGGGGGCTTCGCCAGCGGCAAAGACCAGAGCGCCGCTTGCGGGGTCAATTTCCACTTGGCCTGCTGCCGGGGTGCCGGTGGCTCCGTGGACAACGGCGGGCGTGGTGGGCGTTGAGGCACCTGCCGCGAGGACAGACACGCTGTTGCGCACGCTTTCGGCAATGGTGGTGTGGGCGAGTTGCAAACCAACCGCGCCGGTACCTGCGATTTCTTCCCCACTCACAACCGCGCTTTCCTCTGCGGCGGAGATGTTGATTTCCATGGTATTGGCCCAGGAGCCGGGGGTCGCGGCGGTTAGGCGGCAGCAGTCTCCGCCCGCTGAGGCGATGAGAAAATCTGCGGCTGCAGTCGCGCCTGCAATGCGCACGGCCCAGATGTCGCGCGCGCCGTGGTCATAGGCGAGATCAATGGCGCGGATCAGCGTGAGCTCCTGCCCGGGCGTCACGATTTCATCGGCGTCGCCGAACACCTCGCGGGCGGCTGCGGGGGAGCCAATGAGCACCGGCGTGTTGACCGGCCCTTTGTTGGCTGTCCCGACCATTCCGATGGCGCTGATGGATACAACGCCCGGAGTGATCAGGCCTTCTGGGCGGACGGCAATCGACACGCCGGGTAAGATCTGTTCCATGGCTTACTCCTGATTTGACCGGCTCCTAACGGCCGGCTCGAAGGTGATCCGCCTGCAGGCGGAGGTAGAGTACGGCCGGAGCTGCGAAGGCCGGCGCGTCATGACGGATGGCAAGAAAATCGCGGCCCGAGCGCAGGGTGACCGGGGTGTCAAAGCTGCGGCTATGAGGCACATAGAGGTCGCGGATGAGGTTGGTGTCCCAGTCGCCAAGCTCAAAAGGCGCTCCGGCGGGACCCAGCGCGGCAAGAAACGCGGCTGTGCTGGGCAAGGTGACAATGGCCTGCAATTGCGGGCTGGGACCGTCAGCGATGGCGCTGAGAAAACTGTCGAGCGTGGCGTGCAGAATCGGCGCGCCGGTGGCACCGGACACCCCGCGTTCGAGCGTGACGGCGCCGCCTGGAATGCCGTTGAGAAAGGCCATGGCGTCCAGACCACTGAGGCGCAGGGCACGCGCCCCGCCGTTTGGCCGCAGGATCAGAGAGGGCGCGCGCTCATTGTCCCAGCGCTGCATTGCGCCGGAAAGGATCTCAAGGCTGCTGTTGGGCCCGTCGCGCTCTTCCAGATCGGCGCGGTTGGGAATGCGCACGATGAAGCTGTCTGCGTCATCAGAATCCCGCGCGCGGTATTCATAGAGGAAAGGCAGCTCCGCCGTGCGCCGCCATGCATTGAGCGCAGAGACATGTTCGGCCGGGGCGCTGTCGCCAAGCGCGAGGCGCAGAAACCCCATGCTGCGCAGGCTTGCGGCGGCCCCCAGAACATTGGCCTGCACCGCATCAATGGAGGTGTTCACGGCATCGGGGGTGGTGTCCCAGAGTTCAAACCGCGCCACCCCGTCCAGCTGTATCCCGCGCAGGGCAGAGACGGTGACGCCAAAGCGCGTGTCTGACCCACGGCGATCGCCAAGGCCGACCCCGCGCCGCTTGGCTTCAAAAATCTGGACGGTGTTGTTGGGAAGACCACCCGGTGCGACGGGCAGAAACGGGCTCAAATGGACGTTGAGCACTTCGTTGATGGCGTCATCAAGTGGCAGCGGCGGCATATGCCCGCGCTCCTCTGTTGAAAATTGGTTTTCTAAAATCCATGCGCGGCAAGCGCGCTTACCTGCTTCTATGCAACTTTCGTGCCAGCGCGCATTTTGGCGTCAGTGGTCTGAAATCAATGGGAAAGCTTCAGACAGCAGAGGCGGGTCGGGTCGGAAATGACCCACGGGCCGCACATCGGGGGCGCTGTTTATGCGGCGACGCTTGATTTTAATGAGAGCGGTTTTGCCTGCGCGCGCGCGCCGCGGGGATGTTCGCCTGCGCGCGGTATTTCGCGATGGTGCGGAGCGGGATCGTCATGCCCTCAGAGGCCAGAGCCTCGGCAAGCTGGGTGTCGCTCAGCGGATGGGCGCTGTCTTCATCAGACACCAGCTGCGTGATGCGGTGCATCAAAGCCTGAGGTGACAGCGCATGGCCGCGCAGTTTCGGGCCAAGCAGGTGGCGGAGGGGGAGAACCTCAGCGTCGATCTCCACCGTGGCCCACTGAAAGACCCGGCTGAGCGTGCTTTTGTGGCGGGCCACATCGGTTGCGAGGGCGCACATGGTGATCGGGGTCTTGGGCGTCTTGGAGGTGAGATGGGTCTGTTGCAGCGCAACCAACCGCTTGGCCATGGCCAGCAAGGTGGCATTGCGGGCGGAGAGCGCGTTTTCAAAACGGTCGGCGTCTCGTTGTGCCTGTGGGTCAATTGACGGCAGACGCTTGAGGTGCGTGGCAGAGTCCGGATGGAGGCTGACAGACCAAAGGCCCTGCTGACGTCGGAGCAGCAGGTCTGGAACGCGGGTGGGCGGTGGCGGGGCGGTTGCGAATTGCAGGCCGGGTTTGGGATCGTAGCTGCGCAGATTCTTGAGACCGCATTCGATGTCTTCGTCGCTGCAGCCACAGAGGGCGGCCAGCTGTTTGGTGGTCTTGTGCTGCACTTCCGGCAGATGGTGCAGAAGTTGTGCGACAATCGGGTCGGTGTCTCCTGCGGCTTTGACCTGAAGGGCGAGGCACTCGGTCAGGGAGCGGGCAAACAGACCTGCAGGTTCGATGGCTTGCAGCCGCGCAAGCACGGCGGAGCCGGTGGTGATGCTCACCCTCGCGGTGGCGCAGATGCGCTCAAGGCTTTCACTGAGCCAGCCCCAAGGTTCCAGCGCATCCAAAAACTGCAGCGCAATGGCGCGTTCCTCTGCCTTAAAATGGGCGTTGATCCACAGGGCGGCGTGTTCATAGAGGCCGCTGGTCTGCGCGATCTGTTCTACTTGCGCTGCTGGTGCGACGCTTGGGTTTGTCAGCCCGAACTGGCGTATTTGGCGGGCGGTGGAAGCGCCGTCCATCGACAGACACTCAACGATCTGCCGCATCTGCGGCGTCATGGTGAGTTTCTGCTGCGTCTGTGTGGTTTGGTCGAGCGATAGGGGCATTGGGGTGTCCCTCATGTCAGACTCTGAGTGTGACATGGCTGCGGGCGGCGCGAAAGTGCGGTGATCCTGAGTCGTGTCAAAGGCGGGGATCAATCACGGCAACAGCCTTGTCCTATCCGCGATTTTGAGACCGGTTTTCTGATCACCTTGGCTGACCTTTTTGTGAATTGGCACCAATGAACAGTTTCTCAATTTGCATTCCGAGCATCTAAGCCCTTGAAAAATATGATAACGCCTTTGCGGGACTCTCACGGGATGCGTGAGTATTTCTCAGGGTTATGGCCACCATTCGAACGAAGAATTTCAAAGTCTAACTGTCTTGGGCGCTTGCTGTTGTCAGCGGGGAGGCCACGTCAGGGCTTTGATCTCCGCACTCAACATAGTCAACGCGGAGTTCTTTTATGCTTTCCGAGATTCTTGCCAGCTTGCGCGCCAGATTGATGATGTCTTCGTCACTGGCCCAAGAAACCGTCCGTGACGGACAGACTCTGATCAACGGCTTTTTCCAAAACACTGTGGTCGACAACACCCCTGCCTTTGTTCTGAACAACGACCTCGCACGGTTGCTGAACTTTGGTGAAATCGAAACCAATGACGCGCCATCCGCCGTGTCTGTAGACGCCGAAGACGTGCAGGTCTTCAACTTCCGCACCGGCAGCATTGAAGCCAATGGTGATGTGGCAACCGGCGTCGAAGTGACCGACGGTTCCAGCGCGGATATCCGCAACTTCGGCAGCATCGCAGGTGAGCTGAACGGTGTGGAATTCTCCGGCGCAAACAGCTCCGGCTCGCTCGACAACTTCAGCGGCGGCGTCATCTCCTCTGACAGCCGCGCGGTCGAAATCGAAGGCCAGGGCATCAGTGTGCGCAACTTTGGTGACATCGTTGGTACCGGCGATCAGCGCAACGGCACCATCTACACCAATGCCACCGCCGAAGACGTCAGCATTTCCAACTTCACCGGCGCAACCATTGACGCAGGCGCAGAGAACAGCGGTGCCGGTATCTCCTTCCAGGTTGGCGATGAAGCCGGTGACACGGTTTCCAACACTGTCTTCAACGGCTTTGGCGCAACCATCCAAGGGCGCGGTCAGGCGGCCTCTGACACAGGTGGCGCAGGCGATGGTATCCGTCTGAACAATGGGGCCGAAGGCGCGGTGTCTGACACGGACATCACCAACAGCGGCCTGATTTCCTCTGAAAGCAACCAAGGCACTGCCGCCGGTATCCGCGTGGCGGATGGTCTGGCGGCTGAGGGGCGTATTCTGAACACCTCCACCGGTGTGATCGAAGGCGTGCGCAATGGTCTTTATATCGGTGAAGCCGAGCATGATCTGGATGTGCTGAACTTTGGCACCATCCAATCTGACAGCCGCGCGGTGAACATCGACGGCTCCGGCGTCGACCTGCTGAACGCAGGCACCATTCAGGGCACCGGCGATCAGCGCAACGGCACGGTCTATGCCGATGGCACAGCCGATGACTTCTCCGTTTCCAACCTCGTGAACGGCACGATTGATGCAGGCGAAGGCAACCAAGGCTCTGGCTTTGGCGCAGAGATCGGTGGCGCAGAAGACGGTGCAAACACCTTCACATTGAACAACGCCGGAACCATCCAAGGCCGTGGCAATGCCAGTGCCGGAACAGGTCTGGCAGGTGACGGTGTGCGGGTTGGCAATCCTGGCAACCAAGGCACCACAGATGCCACGATCACCAACAGCGGCTCGATCCTGTCTGAAGGCGCAAATGGCACGGTTGCCGGTGTGCGCTTTGTCAACGGTGTGAACTTCCAAGGCACGTTCACCAACTCCGGCACTGTCGCAGGTGTGCAGAACGGTGTGTACTTTGGCACCGGCGATCACTCTGGTGGCTCGTTTGTGAACTCCGGCGTGGTGTCCTCTGACAGCCGTGCATTGAACATCGATGGCGAAGGTCTGGAAGTGACCAACTCCGGCGCAATCCTCGGCACCGGCGATCAGCGCAACGGGACCGTCTATGCCGATGGCACCGCAGACAACTACACCTTCACCAACACCGGTCTTGTGGACGCAGGTGCGGGCAACAACGGCTCTGCCGTGTCTCTTCAGACAGGTGACGAAGCGGGTGATGTGGTTTCTGCAGCGGTTGTAAACGAAGGCATCCTGCAAGGTCGCGGCGATGCAACCGAAGGCAACACCGTTGGTGACGGTCTGCGTCTGTTCAGCAATCAGGAAGACGCAAGCTTTGCCGGTCTGGTGCAGAACTCCGGCGTGATCGCGGGCTCTGAGGACAGCGACGCAGCAGCGGGTATCCGTGTGGACGGCGGCCTGAACATCCTTGGCGCGATTGTCAACGAAGGTCAGATCACCGGTTCTGTAAACGCGATTGATGCGCGTGATGCGGGCTCTGTGACCTTTGTGAACGATGATGACGGCGTGGTAGATGGCAACGTGCTGCTGGGTGCAGGCGAAGACATCGTGGTCAACCTTGGCCAGATCGACGGCGTGATTGACGGCGGTGCCGGCAACGACGTTCTGATTGCTGGTGACGGCGACAATGTGATTGTTGGCGGTCTGGGCAACGACTTCATCGAAGGTGGTGCAGGCAGCGATACCGTTGACTTCTCCGATCAAGATGTGGCGGTGAAAGTGGATCTTGGCTCCAGCGGCACTGGCACAGCCACCCGTGAGACAGGCTTCTCCGTTTCAGTGCAGAATGTGACCGTGGGGGCTTCGCTGCAGCCGACGCCAAACATCAACGACGGTGCTGGCTTTGTGTCTGAAGCGCTGGCTGGCAATCTCTACTACAACATTCACACCTCCGATTTCCCAGCAGGCGAAATTCGCGGGCAGTTTGAAGTGGTTAGTGATGTGATGGACAGCCACAACGCACGGGTCATCACCCTGCGTGCCGAGCTGGATGCCTCCCAGGAACCTGGTCCGACATCTGACAGTGAAGCGACGGGTACAGCGACGCTGACCATCGTGCAGAACCCGGAAACCGGTGAGGTGGTTTACTCCTCCGAGCTAACCGTGACCGGCCTGAACGAAGCGGATCTGCAGACACCTGTGCCAGGCGTTGTTTCGGCAATCCACCTGCACAATGCGCCTGCCGGTCAGAACGGCCCAATCGCGCAGGACACGCTGGTGGACGCAGGCGCCACGATCGACGCCAACTCGCCGACAGGTGTGTCCGGTGCGGATGTCATCAACGAAGTCTCGGAAACCGACACGCTCAGTTCCATCGAGAATGTGATCGGCTCCAACGACGGAGACACCATCAACGGGTCCGATCTGGCCAACACCCTGTCGGGTGAAGACGGCGACGACCTGATCAACGGTGAGGGTGGCGACGACATCCTGATCGGTGGTGACGGTGCGGACACCTTCCTCTTTGAAGGCGACTTCGGCAACGACACCATCCGTGACTTTGAGACTGGCGTGGACCGGTTGGATTTCTCCGACTTCGGCCCGGACTTCGCCACTCAGCTCACCGTGTCTCAGGACGGCGACGACACCCTGCTGACCTTCTCCTCGGACGCCTCTGTGCGCCTTGAAGGGGTCCTCAGCACGGATCTGACCGACGACGACTTCATCGCCTGATCGCACGCAACAGTGGGATGGCAGCCAAGGCTGCCATCCCCTTCACCCTGAAAAGAGATCACCAAAATGTTTCAGAAAAAATCCTTCGTTAAATCCGCATGGCGCTCCCTGCGCGGCGGTTTCATGGCTGTCGCCTTCTTCAGCATGATCCTGAATTTGCTCGTTTTGGCCGCGCCTCTCTATATGTTGCAGGTCTATGACCGGGTGCTGACCAGCCAGAATATGGACACGCTGATTGCGCTCAGCATCCTTCTGGGTGGCGTTTTTATTGTCAGCGGCATGCTTGATCTGGTGCGTATGCGCATCCTGAGCCGCCTTGGTGCGCGGTTTGAGCTGAAAGTGGGCGCTCCGATCCTTCAGTCGGCCATGCGCAAACGGGTGCAGGGCAAAGGCGCGGGCGACAATCCGGCGGCCGATGTGACCGGGCTGAGAGATTTCATCTCCGGCCCCACACTGACGGCTTTCTTTGATGCCCCCTGGATTCCGCTGCACATCGGCGTGCTCTTTCTGCTGCATCCCTACCTTGGCGCTCTTGGTCTTGGCGGTGCAATTTTCCTTACAATTATGGCCCTTGTGAACAACGCGCGCGCATCTGATGTGATGCAGGATGCCGCCCGCGCCCGTGCAAGGTCCGACGCTTTGTTCACCACAAGTGAGCAAAATGCAGAGCTCGTCCAGGCAATGGGTATGACTGGTGATCTCGCTCGTCGCTGGACGGCTCTGCAACATCAGGCCCATGAGCTCAAAGCGCGTGTGTCTGACCGGATTGCAAGCTTTTCGGTGATTTCCAAGACCACACGCATGGCGCTTCAGTCCGGCATGCTGGGTCTTGGGGCGGCGCTGGCGATCACCGGGCAAGCCACTGCAGGTGTGATGATTGCAGGCACCATCGTGCTGGCCCGTGCGCTGGCACCGATTGACCAGCTGATCGGGCAGTGGCGCACGTTTCTGGCGGCGCGTGGCTCCTACAAAACACTGCGGGCCCTGTCTGAAGCCTACCCGGAGCCTGCCAAACGGCTGGCGATGCCACGCCCGCAGATCTCGCTGAACGCCACCATCGCGCAGGCGGGGCCTCCGCTGGCACAGAATGCCACCATTGGCGGGATCGACTTTGTCCTGTCGGCCGGAGATGTGGTTGCGGTGATCGGGCACAGCGGATCGGGCAAATCCACCTTGGCGAAAATGCTGGCCGGGATCTGGGTGCCGCAACGCGGGGCGATCCGTCTGGATGGCACGCCGATGGCGAAATGGGACACAGAAGAGCTTGGCCAGCTGATTGGCTATCTGCCACAGGATGTGCAGCTGTTTGACGGCACCATCCGGGACAATATCGCGCGGTTTTCCACCACGATTGATGACAGCAAAGTGTTGGAAGCGGCGATTGCGGCGGATGTGCATGGTCTGATCAGCAGCCTGCCGGATGGCTACGCCACCGAGATTGGCAACGGCTATCATCTGTCCGGCGGTCAGCGTCAGCGCATCGCACTTGCGCGCGCGCTTTACAATGATCCCTTTGTGCTGGTGCTGGATGAACCCAATTCCGATCTGGATGCCCAGGGAGAGCTGGCGCTGCGCAATGCCATTCGCGGCGCAAGCGCGCGGGGCGCGATCACCTTTGTTATGACCCACCGCCCCAGCACGCTTGAGGCTGTCAACAAAGTACTGACGCTGAACAAAGGCGCGCAAACCGGCTTTGGCGACAAAGAAGACATTCTGCGCCCCCGCCAACAGACCTCTGTGGCGCGTGCGGCAAACCTGCGGCTGGCGGAAGGCCAAGCGGCACCAGCGAGCAAGAAAGGAGCGAACCAATGACCCCAGCTTTGAGAAAACAATCCAACGGCGGCGTTCTGCGCCTTGAGGACTACAACCGCGTGCAAACAAAGGCGGCGGGCATCGGGATCGGAGGCTTTGTCTTCTTTGGCATCCTGACCGTGGCGGGTTTCCTTGGTGGCGCGGCCTATTGGGCGAGCACCTCGCAGCTTGACGGTGCGGTGGTGGCCCCGGCTTCCTTTGTTGTGGAAGGCAACCGCAAGACGGTTGAGCATTTCGAAGGCGGTGTGGTGCGCAATATCTTTGTCAGCGACGGCGATCTGGTGGAGGCGGGTGACACGCTTGTGGAACTCGACAACACCGATCTGGGGGTGGATCTGGATGTGCTGAGCAGCCAGATTGGTGATCTCTCTGCACGGCGCGCACGGTTGGAAACACAGCTCGACAGCGCGCCTGTTTTTGCGGAAGAGCGTGTGGCAAATGCGCTGCCGGTGGCACTTGAGCCCGAGGTCTGGCAGGCGTCATTTGTGCGGCAAAAGGCCTTGTTTGATGCGGAACAGCGCTCACGTGATGCCGAAGCGGCACTGATTGAGCAGCGCTTGGAGAGCCTTCAGGATCAGGTGGAGGGGTTGCAGGCGCAGCAGGTGTCAAACCGCCGTCAAGTGGAGATCACGCAGCAGGAGCTGGTCAATCTCGAAAGCCTTCTGGATCGCGGTCTGGTGGCTGTCACCCGGGTGAACTCCCGCCGTGTCGAGATTGAGCGCCTGAATGGCGTTGAGGCAGCTCTGCGCACTGATGAGGCGCGGGCGCGCAATGAAATCAGCGAGTTGCGCCTGTCTCAGATCGGCACAGAGCGGCTGCGTCAGGAGACAGCCTCCACTGAAATCGCGCAGATTGAGGCCCAGCTTGAGACGCTTGAGGCGCAGTATCTTGGGGCCAGTGAGCGGTTCAATCGTGTGGCGATCACCGCGCCGGTCAGCGGGCGGGTCGTGGAAATGACGGTGTTCACCAAAGGCGGCGTGGTGCGTCCGGGTGCGCCGATCCTCGATATTGTGCCGCTGGATCAACCGCTTGTGGTTGAGGCGCGTGTGGAGACAGGGGACATCGAAAAACTGCATGTCGGCCAATCCTCCCGCGTGCGCCTATCGGCCTTTGATCAAGGTGATGTTCCTGAGGCCAATGGCATGATTGTCGACATCTCCGCTGACAGTCTGGAAGACGAGCGCACCGGGCAGTTCTACTATGTGGCCAAGGTGAAGCTTGATGAGGCGCAGCCGCGTGAGGTTGCCGCGCTTGAGATCGTGCCGGGGATGCCTGCGGATCTGTTTGTGAACACAGGCGAGCGCACCGCGTTGAGCTATCTCACCAAACCTCTGAGTGACCGTCTCGCGCGGACATTCATCGAGTAAACACCTGTGTCACGCCGCAAATGTCGGCGTGACGCCCTTTGGCGGGTTCTCGGCGATATAAGCACCGATTTTGGCCAAGAGGGGTTTGCGCGGGCAGGTCAGACGCGAGGCCGCGCCAAGATTGCGAAGATTGCCCGGGGCCTCAAAAGGCACAAAAGACAGCGGCCAATTGTCTTCGCGAAACTGCTCCGCTGCCAGCGCTGACACAATGGTGCAATCATCAGAATGGATGATGTGGCGGCAGATGGTCTCAAACCGAAGGGCCGTGAGATCAAACCGCTTGGAGGCGCGGGATTCAGGTCGGGGCGTGGGCAGGCGATCTTCCAGTTCATAGCCGAAGGAATGCGGCAGGCGGATGAAATCGCTGACCGGCACGTCTTCGGGGTGAATGGCCGGCAGTGTTGCAAGCGGATGCCCGTGGCGCATGGCCAGATAGAGCGGCTCTGTCCAGATCGAGGTGAAATCCAGCGTTGGATTGTGATTGAGCTGCGCCACCAAGGCGACGTCAAGCTCGTGGTTTTCCACCATTTGCAACATGTTCTGCGGCAGGTCTTCGATCATCGTGACCCGCATGCGGGGAAACAAGTCGTTGAACAGAATAGAGAAATACTGCGTGAGATAGGGCGCAAGCGTGGGGGTGAGACCGATCTTGAACGGCACGGCCTCAGGGTCTCGGAACTCTGTTGCGGAGTCCCTGATGCGTTGGGCATCAGACAGCATACGGTCGGCGATGCGGGCCACCCGCTCGCCAAAGGCCGAGAGCCGGGTTTCACCGCTCATGCGGATGAAAAGGTCCGCGCCCAATTCCTTTTCGAGTTTGCGAATTTGGTTGGACAGGGCCGGCTGCGTCACGTTGCAGGCCTCGGCAGCGCTGCTGAAGTTTTTCAGTCTCGCAACCGCCGTGACATACTCAAGGTCTCGCAGGTTCATCTCTCGGCGCCATCACATGTGATCCTAATGCCGAATTTAACTCGGCTGAGGCACCCTAAGTCGCCCAAAGTCCTTACGATAGGGTGCACACAGGCCTGTGATGGGAAGTGAGCTATCGCGCCGAGGGGCCAAAGCTCTCAAAATGGATCTGCTCAGCGGGCACGCCCGCCGCTTCAAGGCCGCTGCGCAGCTCTGCAATGAAGCGCGCGGGGCCGCACAGCAGGTAGTGCGCCGTGGCACCGGCCTCCAGTTTCAAAAGCGCCTGCGCGGTGATCCGGCCATGGTGGTCAAAACGGCCTGTGGCCTGATCCGCTGCACTGGGGCGGCTGTAAAAGAGGCGCTGGTGGAGGTGGTCGTGGGTTTCAACCAAAGCATCCGTTTCAACACGCAGGGCGTGGTGCGCGCTGTCTTTTGCACCGTGCACAAACCACACCGGCCGCGCCGCTTTGTCTTGCGCGAGGGTGTGCAACATGGAGACCATCGGGGTGAGCCCGACACCGGCGCTGACCAGCACCAGCGGGGCGCTGCCTTTTGGGATCACGAAATCCCCTGCAGGCTGGGACGCGCGCAGCACCGCGCCTTCGCCCAAGGCATCATGCAGATGACGGGAGGCCAGCCCTTGGCTTTCTCGTTTTATTGTAAGGCGATAGGCTGACTTGTCGCGCGGATCCCCTGAGAGGGAATAGCTGCGTTTTACGGGACCGGTGTGGCCCGGCACGTTGATTTCTATCGGCAGGTGCTGACCCGCGGCGTAGGGCGTCACGCCCTCACCATCCACGGGCGACAGATAGAAAGACGTGATCTCCTCGCTTTCATTGACGCGCTTTGACACTTTGAATTGGCGCAGGTCCGCATTCGGCTTTGACCAGCGCAGACCAAGCGCGTTGGGGCGCTCGATCACCGCGTCGATTGTGACGTCGATCACGCGGTGGGCCTCCGGGTCTTTTTTGGCGTCCGGGTGCCAGTTGATGCTGGCGCGTCCGGAGATGTGCAGCAGGCTTCCGCTGTCAAAATCGACAAAGACCAAGCCCACACGCGGATCGGCAAGCAGGTTGCCGATGGTGTTGAAAAAGTTGTTGCCTGCATAATCCGGGATGTGCAGATGCGTGGCATCTGACACGCGCACAAACCCCGGCAATCCGCCCCTGTGGGAGGCATCAAAGCCGCGCGAGGGCACATCGGCACCGTGCTGATGGCCGGAGCCGATGAACAGCGTATCAGCACCGGTGATCCACGCCGTTTGTGACGGTGTGAGCGCCTCCGTGCGCTTGGCTGGCGCGGGGGTATTGGCGGGCACACGGCGCAAACGGCGCTCGTGGATGTATTGCGGACAATTCCCGAAAGTCTGTTTGATATCGAGCGTATAGGCGGCACCTGATCGCTTCAAGCGTCCGCTAAAGCGGTTGCGGCGGCGGCTGTGCAGCTCAATGCCGACGGCACCGATGTCGGTGCCTGCATCCACGGCGGCGCGCAGCGGATCCTGTGCATCAATCTCTGTGTGCAGACTGAGCGCGCGCGGGTTTGGCGAGCGGATGAAGCCGGCCGGCCCGTCAATAAGCGTGACCCAGGTGTGGCCATCTGCGCCGGCGCCGGACACCACCAGAAACGGCAAAGACGTGTGAAAATCCCGGTGCTGTTGTGGTAGATAATCGCGGATGAAACCGCTGGCCCACTGGGCCACGTCACCGGCGCCTGCGCGTTTCTGGGCGGCGCGTTCTCCGGCGTGAAACGGGGTGCGTTCTGTAACGGTGTCCATGTGATCTACCTTTCTCAAAGGGGGGCTGGCGCTGAGGCGCGCCAGCCTGCTGGATTAGGCCAGTTCCGGGACCGGCGAGGCCACCATGCCGACAAAGTTCGGCTCGGCCTCAACACGCGCGATCCAGGCGCGCAGGTTGGGGTAGGGCGCGAGGTCGACGCCGCCTTCTGGTGCATGGGCGATGTAGCTGAAGCAGGCCACGTCGGCGGCGGTGATGACATCGGCGGCCAGCCAGTTGCGGCCCGCGAGATGCGCTTCCATGATCTTGAAGAGCGCATGGGCCTTGGCGATGGCGGCCTCGTGATTTAGCGGCGCCCCAAACAGGGTGACCAGACGCGCAGCACAGGGGCCGGAATAGACGTTGTCTGCGGCGATGGTCAGCCAACGCTGCACTTCGGCGGCCACTTTCGGATCGGCGGGCAGCCAGTCGCTGTCGGGCGCATAGGTTTTCACCAGATAGACAAGGATGGCGTTGGAATCCGCGAGAGTATAGCCATCGTCCTCAATGGCCGGAACCAGACCAAAGGGGCTGACTTTCAGGAAGTCCGGTGCCTTATGTGCGCCAGCGGCCATATCCAGATCGATGGTTTCATATGGCAGGCCCAGCAGGGCGAGCATCAGCTCGACCCGGTGGCAGTGGCCGGACTTTGGGGTGCGGTAGAGTTTGATCGGTTTCATATCGTGATCCTGTTGTGATTAGAGGCCAAGGTCGCTCAGGCCCGGGTGGTCGTCGGGGCGCCGGCCCAGAGGCCAGCGGAAGAGCCGTTCTTCTTCGGTGATCGGTTTTTCGTTGATGGAGGCATGGCGATTGGCCATGTAGCCATTGGCGTCAAATTCCCAATTCTCATTGCCGTAGGCGCGGAACCAGTTGCCGCTGTCATCGTGATATTCATAGGCGTAGCGTACCGCGATGCGGTTGTCGGTGTAGGCCCAGAGCTCCTTGATCAGGCGGTAGTCGAGCTCCTTGTCCCATTTGCGGGTCAGGAAGGCTTCGATCTCGGCCCGGCCCTGCGGAAACTCGGCGCGGTTGCGCCACCTGCTGTCCGGCGTGTAGGCGAGCGCCACTTTGGCAGGGTTGCGGCCGTTCCAGCCGTCTTCGGCGAGGCGCACCTTTTCAATGGCAGTTTCCCGCGTAAACGGTGGCAGGGGCGCGCGAGGCGGTTCTTGAAACATGGCCAAATCCTTTGATTGGAAATCTGCGTTCTATCGCTTGGCCAAGAGATAGATTGATCCGGAAAACGAATGAATATACGAAATATGAAAGTCATTATTTTGGAAAATGACCATATTGGAGCTGTGCTTTGGATCGTTTGCAAACCCTCGAAGTCTTTGTGGCTGTGGCAGAAGAAGAGAGCTTTGCCGCTGGGGCGCGGCGGTTGGGATTGAGCGCACCTTCGACAACGCGGGGGGTGAACACGCTGGAGGCGCGCCTTGGGACGCCGTTGTTCACACGGACCACGCGGCGGGTGCGGTTGACCGAGGTGGGGCACACCTATCTGGAGGATGCGCGCCACATTCTGGCGCAGATGCAGGCGGCGGATGACGCGGCCACGGGGGCGGCGACCAATCCGGTGGGGCAGCTGCGGATCACCTGCCCAACGGAATTTGGCCGGATCTATGTTGCGCCGATCCTGACGGATTTTCTGGACCTCTTCCCCGCGGTCAGTGCGGATGTGCTGATGGTGGATCGGGTGGTGAATATGGTGGAGGAGGGCTTTGACCTTGCGGTGCGGATCGGCGATTTGCCCTCCTCCGGCCTGACGGCGGTGCGCGTGGGGCAGGTGCGGCGCATGGTGGTGGCTGCGCCGGAGTATCTGGCGTGTTACGGGATGCCGCAGACGCCGGCAGACCTGCCACAACACCAGATCCTCACCGCTGCGCCGGTCAGCCCGACCACCGAATGGCGTTTTGGCCGGGAGCTACAGGACGGCGTAAAAATCAAGCCCCGCTTGACGTTAAGCAGTGTCGCGGCGGCGATTTCCGTGGCGCAAAGCGGATGGGGCCTGTGCCGGGTGCTGTCTTATCAGGTGGCCGCTGATCTGCAGTCCGGAGCGCTGCAAGCCGTGCTGGAAGAGCATGAGCCCGCGCCGCTGCCGATCCATCTGGTGCATGCGGAAGGGCGGCGGGCTCCGGCAAAAATCCGGGCTTTCATTGATATGGCGCGGGACCGGCTGCGCGCTGTCCCCGGGTTGGCCTAGGCGGCCTCAGCGCTCAGGTGCGCGCGGCTTCAAAGGCCTGCCAGGCGGCTTCAAACTTCTCAAAATCAAAGTCGTCGGCGCGGGCTGGTTCCAGCACCAGCTTTTCTGTGTCCAGAAGCTTCAGAATGGCGTCTTCCAGCATCGGCAAGACGTCTTCGGGTATGACCAGCGCGCCGTGGCGGTCTGCGTGGATGAGGTCGCCGTCGTTCACCGTCATGCCAAAGATGTCCACGGTTGTGCCAACCTCGCGCACATGCACAAAGGCGTGGCTGGGGCCGATGGAGCCTGCGACCACGGGGAAGCCCTCCGGCAGGTCGCCAAGGTCACGCATCACCCCGTTGGTGAGCGCACCCGACACACCTAAGCCCTTGTGAACCGTGGTGTTTATCTCTCCCCAGAACGCGCCAATTGCATCCGGGTAATCCAGATCTTCGACCACAGTCACGCGGGGAGACGGGCCTTCGGACATGTGTTTGTAGTACGCCATGCGGCGCGCGCGGATCACGTCGGGGGCTTCTTGAGAGGGTTCCTGTGCGGCGATTCTGGCGGTGCGGGCATAGCCGACCATTGCGCCTTCCTCAGGGGCGGAGCAGAGCATGGTGCCGCGGGTGAATTGGGCAAAGCCACGTTTGCCTTGGGCGACTTCGATGGCGTTGCAGACGGTGGGGGTATCGACAGATTGCAGGAGCTTGAGCAGGGAAGGGGTCATAGGGTCTCCAACCAGGTTTTGAGCGCCGCGGTGGTGGCGTCGGGTTGTTCGAGGGTCGGCAGGTGGCCTGCGTTTGGCAGCACTTTGAGCGTGCTGTTGGGCAGCAGGTCATGCATGAGTTCGTGGCGGGCAACGGGGCAGAGGCTGTCATCCTCGCCGCAGAGCGCCAGCGCGGGGCCGGTGAAGGATTTCAGCGTCTGAGACTGATCCGGCCGGTCGCGTAACGCGATGGATTGGTTGATAAAAACCTGATCTCCGAGGGCGGTGGCCATGTCCATGCAGAAATCGAGAATGGCCCCTTTGTTGGGACCGTCGGTGAGGTAATTGGGCTTCATTTCCTCGCGCATGACACGGCGCAATTCGCCGCGTTTTACCGCCTCGATCTGCGGGCCGCGTCTGGCTTTCACCGCGTCCGCTTCGGCGAGGGGATTGGTGTCCATCAAGGCGAGGCCCGCGACGCGCTCGGGGGCCTGACGGGCGATCTCCATGGCGACGATGCCGCCCATGCTGAGGCCCGCCAGAGCGAAGCGGGGTGGGGCGTGGGCCAGCACCTCTTCGGCCAAGGCGGCCATGGTCTGGTGGTGCCCGATGGGCGCGACAGAGACCGTGCGCTGAGCGGAAAAGGCGGCGATCTGCGGCGCAAAAAGCCGTGCGTCACACATCATGCCGGGGAGGAAAACGAGCGGGGTCATGCCAGATCTGAGGCCAGTTTTGCACCCTCGCTGAGCGCAGAAAGTTTGGCGTAAGCGATGTCAGGATCGACCGCGCCAAAACCGGCAAACGTGCCAAAGCCACAGTCGCTTCCGGCGACCACACGTTCGGCCCCTACGATGTCGCTAAAGCGTTGAAGTCTTTGAGAAACCAGCTCCGGATGCTCTACAAAATTGGTGGTTGTGTCCACCACACCCGGCACCAGAACCTTGTCCTGCGGGATCTCGGATTTGCGGTCGCGGAACACGGTCCATTCATGCGCGTGACGGGGGTTGGAGGTTTCAAAGAGCACATAGCGCGCTTTGGTGTCCATGAGTGTGGTGAAGACCTTGTCCATGCCGATGTCACAGCAGTGGGGGCCTTCGTAGTTGCCCCAGCAGATGTGGACGCGGACGCGCTCTTGCGGGACGTCTCGCAGGGCGTGATTCAGCGCTTCGACATGCAGGTTGGCGATCTGAACAAACTCATCGTCGCTGAGGTCGGTAAACAACATATGACGGGACAGCGCGAGGTCGGGGCAATCCAGTTGCAGATCAAGCCCGTGGGCGATGATGGTGTCGTATTCTTCTTTCATCGCATCGGCCAAAGCGGCCAGATAGGCCTCGCGATTCTTGTAGAAATCATTCTGCAAAAACAGCGAAACCACCCCCGGAGAGGCGGCATTCATGAAGCCCTGTTCGGCACCATGAGTGGCCATGGCGGATTTCAGGTTGTTGATATCTTTGAGTAATTCGTCCTGGCCTTTGCTGCGGACTTCGCCGGTGCATTTGGGACGGGCGTATTGCGGGGTGCCGCCGCCATCCGCGAGACGCTTCAGAAAACTGGGGAACATTTTCAGATCCGCCGGGGCGTTGCGCTCGCTGTCGCCAGAAAAACCGGTGTAGCGGTCTTTGACATAGGTGGCGTAGGAAATTTTGCTGGTTTCCCCGTCGCTTACAACGTCGACACCTGCCTCGACCTGTTTGCGCACGGCGGCGTCCACCGCAGCGGTCATGGCGGCGTCAAAAGCGGCGGCATCGTAGGGTGTTTCGTTCTCGCGTGCGAAGATGAAATCCACCACCTCCTGCGTGCGGGGCAGGCTGCCGACGTGGGTCGTTAAGATTTTGCTCATGGACCAAAATTTCCTGTCGGTATCGCGTCGGTATCGCGGCTGTATTGCGGAGGTGCAATTTTCAGCGGGTGGCGTTAACTTTTGGGGGTGTTGCGCGGCGTACGTTGCGCCGCGCAGGGGGTCTTATTAACCTTTCCACGTCGCCCCGGCGGGGTCGTTGGTGGCGGTGATGCGGTAAAGCCCGGCCTCGCCGGTCATGGATGGCGCGGCGCTGTAGCTCTCACCCGGCATGGCCACGGCGGTGTCTCCAGCGGAGAGGGTGACCTCCACGTCATCAATCTTGATGCGCCAGTGACCGCTGGCGGGCATCAGCACCACGGGCTTGTCGGTTTTGACCTGCTCGGCCATCGCGGAGCCACGGGTGAGGAAGTCGACCTCGAAGCCGGGTTTGTCTTTGATCATGGCATCCTCGCCAATCACCTTGGCGGGTTTCTTTGATCCCAGCGCCATCAGATCCCAGTAGCGGGCGACGTATTTGCCAACCACATCCTCGACCGGCACTTCGGGGTAGGCTTTCAGCTCTTCTTCCGACAAGAGCGGCATGGCGCGCACATTGTGGGGCAGCTCCTGACCTTTCTTGCTGTCATAAAGCACGCCGTTGTCGCCCAGCATCAAACCATGGGCCTGTGCGTCCTCGATCACCTGCGGCGCCCATGTGACGCCGCCGCCTGCATCGTCGCCGCCAAGGATCGACATGATCATGCCGTAGTCCTGACCGACGTTTTCAAAGCCCCGGAAGATGCCTGTTGGAATGTTGAAGATGTCGCCTTCTTCAGCGATGAATTCACCGGCGGTGCCATAGCGGCCCCAGAAGAAGCGCCAGCGGCCTTTGGCCACAAAAAACACCTCGGCGGTGGTGTGGCTGTGCAGGGAGTTGCGGCATTTGGGCGGCTGGCCTGCCGCGCCGATGTTGAAGCCGATCTTGTCGGTGATGTGGACGTGCTGATCGGGGGATTCCGAGACGCCGCCGCCGACGATGGTGAAGTTCTCTTTCTGATCAGAGCCCGGCGTGTGGGCGTCGATGAAAGCGGTTTTGCAGGGTTGCAGCTCGCCGTAGCGGACGATGCGGGATTGGATGGTGCTCATAATGTGTCTCCTTTGGATTGGGGGGGGAATGTGAGGGTGGTCACATTCCCTGTCCGGGAGGACGGTTGTTCAAACGCCGCGCACGCAAAGAGGCGCGGTGTGCATGAAAGCGCCGCGCCGCCTGTGTGGCGTTGAGATATGAGTTTGCTGCCAGCACCAAGCGCGCCCTAGAGCTCGCCGGTGTGCAGCAGGATCTGTTTCCAGACGGCGGTTTCGTCAAACAGGGTCCATTCGCGGCGCAGGCGGATATCTCCACCAATCAGCTCGCCCCATTCCGCGTGGCTGATGCCGAGCACATAGAGATCGGCCCCTGTGGGTGCGCCAAGCGCGCCCCAGCCGTCGTGTTTGCCGTGCAGGCTCCAGCGGATCGCGGAGCGGGGCGGCATGTTGGGATCGTCGCGGCCGATCTGGTGATGGATGGTGAATGTGGCCGAGGGCATGGAGGCGCGCAGGGACATCCAGAAGCGTTCGACCGGATCCCAGCTGTGGCCGGTGGCCCCGCCGGGATATTCGCTTTGCACCGCGCGATTATAATGCCGTTTGATCGCCGCCATATCGGCATCCATCATCGCGGTCAGCAGATCGGCGTGGCGCTGGCCCCATGGGTTGTCGTTGCCAGTGCCTTTGTAAGGGCCGTCGATGTCATTGGCCGGGGTGAAAGGTTTCACGCAGGCTTCTGGGCCGCCTTCGCGGGCGATCAGATCACGGGCGAAATCCTTGGGATCCCAGCCCATCTGGCGCACCACCGCGCCATTGTCGCGGATCAGCCATTCGTCATCAATGGCGTTATTCTTGGCGTGGCAATCCGCCAGAATGCGGTAGGTCAGCTTGCTGCCGGTGGCCTTGCCAAAGACGCCATCGCCCAGATGGGTCGCGGTGGACATAATCCGGTGGCTGGAGAGCATGCCCTCCTCCGGAGTGCCGGACCAGATCACATCTTCGCCCAGCAATGTACGATCCGGAAATTCCGCGAGTGTCGCCATGGTGGCGCCAATCACGCCTGCGTTGCCGCGCGACACAGAGCCGGGCATGCGCACCGCCACATCCGGGGCGTAGTAGTCATGCAATGTGGCCATGCCGCGGTCTTCCCAAATCTCTTTGGTGATGCCGATGATGTAGTCGGGGAAGTCCTTAAACTTCGGGTCAAAGCCTTGCATGGCGTTTATCCTTCTTGCGGGGGCCAATTGGCAGGCACGCGGGCGGAGCCGCGCACGATCAGCGGGGCCGTTATGGAGACCTGGCGGGGGACTGCGTTGGCGGGATCTTCGATGTGGGCGAGCAGAGCGTCCACGGTTTCTGCCACCATCAGATTGGCGCGCTGGCGCATGGTGGTGAGGTCATAGGCCCGCCAGGCAGCGGGGGGCACATCGTCAAAGCCGACCACAGAGACATCCTCGGGGATCTTGAGATCAAGCCCGTAGCGCAGCTCGTCCATCACCGCGAAAGCCATGTGATCATTGGCGACAAACACCGCGTCGGGGCGCTTGTCTGCGGGTACGTTGAACATGGCGTGGGCGGTTGCGCGGGTGTGGTCGGTGTCAAACTCGCCGCAGCCGCGGGCAAAGAGGCTCTGGCCCAGTTCTTCCAGACCGGCGCGGAATCCCGCCTCGCGGTCGCGCTGTGTGGAGGCGCCTTCCCAACCGGCGATATAGGCGATTTTCTGGTGGCCGCCAGCAACGAGAAACTGCGCAAGCTCGCGCCCGCCAGCGAAGTTGTCTGAGGTCACGGAGCTCACGCCTTGGGTTTTCTCAAAGCGGTTGAAATGCACCACAGGCACATTGGCCTGAATGCATTTCTGCGACAGTTTGGAGGACATGGCGACGGAGGCAGTGACGATGCCATCCACCTGATAATCAAGGATTTCCTGAACCACATCGTCAATCGGGCCTGCGGTTTGCGAGGCCATGAAAACCAGCACGTGATAGCCTTTTTCCTGCAGCGCGTTGGAGAGGATTTCCAGCGTCTCCGGGTAAAAGTAATTGTCGAGATAGGCGACCACGAGGCCAATGATGCGGCTTTTGCCGGAGACCATGGCGCGGGCGAGCACATTGGGGCGGTAGCCCAGCTCTTCTGCCGCCTTGCGCACTTTGTCCACGGTTTTCTGGCTCACCGAAGCGCCGGGGGTGAAGACCCGGCTGACCGCGGATTGGCTCACACCGGCGCGTTCGGCCACTTGCAGGGAGGTGACTTTCTCCGCCATCAGTCTGCCGTCCAGCCGCCGTCGATCAGCATGGAGGTGCCGGTGACCAAGGCGGAGGCCTCTGTGGCGAGATAGAGGACAGCGCCCATGATGTCCTCCACTTCGCCGATGCGCCCAAGTTTTATTTTCTCTTTGATCCAGGCGGCGCGCTCCGGGTTGTCAAAGGTCGATTGCGTGAGTGGTGTGCGGATAAAGGTTGGGCAGACGGTGTTGATGCGGATCTTGGACTGGCCCCATTCGATGGCCATGGCTTTGACCATGCCCTCAAGCCCGTGTTTGGAGGCGCAGTAAACCGCGCGGTCGATGCCGCCCACATGGCCCATTTGGCTTGAGATATGAATGATCGAGCCGGGCTTGCCTGCCGCGACCATGGCCTTTGCGGCGTAGGCTGAGAGGAAATAGGCCGACCGCAGATTCAGCCCCATAACGGCGTCGTAGTCTTCCGGTGTGGTCTCCATGGCGGGGCCGTGGCGCGCGAGACCTGCGGAGTTCACCACCACATCAAAGGCGCGGTCCGTCATCACGGGGGCAAGCGCCTGAAGATCGTTTTGATCCAGCGACAGCGCTTCGGCGCTGTGGCCCGCTTCGGTGAGCGCGGTGACGGTGTCGTTGAGCTTGTCCACACCACGCGCGGCGCAGACCACATGCGCGCCCGCCTCAGCCAGCGCCACGGCGCAGCCCTGACCGATGCCGGAGGAGGCTCCGGTGACAAGCGCGGTCTTGCCAGCAAGGGAAAAGGACGGGGTGCGGGGCAGTTGGGTCATCAGGTCATTCCATCAGGCAGTGTCAGACGCGCAAGGCTGCGCGCTTTGTTGAATTCCCGCAAGCGGGCAAAGACATCAACACCCAACTGCCGGTAGATGTCGAGCAGATCGACGAGCACCCAGTTTTCGCGGATCTTGTCGCCTTCCACGCGCCAGAAATCGAGGCTACGCAGGCTGATCTTTTTGCCGGAAGGGGCAATCCCCATCCAGCCATCCGCGCTGAGGCCCTGCATCATATTGGGCCAGCCGGTGACGGCTGCATAAGCCCCGTCCCCAAAGAAATGATGGGTGATCTCATCCTCATGCTGGCCGCGATCCGGCATGGCCTTGAGGAAAGGGATCTGGTGCCAGTTGCGAAAGCCGGAAATGCCGCGGGCGGTGCCGACGCCTGCCGGACCATACCAGCTCATGCGGGCATGCCAGAAGCGGTCGAGCGCCATCACGCGCGGGTCAGGGTCTTTGGGGTGTTTCACCAAAGCTTCCAGCATGTCGAGGATCAGCTGGCAGCTTTGCGCGCTTTGCTCAGCCTCATACGGCCCCTGCACAATGCCATCACAAGTGGCGGGGCCGGGCACACGCCATTCGCGCCCCAGTGAAGGCGCCATGGGCCAGGCGCGGGCCTGCATCATCACCTCAGGGATGTCCCAGATCGCCTGTATCTCCACCACTTTGCCGTCTTCAAAACGGAAAAACTCGTGATAGCGCATGGCGATCTGGTGGCCGTTGGGCGGGATGTCGAGCCACGGGGCGACAAACACGCCGGTGTAGTGACCGCCACAGCCGACCCAATCCTGCCCAAAGGCATCTGCGCCCGCCATGACAATAAAGTCGCGCCGCTCAAGATCGGGCACTGCGGCAAAGAGCGGCGCATAGGCGCATTCATAAAGCGCCTCTGGTCCGGTCAGATCACCAAATGGATGGCAAAGGTGGACTTCCACATCCGGCGCACAGAGCTGCGCCAAGGCATTCTGCACTGCGGCCGCGTCAAAATCATACGCCGCCTCACGAAACGCCGTGATCGCTGCCTTATGCCGGGTGTGTCTGTCCATTTTCCTCTTGCTCAAAATATCCCGGGGAGTCTGAGGGGCTGGCCCCTCAGTCCCAAAACCGCCTCACTCGGCGGCGTCACGGTAAGGCGCGCCGGTGCCATAAGGCACGTTGATGCCGCCATAGCGGCGCACCCGCACGTTGCATTGCTCTGCGTGGCCCACAAAGCCTTCAAGCATACAAAGACGCGAGCCATATTCGCCGATCAGCGTGGCGGCCTCATCTGTGGTGACTTTCTGATAGCTGTGCGTTTTCAGATATTTACCCACCCAAAGACCACCGGTATAGCGGCCCGCCTTTTTGGTGGGCAGCGTGTGGTTGGTGCCAATCACCTTGTCCCCGTTGGAGACATTGGTGCGTGCACCGAGGAACAACGCGCCGTAGCAGGTCATGTTCTCAAGGAACCAATCGTCGCGGTCGGTCATCACCTGAACATGCTCAGAGGCGATGTCATCGGCCACCTCAAGCATTTCCTCATAGGTGTCACAGACAATCACCTCGCCGTATTCATCCCAGCTCACGCGGGCGGTGTCGGCGGTGGGCAGGATCTGCAAGATACGCTCGATCTCCACCAGGGTCTCTTCGGCCAGCTTCTTGCTGTTGGTGAGCAGCACACAGGGGCTGTTGTAACCGTGTTCCGCCTGACCCAGCAGGTCGGTGGCGCAAAGTTCGGCGTCTGCTGCAGTTTCATCTGCGATCACCATGGTCTCGGTTGGTCCGGCAAAGAGGTCGATGCCAACGCGGCCAAAGAGCTGGCGCTTGGCTTCGGCGACAAAGGCGTTGCCGGGGCCAACCAGCATGTGCACCGGATCAATGGTTTCCGTGCCAATCGCCATGGCACCAATCGCCTGAATGCCGCCCATCACATAGATTTCATGTGCGCCGCCCAGATGCATGGCGGCAATCACGGCGGCGTTGGGCTTGCCCTGAAATGGCGGGGTGCAGGCGATGATGCGCGGCACGCCAGCCACAGAGGCGGTGGCCACGGACATATGCGCCGATGCCACCATCGGGAATTTGCCGCCGGGCACATAACAACCCACGGATTGCACCGGGATGTTTTTGTGGCCGAGGATCACGCCGGGCATGGTTTCCACTTCGATGTCCAGCATCGAGTCCCGCTGAGCCTGAGCAAAGTTGCGTACTTGTTCTTGGGCAAATTTGATGTCGGCCAGCTCGCGCTCGGTCAGGGAGGCGATCAGCGCGTCGATTTCTTCTTGGCTGAGACGGAAAGAGGCCGGGGAATAATTGTCAAATTTCTCAGACAGCTCCCGCACGGCAGCATCGCCACGGGTCTCGATGTCTTTGAGCGTGGCTTCGACCACGGCGCGGGTTTTTGCATCGTCTTCGGCGCGTTCCGCTTGGTCTTTGCCGCGTTTCAGATACTCGATGGTCATCTCAGTGTCTCCCGCCCCGCAGGATCGGCGGGGCCTCATTCATAGAGTGGGGTCCCGGACTTGCGCCCGGGACATGGTTTAGTGTGCGTCTGGACGGGGCGCTTCTTTCTCGCCGCGGTCATAGGCTTCCCAGCCTTCGCCGTTGAAGATGTCGACACCCAGCTGGGCGGCCACATGGGCGAAATCCACGTTCACCCAGTTGTCGACAATCTTGCCGTCCACCACTTTCCAGAAATCCATGTAGCGGATTTCGACGCGCTTGCCGGTGGGGGCAATGCCGAGGAATTCACCGGAGTGGGTCGCTTCCTGACGGCCAAAGGCCGCGGCCCATTCGCCCATATAAAGGCGGGCTTCATCGATGCAGGTTTTGTCAGAAAACGCCGCCTGAAACGGGCGTTGCCAGTTGTCCTGAAATTCTTTGAGGCCGGTCTTGGTGCCGCAGCCTTGGTTGCCCATCCAGCGGAAGCCCTGGGTGAAGAATTCGCCGATGTCGTCGATGCGGTGGTCGTTGAGACCATCCACCATGGTTTCGATCACGCGGCGGGTGTCTTCGGTTTTGCTCATATCCGTGTCACGGGTCAGAACGGCTTGTTCGGGGCGGGAGCCTTTCATGGGGCGTCTCCTTTAAACATATGGGAAGGGGAGGATAGGGGGCGGTGCGCCCCCAGAGAGAGGAAATCCCGTGGCATCCTGTTGAGAGCAGGGTGGCGCGCCATGGCGCTGTGGCGGGCGGTGGCGCTCATCCTTTCACGGCCCCTGCGGTCAGGCCCGAAACGATCTGGCGCTGGAAGAACATCACCAGCACAAAGAGCGGTGCGGTGGCGGAGACCACGGAGGCAACCGCAAACATCACGTTGCCCTCTTCCTGTGTGGAGCCAAGGAAGCCGTAGATCGCAGGCACCATGGTGCGGTTCTCTTCGCTGAGCAGCATCGAGGTGACCGAGAAGTCATTGTAGGCCAGCAGGAAGGAGAACAGGCCGGTTGTGATCACGCCGGGCCACATCACCGGGATGATCACATGGCGGAAGGCTTGGAACTGGTTGCAGCCGTCGACCTTGGCGCTTTCATCCAAATCCTTTGGGATGTTCAGGAAGAAGGAATGCAGCATCCAGAGCGTGAAGGGCTGGTTGATGGCCACAAGCACGATGATCGCGGTGGGGATATGGCCCCAGAGGTTCCATTCAAAGAACGGCAGCAGGTAGCCTGAGACCAGCGTGATGTGGGGCATGGCGCGAAACACCAGTGCGATCATCAAAAGCCAGAAGGAATAGTTGTGGCCTGAGCGTGCCAGCGCATAGCCGCCCAAAGTGCCAAAGGTCAGCGAGATCACAACGGTGAAAAACACAATGATGAAAGTGTTGATCGCCGCGCGCCAGAATTCTTCCTGCACCCAAGCGCCTTCATAGCCTTTGCCAGTGAAGGTGCCGCCGGTTTCAATCAGCGTGCGGGTGCCGGTGAGGGCCTGGGTCCAGTCCGCCTTGGAGAAGAAATCGCCCTGCACTTTGAAGGAGCCCCAGAGGGTCCAGAGGAAGGGGAAGGAGGCGACAATCACCCAGAGCAGCACAAAGGCTGAGGAGATCACAATCAGGCTGCGGGAGGAGCGGTTTGCAATGGTGGAGGACATCAGACAGCCTTTCCTTTGAAGTCGCGCCATGTGCGCACCAAGACGGGGGCAAGCAGGATTGTGACCCCGATCACGGTCAGCACCGAAGTGGCGGCGGCGGAGTTGAAGCGGGTGATGTCGCTGCGCATGTCCGCAAAGATGATGTAGGAGAGCGACGGTGCATTGGCTTGGGCTGAGAAGCCCACCACCGGTTCAAATACCCTGAAATTGTCCATCAGCTGCATCAGCGAGATAAACACCGCCAGCGGCATCAGATGGGGGATCACCACATAGCGGATCTGTTGCCATTTGGTGGCCCCGTCGATCATGGCGGCCTCAAGGGAGTCGCTGTTCACGGTCTGAAGCCCTGCGTAGAAGACCACAAAGGCAAAGGGCGCGCCGCTCCAGATGCCGTAGACAATGAGGGTGATCCATGTGAGTGGCGGGGAGGCTTTCAGCGAGAGTTCCGGATCATCAAAGATCCATTGCAGGGATTTGCCAATCACCCCTTGGGCGTCGATCATCCAGAACAGGATCAGCGAGCCGATCAGCGGCGTGATGATCATCGGCAGCAGGGAAACAAAGATTGTCGGGCCTTTGAGCGCAGGCGTGAGGCGGTTCACCCCCAGCGCGATCAGCAGGCCCAGCACGATCACCATCGGCGTGACCACAAAAGTGTAGGTCAGGGTGAACGCAAGGGCTTTGTAAAATGGCAGGTTATAGAGCTCGGCGAAGAAGTCTCCGAGGCTTTCGCGATTGGCCCAGGCTTCGGCGATTTCCGCCGAAGCGAGGTGGCCGCGGTCAAAATAGGTGGCAAGGCCCGCAAAGCGCCCGAGCGGTTGCTCTGCGCGCAATTTGGCGGTGGCCTCGGTATCCACAGAGCTTTCCTGCGTACAGCCGAAGGGGCCGCAGTTTTCGGTCACAACAAGGACCTGCTCATGTTCGATGTGCATGGACTGGACAACCACTGACACCAGCGGCAGCGCAATGAAGAGGATCATCGCCGCAAGGCTGGGCAGAATGAACCAGAGGAAGGTTTTATGGCGCATGTCAGATCGTCCCGTTCACGAAGGGCTAGGGGCGGCAGAACCGGAGGGGAGGGGGCCGGTTCTGCCAAGGGATGGCTTCTTACTGAAGGAAGCCTTTTTCTTTGGCTGCAGAGACATAGGCTGCCTCAACATCGGCCAGAGCCTGCTCAGCAGATTCAGAGCCTTGCAGGAACTCGGAGAGTTCCGCGCCAAGTGCGGAGTGCATCAGACCCATGAAAGGGATCATCGGATAAGGCTTGGTGCCACCGGTGGCGGTTGCCAGAACACCGGCAGAGGCCGCAGAGGGCTGATAGCCTTCGACAAGCCAGACGGCTGCGTCGTTGTTGGCTTTCACATTCTCTTGGCTGATGCCGTTGAGCATGGCGACAAAGCTGGCTTCGGCGTCCTCGTCACTCACATTTGCAGCGATGGCAAAGCCGTCCCACCACAGGGAAGAGGCAGGTGTGCTGCCGCCGCCAACGGTCGGGGAGGAAACCAGCACGGTGTTGCTGACGATCTCGTCCGTGGAGCCTTCTGCATCAAGAATACCGGTGCCGCGTGAGCCCCAGAGGTGCGCAATCGCCAGATCGCCCGCTTCCCAGGAGGCCTGAACTGCGTTGGAGTCAAAGGTCAGGAAATCCGGGTTGGACTGCTCGGTCAGCGACTTGAGCATGTTGAGCGCGGCCACGCCGGTTTCGTTGTTCACATTCGGCTCTGCGGTGCCGGGTTTGAAGAACTCGCCGCCAAAGCCGAGGTACATGTTCACAAACTCTTCGCCGAGGTTCCAGCCGGTCTGGCTGGTGGTGGCGAAGGGGTGCTCCATCAGGCCTGCGGCTTTGATGGCTTCGCTTGCGGCCACAACATCCTCATAGGTGGTGGGCACCTCGACACCGGCTTTCTCAAGGATGTCGGTGCGCACAAACAGGTGCTGGGCATTCGCCATGAAGGCCACCGCCATCACTTTGCCATCCACGGTGATCAGCTGGTTTTTGGAGATGTTCTGGCCGTGTTTGGCAATCAGATCATCCAGCGGACGGATCAGGCCTTCGCCGATCAGCGGCACAATCGCGGCATTGGTGGTGACCACGGTGGAATATTGCGCCGGATTTGCGGTCAGCGCGGCGATTTGCAGATCGCGGTAATCTTTGTTGAGGTTGCTCTCAACGGTCACGCCGTCACCAGCGCATTGCTTGGCGCCTTCGGCAACCGCCTGAATGGCGGCAAAGTCATTGCCCAGAATGCTGACGTTGCCGGAGGTCACGCCGCAGCCCGCATAAGCGGTGGTTCCCATGAACGCGGCCGCTGCGCCGAGCATTGAAAGTTTCATCATAGACATTTGTGTCTCCCTGTTTTGGTCAATTGGGGCGCTTTCACCCCGGTTGGCCTTGGCCGCTTATGCGAAGGCAGAACGCTGGGTTAAGATCCCAGTCTTGCGCCATCTTCTGCGTTGAAGAGGTGGCAGATTTCAGTCGGGATGCTGAGGGAGACCAGATCGCCGATTTCGGCGCGGTAGGTCTTGTCAGCTTTCACGGAAACCAGTGCATCCCCGACACGCACGGAGATCATCGTGGCGTCGCCAAGAAGCTCCAGCGTGTAGATGGGGGCGGTGATCTGGCCCTTGCCTTCGGCAACAGCGGCATCCTCTGCGCGGAAGCCAAGGGTCAGCGGGCCATCAGGGGCATCAATGCCGGAAATTTCCACATTTTGCGCGCGGAACACGCCGCCGGCGACCTCGCCATCCATCAGGTTCATGGCCGGAGAGCCGATGAAGCTGGCCACAAAGGTGTTGGCGGGGCGGTCGTAGATTTCGGTCGGGGAGCCAACTTGCTGCACCACGCCTTTTTTCATCACCACAACGCGGTCGGCCAGTGTCATCGCTTCGATCTGGTCGTGGGTCACATAGATGGTGGTGGCCTGAAGGTCATGGCTCAGGTTTTTGATCTGGGCGCGGGTGGAGACCCGCAGTTTCGCATCCAGGTTGGAGAGCGGCTCATCCATCAGGAAGACTTTGGGCTTGCGCACAATGGCGCGGGCGAGGGCCACGCGCTGACGCTGGCCGCCGGAGAGCTCCGCCGGTTTGCGGTGCAAAAACTCGCCCAGTTCCACACGCTCTGCGGCCTGCATGACGCGCTCATGGTGGGTGGCCGGATCAATGCCGCGCACCTTCAGCGGAAAGCGGATGTTCTCGTAGACGTTCATGTTTGGATAAAGCGCGTAGCTTTGGAACACCATGGCCACGTCGCGGTCTTTGGGCTCGAGCTCGTTCACCACAGTGTCGTCGATGCGGATTTCCCCCTCGGTGACATCCTCAAGCCCGGCGATCATGCGCATGGTGGTGGTTTTGCCGCAGCCGGAGGGCCCGAGCAGCACAAGGAACTCTTTGTCGGCGATGGTGAGGTCGAAGTTGTGAACACCCACAAAAGTGCCCCAGCGCTTGCCCACATTGCGAAGCTGAATTTCGGCCATTTTGGTCCCCCGAGCAGCATCCGGTTGATCCGGGTGCGTTTTGCATACGTTTGCAAAATGGTAGTAACGCCGCGTCGGTTTTGGCAAGACATTTTTGCATACGTATGCAAAAATACTTGAAACGACTCCGGAGGCCGCGTTGTTAAGTGCGCGGCAAATACATGTTTAATATGGGAAAATCACATGGGTGATGTTCAAGACGCCAAGCACATTATTCGGGCATTTTATGCCGATCTGGACGCTGCGCCGGCGGAAGGCGCGGCGGAGGTGATGGCCAAATACTGTGATTCTGAGTTGTTGTGGCGCGGATTTCATCCCTTTGACGAGATCCGTGGCGCGCGCGCCGTGGGGGACAAATTCTGGACCCCGCTGCGTCAGAGCCTGACACGGATGCAGCGCCGGATGGACATCTTTTTTGCCGCGCAGAACCGGTTTGACGATCAGGGCGGTGTTTGGGTGAGCTCGATGGGGCATCTGATGGGGCTGTTTGATCAGCCGTGGTTGGGCATTGCTCCCACCGGCAAGATGGCTTTTCTGCGCTATTGCGCCTTTCATCGGGTGTTGGATGGCGAGATTGTCGAGACCGCGATGTATTTCGACATTCCGCATTTGATGGTGCAGGCGGGTTTGCAGCCTTTCCCGGAGCAGACCGCCGCGCAGCTGGTGCAGCCCGGCCCGCTGACCCACGACGGCTTACTTTTTGAGGCGCAGCCAGAGGCAGAAGGCGCAAAAACACTGGCGGCGATTGAGGCGATGATTGGCGATTTGGGGCAATGGGATAATCCGCTGCCGCTGGAAGAAGAGCTGGCGCTGACGTGGCATGACGACATGATCTGGTGGGGGCCAACGGGGATTGGCGCGACCTACACCATTGAACGCTATGCCAAGCAGCATTCCGGCCCGTTCCGCGCCGGCTTCACTGAGCGTTCCAAGACCAATCACATCTGCCGTATGGCGGAAGGGCATTATGGTGGCTTCTTTGGATGGCCCAATTTTACCGCCGTGCCCAGTGGCGGGTTTATGGGCATGCCAGCAACCGGCAAGGCGGGGGAGTTTCGGGTGATCGACATCTATCGCCGCGAGGGCGACAAGCTCGCGGAGAACTGGATTTTCATCGACCTGCTGCATTTCTGGAAACAGCAGGGCGTGGATATTCTAGCGCGGACCACAGGCATTTCAGGTGCGGGAGCGACCCATGCGGATTGATGCACATCACCACCTTTGGGATCTGAAGGCGGTCAGCTATCCGTGGCTGATGGCCAAAGGCGTGGCGCGGTTTTTTGGCGATCCGGCCCCGATCCAGCGGGACTACCTGATCGCGGAGTTTCGCGAAGATGCGGCGGCGCAGGGCTTTGCTGGCTCGGTGCATATTCAGGTGGGGGCCGAGGATGGTCTGGCAGAGGCGCGCTGGGTGCAGACCGTGGCGGAGGAGACGCCGGATTGGCCGATGGCGCAGGTTGTCTTCTGCGATCTGACCGCGCCGGATCTGGACGCGCAGCTGGATGCGTTTGAGGCGCTGCGGACCGTGCGCGGAGTGCGCCAGATTGTCGGACGCGCGCCCGGCGAGGATGCGGTGACCGGCACCAATGCGCTGCTCGATGATCCGGCGTTTTTGCGGGGATTGCAGATGGCCGGTGCGCGCGGGCTGTCCTTTGATTTGCAGCTGATCCCCGAGCTGATGGAAAAGGCCGCGCGGGTGCTGGCGCAGGCCCCTGAGACGCAGGTGGCGCTGTGCCATGCAGGCAGCCCGCATGATCGCAGTGCAGCCGGTTTGGCGCAATGGGCCAAGCAAATGAAGGCGCTTTCCGCGCTGCCTCAGGTGACGTGCAAGCTTTCGGGGTTGGGCATGTTTGATCACGACTGGATGGTAGACGGCATCCGCCCGATCGTGGCGGAATGCCTTGCGCAGTTTGGGGCATCGCGGGTGATGTTTGGGTCGAACTTTCCGGTCGATAGCCTCTCGTCAGACTACGAGACGCTTGTTGGCGCCATGCGCGAGTTGGTGCCTGAGGCGGACCATGAAGAGGTCTTTGGCGGCACGGCGGCGCGGTTTTACGGGATGGGGGCGTGATCGGGTTGGGTCACTCCTCAAACAGGGGCGCGTAGCGGGTGCCCGCAAAGGCGTCCTTGAGTTCGGCGAAGTTTTTGACAACCTCGGACTTGGGGCGCTTGTTCTGTTTGGACATTTTGGAGTGAAACGGCGCTGGCGGGACATCGAGAAAGGCACAAAGGCGCTGCATCTCGGCCTCTTTCTGGGCCACCAGATCTTCGTAGGTCATCTGCAAAAGACGTGAGGGCGGGAAAGCCTCGGCAATTCGCGTCTCCCAGCTTTCCAGCCATTCAAAACGGTCCCGGACCCAATCCACAGGCAGCTCCAGAGTGCGGTCGCCATAAGACCCGCCGACCCATTCGCCGCTTTCATAAGCCAGGCGCGTTGAAATGAGGACGGCGAGTTTGTCTTTGCGTCTGAGGTGGATGAGCCGAATATCTTCTGCCGCGCGCAGATAAGGCAGCACGCCGCTGGTGTCGCTGATCCCGAACTTCTCGCCATAGTCGCTCTCCAAGTGGCGGTAGAGCAGTTTGACGCCAACGATGTCTTCGTTGGACATGCGCGACAGGCGGCGCTCGAGATAGGATTGCGCACCCGCGCCGGTGATCCGGCGGCGGACCGCTGCGCTTTGCAATTGGTATTCGCCGATGATTTCCCCGTGCTGCCGGGTTTTGGGGATGCTTTTGATCAGGGAGACCAGCAGGTTGGAGCCTGACCGTCCGGCAGAGAGGATGGCGTATTTTTTGACCGGTGGCAGGAAGAGATCGGAGATCCGTCCGGTTGAGGCGTGCAGGCAATCTTTGATCAACGCGGCGTTGGCAGGTTTCATGGCGTCTGGAACCGCAATTTGGAAAAATTTCAAATTCAAAAAGTCTGTGCAGACGGACAAAAATCGCGTCCGGCGCAGGGGTGAGTTCAGCACAGGTTGCCCCCTGTCGCAAATGAATTTGGCTGTCGGGCCGCGCTCTGGGGACGGGTGTTGCAACTTTGGAAGGTTCTGCCCGCAAAACCGGCGCCGCTGCTGGCAGAGAAAGCCCCTGAGGGGCTTTCTCGTTGGTGAGAGAGGTCTCTCCGGAGGTCAGGCGCGCCTTAGACGATGTGCTGCGCCATCATCACGAGGCCGACGAGGCTGATCGCCCAGACGATGGTCCGAAGATAGGGCACGCCGGTGAGGTAGAGGACCACATGGGCCACGCGCGCGAGCAGGAAGATGGTTGCCCCGAGCACCGCGCCTTCGACGTTGAGTGTCAGCAGGGCCAGCGGCAAGAAGAGGATCATGGCCTCGCCCACGTTGACCAAAGCGCGCTCTGCGCGGCCCACCAGAACGGTGGTTGCGGGCATTTCATCACGGGCGTTGAAGGAGGCGGGGTTGCCGCGGTAGCGGAAGGTGACCGGCAGCAGGGTTTGCACAAAATAGAGGATCAGTGCGGCCAAAATCAGTGTGGTCATTGGGGTGGTCCTTTGTTGGAGGAGGTTGTGGCCCTGAGGCCAAAGAAAGCGAGAAAGGCAGGCTGTTACTGGGAGGTGGCGGCTTGAACGGCGTTCAAAATCACCTCGGCAACGGCCTCCGGCTGGGCGAGCATGGCCACATGGCTGGAGGGCACAGTTGTGACGTCGGCACCGATTTTCTGCGCGAAGTAGCCTTGGATCTGGGCCGGAATGATCCGGTCATTTTCCGCAATCACATAGCTGGAGGGCTTGAGGGTCCATGCCGCCACAGAGAGCGCATCCTGATTGGTGTCATATTTGAGGGGGGCTTGGGTCACCGCCATCACAGCGGTCTCTGAGGCTGGCAGGTCAGAGGCAAAGAACTCGGAGATGCCGGTGGCGGTCAGGCGCAGATATCCGGCACCATCCGGGTAGATTTCTGACTGCCACGGCGCGGCGGGCTGATCTTTGGTAAGATCAGACAGTGATTGCCCCGCCTCCATGGCAAAGCCTGCGATATAGACGAGGTGTTCGACTTTTTCATGGGCGCCGGCCTCTGTGATGACGCTGCCGCCATAGGAATGCCCAACCAGAACCACCGGGCCGTCCTGCAGCTCGACCAGACGGGTGACCGTTGCGGCGTCTTCTTGCAGGTCGGCCAGCGCAAGTTGCGCGGCGCTGACCGAAACTCCGGCGTCTTGCAGGATCGGGATGACCCTGTGCCAGGCAGATCCGTCGGAAAATGCGCCGTGAACAAGCACGACGGAGGCGTTTTCTGCGGCGGCGGAGACCGGCAAAGACAGGGCGATTGCGGCGACGACGCTGCGGAACTTGCTGAGAGCAATAGACATTTTGGATGACCTCACGACAGGGTTAGCATTGCCAAGAGAGGTATGGGGTCAGAAGGGATTTGCCGATGACGGAAACGCCGGAAGTGTTAGCAGAAACTCCAATGTTTGAGACGGACGCCTTCTCTGAGGTGCTCGACATTGTGCATGTGCGAGGGGAAAGCGCCCGTGTGATCACGCCGGAGACGCCATTGGCCTTTGCGGTGCCGCCGGGCAAGCCGTGTGTGTACATTCTCCAGCAGGGGGCATTGGACATCACCCCGGCGGGCGGGGCGACGGTGACCTTGCAGGAAAAGCAGATCGCGTTGATGCTGCAAGGCACGGCGCATGATGTTGTGTTTCGTGACCCAGCTCTGAAGGCGCGGCAGGCCACGCTGATTGATCCGGAGAGCGGGGACCGGCTGCGCCCGGCAATCCATTGCTTTTGCGGCAGCTTTACGGTGGATGGGGATCTGGCCGAGCGCGTGTTGCAGTCATTGCCGCAGGTGATCGTGCTGGACGGGCTGGCGGAAGACCCTATCGAGTGGCTTGATGAAATGTGCGGCTTGGTGCTGCGCGAGTTGGGCGCGACGCAGCCGGGGGCAAGCCCGATGGTGTCCCGGCTTCTGGATTTGCTGCTGGTGGTTATTCTCAGACGCTGGGCGCAATCTGATGACAGCTTGCCCGGGTGGCTGGCGGCGGCGAAAGATGAGCGGATCGCGCGGGCGATTGCGGCGATCCACTCCAACAGCGGCGGCAGTCTGAGCAATGCGGAGCTGGCGGATATTGCCGGGATGTCGGTGTCCAACTTTGCGGATCGGTTCAAACAGGTGATGGGGCAGGGGCCGGGGGCCTATCTGAGGGGTTGGCGGCTGGATCAGGCCGCTGAGGCGCTGTTGCATTCCAGCGCCTCGATTGAGGCGATTGCCGATCGGGTGGGCTATGCCTCAAAAGAGGCGTTCAGCCGCGCGTTTCAGGCGAAGTTCGGGCAGTCTCCCTCGGCCTGGCGCGGTGCGCGGCACGCTTGACCTGCGACCAGACAAGGAAAAGCTCCCGAAGGTGTTTCGGGAGCTTTTGGTCTTGTCGCCAATGCGCTGTGAGGCTGAGGTAAGTCTGAGAGGCGCATCACGAGTTGAGGGTGAGCAGGCCCCCGATTGAGGGCCTGATCTGTCTTAGATGAGCACCACTTCCTCGAAGTTGCGGATGTCGAGATCCAGCGTGGTGAAGCTGAAGGTGTCTGTGAGGATGCTGCCGTCGTTGATGCTGCCCGCTGCGGGCGCATTGAGGGCAACCAGAGCGAGGTAGGCGTCGACTTCGGCCTGAACCGCAACCGCATCGGCGCCGTCCAGCTCGATTTCGAGGCGGTCGATCCCGCTTTCCCCATCGAGGAAGTCCCGTTCACCCGCATCGCTAGCCTCTGACCAGATGAACTCGTCGGCACCAGCGCCGCCAAGGATCACATCTGCGCCGTCGTTGGGGCTGAGGAACCGGTCATCACCCGCACCGCCGGAGACATAGTCCGAGCCCTGCAGGCCGCGGATGAAGTCATCGCCGTCGCCGCCAAAGAGTGTGTCGGCACCGGCCTGACCGGCGAGAGCATCATTGCCGATGCCGCCCAAGGCGAGATCGGCCTGACCGTCGGCGTTGATGGTGTCGTCGCCTTCGCCGCCGAGCAGGGTGTCAAAGCCAGCGGTGCCCCGCAGGTTGTCGTCGCCCCGGCCGCCTTCGATGAAGTCGTCGCCGCCGCGCCCTTCGATGGTGTCTTCGCCGCGTGTGCCAAGGATGTTTTCATCCAGACCCGTGCCGGTGAAGCTGACCCCGTTTGCACCCAGAGGCTCGACCAGCACGATGGTGCTTGGGTCCGCCGGGTCCAGTGTTGGGACGTCGCCGACCTGCACTTCGACCGTGCGGACAAAGCCGACACCGTTGGTGACGGTGTAGTTGAAGGAGTCATAGCCGGTGAAGTTCGCGCCAGCCGTGTAGGTCACGGTGCCGTCCGCTTCGAGCACCACGGTGCCGTAGCCGCCGTTGTTGACCTGAGCGACCTCAAGCATGCCTTCGCTGAGCTCGATGTCATTGGCGAGCACGTCGATGTTGACCGAACCGCCCGCACCCGGTGCGGCCACCTGATCGCTGGTGCCGCCTGGTACAAGCTCTTCCACGGCCACGGTCATATCATCAAACTGCAGGAATTCGATGTTGCGCAGGCGGTCGACGCCATCCACCGAGGTGATGATCAGCTCACCGGTGAAGATGTCGACGATTTGAATGTCAGCATCGGCAAAGTTGCCGCCAAACACCGCGGTGTCGACCTCGCCGTCGCCGTTGAGATCATCATTGCCAGCGCCGCCGATCAGGATGTCATTCTCGGATCCGCCGTTGAGATCATCCTCGCCTTCGCCACCTTCCAGAAGATCGTCATAGCTGCCGCCTTCGAGGGTGTCGTTGCCGCCGTTGCCCATCAGGGTGTCTTCGCCAGAGAAGCCGATGATGCTGTCATCGGTTTCACAGCCCACCAGCAGGTCAAAGCCGCCCACCGGTGAGTTTTCATCCGCCTGGCTGGTGCCTTCGATCAGACCGCAGCGCAGGATGCCAGCATCCAGCGTGAGGTTGGACTCGCCTTCGGCCAGGGTGACCACCTGTGTCATCGCGAAATCAGCGCTCATTGGCACCGCATCGGAATCGCGCGCATCATCGCCGCCCTGATTGGCCGCTGTGAAGGCAAAGCCCTCAGGCAGCATGAAGCCGACCTTGTAGTCGCCTGCAGCGAGACCGGTGAAGAGGTAGTTGCCGTTCTCATCGGTCATCTGCTCAGCAAGCAACATGCCGGAGGCGGTCAAGAGCTGCACAGTAACGCCCTGCACACCCTGTTCGCGGCCGTTAAAGAACGGATCGAATTCCTCGTCGTTGAGAATGCCGTCGCCAAACAGATCCAGCCAGACGGTGTCGCCAAGCTCTGCGGTCATCGGGTCCGTGTCACGCACACCGGCGTCGTTGTCGCCTGTGTCTTCGCCGGACACAACGGTGATGTTTTCAATGACGGACATCGTTGTGTCGCCGATGGCGTCGCTGTCAGAGGTGTCATCCGCGCCAACATTGGGGTTCACCAGCTCTTTGCCAACTAGCACGGCATCCGGGTCTTCGAATTTGACGCCATAGGTGCCGGGCTCCAGATCAGAGAACTGATAGTTGCCATCCGCATCGGTCAGGGTGGTGATGGCATTGCCGCCAGCGTCCAGCACCGGATCGCCATTCACGTCCAGCAAGGTGACAAGCACACCCTGGATGCCAGGCTCGTCGCCGTTGTTGTTGTCGAGGTCATCTCTGTCTACGTCGCAGAAATAGCGCCCGGAGAGGGAACCGGGATCTTCTTTCACGCAGACGCCGAGGTCGATGTCGGTCTCGCTGTCCGCGGTGACAGAGACCACGCCGGACATGCCGTTTTCATCCACGTCGGAATCGATGCTGTCATCTGCGCCAGCGTCCTGAATGGTGAATTCTGTGCCATCCGGGGCAACGCCCATGATCTTGTAGTCGCCCACAGGGACGTCATCGAAACGGTAGTTGCCATCCGCATCGGTCTGGGTGGTCGCAACCACATTGCCGTCCAGATCCAGAAGCTTGATGGTCACGCCCGCTTTGGTGGGCTCAGACACCACTTCGGTCTGATCCTGACCTTCCAGAACGATGTTGTCGATGCGGACAAATTCGTAGTCATCGCCATAGGCGCGGAGCCTGACGTCCTGACCGGATTCAATCGCAACATCTTTGATCACATAGGTGGAGAAGCCACCATCGTTGGAGCCCCAGCCATCGGTGTCTGCATCCAGACGGATGGCTTCGACGATCTGACCGCCGACCTTAAGCTTGATGACGCTCTGGCCGTCTTTTTCATCCTGCACACGGATTTTTACGTCATAGACGCCGGTTTTGCCGTCAAAGGTGGTGCAAAGTTCGCCGTAGCCGCCTGCGCAGTAGAGCTTGACCAGTTCGCCACCGGAGGCCTGAGAACCTTCGACGGTTTTGAAGCCGTAGCTGGCCATGTCTTCGGCTTCGATGGTGTAGTCGCAGCCGGGGATGATGGTGACTTCGCCGTTGATGCCGTCGCAGTCCACATCGCAGAATACAGTGCCGGAGATCGTGCCGGTTTCGACCTTTTCGCCTGCGCTGAGGCATTTGTAGTCGACCCAGTTGCTTCTGACATTGCAGGTTTTGACAACGGTCAGCTCGGTGCCTTCTGGCGGCACTTCACCGTAGAAGCTGAAATAGTCGTCGCCTGCGCCGGGGGCGTTGTGATCTTCGATCTCGATTTCGATCATGTAGTAGGTCTGGCCATCAGAGCCTTTCAGCACGTGATAGCTTTCCGCATACATCTGACCGCCAACTTTTTCACCGTCGACATAGGCCTGCTGACCGGAGCGGTCGTTGGCATGCTCATTGCGGCAGTTGTCGCCGGAGAGGAAGTAATCGTTGTCTTTGGTTGAGAGACAGACTGAGGCGCTGTCCGGCATGGTGAATTTATCGCCACAGCCGATGCTGGAGCCGTTGCCGCCCTGATCCAGAAGATCGGATTCCTTGAGAGCGGTCCATTCATATTCGCGGTAATAGTATGACACTGTTAATTCCCCCTAATTACTCGCAACAAACGCGTATTTTTCGCCAAATAAGCGGGAGAGCAGCGGAGCGGGGATTCAGAGCGGAATTGCGCCGAATGTTAAACAAATAGGTCCACTTTGATGGGCCGAACATCAAAGAGGCAAAAGTATAAATTTTATGCAGGCAAAAAATGGTCCTGCGGTTTGGAATTGTTAAATTCCCCCGATATTCCGCCTGTTTGATTACCCTTCCCACAGACACATCACAAATAAGATACGGAGATTTCAGTGGCGTCAATAAGTATTAATAATCTGTAAAAAAAACATTTAAAATTAGGGGTTTGTGAATTTCCAGTCAGGGTTTTGATACCTACCCAAAAGAGTAGTGCGCGGGGTGGGGCGATTGGCCGTGAAATTCGCCATTATTTCGCGCGGTTTTTATTGACGTCGCCTGCGTTGGGGGCTGATATAGAGAAAACACATTATTGTCTCTATTTGGACCAAATCTATTGAATAACAACGATCTAGAGGCTGCGGCTGGCGGTCTGATACGCTGCCATATTGATGGTCATGTGCATATTCATTCCGCGTTTTCCCTAAAAAAGGCGCTCGATAATGCGCGGTCGACTATGGGGTTAATGAGAAACAGTCATTCTGACGTCGGTTTTTTGTTTCTCACAGAGATATCAGGCGTGAATTTTTATGATTCTCTCCCCGAAAAGGCGGGAGAATGGGAAATCACACAAACCCAAGAAGAGATGACCAAGCTGGCGCGCACGCCGGATGGGAGCTGCATCTATATTGTCGCCGGGCGGCAGGTTGTGACGCAGGAGGGGCTTGAGGTTTTGCTGCATGGGACCTCTGCGGCACCGCCTGACGGGGCGCCCTTGGCAGAGGTAATCAGCGCGGCGGTCGGGCAGGGGCTGCTGGTGGTGTTGCCCTGGGGCTTTGGCAAGTGGCAGGGCACGCGGGGCGAGGTGGTGCGGTCGCTGATTTCGCAAGCGCCGACCGATACGGGGGTCTTTGTCGCGGACAGTGGCGTGCGGATGCGTGGTGCGCAGCGGCCAGCCTTGCTGGCAGAAGCCGAAGCTCATGGCTGGCGCGTTTTGGCGGGGTCAGACCCGCTGCCGTTGCCCAATCAGGAGCGGGCCGTTGGGCGCTACGGGTTTGTAGCGGACTGTGCGATAGATCCGGAACGTCCGTTTGGCAGCATGGCAGATTGGTTGCGACAGGTTGAGCGCTCCCCGGCGTGTTTTGGGGCGCTGACGACCCCGGCGGCCTTTATCGCGGCGCAGGTCCGGATGCAGTTGCGAAAGCGGTTTGGCTGAGCCGTGCCTGCCACCTTGGGGCATATCGGTGCGCAGGTGCTGCTCACCCGGATTGGACTGCCGCAGGCGGACACAAAATGGATTTTGGCAGGATGTGTGATCCCGGATCTGCCGTGGATTTTGCAGCGGGTGGTGCGCGTCGTTGGCGATGTGCCTGCGATTGAGCTGCGGCTCTATGTGGTGGCGCAAAGCAGTCTGCTGATGAGCCTGGTACTCTGCGCCTGTTTGGCGCTGTTCAGCCGGAGAGCTGTGAGCGTTTTCAATGTGTTGGCCATTGGAGCGCTGCTGCATTTTGCCTTGGACGCGCTGCAGACAAAATGGGCCAACGGCGTGTTGCTTTTTGCGCCTTTGCATTGGGTGCCGTTGAATTTCGGGCTGTTCTGGCCGGAGGATTGGCCCACCTATGCGCTTTATGGGCTGAGCCTTGGTGTGGCGCTCTGGATGGTTTTCAGAGATGCGCCCAATGGTGAGGATTTGCTGCGCCCGAGGGGTGTGCGTGCGCGGGCTGCGGTTGTGCTATTGGCTGTCTATCTCTGTGCGCCCCTCGCGATGGAGAAAGGGGCTTTCGCGGCCAACGTGCATTCCACCAAAGTGTTGGCGGAATATGACCAGCGTGCGGGGCGGGAGATTGGCATTGATCGCAACCGGATCGTGGTTGAGAACGGTGCGCCGCATCTGCGTGTGTGGACCGGCGAGCGCCTTGCGCTGTCAAACACAACGCTGGGCGCAGGCGCTCTAGTCTCTGTCAAAGGGGTGTTTGAGACGCCCTCAACGCTGCGGGTTGAGGACGTCCATGTGCATGCGTCAGGCGTCCGCGATATCGCTTCTTATGTCAGCCTGCTGGCGATCGCCCTGTGGTGGGGTCTCTGTACCGCGCGGGCGCGCGGTGCGTTCTGAGGCCGCCTCTTCCGCGGCGGTGGGGCGGCCCCTCAGGACCTGATCGATCTCGTAGCTGCGCAGTCTTCGGCTTGAGGAGAAGATGATGATTTCCCCGACAAGGCCGAGGGCAACGATCTGAATGCCAAGCACCAGCATCAGAACCGCAAACACCAGAGCCGGGCGATCCGCGAGGGCTGCGCCAAAGAACAGGCGCTCAATCACCAGATAGGTGGTCAGCAAGGCGCCAACCAAGATCAGGGGCACGCCCACCGAGCCAAAGAACCGCAGGGGGCGGCGCAGGTATTTCAGGCCCACAAACAGGGTCATCAGATCCACCAGCGCGCCGACATGGGCGTGGGGTTTGAATTTGTAGATGTCCTGTTCGTTGAGGTTCTGCATCACCGCTACATCAACCTCTTTGACCTTGTAGCCTTCAGAGGCGGCGATCAGGGGCAGGAAGTGTTGGCGGACGCCCAGTTCAGAGACCTTCTGGAACACATCACGCCGACCGGCGCGGGCGCGGCAGAACACATCGCTGAAGCTTTGTTGAAAGAGGGCGCGCAGCAGGCCGTGGGTGGCCCATGAGCGGAATTTCTGGATGCCGTTGCGATCCACCTTGTCGCGTTTGCCCACCACCATATCGGCATCGGCAAGCCCATCGAGCAGCGCATTGATGGAGCCCGGCTCAATCTCGCGCCACGATGGCAGCGTGAGGACGATATCGCCCACCGCCTGGCCAATGCCGTGTTTGATGGCCGAGTCTTCGCCGGCCCAAGGGCGCTGGCCGATGGATTTGAGGTTGGGCCAGCTGTCTTGTAGCGCGCTGAGCGCCTGGGTGATGCCCGACGAGGATTGCTCATAGACCACCACCAGTTCGTAAGGCTCGGGGCGGGCATCAAGCACCGGGCGAAAATCAGACAGAAGCTCTTTCAGCCCTTTGCCATCCCCATCGGCGGTGACAATTACCGTGAGAAGTTCGCTTGCCGCTTTTGCGTCATGGGTATTTTGACTGTGAATCATTTTATTCTCCATTCGGCAGCGCGGTCACGGAATGGCCGCCGAGCCAATACAATTTGTCGGGCCCAATCTGGCGGTGCACCAAGGCACAGACCACGCCGACCAAAAACAAGAAAAGGGACAGAGAGCCGCAGAGCATGGCCACGGATGTAAAGACCATGACGCTGCCGGTTTCAGCAGCTCCGGGGCCAAAGACGATGGGCCAAGCAAAGAGGCAGGTCAAAAATGCAAAAGTGACGGACAACCCGGTGAAGCGCCGCATGGGTTTGCGCGAAAACATCAGCAGGGTTTTGATCGCAATCAGATCAAGCAGCACTTTGAAAATGCGTGACAGGCCATATTTGGACTCGCCAAATTGGCGGGCATGGTGACGCACGCCCACTTCGGCAATGCGCGCGCCCACGGGCAATGTCATCGCCGGAATAAAGCGGTGCATATCGGAATAGAGCGGCACCCGCTTGATGGTGTTGGCGCGATAGACCTTGAGGGAGCAGCCGTTGTCTTTTACCGGCAGGCCAGTGACCTTGCCGATCAGACGGTTGGCAATCATCGAGGGCAACTTACGTGACAGCCATTTGTCCTGACGGTTGATGCGCCAGCCGATGACCATGTCATAGCCTTCGTCAATCTTGGCCAGCATCATCGGAATGTCTGCGGGATCGTTCTGCAGATCACCATCCATGGTGACCAGAACCTCGCCGCGCGCATATTCGATGCCCGCCATCATCGCTGCGGTCTGTCCGTAGTTTTTGCGGAACTTCAGCACCACGACACGCGGGTCTTCTGCGGAAAGCTCCGAGAGTTTTTCAAAGCTGCTGTCGGTGGATCCGTCGTCAACAAAGATGAGTTCAAAAGACAGTTTGGATTCATCAAAAACGGTGGCGACTTTCTGGTAGAGCAGTCCCACACTTTCTTCCTCGTTCAAAATTGGAACGATGACAGAGTATTTAACGGTCAAAGTATGACTCCTGACCAAAACAAAAGAATTAAAAATACCTAAAGCAAAATGCCTTCGAATTGGCTCAAACTCTAGCAACCGCCGTGGGCTGTGGCAATTGCGGAGTGAGGTGACACGTTCCCGCAACACCTTGGGCAGTGAAATTAGGCAAAAACCGCTATGGAATTGGACAATACCGTTGGCTTAATTGGCTTTGTTTCCATTGCGGCGTTTGCGGCCGAATAAAAGAAAACAGAGAGTCGCAATAAGCGCGCCGATCGCGGTGCCGGAATAGAGGCTTCCGGGGACAAAAACGGACAGGAAGAGGCCCCATGCGGCGATCAGAATCAGAAGGATGAAAACCCGCATGTCAGGCCCCTTCTTCCTGCAAAACGATCAATGCGCAGACGCAGGCTTCGGTGCGGCTCATCACCCAGCCATCGACCTGAACGGTGTGGCCTGCGGCAAAATCATCCGCGACTTTCGCGTTTAGGGATCCGGTGTGATCGGACAAGGGCGCGTGGGACGGCAATCCCAGTGCAGCGCGCAAGGCCGCAGGGCCCGCCGGAACGGCACCTTGCGCAAGGGCGGCGCGGCCAATCTCTTTGAGTGCGTCCAAAGACGGATTGGGCATGGCTTTGGCGAGCGAGGCCACCGGGCTGAGGGCGGCTGCCAGAAGCAAGTCACGTCGTTTCATATGATCGCCCTCCTTACAGGGTGCCTGCGCGTGCGTCGGCTTTGAATTTGTCTGCCATGCGGATCGACAGGGCGGCGATGGTCACGGTTGGGTTGGCGTAGCCATTGGTGGGGAACACAGATGAGCTGCTGATGAAGAGGTTGCTGATGCCATGCACCTGACAGTCGGCGTTCACCACGCCGGTGTCTGGCCCCGCCGACATGCGGGTGGTGCCGCAGTGGTGTTTGCCGCGGGCGACAAAGCTTGGCCAGTCGTAGTCCTCGCTGAGCACATCGGTCCAGACGCGGCCCGCGCCTGTGCGGCTGATCTCTGAGGCGAGCAGTTCTGTCGCGCGTTTGACGGTGCGCATTTCCTGATCCGTGAGCTGCCAGTTCAGTGCGATTTGGCGCTGGCCAAAGCGGTCTGTTTCTTCCACCAGATGCACGGTGCTGTCGTAGTTTGGCACGCATTCAAACCCAAGCCACGGCCCAACCCATTCGCGGGTGATCAGATCGTCCCTTGTATCAAGGGCGCGCCGCCAGATGCCGTTGACCGCGCCATCCAGATCGGTCAGCACATTCTGGATATGCGGGGCGAGGCCGTTGCCCTTGCCGCGGAGCTGTTTGGTAAGCTGGCCAATGGCCAGATCCCCGGGGGAGCGCGCGGCGGGGAACATGTGGAAGATGAAGCTGGCGATCTGTTCGCGCCGGAGCAGATCATCTGACGGCACAATGGCCGCAAACATGCCGCCCACATCGTCAAACTCGTAAGGCTCGGCATAAAGATCGATGTTGGGGGCGGTGCGGCCCGCCAATATGCGCGCCGCCGGACGGATGGCGGCGTGGTCTGCAAAGAAGCGGCCCACAAGGTCATTGCCGTTGCCAATGCCGGTGTTGTGCACCTTGTTTGACAGAAGCATCAGGCGCGGGATTTCGATGCCGCCCATGCAGAGGACATAGCGCTTGGCCTCGCAGCGCAGCCTTGGGCCGTCGATGCAGGCCAGATCAATGCCGGTGACTTCGGATGCGGTGGATGTGCTGTCGATGTTGAGCGCATTGGCGTTGAGAAACACCGTGACATTCTCAGACGCCCGGAGCGCATCCTCATAGGTATAGCCAAAAGCCGTTGGGGGGCTTTGGTTGATGGAGACGTTTTCCAGAAGATCCGGGTTGAGGTCAAAGAGGTCAAAGCCAAGACGGTCCGCCCAATAGGCGATGTCATAGGGGCGCTCTTCATGAAGCTCGAAATAGGGCTGCGCGCGGTCATAAAACGGGGCGATGTCCTCATAGGTGATGGGCCAGCCGGACCATTTCATCCAGTCGCGCACCTCAAAATCGACCGGTGCCAGGCGCATGGCGTGGCCGCTCCAGTGGTTTGAGGAGCCGCCGAGGAAGCGCAGGCGGGCTTCATCCAGCGGGTCATACTGAAAGCCGACATTGGGCCCCTTGTAGAGTTGCTGGGTTTCATCCTCATAGTAGATGCCGCCGCTTTCGATCAGGGCAACTTTTAGAGGGGAGCCAGAGAGTTCCAGTGCAAGGGTGATGCCCGCAGGGCCACCGCCGACGATGCAGATGTCGGCGTCGATAACCTCGCCGTCAGGTAAGCTGCGAGCGTCAATAATCATCTCGTCTTCACAATATGCTATGTCAAAATTTGAGGGCGGAGCCCTCCCTAAAATCTAAGGCCACGTTAGGTCGTGGTGGCAGTTTGTGGCAAGCTGTTTGCGTCAGAAAGCACGCGGGGGCGTGGTTTTGATACATCGGTGCGGTTCAAACGCCCAAACGGGATGAACGGATTTGGAAAAGGGCCATCCGGCGTCGGGTGGCGGCGCAGATCAGCTGCGGTGGCGGATAACGCGGGCAGGAACGCCTGCGACAATGGCGTTGTCGTCCACATCGCTGGTGACCACCGAACCTGCCGCTATCACCGCGCCGTTGCCGATGCGGACCCCGTCCAGAATAGAGACATGCGCGCCGACCCAGACGTCATTTCCAAGCACCACAGGGCCTTTGGTTTCCAGACCTTGCGTCACCATGGGACCTTCGCCAAGCGCCATTTTGTAGCGCCCACCGCCGAAATAGCATTGGCCTGCGATGATGCAGTGATCGCCAATTTCAATGCCTGACACACCGCTGAGATTGCACTGGCTGCCGATGGAGCAATCTGCGCCAATACGCAGGTGGTTGTTTTTCACGAGCAGCACGGTGTCGCGCGCAATCAGGGTGCGCGGGCCAATGGAAAAATCATCGGCAGAAGCTGCGCCGCGCGCATCAAGCGCGCAGCCGTCATCAATGGTCACGCTCTCGCCCAGCGACATGCGGGTGGGGCAACGCAAAGAGATATTGCGGCCAAAATTGACGCCTTTTCCGGTTTTGGCAAATAGGCCGGGGAATAGGTGTTTTCTGAGAAAGAAGCCCAAAGCGCCGCGCGTGCCAGCTGCAAACATCATGGCAAATTCATACCGCAGAAAGGCGCTGAAACTGGAATTGCCGACAAAGAATTTCTGATATTTTTGCAGGGCAGAGCTGTCGTCGTTCAACGCATCAACGACGCGGTCTTTTTTAAGAGTGTCGCGCTCACTTTCCACCAGCATCCCCCATAAACAACCCAAGCCTGATTTGCGTAGCACCAAAAAAGCGCGCCTCGCAAGATGCCTGCGCAGAGTGTGGTGATGTGGCCACGCAGGTGATGCCTCAATTCCTCAGCGCGGCAATTGGCAGCATGACAAACGGTGGGAAATTGCGTCTTATCAGAGGCGGTTATTTGATTAAGTGGCCGTTTTTAATAGATTCGTGCACCATTGGTGACTTTATGAAACGTGATTTGTCAGAGCTGTCGACGCGGCAGTTTGATCTGGTTGTTGTGGGCGGCGGTGTGCTGGGGGCCAGTGTGGCGCGGGATGCGGCGCTGCGCGGGTTGAGCGTGGCGCTGGTGGAGCAGGCCGATTTTTGCAGCGCCACCAGCCACAACTCCCTGAAGACCATTCACGGCGGCATCCGCTATCTTCAGCATCTCAATTTCAAGCGGGCGATTGAATCGATCCGTGAGCAGCAGATTTTTCTGCAGACCGCGCCGCATCTGGTGCAGCCGATGCGGTTTCTGATGCCGGCTTACGGGTTTGGCATGCGGGGGCCTGCCGCGCTTGGCATTGGGGTGGTGCTTTATGAGCTGCTCAATGCCTGTGTGGCGCTAAAAGACGGGCGCAGGCTCAAGGCCCCCAAGGGGCGCGTTCTGGGAGCGAAGCGCTATCGTGAGATGGTGCCGGGCATGGAGGATCAGCCCTTAAGCGGCGGGGCGATGTGGATGGACGCGCAGGTCTCGCTGGCGGATAAGGCGGTGTTGCAGATGTTGCAACAAGCGGCGGAGCATGGGGCCTCAGTGGCCAATTATGTGACCGCAGACGCGCCGCTGTTTCGGGAGGATGATCCGCAGGTGATTGCTGGCGTCAACGCGCGGGACATGCGCAGCGGCGCGTGTTTTGACATTCAGGCGCGCGCGGTTGTCAACGCAACCGGCCCCTGGGCGGCGAGCTGGATCAACGGTGCGGATGAAGCGCAGCTTTCGATGCAGCTTGGGCTGGTCAAAAGCATGAATTTGGTGACCCGCAAACCGGCGCTGCCGCATGGGGTGGCCGTGCGCAGCAACCGCGCCTCTGACTCCAAAGTCGACAGCGCCAACCGCATGTTTTTTGTGGTACCCTGGCAGGGCAAAACCATGATCGGCACCACCCATGTGGCCCATGAGGGCGCTGAGGTGGATGATCGGGTTGGGCCGGGCGATGTGGCTGATTTTGTTGAGGAGTTCAATGAGGTCTACCCGGAGCTGGGGCTGACGTCTGAGGATGTGCTTTACAGCTATGCGGGGCTGGCGCCTGCGATGCGGGAAGAGGGCGCAGAGGCGGTGCCGCTGCATGAAAGCGAGATTATTGATCATGGTGTCGTGGATGGGATTGTCGGGCTTTTCAGCATTGTCAGCGTGAAATGGACCACCGCGCGGCTGGTGGCGGAGCAGGCGGTTGATCAACTGTTGGGCGCACAGGCAAAGGCGCGCCCCTGCCAGACGCGCAGCGTGGATTTGCCGGATTATGAAAACATGCCGCATGAGATTGCAGGGCTGACGGAGGCGCAGCTGCGTGTCTTTGTGCGCCAACATGTGGATGAGACGCAGGCCTTCCGGCTGAGTGATGTGCTGCTCAGGCGCACAAATGATCTGGTGCTGGGCACGATGAATGCGCAGCAATTTCAAGTGGTTGTCAGCGAAATGGCAGCGCTTTTGGACTGGAGCGAAGAGACGCGGAGCAAGGAGATTTCGCTGGTTTTGGAGCGGCTTTCCAATGCGGCGCAGAAAGCGGATCTTTCTGCGCAAATGGATCTGATTTCCTGACGTTCGACCCAATGTGCGGGTTTTAATATTCCTGTGAATGGGGCTGCTGATATGCGGCAATCATGCCGCGTTTTTTGGCAAGTCGCAGTTCAGAATTGCCGTTGTCAGGATAAAGCTAGGCCCATCACAAGGCTTGGGCTAAATATTAAAGTATTGATTCTTTAATTTATGAGGCCCACCCATGGGTGTTGACGGTACTTTTTCTCGGCCTGTCAAAAACTTGATTGCCAGCAGCCTAAATCTTTTGTCGAAATCGGCCGCGGGGTGGCCCAGGTAAGACGCTGTTGCTGATTGTGGAATTGAGCCACAAATCGATAGCGCGCTTTTTGATGCGGTGCCGCAAAAAAATCGAATAATTCGGCTGTTATGTGCGTGCGGATGGCCGCATAGGAACGCCTAAAAACGGGGATATGAATACACGCGTATTATTGGTCAGTGCTTCGAACCATTTTAGGTGAGGATGGGTGCGTATTTCTGCGCCAACTTGCTGTGGATGGCGGGCCATTTGCCGCTCTGCGGCGTTTCTAAATGACTGGATATTGCGCAAATCGATATTTTGGCAACTCTGAGAGCCAAGTTACGCTTTCTTGAACAGCTATCGCTTGGTTTAGAATAGAGCTTGGGGTTTCCTACTTTTAGATTTTAGACTTTTTTGGTTTTGGATTAAATTATGACGACGATAGGAGCACAGCGCGGATCTGCGGACGCTCTTGAATTTGACATGTCTGATACTGTGGACATTCCGTTGGTCGTTGATTTGGACGGCACGCTGACCAAATCAGATACGATGCACGAAGCGCTATTGCTGTTGATTGCAAAGCAGCCTGCAAAATTGCCTCAGATTGTCTCTTGGCTGTTTGCGGGGAAAGCGCAATTCAAAGACAGGCTGGCCGCCGAAATGGTGGTTGATGCCGACAGCGTGCCGCTGCGTGAGGATGTGCTGGCGCAGATTTCTGCGGCCAGAGAGAGCGGGCGGCAGGTGCTTTTGGTGTCGGCCTCAAACCACAGACAGGTGAGCCTGATCGGGGATCAGCTGGAGCTGTTTGACGAGGCAATTGGCTCGGATGCGCAGCGCAATCTTGCAGGCAGCGCCAAGGCGCAATGGCTTGTGGATCGGTTTGGCGAGCGGGGCTTTGATTATATCGGGGATTCCAGCGCCGACCTTGAGGTTTGGCTCAAGGCGCGCAAGGCAATCACCATCGGGGCCAAGCCGGCGGTGCGTGCGCGTGTGGATGCGATGAATGTCGAGGTCACCCATCTGGACAGGGATAGTGATGAAAGCGCGACGCGCAAAGCGCGCCATTACCTCAAGGCGATGCGGCCGCATCAGTGGCTGAAGAACCTTTTGGTGTTTGTGCCCGCGCTGGCCGCGCATGAGATGTCGATGCTGCTGCCGTCGTTCTTTGCCTTTTGTGCCTTCAGTCTCGCGGCATCCTGCATCTATTTGATCAATGATATGCTCGATTTGCACGTGGACCGGCAACACCCGCGCAAGTGCAAGCGCCCGTTTGCGGCGGGCACCATTCCGGTGGCCCATGGGGTTGTGCATTCGGCGGCGCTGTTTTTGACGGCGATGGTGATTGCGGCCTTCCTGCCTTCGGCCTTTGCATTGGTTCTGGTGGGCTATGTGGCTCTGACCTTTGCCTATTCTCTGGTGCTCAAGCGCAAGCTGATGATCGATATCTGGACCCTTGGTGCGCTTTACACGATCCGGATTGTGGCAGGTGGTGCGGCCAGTGGCATTCCGCTGTCTGAGTGGCTTCTGGCCTTCTCGATGTTTGTCTTCCTCGCGCTGGCCGCGGTGAAGCGGATTTCCGAGCTCAAGGATTTGGAAGCGCGGGATTTGGACAGCACGGATGGGCGCGGATACAGCGTGGGCGATCTGCCCGTGGTGCTGGGGGCGATGCTGGCTTCTGGCTATTGTTCGGTGGTGATCCTGGCGCTTTATGTCTCCAACTCCAATGTGGCGAGCCTATACTCTGAGCCAAAGCTTCTTTGGTTGGTGTGCATGATGCTGCTTTACTGGATCAATCGCGTGGCCATCATCTCCTATCGCGGAGAGATGGATGACGATCCCATTGTTTTTGCTCTCAAAGATAAGGTGAGCTTGATTGTCTTTGCTGCCTGCGGCGCGGTGTTTCTGGCGAGTGCGCAGCTATGACACTGACGCAACTTGTCACCCGCTACAGCGCGTTTGCGGTGGTGGCGACCATCGCGAACCTGCTGACGCAGCGCCTGTCCCTGGCGCTTTATGAAGGCAGTTTGGGGGTCCCGCTGGCGATTTTTGTCGGCACGGTTGTGGGGCTGGTGGTGAAGTTTCACCTCGACAAGCGCTGGATCTTTTTTGATGTCTCCAAGGAGGCGCAGAGCCGGAAATTTGGCCTCTACACCCTGATGGGGGTGATCACGACGGTGATTTTCTGGGGCTCGGAGTATGGGTTCTGGCTGGTCTGGCAGACCGATTTGATGCGCGAAGTGGGCGCCGTGCTGGGCCTGAGCGTCGGTTATTTCTGCAAATATCATCTGGACAAGCGGTTTGTGTTTACTCCTGCGACTGGCGTTGGGGGGCATGCATGATCAAGACGCAGACGCTCTCAGGCTGGGGACGCTGGCCGCAGCGCAAGTGCGCGACGACGCCGCTTGATCCGACAGGGTTTGACACGCTGTCGGTGGATGCGGGCAAAGGCATGATCGCGCGCGGCTTTGGCCGGTCTTACGGCGATATTGCCATGAACCCGGACCTCACATTGCTGGGCACAGCGCGCAACCGGATCCTGTCTTTTGATGAGGACACCGGCACGCTTGTGGCCGAAGCGGGGTTGAGCCTCACCGAAATTCTGGAGGTGTTTGTGCCGCGCGGTTGGTTTCCTGCGGTGACGCCGGGGACAAAATTTGTCTCGCTGGCGGGGCTGATCGCGGTGGATGCGCATGGCAAGAACCACCACAAAGTGGGCAGCTTTGGCGATCATGTTCTGTGGTTTGATCTTTATTGCGCGGACGGGCAGATCCGTCGCTGTTCGCCTGAGGAGAACAGCGCGCTGTTTCATGCCACGATTGGCGGCAATGGGCTGACGGGGCATATCCTCACGGTGTGCACGAAGCTGCTGTCGGTCCCCTCCGGTTGGGTGCGTCAGACCACCCATGTGGCGGAAAATCTCGCTGACGCGATTGAGATTTTTGAGACCCACAACGATGTGACCTATTCTGTGGCCTGGATCGACTGTTTGGCCAAAGGTGCGCATCGCGGGCGCTCATTGGTGTTTCTAGGAGAGCATGCTGCGCCTGAGGAATTGGCTGCGGCCCAGCGGGACCTGCCATTTGATATTCCTCTGCGCAAGAAGCAGCGGATGCCGATGGATGCGCCTTCCTGGGCGCTGAACACCTACACCATTCGGGCTTTCAACCGGCTTTATCACAAGAAGAATTCCCAGAATCTCGCGCCGCAGCTCGTTGACTATGACCGGTATTTCTATCCGCTGGATGCGATCCTAGAGTGGAACCGGCTCTATGGGCGCGGCGGGTTTGCGCAGTATCAATGTGCGCTTCCGCTGGCTGAGTCTGAGGCCGGGCTGACCAAGCTGTTGACCGCGATTTCTGACGCGGGGCTTGGCTCTTTCCTTGCAGTGCTGAAACGGTTTGGCCCCGGCGCGCCGGAGCGGCCTCTGTCGTTTCCGATGGAAGGCTATACGCTGGCGCTTGATTTCCAGCTGTCGCCGCGCGCGCTGACCCTGATGACCGCGCTTGATGAGATCACAACGGAACATGGCGGGCGTCTTTATATGGCGAAGGACAGCCGGATGAGCCAGCCTATGCTTGAGGCAGGATATGCCGAGGGTTTGCCTGCGTTTCGTGATCTGCGCGCCCAATCCGGTGCGCGCGGGCTTTTTCAATCTATGCAATCCCAGAGGCTGAACCTGTGACACCTGCCGACACCCCCGCATTGATCCTTGGTGCCCGGTCCGGCATCGCCCGTGGCATTGCCGTCGCGCTGGCCAAGCGTGGGCATCCCATCATGCTGGCGGCGCGAAATGCGCAGCGGCTGGAGGCGGATGTCTCCGATATCTCTATCCGGCACAGCGTGGAGGTGTCCGCGCATGATTTTGATGTGCTGGATGTAGCAGGGCATCAGAGCTTTCTTGAGAGCCTGCCGATGAAGCCGGGCATTGTTGTCTGCGCCATTGGTGTGCTGGGTGACCAGGAGGCGGATACGGGGGACAGCGCGGCGACCCGGCTGATTGTTGAGAGCAATTTCCTCGCGCCCTGCTTGTTTCTGGAGAAGGTAGCAGCGCAGATGTCCGCTTCAGGGCGGGGCGGGCATATTGTTGGCATAGGCTCTGTTGCCGGTGACCGCGGGCGCGCCAAAAACTACATCTATGGGTCCGCCAAGGCGGGGTTTGCGGCCTATCTTTCCGGCCTGCGGCAGAAATATGCGGCCAGCGCGCTGCATGTGATGACGGTGAAGCCGGGTTTTGTGCGCACTGCGATGACGGAGGGGATGGACCTGCCCGGGCCGCTGACCACCGACGCAGAGCCATTTGCCGAGCGCGTTGTGGCGGCGATGGAGAAGGGCAAGCTTGTCTATTACGACATGCGGTGGCGTGCGCTGATGGGTGTGATCACGCATCTGCCCGAACGTTTTTTTATGAAGACCAAATTTTGAAGAGATCGGACGGCAGATGGATCAGCCACATAAATTCCAAGATTTTATACTGGCCCTCGGGCTGACCTGCATCGGGGCGGCGCTGGCGTGGTTTCTGTCTGGCGGTCTGCCGTTCATTGGCATTGATGACGCGGCGATCACCCGATCCTATGCTGAAAACGTCGCCAATGGGGCGGGGTACGTTTACAACGTGGGCGGCGAAAAGGTCGAAGGCTCCACTGCGTTTCTATGGATGAGCATTCTGACGGTGGCCTATAGTCTTACGCCCACGCCGGAGTTTCTGATCATCGGATTATGTGCGATGTTTGCACTTGGCGCGGTCTATATCACCCTGCGTCTGGTGCGGGCGCTGACCGATTGGCTGGACGTACCAGTCGGACCGGCGCTGTGGACCATGGCGTTGTTCCTGATGGCCAGCCCGGGGTATTTCATGTGGTCGGTCTGGACCATGATGGAGCTGGCGCTGTGGTCGATGATGGTGATTTGGCTGGTGTTTCTGCTGGCCAAGCGGGTGGAGGACGACTTTGGCCCCGGCAACGGGCTGGGGCTGGTTCTGGCAGCCGCATTGATGCCCTTGGTGCGCCCGGAAGGTATTTTGGTGGCGGTGGGGCTGATCTGTCTGAGCTTTCTGCTCTCGCTGCGGTCCTGGCGCGTTCTGGGGCTGTCTGTCCTCGCGGCGGGCGGCTCTTTTGTGGCGGTCACCTTTTTCCGGCTGAGCTATTTTGGCCAGCCGTTCCCGAACACGTTTTATGCCAAGGTTTCCTCTGACCGACTGCAGGGCCTGGCGGACGGGATGAAATATCTCTTTGATTTCCTGCTGCGCAGCCCGTTCACGGATATCTTGGTGATGATCTGGCTGGGGTTGACCTTTTGGGCGCTGTTTGAGGCGCGGCACAGCCGCCCTGGTACGCGCGCGCTGATCGTTGCAGCTGCGGCCATTTTTGGCCTGCTGATGACCTATGCGGCGCTCGGTGGCGATCACTTTGTGCTCTGGCGGTTCTATCAGCCGGTGGCGCCTTTGCTGCCTGTAGCGCTGGCGCTTTTGGTTGCTTTGGGGGCTGGGATGCCCTCCACAACTCTCGGAGCGGCGAAGGTGGCTGGTGCGGTTGCCGCACTTGGCATCATGCTGATTGGCTGGGGGCAATATTACCAATCACGCTTTGATATCCGAAAAGAATATGTGCTGGTGGAGCAGGGGCTCGATTTTGGTGCGTTCCTCAACGAGGTGGAGCCGCGCCCCTCAATTGGTGTGGGTCCGGCGGGCGGCATTGCGCTGGCTTATGATGGGCACATCTATGATCTGCTTGGGCTGAACTGGGTTGAGATGGCTCATGCCAATCCCGTGAAAATCGGGATGCGCAACCACGCGAGTTTTGACAAGCCGACATTCTGGAGGCACCAGCCGGACGTGCTTGCCGCCTTCAATCGGGCCTGCACAAAAGATCAGGGGCTGGCGTTCTGGTCACATGCGGACAGCGCCTTTGACGGGCTGTATTCGGATGCGGATTTTCAGGCGGCCTATGTGCCGGTTGCCTTTCGAAACACAACCCAATGCTGGCCAAGTTTCGCGCGGCATGAATGGTTGGCAAGAGCGACTCCAAGTGATGCGATCCTGGTCTATGATTGGGCAGATGTGATCAAGCTGGACTGATCCGCCATGGGCTCTGAAAACGGCAACACCGGGCATTCCACCAAGGGATTTTTTGTCAACGTCGGCTCGCTTGTGTCTGCGCGCCTGTTTCTGGCGTTGTCGCAGATTTTGGTTTTGCCGGTGGTGGCGCGTTATCTCACGGTGGATGAGTTTGCCCTGATTGCCATGGCGATGTCCCTGATCGTCTTTTGCAGCGTTTTAAGCGATGCGGGGCTTGGGCGGTCGTTGATCCGGACGCCGGAGTATGACCATGACGAATGGGTCAGTGTGTTCTGGCTGCTTGTGATGGTGGGGGGCGGTTTGATGGCTGTCATCCTGCTGGCCGCGCCGCTTTGGGCGTCATTCTTTGCGCAGCCGGAGCTGGTGAAGATCATTGCGGCGCTGTCGGTGGTGCCTCTGATGCAGGCCATTGCCGCCACGCCCAACGCGGAGATCGAACGGCGGGAAAATTACACAGGCATTGCCAAGGTGCAGACCATCACCACGGTGTTCAGCCTTGGCGCGGTGGTGATACTTGCGGTGCTCGGCGCCGGTGTCTGGGCGCTTGTCGCGCAACAGCTGGCGCTGGCCGGGGTCAGATTGGCCGGTATTCTGTACCTGTCCGAGTTTCGCCCCACGCGGGTATTCCGCCCCGCTCTGGTGAGGCCACACCTTGAGTTTGCCCGAAATGCTTTGATTGTGTCGGCCATTTCAGCCGTAAAAGCGCAGTCTGCGGTGATGAGCATCGGGAAGTTCAACGGGGAGGCGGCCTTGGGTCTGTTTTCCATGAGCGCCCGATTTTCCAAGTTGCCGCAGTTTGGCCTCGTCGGGCCAGCGTCCACAATCGTTTATGTCCGCATGGCGAAGGCTCAGCATGATCCCAAGCGGCTGGTCGACATCTATCTCAGCGCGATGAACCTGATGGCGACGGTTCTGTTTCCCATCCTGGCCGCGACAGCGGCTGCGGGGACGGCGGTGTTCACCGTGGTGCTCTCAGATGATTGGGCGCAGGTTGCACCGATTTTTGCCTTGTCGATTGCGGGGCTGACATTTGAGGCGATCGCGGTGGTTTTGCTGTCCTGCATTTTCCGGGCGACCAATCGCACCGACTTGCATGTGCGCCTCATGACGGAATCCGCGGTCCTTTATACGGTTATGGTTCTCTGCGCTGCTGCATTTTCTGATGTGTTCGGCGTGGCAACGGTGATCACGGTCTGGGGGCTGGTCATTGTGCCGCGTGGTTGGATTTTGGCGCAGAAAATTGTGCCGATCAGCCTAGCAGATTGCACCACTGCGGTTGCCGTGCCGCTTCTGCTCTCTGTAGGTCTGGTCTGCGCCCATATCGGGCTGCGCACACTCTGGGAGCCGGGGCACGTACTGGAGATTCTAATGGCCGGGGGGCTGCTTGTTGTGGGGCTTGGCGGCACCATTTTGATGCGCCGTAAGACACTTCTGGAAGCGGTTGGGACGTTCAAACAGGCCTGAAAAAGTCAATTTGCGCAGAGTTTGTGCAGCGGTGTTTTTTCAAGGTATGAAATGCGCGAACACGGGTGATCGCCATATTTGACTGGCAAAAATGATGGGAAGACGGTAAGAAATAGTATATTCTTTAACGTGTATTTTTCTGCATTTGTTCAATTTTGGTTTTTGTTTTGAGGAGTTGGCGGCGCATGTGCGGGCACATGTCTGTTGTGGTCCCTGAGAGGGCATCTGTCTGAATATTGAAAATCCGGAATTCAGACAGATGATTTGGAGGGGTAGCGAAACTGTAATTTTGGGTGTTCACGCAATTTTGCATGCGGGAAAGCAACACTCGGGCTATCATCAACCAATGACAAAACAACATGTATGCATATGATATTTGGTCGAATATTCTGATTATATATTGCTGAATTTCTTTTGGGGGTGCGGTTATTGGGATGCCGCCTGAAGACGAAGCATTTGGTCGCCCGTTAATTTCTTGGGCGATCCAAGGAAGTGAATTGTGTTTGGAAGTTTAGAAGAAAATACTGCGCTGCCCAGCCGGGATGACACCAAATCGCACCTGCTGCGACTTCTGGGAATTGGCCTGATTTCGTTTGTGATGGCGATGCTCACCCGGGTGGGGCTGATCAACCATCCTCTGATCTATGATGAGCTTTATCAGTATTTGCCCTCAGTGAGTTGGCAGGAAAACCAGACCTTCACGGTGCTTGACGGGATCTATGACCGTGCTGCCCGGTTCTCGCAGTTTATAGCTTTCAGTTTTGATGTGATTGGCGAGCAATCGGCCTTTTCGGCGCGGTTGATCCCTTCGGTGATCCCGGGCGCGCTGTTGGTGGCGCTTATTGTGTCTTGGGCTTATCACGTTAGCGGGCGTGTCGCGGCGTTGATTGCGCTGTGCTTTCTGCTGTTTTGGCCCAACGGCATCGAGGTGTCCCAGTATATCCGGTTCTACTCCGCCCAAGGAGTGCTTTTTGTAGGGGGTGCGCTGCTGGTTTACACCGCGTTGACGGAGATCACATCTGTGATCTGGCGCGCGGCGGCGCTGGTTGCTGCGGCTGTTGCGTTCCTTGTGGCGCTGGATTTGCAGATGTTGACCGCGCTTGGCGTCGGGGCGATCCTGCTGTGGGTGCTGGTGGTTTTTATGCCCGGCTGGCTGCGACGCTACCCTCTGCTTTGGTGGCTCAATGGTGCCATTGTGCTTGGCCTTGCGATCTTTTTCCTTAGCGGTGTGGCGTCAGAGGAAATCAATTGGCTATGGACCACTTACAACTGGGAACCTTGGCCGCATGTGGATGATACGACGTTTTATCACCGCAATTTCCGCGACAATTATCCGACCTTCTGGACGCTGTTTCCGGTGATTGCGATCATTGCGCTGCGGGCCAACTTTATGCCGGCCTCGTTTTGTCTGGCGCTTTTTGTCACCACCTTTTTGCTGCAGTCGTTTGGCGGTCTGAAAAACATTCGCTACCTCTATCCGACGATGCCGTTTTTCTTTGTTTTATGGGGCATTGGCTTGCAGGCAGTGCTGCCGGTGTTTTGGCGTTTCCTGAAGACCAGCGCGACGGAAGCGTCGGGCAATTTTGTGCCATCAGTGATGAAAAAGCCGCTGGCATTTGCGGTTTTGGGGATTAGCGCGGGCTTTTTGATCTTTGCCAATCCTGCCCTGCCACGCAGCGCCAAGCTGATCCTGGGCCAAGATGAGAACATGCTGCTTGGCAAGACGCGCTGGCAGTGGGAGGGCGCGGAGGCGTTTTTGACACCCTGGCTGGCGGACAATCCTCTGATTGTCACCGACGAGGAGATGCGGGCTGTGGAATGGCTGGGGGACTTTGACCTCGCTTACAACAAGCCCAGATTCTCCGAGCTGCTTTACAGTGTGAGCCCTGACGCGCCGCCTTTCTCGGTGGATCGGCGCACCGGACGGCCTTTGATTGGAGACTATGCTGATTTCCGTCTGGTGGTGTTTTGCCATCCTGTCGGGGTTTTTGTCACAAACGAGGCGGGGGCGCGCAATGGCAATATCCTGCGTCTGCTGCAGGAGGCGCGGAGCGCGGATTTGAGTGTGTCGCTGCAGACCGGCCGGGGGATGGCGATGGTTGGCTGGCGGCACAAGGCGCAGATGGAGCTGCCGGAAGACTGTCGAAAGGTTCCGAATTTTGGTGACCCGTCTGCGGCCGGTCGTATCCTGTCTGGTGAATCTGTGCCGTGGAGTGTCGCCTCGTCGACGGTTCGGACACATTGAGAAGAGGATTGTCTGTCGGCCAAAAGCGTGACTGCTTTCCATATTTGAGGACAAGGTGTCACGAAACTGCGCCGCAGGTCGTTTGAGTTTTGGGGCAGATATTACGGATCTGCTTTTGAGAATTGATTTTTAGGAGTGCGAATTTATGAGCTCGGAGCCAATTTATCTCGTCACAGGTGCCGCGGGTTTTGTGGGGGAGCACCTCGTGCGGCACCTGAAAGGCGCTGGCGTCAAAGTGCGGGCGATGGTGCGCAAGCCCGCGCAGGCGGAGGCGCTAAAGTCTCTGGTCGATGAGGTGGTTATTGCGGATCTTGCGCAACCCGAAAGCCTGCCTGCGGCCGTGGAAGGGGTGGCTGGCATCTATCATCTGGCGAGTATTTTCCGGCAAGAAGGGCTGCCGGATGAGACCTTCTATGACATCAATGCCGAGGGCACACGGCGCATTTTTGAAGCGGCGATTGCGGCCGGGGTGCCGCGCATCATTCATTGCTCCACCAACGGTGTGCACAGTGACATTGATCACCCCCCAGCGACCGAAGACTACCCCTTCAAGCCCGGCGACATCTATCAGGAAACCAAGCTTGCCGGTGAGGAGATCGCGTCGGAGTATTTTGCGGATGGTCGTATGGCTGGCGTAGTGCTGCGGCCGACGATGATTTGGGGGCCAGGCGATGACCGGACGCTCAAAATGTTCCGCATGATCCAGAAAGGGCGTTTCTTCTTTGTCGGTGATGGCGGCACGCTCCACCATTGGGTCGATGTGCGCGATTTGGCGGCGGCGTTCCGGCAGGCTATGGAAAGCGACGTCAACAATGAGGCCTTTCTGATTGGCGGGCGCGAATATGTGTCATTGCGCAATATCGCAAATGAGATCGCCGATCAGCTGGGCAAACCCAAACCAAGTTTGCGCGTACCGGTTGGGCCTATGATGCTTTTGGCACATGCCACGGAAATTGTTTGCAAGCCCTTGGGAATTGAGCCGCCGATTTTTCGGCGCCGCGTCGGATTCTTTATCAAAAATCGCGCATATGACATCTCAAAAGCGCATCGCATTCTGAATTTCCAACCCAAGCAGGATATTGCAGGGGAAATTGCAGATATTATTGAGGCTTACAAGAGTGATGGAAAACTGGCCTAAGGCCATTGAATTGAAGATTGCCGCCCAATTTGCGCCTGATTTTTCTGGTAATGTTTCAATTATGAAGAAAGGATAGTGACGTTTAAACCACATGCTTTGTCGATATTGCCTGCTGTTAACCAGCTTAACGTAATTTTATTGTAGGAAAGTTGCGTGCATTGCTTAGCATAAAATTGATTTTGCGGTTTGAAGCCGAAGTTTAATAATACCACTGGGGAAGGGGTAAACGCTCGGTAAGTCTATGAGATTTCGAAATACTGTCGGGAAGAACCGCGACTCGACGGAATACAAATGAGTTTCTTTGAATACCAATGAATAGAGTTCTTTCACCTGATAGAAAGTTGGAGATGCGTCTGCCCAAAGCTGCGACATCTGCTCCGAAAATGCTGGAATTTTCCGATGTTATCCGGGCGCTGCGGCATCGGATTGCGCTTGTGCTTGCCACGGGCGTGCTTTGTCTGGGGGGGGCGGTTTACTACCTGTCGTCGCTCACGCCGACCTATAGTTCCGGCGGCCAGCTGCTGTTGGGTGGTCAGGGGCTCAGTGAACAGAACTCGTTTGACCTTGTGGAAGCTCAGGTGCTGAGCAACGCGGTGATCGAGGGGGAGATCGCGATTATGCGGTCAAATGAAATCCTCATCAACGTGGTGCAGAAGCTCAATCTGGACGAAGATCCTGAATTCAATCCGAGTTTGCGTGAAAAGCAGGTGCCCAATCCGGTGGTGACCTGGCTTAAGGATACCGCCAAAACCATTCTGGGCCGTGGCGAGAGCGCAGCGGATGATGAAGTGGTTGTTGTTGAAACAGCCTCCAATACAGCGGTTTTGGAGGCGGCCTCTCTGAACGAGCAGACACTTGGTGAGTATGGCACCTCGGTCGGGATTTTGCGCAAGGGTCTGTCCATTCGTCAGCAGGGCACATCGTTCCTGATGGCGGTTCAGGCGACGTCGGAAAGCCCGCAAAAGGCGGCGGCGATTTCCAACACGGTTATGACGGAATATATTCGCGTGCTTGCGGATAAACGTTTCCAGACGGCAAGTCGTTTCACCGGCTGGCTGGAGGGTCGGGTTGAGGAGCTTGCGAGCAACCTTGAAGATTCCGAGCGTGCCGTTTTGGAGCTGCGCAGCGTTATGGAAGCGGATGCTGACAACGGTGCTCGTCTGGACCAGCAGATGCAGGAATTCACCACCAAGCTGGTGAACGCGCGGGCGGAGCTGGCGCAGGCAGAGGCGCAGGTGCGTCGGGCCACGCTGGTGAATGAGCAGGATGGCCCGCTTGCAACCGCGAATATTCTTTCCAACGATGCGATTTTTGAGTTCCGACGCGCGCTGGTGGATCTGCGCCGCGAAGAGGCTGAAGCCTCGCTGAGCTTTTCAGATGAGTCCGCGCGAATGGATTCGATCCGCCGCGCGATTTCCAAAACCGAAGCTGAGCTGGCCAATGAGGTTGAGAACCTGATTTTGCAGCTCAACAACCGCGTGGAGACACTGCGGCTCAACGTGCGCACGTTGGAGACCAGCCTGCGCAGCTTTGAAGGATTGAACCTTGAGCGGTCGCGCCAGCTGATCGAGATGAACCAGCTGCAGCGTGTGGCCGACATTAACCGCCGTGTGTATGAGGATTTCCTGGGGCGGTATCGCGAAATCAGTGAGTTTCAGGAAATTCCGATCTCCGATGCGAAGATCATCCGCTATGCCTCACCACCCAGCAGCCCGTCTCACCCGCGCAAGAAAGTGGCGGCGATCCTGGCTCTGGTTGGCGGGCTTTCGCTGGGAGCGGCTTTGGCCTTCATGCTGGAGTGGCGGCCCAGACGGCTCTCTGAGCCGAGGCAGGTGTCGCGGGCAACCGGATTGCCGGTGTTTGGCAACACCCCCCGCTTGAAGAAGATCCGCTCGGCTGAGAAGCTGCTTGCACAGCTTTCCAATGATGAAGCCTTTGCGCAGGCGGCGTTGAAGCTGGCGGATAACATCAATCTGCACAGTGAGCGATCGTTGAGGTCGCTGTTTGTGACCTCCTATGATGCCAACCAAAGCCGGACCAATACGGCGATCTTGCTGGCCTGGGCCAATGCGCAGCGCGGTCGGAAATGTGTGCTTGTCGACGGAGATTTCCGCACCGCACAGCTGACAGATAGTTTTGGTCTGAATGAACAGGCGAATTTCTTGTCCGCCATCCACAGCGACAAGCCTTTGAGTGAATGTCTGGTGGTGACGGATACGGCGGATGGGTTTGACTGTATCGGTGCGGAAGTATCGGCGGCGGATCCCTCTGTGCTCTACAGCTCTGAGCGGATGCAGGACATGATTGCCCTGCTGCGCAAGGTTTATGATGTGGTCATCATTGATGCGCCAAGTCTGGAGGACAGCTCCAACAGCTTTGCCGGTTTGAATTCGCGTGATCTGGGGATTTTCACCATCGAGACCAATAAGATGACACGCGATGGCATGAACCGCAGCCTGAACATGTTGAGAGATATGGATCTGGGCGGCGCGGGCATTGTCCTGAATGGCGCCAAGTGAAGCGCAAAGCTGAGTGGTGGATGCCTGAGTGCAGCTGCCCCGTCTCTGTGCCCCGCGTGACATGTGTTTTGATCCAGACATAGGTGCCGAGTGAAACCGATTTCCGCCGCAGATGCTCAGAAGACATCCTGGGATGTCATCCTGGTTGGGACGAGCTTTGCCTCCTGTTTTTTCGCCTATAAGCTGAAAGGGCGCGGCCTGAGGGTTCTGTTTCTGGAGCGCGGTCCGTTTATTGATCACGATACCCAGCTGGAAACCCGCGTTCCGCATCCAACAGGCGGTGTGGCGCAGGAAAACAGCTCTGGACAGCGCAAGGACTGGACCGTACGGCATCAGTTTGGCGGCTGCTCAAACTGTTGGTGGGGGAACACGCCGCGTCTGCAGCCGAGCGATTTTGAGTTGTTTTCAAGATATGGCGTGGCGCAGGACTGGCCGGTGTCTTACGGCGACATCGAGCCTTACATGGTGGAAGCGGAGTATCTGATGGATATCGCCGGTTCCGATGAGGCTGGATATGCGCCCCGGAGTGCCCCGTTTCCGTTTCCGCCGCATGCGCCAACGCGGGCGGAGCGCAAGCTGTTTGCCCAAGAGCCCAGCTGGCAGCCGATGCCCTGCGCGCGCTCCAATGGGGGGCGACGCACCACCTGTTGTGTGTCTGGCGCCTGCAACCTGTGTCCGGTGGATGCAAAATTTACGATCCTCAATTCGCTGGAACTGTTTGAGGATGAAGGGTTTCATTACCTGCTGGATGCGGAGTGCCGCACCGTGGAGACCGCTACGGGGCTCGCCACCGGTGTTGTGGCCCAGACGACCGAGTTGGGGCCGATCACCTTGCGGGCGGATTTTGTCGGGCTTGGGGCCAACCCGATCTTCAACTCGGCAATACTGCTGAGATCAGGTATTGGCTCTGATCTGGTGGGGCGTGGGCTGCATGAGCAGGTGGGGCAATTTGTTTGGGTGAACATCCCGTTTGACAACTATTATGGCGGCACCTCGCTGACCGGGATGGGTTACGGATTTTATGATGGGGAGTTTCGTCGTGAGGCGGCGTCTGTTCTCATTGAAAGCTGGAATGCGCCTCCGTCTTTGCGCCTTGAGAAGGGAAAATGGCTGCAGCGTCTGAAGTTGAAGCTGGTGGCCGAAGATTTGCCGCAGGAGCAGAACCGGGTTGTGTTAAAAGACGACGCGCCGACGATTTTGTGGTCCGGGCACAGCGCCTATGCCTATGCCGGCCTGGCGCGGGCGCGTGAGCGTGTGTCCTCACTGATTCCGTTCGAGCATGAGATTGTCGGCATCGGGGGCATTGAGCCGACGGAAGCGCATATTATCGGAGGCACGCCGATGGGTACGGACAGCAAAACCGGTGTGGTGGACAAAAACCTGCGGGTCTTTGGTGTCTCCAATTTGGCCTGTCTTGGGGCCGGGACCTTCACGACCGGGGCGGCTGCGAACCCGACGCTCACCCTATCGGCGCTGTCGCTTTATGCGGGAGAGCAGCTATGAGTTTGAGGCGGCGTGCGTTTTTGGTGGGGGCAGCCGGTCTGGCGGGGGCGGTTCTGGTGCCTTTGACGCTGGGCGGCACCACGTCATTTCTGCGACGCACGCTGAAGGATCACTTCGGCCCCGAGGTGCTGAAGCTGGCGGGCATCGATGAATTTGTTGACGAGTTCGCCGCTTTGGCCGGGGAGGATGATCCGGCAAAGAAGATCGTGGCGGAGATGTACTTTGGCTGGCATGGGGATCGCGTGAAAATGATCGGCCCGGCCAAGGCGATACAGGAGCGGTTTCTTTTCACAATCCTGCACCGGAGCAATATCATCGCGGTTCAGCAAGGCCGCGCGACAGAGTTTGAATACGGGTCTGTTGATCCTTGGTCGCCGGTGTGCGGGCTCTACCTTTCCGCCTTCGCTGATGAAACGCTTTAGGTGAAGCGCCGGTGTGCGGCTGGCCATTTTTCTGAAGGTGATAAGATCTTGCGCCGAGATGGCGGTGATGTGGATATCTTGGGCAGATATCCACAGAAACTTTGCATCCATCAACAATAAATCGAAGTCACAATGCCGCTATATATTGACACTATGTGGTGATCACACCCTATATAGGGGTGCTTCGGTTCTTTCGATTCCTGTCGAAGGCTAAGAGGGAAGCCGGTGAAATTCCGGCGCTGCCCCCGCAACTGTAAGCGGATAGCAAGGCTGAATATGCCACTGGGGGGCATCCTCGGGAAGGCCAGCCAAGCGTTGATCCGCTAGTCAGGAGACCTGCCGAAAGTGCAAAATGATGACCACGAACGGAGGGTTCGGGGGCGCGCAAGAAGTGGTGCTGCCACTCTGCGTCCTCGGCTTTGACAAAAAGAAAGAGGACAGATGAGCATCATCGTTTATTCCAAACCCGCTTGTGTACAATGCACCGCCACCACACGTGCGCTGGACGCCAAAGGCATCAGCTATGATGTGGTTGATCTGACGCAGGACGACAGCGCGCTGAGCCATGTGACCGAGCTGGGCTATCGTCAGGCGCCGGTGGTTGTGGCGGGGGCGGATCACTGGTCGGGCTTCCGCCCTGACATGATCGCACAGCTGGCCTAAGGGAGGTGAGCCGCCAATTTCCGGCGCTTGTCTACTATTCCTCAAAATCGGGCAACACCCACCGGTTTGTGACGCGGCTTGGTATTGAAGCCGCGCGCATCTCGGAAGATCCCGACGCGCCGCTCCCTGACCCCAAAGAAGCCTTTGTTCTGATCTGTCCGACCTATGCAGATGGGCAGGGGCGGGGGGCAGTGCCCAAACAGGTGATCCGTTTTCTAAACGACGCCACCAAACGCGCCCACCTTGTTGGGGTGATCGCCACCGGCAATCGCAACTTTGGCGCCACCTATGGGTTGGCCGGGCGCGTCATCGCCGAAAAATGCAATGTCCCGCTGCTCTACACGTTCGAGCTGGCAGGCACCGAAACTGATATTTCCCGCGTCCGTGCGGGGCTGGAAAAGATTGGGAGACCGCTATGCTCGACAGCACAGTGAACGAGCAGGACTATCACGCACTCAACGCGATGCTGAATCTGTATGACGCGGATGGCAACATCCGCTTTGACGCGGATCGCATGGCGGCGCGTCAGTATTTCCTGCAGCATGTGAACCAGAACACCGTTTTCTTCCACTCGTTGGATGAAAAGCTCGGCTATCTGGTGAGCGAAGGCTACTATGAAGAAGCGGTTCTGGATCAATATTCCAAGAACTTCATGCGCGCGATCTGGGAAGCGGCCTATGCCAAGAAATTCCGGTTCCCGACCTTCCTTGGCGCCTTCAAATATTACACCTCCTACACGCTGAAAACCCGTGACGGGCAGCGCTTCCTGGAGCGCTATGAGGACCGTGTGGTCATGACCTCTCTGGCGCTGGCGCGTGGGGATGAGGATCAGGCCATGGCCTTTATGGAAGAGATTCTGGAGGGCCGTTTCCAGCCGGCCACACCGACCTTCCTGAACGCCGGTAAAGCCTCCCGTGGCGAGCTGATCTCCTGCTTCCTGCTGCGTCTGGAAGACAATATGGAAAGCATTGGCCGCGGCATCAACTCTGCACTGCAGCTCTCCAAGCGGGGTGGCGGTGTGGCGCTTTTGCTGACCAACATCCGCGAGCACGGCGCGCCGATCAAAGGCATTGAGAACCAGTCTTCCGGTGTGATCCCGGTGATGAAGCTGCTCGAAGACAGCTTTTCCTATGCCAACCAGCTGGGCGCACGTCAGGGCGCAGGCGCGGTCTATCTGAACGCGCACCATCCTGACATCATGCGTTTCCTCGACACAAAGCGCGAAAACGCAGACGAAAAAATCCGCATCAAGACGTTGTCTCTTGGCGTGGTGATCCCCGACATCACCTTTGAGCTCGCTAAGAAAAACGCCGATATGTATCTGTTCTCTCCGCATGACGTGGAGAAGGTCTATGGCGTGCCTTTCTCTGAGATCTCGGTGACCGAGAAATATGAGGAGATGGTGGACGACAAGCGCATTCGCAAATCCAAGGTGAACGCGCGCGAATTCTTCCAGACCATTGCCGAAATCCAGTTTGAGAGCGGCTACCCTTATGTGATGTTTGAAGACACGGTGAACCGGATGAACCCGATTGAGGGCCGGATCAACATGTCCAACCTCTGTTCGGAAATTCTTCAGGTGAATGAGGCGTCTGAGTTCAACGAAGACCTCGGCTATGCCAAGATGGGCAGCGATATTTCCTGCAACCTCGGCTCGCTCAACATCGCCAAAACCATGGACGGCAAAGATCTGGGCCGTACCGTGGGGGCCGCGATCCGTGCGCTGACGGCTGTATCTGAAATGTCCGCGATCGACTCCGTGCCATCGGTGCGCAAAGGCAATGATGACAGCCACGCCATCGGCCTTGGCCAGATGAACCTGCATGGCTTCCTTGCGCGTGAGCACATTCACTATGGCAGCCCGGAAGGCATTGAATTCACATCGGTTTACTTTGCCGCTGTGGCTTTCCACGCGATCCGCACCTCTTGCGATCTGGCGCAGGAACGCAAGGCTTCTTTCAAAGGGTTTGAGCGCTCTGACTATGCCTCTGGTGTGTTCTTTGACAAATACACCGAGCAGGACTGGTTGCCGAAAAGCGATAAGGTGAAAGCGCTGTTTGACGGTGTGGATCTGCCCACTCGTGAGGATTGGGCCGCGCTGAAGGCTGACGTGATGAAACACGGGCTGTTCAACCGCAACCTTCAGGCCGTGCCGCCGACCGGCTCGATCTCCTACATCAACAACTCGACCTCATCGATCCACCCGATTGTGTCCAAAATCGAGATCCGCAAAGAGGGCAAAATCGGCCGCGTCTACTATCCAGCCGCCTTCATGAACAACGAGAACCTCGAGTATTACCGTGACGCCTATGAAATCGGCCCCGAGGCGCTGATTGATACCTACGCGGCGGCCACCGAGCACGTGGATCAAGGCCTGTCTCTGACCCTGTTCTTCCCGGCCGAAGCCACCACGCGCGACATCAACCGTGCGCAAATCTATGCCTGGAAAAAAGGCATCAAAACAATCTATTATGTGCGTCTGCGTCAGGAGGCCCTTGAGGGCACCGAGGTGCAGGGCTGCGTATCCTGCTCGCTGTAAGGGACGTCAGACATGAAAGACATGATCGAAACCCACATCCCCCGCGCCATCAATTGGAACCGTCTGGAGGACGACAAGGACCTTGAGGTCTGGAACCGCCTGACGGTGAATTTCTGGCTGCCGGAAAAAGTGCCGCTGTCCAATGACATCCCCAGCTGGGGCACGCTGACCGACCATGAAAAACAGCTCACCATCCGCGTGTTCACCGGGCTGACGCTGCTGGATACGATCCAGAACTCTGTGGGTGCGCCTGCGCTGATGCCCGATGCGATCACCCCGCATGAAGAGGCAGTGCTGACCAATATCGCCTTTATGGAGGCGGTGCATGCGCGCAGCTATTCCTCCATCTTTTCAACGCTTTGCTCCACCAAGGAGATTGATGAGGCGTTCCGCTGGTCGGAAGAGAATCCGCATCTGCAAGCCAAAGCCAAAGCGATCCTTGATACCTATGCGCCGGGCAATGACCCGCTCAAGCGCAAGATCGCTTCCGTGTTCCTTGAGAGCTTCCTGTTCTATTCAGGCTTCTATCTGCCGATGTATTGGTCGAGCCGCGCCAAGCTGACCAACACCGCCGATCTGATCCGCCTGATTATCCGCGACGAGGCGGTGCATGGCTATTACATCGGCTATAAATTCCAGCGCGGCTATGAGCAGCTCGATGAGGCCGGACAGCAGGAGCTGAAGGACTATGCCTTTGGCCTGATGTTTGAGCTGTACGGGATTGAGAACCAATACACCGAAGAGCTTTATGACGAGCTTGGCCTCACTGAGGATGTGAAGGTCTTCCTGCATTACAACGCCAACAAAGCCCTGCAGAACCTCGGCTTTGAAGCGCTGTTCCCGCCGGAAGTCTCCGAGGTAAACCCCGCCATTCTGGCCGCTCTCAGCCCGGACAGCGAAAACCACGACTTCTTCTCCGGCTCGGGCTCTTCTTATGTGATCGGCAAAGCGGTCGCGACCGAAGACGAAGACTGGGATTTCTGATGTCCCGCGACACACTTGCGCTTGTGAAGGAATGGCATGAGGCCTTTGATGTGCCTGTGGTTGACACACCTGCCATTCCCCAAGAGCGTGCGGAGATGCGTCAGGACATTCTCGAAGAAGAGGTGGCCGAGCTGCGCGCTGCTATTGCGGCCGGGGATATGGTCGAGGTGCTCGATGCGCTGTGTGACATTCAGTATGTGCTGGATGGCACCTTTCTGGAGTTCGGCCTGCATGGGTTGAAACCCGCCGCCATGGCCGAGGTGCATGCCTCCAACATGTCCAAGTTGGGTGCCGACGGCCGCCCGGTGCTGCGCGCAGATGGCAAGGTGCTGAAAGGGCCGGATTTTCGGCGGCCTGATTTGGGGCGGGTTTTGAAGGATGGGTGAGTAAGAGGTAGGTTGGTTAGTGGCTTAGGCTCGAACGACTTTAAACAAGCAGCAGAGTAATCAAGACGAAACTAGGGTTTGCTAAGAAATTTCTGACGAAGTTGGAATGGTAACGACAGCCGTAGTCAGTATATCTCCTGCGACTTTACCATTCGGCTATTCCCAGTGAGACAAACAGGAACCCTAATACGATCATGCCAATTATCGACAGGATAGCGATAGTCTGCGCTGCTTCTTTGTCGTCTTCATGAAACAGAATTTGGCCACCGCATTTCGGGCACGGCTTCCGCCCCATGTTTTTAAATGTTCGTCTAGTGACCCAGCCACACTGGGAGCACCGACCTTTCATTTTATCTCCGGAAGACATCGACAAGCCTCTCGTTTGCTAACACTACTCCTACACAGGAAGCGTTTGGATGCAATCAAAGCAAGCATTTTCATTGCATCAGCAACCCCTAGTAGATAAGGGTCACGCCGCTACAAAACATTGGGCTTTCTAAAAATGCTGACTTTCGCTTTGCAAAGCGAAAGTGGGGATTGCTGCAAATTCTTCTCTGTAGTCAATCGAAACACTTCCAGAACACCATCGCCTCAAAAGCCATAGAACACAAAAAAAGCCCGGCATGTCTGCCGGGCCTTTCTGTGAGCCCGAGAGCGGGGGGCTCAGACCTCTACTGCCACTTTGCCAATCGGGTTGGAGCAGCAGGCGAGGATGTAGCCGGCTTCGATGTCGTCGTCCGAAATGCCGCCGTTGTGAACCATATGCACCTCGCCTTCGGTCTTTTTGACCTTGCAGGTGCCGCAGACGCCGAAGGTACAGCCTGAGGGGATGTTGAGCCCGACCGAGCGCGCGGCGGCGAGCACGGTTTCGGTCTCGGCGACTTTGGCGGTGACATCAGACGTGGCGAAGTGGATTTCCGCCTTGCGGTCCTCGTCAGGCACCACATCATCCAGCGCGGGCTGTTCGGCCTCGGTTTCCACCGGCGCGCCAAAGCTCTCCTGATGGTAGTTGTCCATGTCAAAGCCCAGACCGGCCAGCGCTTCGCGCACCGCGGTCATGAAGGGCTCTGGCCCGCAGCAATAGACCTCGCGGTCAAGATAATCCGGCGCCATCAGGCCCAGCATCAGCTGGTTGAACTGCCCCTGATAGCCCGTCCAGGGGCGGTAGGGATCGGGCTCTTCGACCACAAATTTGAGATCCAGTCCGGGGGTGCGGCTGGCCATCTGTTCAAGCCTTTGGCGGAAGATGATTTCCGAGGGGCGCTTGGCGCAGTTGATGAAGACGGCGTCCAGTTCCTGGCCTTCGTCCCACATGCAGGTGGTCATCGACATCATGGGGGTGACGCCGGAACCTGCCGAGATGAAGAGGAATTTCTTCGCTGTGCTGCCCGCGTTGGTGAAGAGGCCTGCCGGTCCCAAGGCTCTCAGGCGCATGCCGGGGCGCAGGTTGTCGAGCATCCAGCGGGTGCCGATGCTGTCAGGCTGTGCCTTTGCAGTGATGGTGATCGAGCGCGGGCGTGAGGGCGAGGAGGATATCGTGTAGGTGCGGTGCACCACGCCTCCCGGCTGACCCGGTGCGGGGATTTCCAGGGTCAGGAACTGCCCCGGATCATAGGCGAAGAGGGCGCCGGATGGGGCGCGGAAGGTGAAGCTCGCCGTGTTGGGCATTTCCGGCACGATGGAGACGCATTCCAGCATCTCGTTGTCCTGCCAAACGGTTGCGGTGGTCTGAAGATCTTTCATCACATCACTCCGCAGCAAGGGTGTTTGGGGTCAGGTGGCTGGCCAGTTTGGCGCAATACCATTCAACAAACTGCAGCACGCCGGATTCCTGTGTCGGGGAATAGGGGCCGGGCACATAGGCGGGGCTGTTGATGCCCTGCTGGTTGTCCTCGACCACGCGGCGGTCTTCATCGTTGGTGGCCATCCAGACTTCAGTCAGGCGCTTGAGATCATAATCCCGGCCTTCCACGGCGTCTTTGTGCACCAGCCATTTGGTGGTGACTTCGGTCTCGGTCGGGCTGATCGGGGTGACGCGGAAGACGATGGAATGGTCTGCGAGGAAGTGGTTCCAGGTTGTCGGGTAGTGGAACTGCAGCAATGCGCCAGCATCAGCGAATGGCACGCGTCCGAGCCACGGACGTACGGCGGTTTTGCCATCCATCGTGTAGCTTTCCGCGCCTTCTTTTAGCGGCATGCGCGCCACGCGGTATTGGCCTTCTTCGCTGAGGTGGAAGTTGGAGGGCAGACCGGCGGCTTCGCAGCGGTCAAAATGGGCCTGCAGGTGGTCAGGTGTTTCGCCACCTTCGCCAATGCCGGTCACGCTGGGGTCATCGGGGTAGGTGCGGCACAAGGCCGGGTGGTTGCCGCCACAGTGGTAACATTCACGATTGTTTTCCCAGACCAGCTTCCAGTTGCCGTTTTCGACAATGGAGCTTTCGAATGCCACTTTGGCATTGCCCAGATCATGAGCCTCCAAATAGGGGTGCACGGTTTCTGCGAAGGGTGCGAAATCAGGGGCTTCGTCTGCCAGACAGATGTAGACGAGACCGGCGAGCTCCTGACAATGCACGGTTTTCAGGCCATGTTGCTTGGGGTCAAAATCCGGCCCCATGTCGCGCGCCCAGAGCAGCGAGCCGTCCAGCTCATAGGTCCACTGGTGATAAGGGCAGACCAGCTTGGGGGCATGGCCCTTGGCAGCTTTGCAGATCACCGAGCCGCGATGGCGGCAGGTGTTGTGAAAGGCGCGGATCTGATTGTCGGCACCGCGCACAATGATGACGCGGTAAGCGCCAACATTGTAGGTGACGTAGCTGCCTGCTTTCTCCAATTCGCAAGACGGAATGGCAAACAGCCACTCGCGATAGTGGATGGCTTCAAGGTCGGTCTGAAAGATCTCGGGATCTGTATAGAAGGCTTGCTCTAGAGCATGACCCGGGTTTCGACGCGCCAATAGGGTGTGAATGTTATTCAAATCTGGCTCTCCTGCCGCACCCCGCGGCCTTGCTTGGGGCAGATGGCACAGAGGCTTGCGCAGGCGGGATGAGGATCGCGCCCAGACAGAAGCCTCCACCGCCACCCGCGGTTTGACGTTTGCAAGGCTGGTTTCCGGACTTCGAAGCGGCTTTCACCTGGTTTTGGCACCTTCCCGGGATCCTCCTCCCAGTGGTCGTTTGCCGAACCTCACCTTCGTTACCGTTGCGGGGGCAGTGCCGGTATTTCACCGGCTTCCCAATTCTCCATTGCCGGACAAACCGGCAACAGCACCTCACGCCCGCAAGATATTTTGAAGTCGGATTGCCTCTAAAATTTTTGCGACCTTTCCGGTTGCAAAACAGACATTGGCCCGATCGGGGGTAAATTTTCGAAAGAAGCCGTGGGATTTTCTGAAAAAATGATGCGCAGGATGGGCGGGTTTCGGCCAAAAAATGCGCATCTAGGCCTTTGCGGGGCGTAGGGGCTTTAGAATGTGAAGCCGAGCAGGCCGAGGCTGAAGATCAGGATCATCAGGCCGGTCAACATCTGCAGCGCAGGCAGCATGGTGGCCACGCCGTGCAGGGAGCCCGATGACATCACAGCCAAGCGGCGGGCAGCAGTGCTTGAGACCGCCACAAGACTTGTCAGGGCGGCGGTGCCCAGCCCCATAACCACAACGGCCAGAGCGCCGGCGGTTTTGATGTCCATTTGCCACGCGATGACCAGCAGGAAAACGGCGCCGGTGCAGGGCCGGATTGCAATGCTGAGGATCAGCGCGATGGCCTCTCTGACAGATGTAAGGCGGGCGGCTTCCTCAGCCGTGGGGCCATGGGCGTGACCGCAGCCGCAGTCATCACGAGCGTGGTCATGGGAGTGATCATGGTGGTGGCTGTGCTTGGCCGTGCTTTTGGGAAGCGCGCGCGCACCTCGCCAGATGATCGCGAGTCCCACACAGGAAATGGCGAGATAGCTGGCGGGGGCCAGAATGTCCTCGGTCCACCCTGTCATCTGTTGCGCGCTGGCCTGCACAATGGAGAAACCGCCATAGACCAAGATGATCGCCCAAAGTGCCTGTGCGAGGCTCGAGGCCACGGCGAGTGACAGCAGGCGCATGGCGGAGACTTCTGTACCGAGCCCCACACCGCCAACGAGATATTTGCCGTGCCCCGGCCCCAGCGCATGCACAAAGCCGTAGGCGGCGGTTGCGCTGAGAAGCGCAAAATAAGCGCCCGGCTCGCCCATTTTCAAAGCGCGGACTGTTCCGGCCATCTGGTTTTGAAATCCACGCTGCGCCTCAACCGCCCAAGCGGAGACCGAGGAGAAATCCACCATCCAGAAGACCGCAAGCGCCAGAGCTGCGATCACACAGAAAGACAGTATCACGCGCATATGAGGATGATCCTATCGGCAAATTCTTTGCCTACATTGGGGATGCTCGGGGTCTCTTCCCGGCTGAGCAGCGCCAATGAGGCTTGCAGGCTGTTGTTCTTGAGCGCTGGGTTGAAGGGGATCACCTCAGCGCGGCACCCTTCTGCTGGGCCCAAGAGTTCGGGCGTGTCGGTGATGGAGAATGCAAAGAAATAGGTGGACTCATAAAAGGCGACCTCTGCTGGGGACGCGCCCAGCGGGAGCGCCGTTTTGAGATCGCGTGTGAAGGTGAGCTGCAAGCGCCCGTCAATCAGCTGCGCATCGAGATCTCTGGGCCAATCGAGAGAAACACGTTCGCCATGCACTGACAAATGGGCGGAGCCGTTGAAATCCAGAGGCCAATTGCTTCTGATGCGGATGAGTTCTTGTCGGTCCGCTTCATCCAAGGAGCCTTCGGCGTTGAGAGACATGTCGTAGGAGGACAGTATGTAGAGCGTCTCAAAGGCATCGTAGAGCCATGTGACGTTGAGGGCAGTCAGGCGGTGTTCCGCGTCAAACACGAAATCCACGCCGCCGTCGACAAAGACATGCGGATGCGCCTTGGCTTGCGGGCTGAGCCCGAAGAGCAGGCAGCAGAGTGCCGTGATCAGAACATTGTGTCGAAGCACAGTGAAGGCGCGACGCGAAGGAAGATGTCTCAAGACGGTATCGCCTCAGTCCTTGAGGTTGCATGTGATGAGAGGCCTTTGGACCCCTTGTCGCCTAATATCTCTCAGGTTGCGACGTGATCAAAGCCTTCTTAGGGGCAAGCGCGATCAAATTTCCTTTTGCGGATCAAAGACCGGGTCCAGAACCAACACAGAGCGCGTTTCGCCAGTGCCTTCGATGGGAGGCGAACGGTGGAGCAAGCCGGATTGCGGGGTTTCCGGCCAGAGCGTGCCGCGCAGGACGATGGGCGCGCCAGTGGGAACTGTGAACACCCGGTTTGGCTCTTCGCCGTTGGGAGAGATCCCATATTGCGTTCCGGTGCCACGGTAGGTGCAGACGAGGCGGGCCGTCACCGCATCTATGTGGAAGCGACGGCAAGCGTTGGTGGTGATGATGTCAAAGCGTAACCGCAGATACGGGGCGTTCAGGATATTGGCAAAGGCCATCGCCATCTCGGAAACGTCGTCGATCAGAAGCGCGCGTTCCGGGCAGTCGGGCGTTCCTGAGAGGGCACAGACCTGCAACAACGTGTCTTTCACCCGATCCGCACGCAAGACCACCCGCGCTTTTGGCAGGTGATCAGGGGGAAGAGATTGCATCCATGTTGTCAGCTCCGGCGCCATTTGCCGCCGCCAGAGCACGGCGGCGCAGCCGGGATGGTGAATGGCAGAAAGGGCCGCCAGATTTGGGGCCAAGCCAACACCAATTGAGGCGTCTTTCACCACCTCGCGTGAGACACTCATGCCACGTCCTCAACGCGGCGCCAGCCGGGGAAAGGATCCGGCATGTCCAGTGGGAGCGCCTCTGGTCCGGCTGCGGCGATCACGGGCAGTAGGCAGCCATCAAGCTTGGCCTTAAGCGCAGGCCAGTCGATGTTTGCGCCGATGAACACCAGCTCCTGACGGCGATCACCCCATGGCTCCACCCAATGCTGTTTTAAATACGCTTGTGCGGACGCATGTTCGGGCCAACGCTCTTTGGGCACGGTGGCCCACCAGGTGCCCATGGGTTTTACGCTGGACAGCGCGCCTGCCAGCGAGAATTCTGCAACCCATTCCGGGCGGGTGGCAATCCAGAAGTGGCCTTTGGCGCGGATCACACCCGGCATTTCGCCGTTCAGGACCGCGAGAATTTTCTCCGGAATGAAAGGTTGGCGAGCGCGGTAAACATAGCTGGTGACGCCGTATTCTTCGGTTTCAGGTACGTGATCGGCAAAGCCGTAAAGCTCTTTGGCCCACATGGGATGTTCATGTGCTTTGTCAAAATCAAACAGACCGGTATCGAGAACTTTCTCTGCGGTCACTTCGGAGTGGTTGGTCTCAATGATTTCGGCATCCGCATTGAGACTGCGGATGATTTTGCAGGCGGCATCGACCTGTTCAGGTGTCGCATCAGCCACCTTGTTCAGGATCACCACATCGGCGAATTCCATTTGATCGGTGAGCAGATGCACCAATGTGCGTTCATCTTCCTCTCCCATGACTTCGCCGCGATCGCGCAGAAAGTCGTGGCTGGAGAAGTCTTTAAGCAGGTTGACCGCGTCCACAACGGTGACCATCGTGTCCAGCCGGGCAACATCAGACAGGCTTTCGCCGTATTCATCGCGGAAATCAAAGGTTGCGGCGACGGGGAGCGGTTCGGCAATGCCTGTGGATTCGATCAGCAGGTAGTCAAAGCGGCCTTCAGCGGCGAGACGGCGCACCTCGTCAAGCAGGTCATCACGCAGGGTGCAGCAAATGCAGCCGTTGGACATTTCAACCAGCGTTTCCTCGGTGCGGCTGAGTTCGGTGTCGGCGCGCACGAGATCGGCGTCGATGTTAACCTCGGACATGTCGTTGACAATGACAGCCACGCGACGCCCCTCGCGGTTGTTCAGAACGCGGTTGAGCAGGGTTGTCTTGCCGGCGCCCAGAAATCCGGAGAGGACGGTGACGGGAAGGCGTGTGTCGCGCATGAAGGGACCTCATCTGTGTTGGTGCCATAGCTGGCGGGTGGTGACGGTTGGTTGGTCAAAAAGGGGAGGGCAATTTCAGGAAGGCACCTGAGGCGAGGCGGTTTGGACATACCGGCGCCAGCGCAGGCATTTAGGGGGTCTGTATGCGCTCCGAATTTGCTGACTCTCCAGATCGCGAATATGTAACGTTATACTATAACATTGCACAAGGTGCTTTTTTGACATGGCGCGATTTTCGCGGTGACTGCGCCAGCACGCCCCGCATCAAACAAACGATGGGGCTAAGAGTTTGGTTTTTCAATTGAATTGACAGCGGGAGAGGTTCTTGCACCTCCCCGTCTCGATGTCTTTGACACCAAGTTTGAGCGGAGGATCGCCGCTTTGCATCCGTCGCATTCAGGCGACTGCAAAGTGGGCGGCCTCTTTCGGAAGGGGCCGCCCGATGAATTTGCGCAGATGTGCCTTAGGCTGCGTTTGCCACAGACGGTTGCGAAGCACTGGAGAGTGCGTCAGTTTGGAAGAAGCGCACCAATTGTTCCAAGTTGCTCACATCTGAGGCGACCATTTGAATGGCGGCGGTAGCCTCCTCGACCATGGCGGCGTTCTTTTGGGTCATGTTATCCAGCTGGGACATGCCGACGTTGATTTCATCAAGGCCGACAGACTGCTCTGACGCGCCTTCAGCGATGCCTGAAATCAGTTGCGTGATTTCGTTGATGCGGGTCGAGATGCCGTTGATCGCGTCGCCTGCCTGGCTGACAAGGTCGACGCCATTTTCGATCTGATGCGCGCTGTCTTTGATGCGGGCATTGATCTGCAATGCGGCGTTCGCAGACTTGAGCGCCAGCGCACGCACCTCGGATGCCACAACCGCAAAGCCTCTGCCAGCCTCACCGGCACGGGCCGCTTCTACGCCCGCGTTCAGAGCCAAGAGGTTGGTTTGGAACGCAATGTCATCAATCACACCGATGATTTGAGAGATCTCATCGGAGGTGTGCTGCAGGTTGGTCATGGCCTCAACGGCATCATGGACCACTTTGCTGCTTTCCTCGGCCTGTTGTTGCGCGCCGAGTGTGTTTTCTTCCACGCTGCGGGCATTGTCGGCGGTGGTGCGGACGGTTTCTGTCATCGTGGCGAGCGCGGCGGCGGTTTCTTCCAAGGTCACAGCCTGGCTTTCGGTTCGATGGGCGAGGCCTGTGGAGGCCTGATTGATTTCAGACGCACCGTTGGAGATGGAAATCGTGGAGTCGACAACCTGACGCACGGTTTCTGATAGCCGCTCTATGGCGTTGTTAAAGTCATGTCCAAGCTGTTGATAACCTTCGGGAAGCTCGTGCGCGATGCGCGCAGAGAGGTCGCCTTGTGACAGTTGGGACAGTCCGGACCCGATGGCATCCACTGCGGACTTTTGTTCGGCAAAGCGCTGCTCTGCCTCTTCTTGTTGAAGTTGCTGCTGTTGCTCAATGCGCGTCCCAAAAGCAGAGACCGCATTCAGAATGTCGCCAATTTCATCGTTTCGGGTGGCTGTATCCGCGCTCTGTTCCCCGCTCTCTTGCTGTCCGGCCCGCTCAATGAGTGCAGGGACGGCGCGAATGGGGCGAATGATCCCGAAATGAACCGATACGAGGGCGGCTGTGGCGGCGACAAAGGCGGTTATGGCCAGAGCGATGTAGGACAGGGTTTCCCGTTGCTTTTGATCCGCTTTGGCCGCTGCGATTTGCGCCTCGGTCACTTCGGATTGCACCAGCATCAAACGGTCAGACAGAGCTGAGAACTGGATGCTGGCCTCATCGAGGCTGCGGCGCAGTGCTTTGGTTTTCAAGAGCTCTTCGAACCGGAAGTTGTTGCGGGCGGCCTGAAAATCTCCGGCGCTGGCCAGCCGGAGGGTGCGGCTGTTTGAGACGGTATAGAGCGATGCGAGACGATCAATTTGCCCTGCGGCTCTGGTCAGGTAGAGGATGTGCTTTTCCAACTGATCGGTTGGCAAACCCGTGCGCTCGATGGCGGAGGCAAACCCGATGATGCCTTTCAGGTAGGCCCGAATGGATTTTTGCAAATCCGCGCGTTTTGCGGCCTCGTCTTCAGGGGCGAAGCGATCAGCCGCCAGGTTGGCGCGGCGGGTGTTTTCCATCTGAACCATGGCGCGGTTGATGTTCAGCAGAGCGTTGGTGACGTTGTTGCTGTTCTGTGTGAGCAAGCGGTTGCTGTCTACGATGAGGGATTTTTGTGACAGGAGGCCTGAGGATTGCACATGGGCGTTCCAGATTGAAATCACCACAATGGCGGACAAGAGGATCATCGGCCCGATGACCCATGCCAAAATCCGAGTGGCCAGCCGCATCTGGAACTTTCCGGTGAAGGGGCGTTTTCCGGAGGTTACATTCGAAATTTTCATATTTCTGGTCTCCTCGGAACGCTTAGATGGATGGCTTGGTGAGCGCGGCCAAGATCAGCTGTGCATGTTTGATTTCGCGGTAGACATCAGACGGGGTTTTGCCGCCTTCGTAGGGGGCGAAGACCACATGCGGGGCTGCGTTTGTAGCATTCATCAGCGCCATGGTGTCTGCATAGGCGCGCGAAAGCACCACAATCACATCATCGGGTGAGATCGGACCGGATTGGGCTGCAGGCACGGTGATTTTGCCGGGTACGGCAAACGCCGGATCGTTTTCGGAGAGAGACTGCAGATCTTGAAGAAGTGACAAACCCGCATGGTAGGCTTCTGATGGGGTGCGTCCGGATTCGGCTGCGAGATCGGATTCGTTGATGGAGAGCCCTTGTTTTGCCAGAACGGCGCTCAGGGACTGGCGGATGCTCACGGCCACGCGAAAAACGTCGTTTGGCACAGTGGCGGGCACGCCAAGCGCTTTGAGCTCACCAGACACTCTGAGCAGGCTGCCGTAAACATCTTTGGGTTTCTTGCCGCTTTGGAGATCGACGGAGATGGTGCTCTCCTCAAGTCCGTAAGTCGGGCGGAGATCCTGTGCCTCAATCAGCAGCTGGTCGACGAACTCTTTGACCTCTGCCGGAGTCACTTTGTGGACTTTGACCTGATTGAGACCGTGGGTTTCTAGCCCATTCATAAAGCGGAGCAGCTGAACTTTGCGCCACTGGTCGCGCGCCAAAAACAGCACGTGTCTTGGCATCGCGTCATCATCTGGTGTCGCCGAGGTGGCGCTCTTGGTGAAGTTTTCCTGATTCAGGACCTGAAGTTCTTGTACCAGCGCTTCGGTCACTTGGTAGACGTGATCAGGTTTGACCCCCGACGCTGTTGATGGCTGTGCAAGGGCAATCAAGCCGGAAAATGCTATGCTGAATGAGAGAGTGATCTTGGTGATACTCATTTTGAGGCTCCATCGGTCAGTGTCGCGCGTTTGCTGTCCTAACGTCATCTGGAGAAGAAAGAGTTAAACTGGCAGTGGGGGCTGCAAATTGAATTTGTGGTTGGAAGGTGGAGATTAAAGTGCAGCAAAATAACGGTAAAACTGAAAATTGTGTGAAAAGGACGAAGGCATTCTGTCCAGGTCTCCGGCGGTGAGCAGTTGTCTCGGGGTGCGAACGTCACGTCACCAATTCGCTTCGGACCACGCCTCACTGTGCCAGATGGAGTTGACTCAATGACGCGCATCGTGGATTGCTGCACGTGATGGTATCTGGTGCATCAGCGCCGGATAAAAGGGAATACGGTGCGGCGATATATGCGCCAAGTCCGTGACTGCCCCCGCAACTGTAGGCGGTGAGCAACCCCAAATGCCACTGGGCCAGAGCCCGGGAAGGTGGGGAAGCCAAGCACCGCGAGTCAGGAGACCTGCCATCATCAAACGTAACTCAACCCGGGCGGGGTGTCCCGGAAGGAGGCCAAGATGGCTCTTTTGGCTTATGCCGCAGACATGACTGGTTCCCTGTTCGCCCCGCGCTTTCGCGGAGGGCGAAATGAACCGAACACCCACTCATCGCATCACAGTCTGTACGTCCTGTCGCCACAAAGGCGAAACCTGCAAGCCGGGCTATGAGCTGATTGCGAAGCTCCGGACGGCCATTGCCGCAGCCGGGGACAGCATCGCCGAGGACTTTGAGATCACAGGCACGGCCCGTGTGGCCGCTTGTGATCGCCCTTGCACGGTGGCCTATCACGCAACACGCAGTGCGTCCTATCTCTTTGGCGATATCACACCTGATGAGGACATTGACGCGCTGATGGAGTTTGCCCGGCAGCATGATGCGCTGGATGACGGTTGGGGCGGCCCGGTGGAGGTGCCGGATATGTTGTGCGCGTCCAGCCTCTCGCGTGTTCCGGCGACCATTTTGGCGATCGAGGATTGCATGGAGCGTGTGTCATGACCGCGGCGGCGCTGGAAGTGCGCAATGTGAGCTGGGCACCGCGCAAGCGCGACCCATTGCTGCTGGAAGACACAAGCTTCACCCTCAAGGAGGGCGAGGTGATGGGGCTTGTTGGCCCAAACGGTGCCGGCAAAACCACACTTTTGCGCATGATCTACGGCTACAATCGCCCCTTGTCGGGCGACATCCTGCTTGGTGGTGACTCGCTGCGCCAAATGGCACCGCGTGCCGTGGCCCGCAAAGTAGCAGCTGTTCTGCAGGAACAACCGTCAGATTTTGCGCTGACGGTCCGGGAAGTGGTGGCGCTTGGGCGTGTGCCGCATCGGCTTGGCCTGTCCACGCCGGGCAAGCGCGATGCGGATGTGATTGACGGGGCGCTGGCGCGTCTTCAGCTGCAGCATCTGACCGACCGGAGCCTTTCCACGCTTTCAGGAGGCGAACGCCAGCGGGTGATGGTTGCGCGCGCGCTTGCGCAAGAGCCGCAGTTGCTCGTGCTGGATGAGCCGACAAATCACTTGGACATCCGCCATCAGCTTGAGGTGCTGCAGCTGATCCGAGATCTGGATCTGACAATCGTCACCTCGCTGCATGATCTCAATCTGGCGGCAGATGTTTGTGATCGTATCCTTGTCTTGAAAGACGGTCGTCCGCAGGGATTTGGCGCTCCGGTGGATGTGCTGAACGACGCGCTTGTCTCCGACACGTTTCAGGTTCAGGCGCAACGCGAACAGCTCAGCCTGAGCCAGAAGCCCCACCTCACTTTCCGACTTCAATAAAAACAAAGCTCAACAAAGGACCCATTATGAAAAAGAGCACTCTCACCCTCGGGCTGATCCTTGCAGCCCAAACCGCTGCGGCGGAAACCACCGTGCAAAGCTGTAACCGCACCGTCACTTTTGATGCGCCGCCAAAGGCTGCGATCTCCAACGATGTGAACCTGACCGAAATGATGCTGGTGCTTGGCCTTGCAGATCGCATGGTCGGCTACACCGGTATTTCAGGCTGGAAGACGCTGGATGAAGAGATGCGTGCTGGCGTGGAAGAGCTGCCGGAGCTTTCCGCAAAATATCCGTCAAAAGAAGTGCTGGTTGACGCGGATGCTGATTTCTTCTTTGCCGGTTGGAACTATGGCATGAAGGTCGGCGGCGATGTGACCCCCGAAACCCTCGCGCCGTTTGGCATTGACGTCTACGAGCTAACAGAAAGCTGCATCCATATCGGCGAGAAAGCCAAGGTTAGCATGGACGACATGTACAACGACCTGCTCAACCTCGGCAAAATCTTTGATGTTGAAGCGAAGGCCGAAGCGCTTGTGGATGGCTATAAGGCGGAGCTGGCCGCGTTTACCGACGGCCTGGAAACCGCGGACGAGCCGCTGCGCGTCTTTGTGTATGACAGCGGCGAAGACACACCTTTCACCGCAGGGCTTTATGCCATGCCAACCGCGATGATTGAGGCCGCTGGCGGCACCAACATCATGGACGACTTTGAGAAAAGCTGGGGCACGGTCACTTGGGAAGCGGTTGTCGAGCGCAACCCTGAAGTGGTTGTGATTGTGAACTACGGTAAGGTCACCGCAGAAGAAAAACGCGCGTTCATGATGAACAACCCAGCCTTTGCCGAACTGGATGCGGTGAAGAACGACCGTTTTGTTGTGCTGGAATATGTCGAGGCGACCCCTGGTCCGCGCAACATCAAAGCCGTGAAGAAGCTGGCCGAAGGCTTCTGGGGCTCTGAAGGTGTGGCAAGCCACTAAATGAACAAGGACCACTTCCGACAAAACGTCTCTTTCTGGATGGCTCTTTTTGGCAGCTTTGCTGCGTTGGGAGTGTCCTTGTCTTTTGCGATTTCGATGGGCGCTATTGCGGTGCCCATCGACACGGTTTGGGGTGTGTTCCTGGATAAGCTGGGTGTCTGGTCCGGCGATCCGACCTGGTCAAAAGGGCGCGCCGCCATCGTTTGGGAAATCCGTTTTCCGCGCGCGCTTTTGGCGGTCATGGTCGGGGCCGGTCTGGCTGTTGTGGGGGCCACGTTGCAGGCAGTGACCCGCAATCCGCTGGCCGATCCGCATCTGCTAGGTATTTCATCCGGAGGGGCGTTTGGAGCCATTTTGGCTTTGCTGCACACAGGCCTGTTCCTTGGCCTTCTGACCGTGCCGCTTATGGCCTTCCTAGGGGCTTTGATTGCGACGCTCTGCGTTTTGGTGGTGTCAAAATGGGCGGGGGCGATGAGTGCAGACCGGCTGGTTTTGACCGGGGTGGCCATCTCCTTTGTTGTGATGGCCTGCGCCAACATATTGATTTTTCTCGGTGATCCGAAGGCGACCCATACGGTTGTCTTCTGGATGCTTGGAGGTTTGGGGCTGGCGCAGTGGTCGCATCTGATCTATCCGCTGGCCATTTTGGTGCCCTGTAGCCTGTGGCTCTGGCTGCAGGCACCGCAACTCAATGCGATGACCATTGGCGATGAGACCGCAAGCTCTCTTGGCATTCCGGTGGCCCGATTTCGGCTGACTGTCTTTGTGGTGGGAGCACTGATCACCGGCGTGATGGTCGCCTTTTCCGGTATGATCGGATTTGTGGGTCTGATGGTGCCCCACATCGTGCGGCTGATTGTTGGTGGCAATTACATCCGGTTGGTGCCGCTGTCGGCGATATTTGGTGGGATTTTCCTGCTCTGGGCCGACATTGTCGCCCGCACTGTGATGGCGCCTGAAGATATTCCGGTTGGGATCGTGACGGGGCTGATTGGCGGGGTCGCGTTTGTGCTGTTGCTGAAGCGATGACTAGGCGCGGACTACACAGCCGACACGATGGCTTCTGACAGCGCTTCCCATTGTTTGCGCCCAATCGCTTCGCGTGATGCCAAAAGCCAGTAGGTTTCGCGGTGCTCCATGACGTCATTGCCCAGTTGCTGAAGCGCGCCTGAGCGCAAGTCTTCTTCGCACAGCGGGAGGGAACCAAGTGCAATGCCATGGCCCGCTTTGGCAGCGGCGATGGCGCCATGCAACGTGTCGATCCGGATCTGCGGTATGGGCGTTGAGGGAATGCCAAACCGCGCGGCAAAAACGTCCCAGTCCGGCCGTGGCCCAGTACAGGCGATGCGGGGCAGGTGGTGCCAGTTAGTTGAGGCAAGGCTCGGTGCGCAGACCGGAGCGAGCGCCTCTCTGAACAGCGGAAGTTTGTAGTGATGCGGCCAGTCTCCTGCGCCATAGCGGATTTGCAGGGAACTGTCAGGCGTTGAGGTTTGTCCGGTTAAAACAAAGGACTGGAGTGAAATCTGCGCGCCTGTTGCCACAGTCATCTGAGCCAGTCGCGGCGCAAGCCACATGGAAATCACAGATTGGCTTGCCAGAATTGTCAGGCGGGAGCGGCCTCTAGAAAACAACATTTCAGAACTGTCGCTGAGCGTGCGAAAGGCGGATTGCACATGGGGCAGCCAGGTTTCGCCTTCCACGGTTAGCGTGATTGTGCGGCTTTGACGCAAGAAGAGTTGCGTGCCGAGGAGTTTTTCAAGTTGCGAGATACGCTGGCTGATTGCGGGTTGGGTGAGGCCTGTCTCTTCTGCAGCGGCGGTAAAGCTGCCGAGGCGCGCGGCCGCTTCGAAAGCGCGGACCCATTCGAGAGGCGGTAGGGATGGAGTTGGCTTATTCATAAATTATTTCGATGCTCAGTCGGGTTATTTCAAATTTGATTTTATGCAAATTCCCAGGAGAATGTAAGGCGACCGTTCGTGCTGTTAGCCAAAAGGACACCGCCGATGCACACGACATTGAGCCAAGATGGCGCCGTTTTAACCCTTCATTTTGAAGAGCAGACGCTCCGTTTTCACTCGATCTGGCTGCGAGACAATGCGCAGGACCCGGAGACGCGCGCCGTTGGCAATGGTCAGCGGCTGATCGCGTTGCGCGACATTCCTGAGGACACGCACATCATCGCTGTTTCGGTTGCGGGGGAGGACGTAAATGTGACCTTTGCACCGGAAGGTAAGCAGGTTGTCTTTAACGCAGAGTGGCTGAAGGCGCATGCGTATGATCGGCCTCAGAAAGCGGTTCGTGGATGGTTGCCGGAGGAGGTTTCCCCATGGGACGCGAAGCTTCAGGCAAATGTGCCAACCGGTGCATTCCCGAGGCTTGCGGAGGGGGGCACCCCATTTGCCACTTGGATCGAGCAAGTGGCCCGCTTTGGTTTTGGCAAAATCGAAGGCGGCCCGGTGAGAGAGGGCGCGCTGTTTGATGTGGTCGATCTTTTTGGCCATGTGCGCGAGACCAATTATGGCAAGCATTTTGAGGTGCGCACCGAAGTGAACCCGACCAATTTGGCGTTCACTGGCCTCGGGTTGCAGGCGCATACCGACAACCCGTACCGCGACCCCGTGCCGACGATTCAGGTGCTCTATTGTCTGGAAAGCTCTGCCGCCGGAGGCGAGAATATGGTGGTTGACGGGTTCGCCTGCGCGCGCCGTTTGCAGGCAGAGAACCCGGCCTATTTCGATGTGCTTGCCGATTATTGTGCGCGGTTTGAATATGCGGGCGAAGATGGTGTTTGTCTGACCTCCCGCCGCCCTTTGATCCAACTCGCGCCGGACGGTGAACTCATTGGGGTGCGGTTTAACAATCGCTCGCTTGCAGCTGTTACGGATGTGCCGTTTGAAAAGATGGACCTGTGGTATGCGGCCTATCGCCGGCTGGGGGAGATCATTGATGACCCTGCGATGGAGGTTGTGTTCCGTCTCGATCCTGGGGAAGCCTTTGTGGTGGACAACACCCGCGTTTTGCATGCACGTAAGGCGTATTCGGGTGCTGGAAAGCGTTGGTTGCAGGGGTGTTACGCCGACAAAGATGGGCTGCGCTCCACACGCGATGCGTTGCGTCGCAAGGCTCTGGAGGCGGCGGAATGAACACTCCGGCAGAAGGTTTGACGGCTGACACCATCGTAGCATTTCTGGCGTCGATTTTTGAGCGTCGGGGATCGGAAGAGTATCTGGGTGAGCCTGTGACGATGGGCGAGCACATGCTTCAGGGCGCGACGATTGCGGAGCGGAATGGGCAACCTGATGAGATCGTTGTGGGGGCTTTGCTGCACGACATTGGCCACTTCACCTCCGAATTTGGGATGTTCACGATGGATGACACAGAAGATCGGCATCATGAGGATGCCGGTGCGGAAGTGCTTGAGCGGTTCTTTCCGAGCGTGGTGACGGATTGTTGCCGCTTTCACGTTGCCGCCAAACGCTATCTCTGTGCCACCAAGCCGAGTTATTTTGACCGGTTGTCTGAGGCGTCAGTGCATTCTCTCAATTTGCAAGGCGGGCCGATGAGTGCCGAAGAAGTGGCTGAGTTTGAAAAGAACCCGAATCTGAAAGAGATCATCGCGGTCAGGTACCTGGACGAAGCTGGAAAGATCGCCGGAATGGAGACGCCTGATTTTTGGCACTTTGCGCCGAAGGTGCAACGCTTGGTGGATGTGCATCTTGCGCAGGGTAAAGGCTAGCTTTGGAGTGCTGTTTGGTGGGCCGCTTGGTCGCGAGTGCCTTGGGCCCACCACTCATCACATGTCTCAGGCATAAGGCGCGCAGCAAGGCCGATGCCTATGAGTTCTGTTTGCGACGGTTGCGCGATCTCGTGAACCTCGACAGATGAACCGACCACCTGAACCAAGTAGCCGGTGCCGTCTGGGCCGCGCATGTGCCCTTTGAGACGGTAGAGCGGCTCTGGCCGTGAGTTCAGCAATTCGGTCAGCTCAGTTTGACCAAGAGAGCGATCTCCGGAGTAGGACCATTTCGCATAAGCGGGGTGGGAGGATTGAAGGATCTGGGTTGGATCCTGCCCCGTCATCAGAAATTGTTCGATGCCAAGTCGATCAACGGGCAGGATCGTTGCATCTGGATTGAGGTCTGACAGATTTTGGCGCAGGTCCTCTTGTATGGGGGCTTTGCTGACCGCAATCACCTGCGCACAGGCAATTTGGTCTTTGAATTGTGCTGCGACCAAGGGATCGCCGCTCAAAGCGTCAAATTGAAGACCGTCCGCCACGGTGACGATCCCAGAGTAAAACAGCTCCGGTTCGGCTTGAGCCACATTTGCGATACGGGCCGGGTCGGCGATGCCGCTGGCTTCGATGATGATGTGATCCGGGCGGGGTTTGCGATCCAGAACATCTCCGATGGCAAGAAACAGGTCTGCGCCCATCGTGCAGCACACGCAGCCATTTGACAGCTCCAGAGTGTCTTGGCTGGCGGATATCAACAGGCTTGCGTCAATGTTTATTGATCCAAAGTCGTTCACAAGAACCATGATCCGCAACCCGTGGTTGGCGCTGAGAATCTGATTGATCAGGGTGGTTTTTCCTGCTCCGAGGTAGCCACCGATCACTGTTAGAGGGAGTTGGGTCATAGCTGATGCACCTCGCCGCCCAGAACGGTGCCGAGCACCGGCACGTCTTTTAAATCCTCTGCTGCAACGCTCAGAGGGTCTTCGCCCAGTAGCACAAAGTCCGCCCGTTTTCCGGTTTCGATGGAGCCGATCTCGGTGTCCATTTTGAGCGTCTGCGCGGCCCCTAAGGTGATGGCGTAAAGTGCCTCCTCCACCGTGATGCGTTGCGCGGGCCCGAGGGTGTGCCCGCTCATCGTGCGGCGGTTGACGGCACACCAGGCGGTGAACAGCGGCCCCATTGGGGTCACCGGTGCGTCGGAGTGAATTGCGGTGATCACGCCCATATCAAGACAATCTCGCACGGCGTTCATCGACCGCGCACGATCGGGGCCGATGGTCAGCGCGGCATGTTGATCGCCAAAATACCAGATGTGATTGGCAAAGATGTTGCAGGCCACGCCCAGTTCGGCGGCGCGCCGGAAGAGCGCGGCATCCATCATCTGGCAGTGCTGCAACACGTGGCGCGCGCCCGGCCATGGGTGTTTGCGTGCCGCCGCCTCTAAGGCATCCAATGTGACTGCCGCTGCCTCGTCGCCGTTCACATGGATATGCATTTGCAAGCCTTGACGCTGCATCTCTTCGCACAGTTGGAAAATCTGGTCCGGTGCGGTGTTCCAGAGCCCGTTGGGATGCCCCCCAATATAGCCCGGTGCGCGCACGCGGGCTGTCCAGCCCTGAATGGAGCCGTCGGTCATGAGCTTCACGGCGCCCAAGCGCAGTTTATCGGTGGCGCGCTCACGCATTGCTAAGGCCTGAGCCGCGACCTCCGCCGGGGTGCCGCCTATCGCGCCAAGGGCCGGAACCAGACGTACAGGGAAGCTTTTCTTGCCGGTGGCTTCGGCGAGCCTTGTGATGTCATCGTCGCCCAGCGTGGCAAACAGATCGGTCACTGTGGTCACGCCGGCGCGTTTGCATACTTCGGCATAAGACTGCAGCGCTGCATCGGTTTGCGTGAGTGCGCGAAAGTCGATCCCAGTGCGGCGCATGACCGGGAACATCGCGGCCATTTCCTGCAGCTCACCAGTTGGTTGGCCGTCTGATCCTTTGACGACACCTTCGACATTGGTCTGGGCGTTGTATCCTGCCAAGTCCAAGGCCGCGGTGTTGCCGCAGAGCAGGTGGAAATTTGAGAAGATGATGACGATAGGGCGTTGCGTGCTGACCTGATCAAGGTGATGGCGGCTCAGGCGTTCCGACGTCAGAAAAATCGGATCAAACCCCCAGCCCACCAATGGCTGATCCGGGGGCAGGGTGGCTTCGAAGTCTTTCAGCCGGGCGATGACCTCATCAATCTGTGTCATACCTCGCTGCATCTGACCATGCGGGTCAATCCGATCGTGATAGCCGCAATAGGCATAATCCCACATGGCCCCGGCCATCAAATGGGCGTGGCCCTCGACAAATCCGGGCATCAGCACGCTGCCTGAGACATCAATATGGCTGTCTGCTCCGCCCCATGGGGCCGCGCAGTCCGGACCGCCCACGGCCAGAATGCGCCCGTCACGAACCGCCACATGGCTGGCGCGAGGCATGTTCCGGTCCATCGTCACCACGGATTTCGCATGGAAAAGAAGCGTTTTGCCCATGTGTCTCTCTCTGTTGTTTCCAAACAGCTAGCTGAGCTTGGTTGTGTGGAAAAATGGAATTAGTACTAGAGTAACACACAAAAAATATTGGAATGACCTGTGCGATTTACCCTCAAACAACTTCAGTACTTTGACGCGGCGCTGCGCACTGGCTCAATTGCCCGAGCCTCTGTGGAGATGAAGATCTCGCAATCTTCGATCACCGCAGCGATTGACATGATCGAAAGCACCACTCAGGCGGAATTGCTGCGGCGGATGCCTGCCAAAGGCATTGTTCCGACCGACAAAGGCATTGAGATCGGCGCCCGCATTCGAGATTTTCTGGAGCAAGCGCGTATTTTTGAATCCGATCTGCTGACACTGACCGGCGATCCGGCGGGGACGCTGCGACTGGGGTGCTATGCACCGACGGCCCCATATGTTTTGCCGCCGATCCTCAAACGGATTTCGCAGGACTTTCCGCATATCCGTGTAGAAATCAAAGAAGGTGACATGCTGAGCATTGCGGAAATGCTGAACAGCGGGGTTGTTGATCTGGCGCTGACCTATCGGCGTGCCGCCCCTAAGGCTCAGCCTTTCCTGCCGATGTTCAAGGCCGCGCCCATTGCGATGATCCCGGATGTTTCTCCGTTGGTGCAGCAGGAACAGGTGGCCTTGTCCGATCTGGCTGATTTGCCGATGATCCTTTTGGATTTGCCCGGTGCACCCGATTATTTTGATGCGCTTTTCACCGCAGAAGGATTGCGCCCGCGCATAGGTCACACCACCAAAAGCTCTTCGGTGCTGCGCGGGATGGTTGCTGCGGATTTGGGCTATGCGATCCTGAACATTTGCGGCCCGCTGGACCGTATGGGGCAGAATGGCTATGTCACGCGCCCGATTTCTGGCGATCAGGACGCGCCTTTTTACGGGGTCGCCTATACGGGGGCGGGTAAGCGTTCGGCCTTGGTGCGTACAGTTTTGGAAACCTGCAGGGAAATTTCAGATCAGGGCGGGTTTGACCATCTGCTCAACCCATCCGGTAGTCAGGCTGCGCAATAAATCCAAAAAATGTAAGAATACCCCCAGAAAACAACTGTTTTCTGCATCAATGGGAATTGAGTAGCGTTTCCTTGTCCCACTCACTGGAGTGGGGCCTGAGAACCCCGCGATTGGCTGGTTTTGATGCGCCGGTATTTGCAGAGCGCAGTTCGCCGGTATTGGGCTTGCATAGACTCAGGACAGACGGGGCACAAACGGCAAAAGCAGACGCTAATAGCGCACCAACCAGGAGGATCTCATGAAATTATGGAACTTGAAGAAGATGGCAGTGGCAGTGCTGGCAATTGCACTCAGCGCAACGAGCACTTTGGCCGCCGATATCACGATGAATGTTGGCTTTGGCGCCCCTGAAGAATCCCTTTACGGCCGGTTCGGCAAGATTTTTCAGCAAAAGGTGGCAGAGCACTCAGATGGCGCAATTGAGGTCAAACTGCGCTGCTGCAATCAGATTTCGAGCGAGGATGAAGCGTTTAAGGCCATGCAGCTTGGCACCGTGGACGGCTTCTTCATTACCGCAAACAATGTGTCGCCGCACTGGTCGCTGATGGATGTGACCGTACTGCCCTACATCTTCCAGAACGCCGAACACCTGGACCGTGTGCTGAATGGCGAGGTGGGCCAGCAGATGAAAGACCAGCTGCAGGCAGACACCAGCGTGCACCTGCTGGCCTTTGGTCCGGCGCTCTACCGCGATTTTTACAATTCGGTGCGTCCGGTGAACACGATGGCGGATATGGAAGGGCTGAAAATCCGGGTGCCCAAGAATGAGGTGATGATCGCCACGTTTGAGGCCTTTGGCGCAAATCCCGTGCCGCTGGCGTGGTCAGAAACGCCGACCGCCCTGCAAACCGGCACTGTGGATGGTGGTGACAACGGCACCTCCTTCATTCGCGACATGAAATTCTTCGAGTTTGAGCCGCATCTCGTCATCCTTGAGCATTTTGTGGCTTTTGCTCCTTTGTTTGCATCCGACAACTTCATGAAGAAGCTGAGTGATGAGCAGCGCGCGCAGATTCTGGCGGCGGCCGAGGAGGCGGGGGCTGAGTATGCCGCTCAGGTTGCGACTGAGACCGAAGAGGTCCGCAAGTGGCTGGTGGAAGAAGGTGGCATGGCGCGCACCGATCCAGACCGCAGCGATTTCATCGCAGCAGCGAAAGGCGTTCAGCAAGAGTTTGCAGAACAGCGCGGTGAGGAGTTCATCGCACTGGTGAATGCGATCCAGGCCGCGGCGGAATAATCCTAAGATTGGGGCACTCTGAACGGGTGCCCCAGTTTGCTTAGTAAGAGCCGGCAACGGATGGGGAATAAAACAATATGAATGGTCTGAGGTGGCTCGAGCGGCACTTCGAGGAGTTGATTTGCTGCACCTGCCTTGCGGTGATCGCGGTGGCAGTCTTTGCGCAGGTGGTGGCGCGTTATGTCTTTCAGGTGGCACTGCACTGGACTGAGGAAACGGCCGCAATTTGTATGGTCTGGGCTGTTTACATGGGTGCATCGCTTTGCGTGCGTGAGAGGTTCCACATCCGCATCATGGTTGCCGTGCAGGCCTTGCCTGTTGGCATCGGTAAGATTGTGATCTTCATTGCAGACCTATTTTGGGCGTTCTTCTGTCTGTTCATGCTGAAAATCAGCTTGGATTACCTCGCGGTTTTCTGGCGGTTTCCTGAAACCAGCCCCAGCTTGGGCATCAACCAATTCTACCCGCAAACCATCTTGGTGATCGGCTATGGCCTGATGCTGATCCGCCTTGTGCAAACCTATTTCACTTGGTGGCGTGACCGGCGAAACGGGCTTCCGGGCATGTTGAATGAGGAGTGGGAAGCAACGTCCAAGGATCAGGAGCATCAGATATGAGTGCATTGATGATCTTGGCGATTGCCTTTGTGGTGTTGACCATTATGGGCGTGCCGCTGTTTGTGTCGGTGGGGCTGACCACCGCGCTGGCCCTTTACCTAATCGACATTCCTTATACATTGATGGCGCAAACCGGTTACGGCAGCCTGACGCCTTTCCCGCTGTTGACCATTCCTCTTTTTGTGCTCGCCGGTCGGTTGATGGAAGTGGGTGGGATGGCCACCCGCATGATCTCGATCGCGACCAATCTGGTGGGCGCTTATCGCGGCTCCATGGGGCTGGTCACGGTTTTTGCCTGCATGTTGTTTGCAGCCCTGTCCGGCTCAGGCCCTGCGACAACGGCGGCGATTGGATCGGTCACCGTGCCTGCGATGAAGCGCGAAGGCTATGACGTGCCATTTGCGGCCGCCATCACAGCCAGCGCCGGAGCGTTGGGGAGTTTGATCCCGCCGTCAAATCTGCTGATCATCTATGGGCTGGTGTCAGAAACTTCGATCCCACGTCTGTTTCTGGCGGGGCTGATCCCCGGGGTTTTGGTCACGGCCCTGCTGATGATCACCACCTATATCGTCGCACGTCGCCGCGGCTACGGCGGGGATGGCGAGCGTTTCTCTTGGGGGCCGTTCCTGCGTGCCGCATGGGACGGCAAATGGTCCATCGGGGCGCCGGTTCTGATCCTTGGAGGGATCTATGGTGGTGTCTTTACCCCCACCGAGGCCGCGGGCGTTGCGGTGTTCTATTCTCTGTTTGTGGGCTTTTTCATCTACCGTGAGCTGACCCTCAAAAAGCTGATTGAAGCCCTGCGGTTCACCTCTTTGCTGACCGGCATTCTGATCTTGCTGACGCCGACATTGGCCTTTGGTCAGTTGACCGCTTTTTACGATGTGCCCACAGCCGTACAGAACGGCATCACGTCGATCACCGACAATAAGTTTCTCGTGCTGCTGCTGATCGGTGTATTTTACATCTTCATCGGGACGTTCATGGAGTCCTTGGCGCAGATCGTTTTGTTCACGGCGGTGTTTCTCCCCCTGGTCAGCTCGTTGGGCGTTGATCCGGTCATGTTTGGGATTTTCACCGTGATCACTTGCGAAATCGGCTTCCTGACGCCACCGCTGGGCGCAAACCTGACCGTAGCGGCGCGCATCTCCGGGGTGTCGATCGAACGTATATCGGTGGCGGTTCTGCCGTTCATCCTGGCCTATGTGATTGGCATGGTGATCCTGATCTTCTTCCCGGATCTCACGACGTTCCTGCCCGATTGGCTCTACGGAGAAGCGAAATAGGAGGCTGACATGTTCGATCTTGTTCTCAAAGGCGGCACCATTGTCGACGGCACAGGGCAGGATGGGTATGTCGGCGACCTAGCGGTTACGGGGCAGCAGATCAGCGCCGTCTTGCCCGCAGGGGAGCTGGCGGGGCGGAAGGGCGTGCGGGAGATTGATGTCTCAGGCCTGATCGTCGCGCCGGGCTTCATCGATATGCACACGCATTCCGATTTTACTCTGATTGCCGATGGTCGCGCTGAAAGTCAGGTGCACCAAGGGGTGACAACTGAAGTCATCGGCCAATGCGGCATCAGTTGCGCGCCGGTCAATAGCCCCGGCGATATCAGCCGCGTTGCGCCCTGGTATACCGATCAGGCCAAGCATGACACCTGGCTGGGGTTTGGCGACTATCTTGACGTGCTTGACCGGACCGAGCTGGGAGTGAACGTGATGGCCTTTGTAGGTCATGGCACTGTTCACCGTGCGGTGTTGGGCGATCAGCTCCATCCGGGTGAGGCCGAAGACGTGGCCGAAATGGCACGGCTGGTTGATCAGTGCATGGATGAGGGGGCAGGCGGGTTTTCATCGGGACTGGAGTATTTCCCCGGCAATCTCGCCTCCCCTGAACATCTGGTCCCGATGTGTGAGGTCGCTGCGAAGTATAAGCGCCTTTACGCGACCCATGTGCGCAACAGAGACACCCACTATGACCTTGGTTTTGCCGAGGCGATTGCAACGGCCCGGCAATCGGGCGCGAAGCTGCAGATCAGCCATATTCAACCGAAATTCGGTGCGCCGGACTATGCGATGGATCATACGCTTGAGATGATCGAGTTGGCGCGGCGCCACGATGTGGATATCGCCTTTGATGTGATCCCGCATGACTGGAACCACACGCTGATGGCTGCGATTTTGCCGAAATGGGCTCAAGCTGGCTCTATTGACGATGTGCTTGCCCGGTTGGCGGATCCTGAATGCCGCGCGCGTATCAAGGCCAATCCGCAACCCATGTGGCTGATCGTCAAGGCGGAGCAATGGTCGGATATTGTGTTGCTGAATGCCACCGTCAACAAAGATATCGTCGGAGCCGACTTTGCCGAGATCGGCCGGATGAGAAACTGCCATCCCTACGATGCGGTGCTCGATATTCTGCTGGAAGAAGGCGATCACCTGTTGGCGTGTATGTGGTCGTCTAAGTCCTTTCGCAATGCAGATGTCGAGATGTGTCTGGAGCAGCCGGAATGCGCTGTCATCTCAGACACCGTCGCGATCGCAAATGAAGGTGTGTTGAAAGACCACATTGGGTCACTCTCAGGCTATGGCTGGGCCGCGCGGTTTTTACAGTACTATGTGCGCGACAAGGCGGTGCTCTCGCTTGAGCAGGGCGTGGCCAAGCTGACGTCCATTCCCGCCAACCGCCTTGGGCTGAAAAATCGCGGGGTTCTGGCGAAAGGGCAGCAGGCTGATATCTGTGTCTTTGATCAAGTCAACATCGCGAGCAACGCCACCGCCAAACACCCCCGCCGGTACGCTTCGGGCATTGCGCATGTCCTGGTGAATGGATCGCTGGCCATGGAGAACGGTCAGCGTACGTCGAAGAATTCGGGGCAGGTTCTGCGAGATTTTAGCGCGTCTGCTTAACCTCTTAAAACTGCGCGTAAATCTGTTGTCTGGCAGGGAGTGAAAATGACATACAAGTCGTATTCAGACCAGAACGTTGAAGGTTTTGCGTGAGGACGACGCGCATTTGTATGGAGGTATTGGTGTATGCTGCGCGTGCTGCACGGGTGGCTTTAGGACAATAACTATAACTTGCGGCAAGAAGTCCCGTGGAATGGGGCGGCGGTAGCTGTCAGAGGTGCAACCGCTTCAAAATCGTATGGATTGCAGGTGCGCGCCGATGGCACGTTTGGTCTGAGTGGATTGGGAGGCTTTTGCCCTGCAACAGGCAAGGCTATTTGGCATTTAGAAGGATTGCTAAGCTACCCGTATGGAGCTTACGGCTGTTCGCGCGATGGCTTTGAAGGCGCCGGCGCTGGAGCAACAGCAAAACTACCACAACACGCAGAATTTAACGCAAGAGCTTGGCCAGCCTATCATCAGCGTGATCATGTCCACCATAGATTGGCGACGAAAAAGCTGCGACTAGGCCGCATTAACGCAGCGGTGTTAACGCGGTATTGTACTCTTTTGCGGCAGTTTAGTATCGGTGTTTGGTGAGGGAGGAAACGCTGTTGTATGAAATGTCACACTGGACTCTTGTGCGGCTTCAGCCAAGGCGCGACAAAAAGGGTTTGTTTCCCACGCATTTGGTTGGGAAACTTGAGCACCTGTAACCACACCTTTTGCTTGGTCACTTGCCTATTGAGACAAATACCTTCATTTGCACCAAATAGGGTGCCTGGCCTGATAAGCTTCTCCGATGCAAAGAGACATTTGGCGAGTGTCAAGATCCCAACACAATTTCACAAATGCAATACCTGGGCGCGCCTGACAGAAATTCGCAGTGGGTCCACCAATCAAAAGGCAACGTGGTAATGGAATTTGGTCCAGCGAATGTACAGGATTTGCACGATCTTGTTGCACGCCAGACAGATCGGCTTGCAACGGCAATGTGGATTTACGATTTTGACGCAAAGCGCGTCATTTGGGCGAATGCCGCCGCGTTGCGGGTGTGGGATGCGTTGACTTTGGACGAGCTTCGGGCTCGTGATCTGAGTGCAGACATGTCCGATACGGTCCATGCGCGTCTTCAGCAGTATCGGGCAGATTTGTCGAACCCTGACCTTGTGTTGAATGAATCCTGGACATTGTATCCTGATGGCAAACCTCAGCATCTGAATGTGACGTTGCTGGGCGTGACGCTGCCTGATGGACGTATTGCCATGTTGTGTGAAGGGACAAGTGATAAGCAGCGCGCGCCAACCACCGTTCGCAGTGCTGAAGCGCTATTGCATACACCGGTTGCGATCTCTCTTCATATGGAGAATGGTGAAACGCTTTATCAGAATCCTGCAGCACGAGAGACCTATGACCCAAAGAAATCTTTCTGGTCGCGGTTTGTGGAAGCAGACGTTGCTGATGAGCTTCTGACCGAGCTTTGCGTCGGGGAAGACACACGCAAGGTGGCGCGGGTTCAGACCACATTTGGCGAACGTTGGCATGAGATCATCATGCAAAAACGGGTGGATGCGGTTGACGGTGATATCGTCATTTTGACCAGCGAAATTGACGTCACTGAGGTCAAGGAGGCGGAAGAACGCGCTGAGGCGGCAGATCGGGCAAAAACAGAGTTTCTTGCGGTGATGAGCCATGAAATTCGCACACCTTTGAATGGTGTGATCGGCACAGCGGACCTTTTGGCGGACACAGCTCTGGACCCGCAGCAAAGCCAGTTTGTCGCGACCATCAACAGTTGCGGTACATCGCTTCTGACCATCATTAATGACATCTTGGATCTTTCCAAGCTGCGCGCCGGTCAGATGACAATTCAGGCACAGCCTTTCGAACTGACGCAAGTGTTTGAAAGTGTTGGTGCACTTATGTCTGCGCGTGCAGCCGAAAAAGACCTTGATCTGACAGTGCGGGTCGATCCGGTCTTACCCAAGACTTTTGTCGGTGACGCAGGTCGACTGCAGCAGGTGGTGATGAATTTCGTGAGCAACGCCATCAAATTTACAGACAGCGGATTTGTGCGGGTTGATGTCAAGGGAGCCTGCGACACGGATGGTCAATGGCGTCTGGTGTGCCGTGTGCAGGACACAGGATGCGGTATTCCTGAGCATGAGTTGGGCCGCGTTTTTGATGAGTTTGCCCAAGTGGATGGGACGTACACGCGCAATCATGACGGTACCGGGTTGGGGCTGGCGATCAGTTCGACGCTGATAACCCTTATGGATGGGGACATCTCTGTCGAAAGCACACTGGGCGACGGGTCGACGTTCGCTTTTGCAATCAACCTGAAAGCCGCTTCAGACGCTACGCTCGCAGAGGATGCCAAGGTGCAGATCGGCGGCAAAACTGTTTTGGTGGCTGATAAAGACACAGCTCGGTGTGCGATCTTGGTGGAGTTGCTGACGGCTTGGGGCGCCGCGGCACATGTGGTTTCCTCAGAGAGCTGCGCGCAACAGCTTCTGGCGCAGGCAGATCTCGCTATCGTGGACGAAGGTAGCGTGTCGGAATGGCAGAAGATGTCACACGATCAAAACTGCGCGTTGCCGATTTTGCAGTTGAACTCTGTTCAGTCGACGCCGACGGAACCGGAAATGCAAGCTGCTGGTGGGATTGTCCATTTGATGAAACCCCTGCAGGCGACGCAACTGCGCAATGCCATGATGCGCCTTCTGAGCCCGGAGGGTTTCAAACTACTGGCCGAAGCGCCCAAGCCCATTGCATCTGAAAGTCCTGTTTCCGCGCCTCTGGTGGACCCTGATGATGAGGGTGCAGCGGGCGCAGTGGACGTTTTGATCTGTGATGACAACATGACCAATCAACGCTTGCTTATGGCGATTGTGAAAAAGCACAATTATCGTTTTGCAGTCGCCAGGAATGGGGTTGAGGCCATTGAGCGCTATCAAATCCACCAGCCCCGTATGATCCTGATGGATGTTTCTATGCCCGTGATGGATGGGCTACAGGCGACCCAGAAAATCCGCGAGTTGGAGGCGGACACATCCTCCTATACGCCAATCATTGCCGTGACCGCGCATGTGAACGAAGGTGAGCGCGAGAGGTTCTTGGCCTGTGGCATGGATGACTACCTCGCTAAGCCTTATCGAGCTGGTGAGGTGCTGGATCGGATAGCGGGGTTTCTTTCACTATAGGCGAAGATTTTTAGGGGTTTGTGTTAGCTTCGCGATATTGTCTTCCGCTTCAATAACTTGACCATGAAGTATTATTTGCGCGGACATGTTGCGGACCGCGCTTCTACTCTTTTCCATTCCTCAGGTGAGATTTGACCGATCTCTAAGCGGCGCAATTGGCGCTCACTGAAAGTTGGTTAGGCACCGCCCCTTACCTTCCTTGATTGGGGGAGTGGTACACGCACCGCCATTTCGGATGCGAGCGCCGCAAGCTGGAGCCAGTGGCCCACCGCGCTGAAACAACTTGGCTGCCGCTTGGCATACTTCGGGCTGAATCGTTACTGCCATGATCACGCCCTCGCTATAGCCATGCCGCCGCTCATGGGTGTTATCGTTTAATATATATCGACCTGTGGCTGTAAATAAAATCAGAGCGTATACGGTCGCGAATTCAACGCCGCGCAAGAGAGGAGAAATAATTTTTCCTAATCTCAATACTCAATCGGCGAGTTGCGCAGTTCGGCGGTGTCTTGCCATTCAGTTAATAAGATGGACTATGTGCTTTATGTAACTTTCGCGTGCGTTTGGCTTTGAATTTAGCAGCTTTCAAGGCTTAGGACGGTCTAGAGTCAGGACCCATCGACTTCTGCTCGGCTGCGTGATTCACGGTTCGAAAATCGAGCGGTGACCATGTCTGACCTTTTTTGGTTGACGGATGCGCAGTTGGCACGTCTTGAGCCTTTCTTCCCCAAGTCCCACGGCAAACCACGCGTTGATGATCGACGTGTGTTGAGCGGCATTATCTTCATTAATCGTAGTGGGTTGAGATGGCGCGGTGCCCCTTCGGTTTATGGCCCATACAAGGCGCTCAATAACCGTTGAAAGCGGTGGAACGACAAAGGCATCTTTGCCCAGATGATGGCTGATCTGGCTGCCGAACACGGTGAAGAGAAGATCGTGATGATCGATGCAACCTACCTAAAGGCCCACCGTACCGCGACCAGTTCGGGCGTAAGAAGGGGCGTGGACGCTTGATCGGTCACACCAAGGGCGGCATGAACACCAAGCTGCGCGCCATCTGCGACAGCCGGGGGCGTCCTCTCAACCTGATCATCATCGCCGGTCAGGTCGGCGATTACATTGGTGCGCGGGTACTGCTGAGCGGTCTGCCCGATGTCAGTTGGCTGTTCGGGGATCGAGGCCATGACGCCGATTGGTTCCGGGAAGCGTTGGAAGGCAAGGAGATACGCGCCTGCATCCCTGGCCGGAAGCAGCGAAAGAAACCGGTTCAGTACGACAAGCGTCGTTACCAACGGCGCAACCGGATCGAAATCATGTTCGGCAGGTTGAAGGATTAGCGTCGTGTGGCAATCCGCTATAACAGGTGCCTGAAGGTCTTCCTGTCAGCAATCGCCCTCGTAGCGTTCGCTATCTATTGGTTATGAGGCCTGACCCTAGGTTCCAAACGCGTTTTGAGTAAGCAAAACGAGCATACATGTCTATGATGCGCAATTAGTGCTTCCGGCTCAAGTAACAGTTTGCTTGTCTCTTAAGCTGATTTGAAATTTGCGGAACAACTAATATCTCGTTCTGCCGAATGCAGTTCTTTAATTACCAGCAGAACTTGTGATTGGAAAAAACATGACAAGCTTTTGCGAACGCCTGGCTTTAACTCAATTAGCATGAGGATAACTGCCGGTGATATTCCAGAAAAAATCTAGCAGGTTGCGCGAAGGGCTATAACCTTCAAAGGTTTGTTCATAGACGATGTCCAAAAGTGCAGACGGGCTTTCCTTGACTACAGCGCCGGACTTTTCGTCACCAATGTACCCGCCGTGGATCTGCAGAGATAGCTCCGACAGGAAAACAAGTATAGCTGCAGTAAGAACCTCTCGTTGAGGAAGAGCGGTATAAATTCCGTACCGTTCTACCGTGAAGGTCGCCGGGGCTATAATACTAGAGTCGATGCATTTTTCCCTCTGCAGCATTGCGCGTACAATCTCAACGTCGCCCACGTAGTACAAGACGTCATTATCACAAAATGCACGAGCCAGTTGTCGATGAGTTGCATAGTGTTTTATCACTGGAAATTCTGGACATGCTTCATCGTTTGCCTTACCCGGGATTGTCGGAGATGGTTCGCCTGAGTTAATGGCTTTCACCGCTGCGAGTATTTCAGTTCCCTATCGGCGAAAACTCCGATCCTGCACTATTCGGTTAATGCCGTTGGGCGCTGCTGTTGTCTCTCCTACGGAACCCACAAGAACTCGACACGGGGACGCACCGGCGGGCATTTCCATAGGTCTGGCTACAGTTACTGACGACATTTACACTGGGACAGAAACGTTGAGATAGCGTGCTTTACCAGTGATATTCTGCGGTGGAATTTAAAGTCGTTCCTGCAGGATTGCGGCTGGATCGCACAAGATATGCACTTCGCCATCACGCAGCAGATCAAATCTGTTTCCGGCGTTGACAACTCGCGTACTTACAGGCGTGTCAATTCGTCCCTCATTCTGAAGCGCCTCAATAACAGAACTACACACATCAACCATATAGCCTTTGAAGCCATGTGCCCGAGGTGCTCCCGGCATGGAGCTATCGCTTAAGTATTCCGATACAGCCTCATGGTAAGAAAACGGAGGTGCGTCCACCCGAACTCCAAACACCAGTTTTTCTTGTGCATGGACCTTGGCGACAGAAAAAGTAACCATGAGTGCAAGACTGATGCAAATCGAAACCTTCCAGTTTACTGCAGGACCAACCACTTTCAAATCCCCTCAACGAAGGCCGCATTCTTGGCGTCTTCTCAGTCGAGTTCTTCGGAGAAATCATCGTTGCCGGATCCCTCGGAAAGTTCGACCAAAAATGCAAAAAGTGCCAGAAACGCCAGTGAAAATATTCCCTGAAACACGCCATTTGTGAGTAAAGACTCAACAAAAAAAGAATTAATTTCTGCCTCTCCCATAGCGATCCCAAATTGGCCGACCAGTGCCATTAAGACAAACACTGGTGCACAAGCTGAAGCGCAAAGAACGGATTTCCAGCACTGCCGATTAAGATGTTGGTCAGCAACGACCATTGTCGCTAGCCCAATGATCATACCGAGAGTGAAATAGAGAAGCAGATACTTCAACGTCGACAAAGCGATCTCTTGCGCTGCTATATCTAACGCGATTGCCGTACGTTCCCAAATAGATGCCTCCGCCAAGAAACTAGAAGGATTGAGAGTAGCAAAGAGCTTGAAGCATGAGATCAGGGATGCGGTCGCAAATGCTGCACCAAAAGCTTGCAGCGAAGTGACTTTAAGCAAGCGTGCCATCGGAAGATTGGCCAGTCGGTAGGGCTTCCAATCGCGGCTGTCTATCAAATTGCGTCGAGCCGACAAAAGTTGCAACAGAAACCGTTAAAAAAAGAACAGTCAGTGGTAGGATATCCTCGCTGGCTCTTTAAAAAACAAAATACAGGTCAGACTGAATGGACATGTCTTTTAAAAATAAATCTGTTATGGACTTGTCCCAAAGCCCCAAATCGGCAATACTGGTTCCTCGCGCAGCCTAAGTCTGTTCAGCGCCAAGCGGGGTAGATCACAATCATGGCAATTGTGGTAAGTAGAACCGTTGTAAAGGCTTTATCCTTTAAGCCAAACTTGTCTGGCGATATCAGTACATCGAGTACTCGATCAATAGGGAGGTAAATTTCGCGGGAGATGTCGTCTGGGTCAGCTTGAGAATTCAGTGCCCCAAATAGGGCCTTTAGATTGCGCAAGCACTCCTGACCTGCGTCAGCAATGCTGCGCATTTCCTGAATGGAAGGGATGGGGTTACTGTCAGATAGCGCCTCCTCCAAGAGAAGCCGTAATGCGGAGCATTCCTCTTCCTGATCATCCAACAGCTTGTGCATTACCGACGCTTTTTCTCCATCGCCTACAGGAAATACAAGACCGCGAAAAACACCGCAAATCGCAGGCTCAAATGCGTCAATTGCTTCAAAGTCACGTTTTGTGGTCTGAAGAAATTGAAAGGTGATTGCGTTGTCGACCCCGGGTTCTGGCAGGCCCGCAAAGCCTACTATACATGTCGAGATAAGGTGTCGAACTTCCCTTTAGCGCGGCAGAATAGTCCAATCGACCTAAGCGAGTGATCTGTCGGAAAATGCTGTTTGGTACACCTGCCAAGCGATGGGCAAAGTTCCTGAAACTCATCTCGAATGCGCGCAGATATTTTCCGGCTTGGTTTCTTGCGGAGAGAAAATAAGTCATGGTCATAGCAATGACCAACGGCCACGCATAGCCATCTGGCTCAGAGGCGCTCGGCCCAATAGTCCCCTGAAGTCCTGTTTGGTTTGTTGACCGGCCAGAGCGCGTAATTCTGAGCCAATCTGCACAGAAAATACAGCTATAACATAGATCAAAAGATAAGCTGAAACATAGACGTAAAATCCGCGGTTGTAGTATTTTTCATTGGAAAGCTGTTGATAACTAATTCCGGCTAATCGAGGAAATTGACCTCGTGATAGAACTAGTCTGAGTTGAGGACCCTTGAATAGCCGGCGCGCCTCGACTGCGAGGATCACACATCCAAAGGTGAAATACATCCAAAAAAAACCGGAGAAAATTTATCCATGTCATGCCTCCTCAGCTCACCGAACTAAGTCTTGGGCTGGATCGAATTGAAAATTAGATTCGTCTCTCGAGCGCCCAATGAGCGCCAGTTGAAGCGACTTTTAACATTTGTTCAGAAATGTAGGGGACCGAATTTTATACGTTATAATTGTTTTTAATGGCAGCGCTGAATGTTTGGATTGCATGAGGCAATAATGATACTCTGCGATTTTTTGCCGCCGTCAAATGCTTCTATGGCTTTTTTCTAAAGGAAAAAGCGGAGGGTCTTGAATAATAATAAAAGGGAGAGGGGAAAGTAAAAGGTGAAGAGTGTCATGGTCGCGTTCCTCTAACGGAACAGAATGGTAAAGGACAAGAAAACAACCTCAGTATAGAATAATTGAGATAAATTGCAAAGCTAGCCAAGATGCTGTGTTTGTTTGCTCAATATAAAACGCAACCTATGGAAGTAGATAGAATCACTTTGAGTAATATTAACTGGAATTGGCCTTGATAAGATCATGATAGGAAATTTTTATTCTCCTCTAATAGGGAAAAATCTTCACCTAATATCAATTTAACTTGGTTGCGGATACTTTTCCCTTTTTCGAGTTTGTGTGTCCTAAAATGACGGGAATAAAGGTTTGATTTCTGGGATCGCGAGCTCCGGGGTAAGAGGTAATGATTTTACCTGGAAACGTCCTCTAGGAAAGAAATGCATAGCGAACATGAAAGTGTCGAAGCCGTTGCAATTGGTAATAAGTACAAACAGTTTTCGCAGTTCTGACACTTCTCGATTCAATTCGAAGTGCCAAAAAGTCTGAATTTATAGGAGGTACTTTCTGAAATGTGAGGGTATGACCAATGTTGCCTGTGGCTCAAAGCGATCAAACCAAGTAACGAACGGAATGCCCGCTTTGGAGATGTTAGCCGAACTTTGCAAAACACACTTTCTGCACGTTGTAGTTATTTCTAAAACAAAGAGAGCAACATCTCGCGAGGCTCCGCTATCGTCGTCGCCTCAGGTTCTGTGTCTGAGCGCCTGTGTGAGGCGATTACGGAAGCTTTCGACGACACCTAAGCCCTACCTAGTCACTAGCCTCATGCTTTGTGGTCGGCTACCACACTGCAAGCATATCCTTCGCAACATGACTTCGCGAGAGGTAGCTTTGGGGCCTAAAAGATCCCAAAGCTGTTCTCTCGCAAACCCACGGCTATGGGTGCAGAGATAGTCCTTACAGCAGAGCCATACAGACTGTGTATCGCTCAGGTGGGAGAAGGGACTGTCTATGGCCTCGTATCGGCCAAGTTTGTCGCGGGGGTGCTGGACGTCCCTGATCCGTCAAACCAACTCGAGTCTATCTTGCCAATTTCTTGCCAAAATATCTAGAGAGTTCTTGAGGTTTTCTAAGACGTTTTTGGCCGTTGGTGCGCGCTTCGTGGCTAGGGTCAAATCGCCTTAGTATTTATTTTATTGAGTTTTATGGCGGAGACGAAGGGATTCGAACCCTCGATACCGTTTCCGGTATACTCCCTTAGCAGGGGAGCGCCTTCGACCACTCGGCCACGTCTCCGCGGACCCGTATATGTGCAGGCCTGACGGGACACAAGACCCAAAAACACGTTTTCAAGAATTCCTTGAGTTTCGATGTCACGTCTCGCAAACGTCCCTGCGACTCGTAGTGTGTTAGGCCTTCAGACCAGGAAGCCGAAGCGAGTTTGTGGTTAGGCGCAGCGCAATGATGCGGAGTGGTTCTGTTGCTAGAAGGTCCAGCCGTGGTAGCAGACTCGCAATCAGTGAGTGAAATTTGTGACAGTCTACTATTGTGGCAAGCCATTGGCTTAGAACAAAAAATGCACAAGTATCTGTTGATATGACCGCGTTAACTTCGCGCTGCTACACAACCAATCACACCCACGCGAGGATGGCTGCGCGCAGCAACGATGCTGTGTTACGCTGGTCTCAACTGAAATGATCACGTTATTAGGAGAGTTATCGTGAAGTGGCTAATTGCACCTGCCTTTGTGGCACTGACCTCGACCATGGCCTTTGCTGGCGAGCAGTATGTTGACGAAACCGGCTACGCCGTTTCGGGTTACGATGTTGTGGCCTATTTTGGGCTTGAGCAGGCCCCTGTGGGCAGCGCGCAGCCAGCAGCAGTTCCTGGCAACAAGAGCATCACCGCTGACTACAACGGCGCGACCTTTGCTTTTGCCTCTGAGAAGAACAAAAAGGCTTTCTTGAAGGATCCGGAAAAATACGCTCCGAAATATGATGGCCACTGCGCATATGGTGTGTCCAAAGGCGGCAAGGTTCCTGGTAACCCGAACCTGTGGCGGATTGTTGACGGTAACCTCTATCTCAACATCACCAAAAATGTGGTAGGCTTCTGGGAAGAAGATATTCCGGGGAATATCTCGCTGGCACAGGGCAACTGGGGTGGTATTGAATCAAAAGCGGCGTCAGACAGCACGATCCCTAACTTCTCGTCGCCTGCGCCGACAAACTAAGGCGATACTATGAGGCTCTCACGACGGTCTGTGCTCGCGCTTGGAGGTGCGGCTGCAGTTGGGGTGGGGGCCTCTTTTATGCTGCCCACTTCGCGTGCGGATGTGGCGCACACCATGACACCTCAGGAGGCATTTCAAGCCGCAGAAAGAGGTGACATCCTGCTTGTAGATATTCGCCGCCCGGATGAATGGGCGGCGACTGGTGTACCCGCGCCGGCGGTGCCGATTGATATGCGTGCGCGCGATTTCATTGAGCAAGTGTCAAACGCACGTGCATTTCCTGCACAGCCTGTCGCCGTTATTTGCGCGCGCGGCGTACGCTCTGCCCGTGTCACTCGGCAGCTGGAAGCGGTCAATCTGACACCTATCATTGATGTGCCGGAAGGTATGCTGGGGTCCCGTTCTGGCCCCGGATGGCTCAAAACTGGTTTGCCGGTGAGGACCGAATAGTGATGCGATGGACCATGTTGGCGGCTCTGGCCTTTACTGCAATGAGTGGTTCCGCTGCTTGGGCATGCTCTAACGAGACACCCTGTGAGGTGGGGGAGCGCGCCTACTATGTCGCTTTGCCTGAGGGGCAAGAACAGCCAGCCCCCGCCGTTGTTTACATCCATGGATGGGGGGGCAGTGGGAAGGGGGCACTCCGCAATGGGGGCATGGTGTCTGCGTTTTTGGAGCGGGGCTATGCAGTTATTGCGCCTGATGGCGTACCCCGGGAAGGGCGTAGCGGGCGCAGTTGGGGATTTCATCCAAATTCAGGCAGGCAGCTGGAGGAAATCTCCTATCTGCACGCCGTGCGAGATGATGCTATAGAGCGGTTCGACTTGGATCCGGAGCGCATTGTGTTGGCTGGCTTTTCCATTGGCGGATCGATGGTTGCCTATACGGCCTGTCTTGATCCCAATTCTTTTGCTGCCTATGCGCCTGTCGGCGGAAATTTCTGGCGCCCGCATCCGACAGAATGTGCCGGTCAGGTGCGGATGTTGCACACGCATGGGTGGACAGATGGAACGGTTCCGCTGGAGGGGCGCGTGGTGAATCGTGTGCCAGTGACCGATCCGGATGCTTTCGCACAAGGCGATATTTTTTATGCGATGTCTCTATGGCGAGAGACCAACAAATGTGTGCACCTGAAAGCGGATCGCTTTGTCACGGAAGGACAGTTCTGGCGGCGTATCTGGGACCGCTGTGCACCGGACTCTGCATTGGAATTGGCACTGTTCCCTGGGGGGCATGCCATCCCGAGGGGCTGGTCTGATCTTGTTGTAGATTGGTTTGAGGGGCTGTGATGTTGGTCGCAGGTATATCAGTTGCTGCGCTTGTCACCGGGATTTTGCTCCCGTTACGGTGGGGCGTCTATGGTTTTTTTGGCGGCGCAGCAGTTCTTTTCCTGATACAAGTCGGGATCAATTCCGCTGGTGGTTTTGCCGGTGCGAGTTTTGAGGAGAGCCTGTTGTTGTTCAACGGCTCATACCTTTCATATTTCGGATTTAACTTGCAGATAAGCTATCGCGCCTTTGCTGCGCCGCTGTTGGCTTTGGCGCTGCCGATAATCTATCGCTTGTCACTCCGCAGCAATTGATTGCGGCGCAGCGCTTTCTGTCAGTACAGATTTCATCCAAGCCCGCTCATTCCGCGCCAAAGACACGATCTTTGGCTCGATGAGTGTGTGCGGTGTGTCGAGGCGTAGCACGCGGCTTGCGGCATTCGCGACAGGCACTGAGCTGAGCTTTGACAGGGGTACAGCAGCTGCGAGGCTGAAAGCGATCGGCAGGATCAAAAGCGAGATATCTGCGAAAATCATGCCTCCGATGAGTGCAAGGCCAAACACGGTCTCAATCCAATGGAACCGCAAGGTCGCCAACCACCCGTAACCGTTCCCGCTCCGGTCTTGTGGCGCCCACGCATTTTTGCGCCCCAGAAGTGCGGAGGTCGCTGCAATGGTGTGGTGGACCATCATGATCGGAGCATAGAGCACCGAGAGCAGAACTTCGACCAGCATTGATCCGATGAAGACCCGACGGGAGCCATAGGCTGCGCGTGTTTTGGATTGCAGACCAAAGATGACAGCACCGGCGATTTTTGGGAACAAAAGCATGCCGTAGATGAAAGCGAGGTAGAACCAGGCCATGCTGGTTGGGGTTTCCTGCCATATTGGCATCAACGGGTTCGCCGGTGAAAAATAGCTGGGCGGTGTGTCATCGCTGACGCCGACAAAGGCCCAAAGGGTTATCACCGCGAGCCAAGCGGGCGACATCAGAAAGGCGAGGGCGCCCAACAAAAGGTGAAAGCGGGAAATGACATGAAAACCGCGTGCCGTAAGAATTCGCAGATGCTGCATATTGCCATGGCACCAGCGACGATCCCGCACGACATAGTCGATCAGGGTTTGCGGTGTTTCTTCATAGCTTCCTGTAACGCGGGGCAGAAGACGCACGGCCCATCCCGCGCGGCGCAACATGCCTGCTTCGACAAAGTCGTGGCTGAGCAAAAGATGCTTTGCGCCGCGCCAACCCTTCAGGTGCGGAAGGCGTGCGCTTTCGGCAAATGCGCGCGTGCGAATGATCGCGTTGTGGCCCCAATAGTTGCCTTCGTGTTGTGACCAGCAGGCCAACCCCTCGGCAATCAGCCAGCCGTAGACGGAGTTCGAAAACTGTTGCACGCGGCCAAAAAGTGTCTGAGCGCCAATCAACATTGGGCGGCTTTGAATGAGACCTGCATCCGGATCAGCCGCCATGGCGCGCGCAAGTTGGCGAATGGCTTTGCCGCTCATCAAACTGTCTGCGTCAAGGATCACCATGGAGTCATAAGCGGCACCCCAGTTTTCGATCCATTCGGTGAGGTTGCCCACTTTCTTGTCGGTGTTTTCCTCGCGGCGGCGATAAAACACTTTGGTGTCTGGGTGTGCTGAACTGCTAAGTGCCTGATAGGCGCGTTCTTCCATCCTGGCGACTTGCGGGTCGCGCGTGTCACTGAGGATAAAGAGTGTGTAGCAATCTTCTCCCGGACCATCGGCCAGCTCTCGCATCATGGCGGAGGCATTGCCAAAAACATCCCAGGGCGTTTCGTTGTAGACGGGCATCAACAGGGCGATTTGAGCTGATTGACCGTTCACGTTGCCACGGGTCATTCGCATGCCGCCAAGAGCTGTGCTGACCAGTCCCAAACAGGCATTGGTTGCCGAAAATGCAAGCCAAACGGTCGAAAGCGCAATCAGAGCCAAGACAATGGCGTCAATCGTCGAGACGCCGCCGCGGCTTAAATACGTTGAGAAGGACGTGCAGATCAGGGTCGTCAACGTGATGGTTGGTACAAAGGCCGCTAGGCGCCAAAGGTGACGGCCCGGACGTCCGGCATGTTCCATGGAGCGCCTGCTGCCGACTTCTGAAAACGTCTGAGCCGGCATCGCGAGCGGTGCCCGCGGGGGCATATGGGAATGCTCAGACGTCATGCGGTCCACCGGTAAAGCCACACCTCGCTCAGCGGTGCGTCTTTGAGCCGAAGCTGTGCGCGGAATTCAATGAGCGTCTCGTCTCCTGGATGAAATTTGAAGGCCAGTCGAGGGCCACCGGTTTCCGGATTGCGCTGCAAGACGCCGGAGGACACTTCGCCGGCGCTGCTGTTCACCACAATTTCAATCTCGGAGAGATCTGCCGGCACAGTTTCGCCATCGGCAAAATCAATCAGTACGATGGTTCCGTTGTTCTCAAAAGCGGAACCAATCATCGTGTTGAGCACAGTGAGGCCTTGCCCATAGCTGACCTCTTCGCTCCATGTGAGGCGATAAGACAGTTCGGTCTCGGTGCCGCGGGTCAGGCCTCCTGCTGGACGCCAGTAACACACGATATTGTCGTAGATCTCGGACTGGGTCGGGATTTCGATCAGCGTGACCGCACCTTCGCCCCAATCGCCTTTGGGTTCCACCCAAACGCCCGGGCGGCGGTGATAGAGCGCTTCTAGATCCGCAAAATCGCTGTATTCGCGCGCGCGCTGCAGAAGGCCGAAACCTTTGGGATTGTTGTCTTGAAAGGCGCTGATCTGCAGCGCGGACGGGTTGGCCAATGGACGCCAAATGGTCTCGCCCGCGCCGTTACTGATCAGCAGACCGTCCGTGTCATGCACGGCAGGACGAAAGTCGGTGAAGCGGTGTCTGTTGGTTTGGTCGTATTGGAACATCGACGTCAAAGGCGCGATGCCAATGTTGTCTATATCGCGACGCGGGAACAGATGCGTTGTGATGTCCATGGTGAGGGCTTTGCCCGGCGTTATCTCAAAACGATAGGCGCCTGTGCAGCTTGGGCTATCAAGTAAAGCATGGACAATGAAGATTTCTTCATTGGGTCCAGGCTTCTCAATCCAGAAGGCACGGAAATCCGGGAACTCCTCGCCCTCAGGTGAGGCTGTATCGATGGCCAGACCTCGTGCGGATTGGCCATAGATGTTTCCGGTCCCAATGGCACGGAAATAGCTCGCGCCCTGGAATACGGCGAATTCCTGATAGATGCCTGCCTTTTCCAATTCTGCGCGGAGCCGCAGGCCGGAATAGCCAAGCGTGTCATCGGTAGGCAGTTCAGGGAACTTGTCAGTTTTGTCAAAGACATCGAAATCAAATTTAAGCGGCTGAGCCATGCCGTTTTCGATAGCTGCGATGTCGATCGGATGCGGAAAGTAAAGGCCCGGGGCGAAGACGTCCAACTGGAGCGGGGTCTCGGGTTCTTTGCTCCAAAGTGCATTGCGCACGTCAAACCAGATGGAGACGTAATCCTCATAGCCAATTTCTGTCCATTCCTGCGGAATGCGCTTTGGCGGTTGGTAGTCCTTCTGGCTAAGCGCACGGGCACGCTCAATCACCTCTCTCGGATCAAATGAGACGGGCGCATGCAACTGCAAACCGGGTTCTTTGCTGGCTTCAGCCAAAGCGGGGCTTGCGGCCAAAGCCGCCAAGCTGGCGATGAACTCACGTCTTAGCATTGGCGCCGCTCCGCTTTTTCCAAGGTTGAGATTTGTAGTAAGACGCGCCATAGGCCACGCCGACTATGATCGCCGCGCCGAGCAGGTTCACCCAGAACATAGTGAAATGTGTCCGGCCCACCTGATCCAACAAAGCTCCCATCAGGCGTGCCAGGAACATGGAGGCGATGAAGACCGCCAAAGATTGCTGACCAACTTTCAGAATGACGGTGATCATGCGCTGCCAGATGTGCCCGATGGGCGAAGCTGGGTCACGCGGCTGAAGGCGGTCGCCATTGCGGCCAGCCAGCACCCAAGCGACATAAGCAAGCGACAAGAAGTGGACATAGCGCAAGATGCCAAAGTTGGTCTTGTCGATGAGCGCACGCCACTCTTTGCGCCACTCCAATGCCCAAGATAGCTCGTTATAGAGACGGAAATAAGCAAACGGGAGGGTGATCAGGAGCACAGCGACGGCCACCAGAAACAACCGATTGTCTACTGGAGGAGCAGGGAGCCAACGTGCATTGAGCGCAAATCCCGTGAAGAAAATCAACTGCCAGCCAAATGGGTTGAAGAACCATTGGCGCTCGGACCAGGGCTCGGCGGGAAAATTGAGGTCATAGAGGTTCGCGCACAGCCAAACCGCGATGACGGCTGCAAATGCCAGCGCCTTATTGATCTTTGCCAAGATCACCACTGCGGGCAGCATCACGAGGATGACCATATACATTGGCAGAATGTCAAAATAGTTCGGCACATAGGTCAAAGTCAGCAGACCAAGCAGATTGGTTGGCGTGTCCTTGAAGAATGGGTGCAGGTTGAGCTGGCCGACGTAGTTGCGACCCTCTGGCAGAAGCGCGTTGAGCGCGACCATGGCGGTGGCAATTGCAAAAAACAGACAGATATGCGCCCAGTAAATCTGCCAGACACGATAACTGATCCGGACAGTGCCCATCATGTTGCCCTGCTCGCGGAAAACACGGCCAAAGGCGAGGGCGCTCGCCATGCCAGAGCAAAAGACGAAGATTTCAGTGGCATCTGAAAAGCCGAAGCGGGCCGGGATCCAGAGAGTCAGCCAATTGCCCGGGACATGGGCGATCAAGATGATGAACATCGCGATACCCCGGAAAAAATCCAGACGGATATCGCGTGTTTTGGCGCCGATCTGTGCGGCTGTATTCACTGCCGCCGTAGCGGGAGCAAAGGTCGGGTTTGCCACTCTCATAGTCCTCGTCCAGACTTAGTTTGCTGCCGTCGATGGGGTCGCCAACGTGCGCAACTCGGCGATTTGGGCCATGCGTGATGCGCCAAATGCGTCTTCATGTCCGCCGCGCAGCCCTGTGCGTGCTCGCAGCAGCGCTTCGGTTTCCGCCAAATGACCAGCTCGCAGACCGGCTTCGATGGTGAGGCGTTCGAAGATATCGCGCTGTGCGTGACTGCCCCCCATGGATTGGAAGTTGGTCTGTGCCGCGCGCAGGTGGGAGAAGGCAGACGCGTAGTTTGCTTCGCCAAAGGCAGCCAGACCTTCGGAGGTCGCCACACCTGGCGAGAGCATTACGCGTGCCATTTCATCTTCTTTTTTGGCGTTTTCGGCCACGCGGGCATTCAGGCGCGCGACGGCGTCAGGGCGGGTTTCACCGATCAGCGCAAGCATGTAGTGCATATCGGCGAAGGTCAGGCAGCCATCATCAGAGCGCTTCTCTGCAAGGTTGGCCAATTCAACCCAGCGATCTCCCACATCAACACCTTCAAGTTCAAGGCGCATTAGTAGGGAGCTTGCATTTGAAAAGTCGCGATAGTCGTCGGTTTTCTCATCGCGCACTTTGGTGTCGTAGAGGTCCAGAACCGTGCCAATGTCGCCCTGATCCAGGTGAAGAATGGCCTTGTGCCACCAGACATGGAACCGGAAGTTGTTGCAGTGGTTCCACGCATCGAGATTGCTGTCGATGAGTGAGATGCCACTGTCGGTCTGATGTGTCATGTCATAAACATGCGCCACAGCATGAAGACCCCAAGCATCGTCTGCGGCGAATTCAAGCCCACGCAGGCCGACGTGTTCAGCGCGCTCATACCGACCGTTTTCTTCAAGTGCGAAGGCGTGACATCCCAGTGCGTATCCGTAGAGCGGATGCGCAACCCCGTGAGCGCTGATCACGCGTTCGATCGACCGCAGCATGCCCTGGCTGTCGCCAAGCATAAAGCGAATGCCATGTGAGAGCTTCACGCTGATCGTGTCGGCATGATTGAGGCGCAGCGCTTCCTCCATGCGCACCACAGATTGAGAAGGCTTGCCTGCCAGCCAATCCGTCAGTGCGGCGCACCAAAGACGTTCACGCTTTGTGGCGCCGCCTTGCGTCAGAGCACGCTGCGCATCATCGCTTGCGGATTGCGCAACGCTGACCAGCTCGCGACGGCCGAGCATTAAGCAGCTCAGGCCCTTCATGGCGTGACCCATCGCAAAATCAGGTGCCAGAGTCAGCAGGCGGTTGAGATGGTCACCGGTTGTTTGGCCATGTGATAAGACACCAAGAATAACATTGTTCCATGCGCTCAAGGCCTCCTCGTTGGACAGACTTACCTCGCAGGCACTGATATCGGTCAGCATTATGAAACCTTTCGAACGCTTCAAGACAGTTTGAAAAATTATAGGTTGGGCACCAAATACGCGCACATCACCAAAACGTTATGGCTCGAAAAGGTGATTGGATCTCAACCTATTGTGATTGGCTTTGGCTCATGTGTTGCGACAGCAGGTCAAATACATTTTCGGTGTCTTCTCCAAATTTTGGCGGTGCTTTTGCATATTGAATCGGCGTTTTAGAGAATTTGAGCGGATTGCCCAGCAGATTTACGTTACCAGCGCTGGTTGCTTCGGCTGAAACCTTGACAACAGCGCCTCTTTCTATGGCCTGCGGCGATGTGAGAGCTTCTTCAACGGTGTATATGGGTCCGCAGGGCACGCCCTGAGCTTGCAACATTGCGAGGGTCTCTTGCGAGGAATGGGCGCCAATTGTTTCAGAAACGGCGATTTCCAGCGCAACGCGGTTCTCCAGACGCAGCGGATTTGTTGCAAAACGCGGATCCGCAGCCAAATCGCTGCAATTAAAGGCACGGCAAAAAGACTGAAATTGCGTGTCATTTCCGACGGCTAGGATGATATGGCCTTCTTTGGTGGCAAAAACATTGTAGGGCGCAATATTAGGGTGCCCATTTCCGCGCCGTTTCGGCGTCTTGCCGGATGTCAGGTAGTTTGTGCCTTCATTGACAAGCCACGCCATCTGGCTGTCCACCAATGCCAAGTCGATCTGTTGCCCTTCGCCGGTGGCTTCTGCGTGGCGCAGTGCGGCTAACATGCCGACGGTGGCGTACATGCCGCACATGACATCGGCGATACCGACGCCCACTTTCATGGGCGCGCCATCCGGGTCACCTGTAATGGACATGATGCCGCCAAATCCCTGCGCCATGAGATCATAGCCCGGCCGTTCCCGATTGGGACCGGTCTGGCCGAAGCCTGAAATCGAACAATAGACGAGGCTCGGGTTGATCTCACTCAGCGCGGCGTAATCAAGCCCATACTTTTTGAGACCCCCAGGCTTGTAGTTCTCAATCACGATCTGAGCTTGAGCCGCGATCTGTTTGACAAGCCCTTGCCCCTCAGTGGTCGAGAGATCTGCCGCAACCGAGAATTTGTTGCGATTGGCGGCCATGAAGTAGGCGCTGAGGTCACTTTGGCCGTCTGTCGTTTCTGCGTAGGGTGGACCCCAGCGGCGCGTGTCATCGCCGCCGGTGATTGGATTTTCGATTTTGATCACAGTCGCGCCAAGATCACCGAGAAGCTGGGTGGCTGTCGGGCCCGCAAGAATGCGGCTGAGATCGAGAACCAAAACGCCTTCAAGCGCGCGGGGGGCGGTAGGATTAGAAGGCATTGTCATAGGCTTTCCGGTCAATTTTAACGGCGATAACTGTGAAAGTTTTAGCGGATTGCGCATCGTTCAGTGCCTGGCGCAATTCCGCTTCGCTGGAAACACTCACACCGTTGCCGCCGAAAGCGCGCCCAACGGCCGCCATGTCGGTTCCTTTGAAATCCACGCCGACATTGTCGAGTTTGCGCTCGCGCTGTTTCAGTTCGATGAGTGCCAGTGAGGCGTCGTCGAACACAACGAAGATGGTTTTCAGTTTATGTTCGGCGGCTGTTGCGAGTTCACCCACAACCATCAGAAAGCCTGCATCTCCGCTGAAGGAAACCACTGTGCGATCCGGTTCGACAAACTGAGCGCCAATGGCGAGCGGTACGGCGCAGCCCATGGTGCAAAACCCTGAGGATTGCGTGAGCGCGCGCGGGAAGCGGCATGTCCACATTTGGCTGAGAAGAATGCGATGGGCGCCGCTGTCAGCCGTGGCCAGCGTGTCCGCCGGCAAAACGTCCTGACATATTGAGATGGCTTGAGCTGGCCCCCAGGTTTCTCCGGCTGGAAACGCTGCCGCCAAGGCATTTTGGGTGTCTGAGATTGTGGAGCCTGACCAGCCGGTGCGCGCGTTGTCTGGAAGCAGCGCAGCAACAGAGGCGGCGCAATCCCCAACAATATTGTGCGTGGACTGATGCATATAGTGGTGGTTCGGCTCGGCAGTTATGTCGATGATCACCTGCGTTTCGGGATCCCAAGGATTTTGCCAGCCGATCCGCATTTCGATGGGGTCATAACCAATAGCGAGAATGACATCGGCCTCTTTGACAAGAGGCAATAAAATATTGTCAGCTTTCGGGGAGAGGCCAGCGCCGCCGAGTGCAAGGGGATGATCTTCGGGCAGCAGCCCTTTGGCTTTGTAGGTGGTGATGACCGGCGCGCCCAAGAGCTCTGCAGCTTGCTGAATCGCGCTTGCGCCAGCCTCAGACAGGGCGTCAACGCCTGCTACAATGAGTGGCTTCTTTGCGTTTGCCAGAGCGGTGCGGGCTGCATCCAGCTCGGGCCCTGCCGGTGCGACCGGAAGGGCTGAGCGGCGCATCACGCCTTCCCCTTCAGAGGGCGCATTCGCCACAGAAATCGGGACATCAATGTGGACCGGGCCCGGACGTCCTTCGGTGGCGATGCCAATGGCTTTGTCGATGATCACATGGGCTGCTTTCGCGTTTAGCGTAAAGCTCGCCTTGGTGACGCTCTCAAAAACCTTTGTCTGATCCAGAACTTGGTGGGTGTAGACTTGTGCTGTTTCCGGATCGACGCAGCCGGTCAAGACAATCATCGGCACGCGATCTTCACGCGCATTTTCCACGACATTCACACCGTTAAGAGCGCCAGGGCCAACGGTCGTGAGCAAAATACCTGGTGCGCCAGTGCGATGATAGGTGGCTTCTGCCATAAAGCCCGCAGCGTTTTCGTGACGGCAGAGGACAAATTCGATGCCGACATTGTCCAGTGCATCCAGAAGTGTCAGCACTTCGCCTCCGGGCATACCAAAGGCCCAACGGCATCCTTGCTCATACAACCGTTTCGCAATCACATCTGCTGCGCGCATGTTATCCCCGCCATTGAATTCATCTAGCGGTGTATTGGTCGTAGGCTTGCAGCAAGTCAACGGAGGTGCGGCGAACCCACGTGAAATTCATATTCTGTAATATTAAGATTTTCTGGCGGTGCGAATTTTCGTGGCGTGTCAGCTTGCGCCCCAAGGTGGCTGTGGTGTAGGCCCGCATCAACTTCAAAGCTCTCTGCTGCTATTCAGGAGCGCATGCGAAAAGGCGAAGCGATGCGATTCACCATTGCGATTGATGGACCGGCGGCGGCTGGAAAAGGTACAATTTCCAAAGCGATTGCTGCGCATTTCGGCTTTGCGCATCTTGATACGGGGCTTTTGTATCGCGCAGTGGGTGCGCGTACATTGGATGGCACTGACCCGATTGATGCCGCGAAAGCGCTGACGGCCGAGGATCTTGCTGCGGAAAATCTGCGCACGCCAGAGGTGGCGCAGGCTGCAAGCCGGGTAGCGGTAATAGCGGAGGTGCGCGCAGCACTGATTGATTTTCAGCGCGCTTTCGCCGGGCGGGCAGGTGGGGCTGTGCTGGATGGTCGCGATATCGGCACCGTTATTTGTCCGGAGGCGGACGCTAAGCTTTTTGTGACCGCCAGTGCGGAGGTGCGGGCGGAGCGTCGATATCTTGAGCTCGTCGGCAAGGGACACGAAACGACGCGAGACGCTGTTCTGGCTGATGTGAAAGAGCGCGATGCACGTGATGCCGAGCGGGCCGAGGCGCCCATGAAGCCCGCGGAGGATGCGGTTCTGATTGATACGTCTGACTTGGCCATCGAGGCGGCGGTTCAAGCAGCTATCGATGCGGTGAAGGCGCAGCGGAGCTGATAGGCCTCAGGCACTGTCCTTCAGCGCCGCTTCCCGATCATAGATTTCCCGTGCCGCATCAATGGTGGGCAGGTTTTCCAACGCCCAGTATCCCATCGCTTTTACAGGCTCTAAAAACGAATACCCCAAATCTGTTAGAGCGTATTCCACTTTGGGAGGAATCGTTGGGTGGTATGTGCGGCTGACCAGCCCGTCTCGCTCCAGCTCGCGCAGGGTCAGCGACAGCATCCGTTGCGAAATACCTAGTCGGCGTTTGAGCTCGTTGAAGCGCAAGACACCGTATTCGCCAAGCGACATCACAATCAAAACAGACCAGCGGTCACCAACTCTGCTCAGAACTTCGTTGATGCGTTGGCATTCCGGGCACTGCGTCTTTTGCGTTGCATCTGGCATGTGAGACTCCTGGGGGTGGTTCCCTTCGTGTGACCGGGGAACGAGAATGTAACTTCTTGCAGCGGTATATGGTTCTTTCTATATCGTCAGTATCGAAAATATACCACCCTTTGCGGCTCGGCCGCGGGAGGGGTGACAGACTGAGAAAGATCAAAATGACCTCCCTTAAAGACTTGATGACCTGGCGCTATGCCACCAAGAAAATGGACCCTGCAAAAGCGGTTTCTGAAGAAAAAGTAGAGGCCATCTTGGAGGCAATCCGCATGGCTCCAACTTCCAGCGGCACGCAGCCGTTTGAGGTGTTTGTGGTGACGCAAGATGCGATGCGCGAAGAAATCCGCAAAGTAGGCTGGGATCAAAGCCAGATCACCGAGTGTAGCCATCTGCTCGTTTTTGCTGCGTGGGACAACTACTCCGCAGAACGGATCGATGCGGTTCGCACGCATATGGAAGAGCTGCGCGGCGAAAACCCGATGATCACCCAGTACTACGAGAACCTCAAAGGCGCTTATTTGCACCGCGAATCCACCGTAAACCACGACCACGCAGCCCGTCAGGCCTATATTGCTTTGGGGTTTGCAATGCTGGCGGCGGCAGAACTTGAAGTGGATTGCTGCCCGATGGAAGGGTTTGATGCGGATGCTGTGGATCAGATCATGGGGCTTAAGGAGCTTGGTTTGAAATCCGTTACGCTGTTGCCGCTTGGCTATCGCGAAGAAGGCGCGGATTGGCTGCTGCCGATGCCGAAAGTTCGTAAGTCGCGAGAGACTCTGGTCAAAACCATCGCCTGATAGCAGGCGATAGCGCTATTGCAGCGGCGCCCGGATTGGGAGCCGCTGATTTGCATTTCTGGCTTGTTATTTGCCTGCATAGATATGTAATAACGTTACATATTGAGGCTAAGGCAGAGTGGTTATGCGAAAAAATCTCAACAGCAGCTTGAAGGGGCGGCGGCGTCAGGGGAATACGATGCAAGCCTATGATGCTTTGCCACCCGAGTTGCGCCAATGGTTGAGCGTGGCGACGTTGCCATGGAGCCCTGCATCCGCCATCGGTATCTGGAAGAAGGCCGGCGGTACACGAGATCCGGAGGCGGCGCTTGAGCGGCTAGATGCGATTGAACAGGCAACACTACGCCGAGATCGCGTAGTGCGCGGAATCGGCTTGCCCACATAGGTGATTGTCGCTAAGAAGCGCACGTCTATAAGGCGCAAATGCCATAAAACAATGAGACGAGCAGGGTCGGAAGCACCGGCCCTCTTTGCTTTTTGTGTGTTTTCTTGTTGTTGGCGCGCCCAAGACCAAATTGTTCTGCCAGAAGGCGGACACCAACCAAGACCGGCGGAGACAACCGCACGGCCAGAAAAAACGTTTGTAAAGGAAGTAAACGCCACATGGCTAACGCAACCATGGAGGAATTCGAAGCCCTCCTCCAAGAAAGCTTCGAAATGGACACACCGAACGAGGGTTCGGTTGTCAAAGGCAAAGTCATCGCAATTGAAGCGGGCCAAGCCATCATCGACGTCGGCTACAAAATGGAAGGCCGCGTTGAGCTCAAAGAATTCGCAAACCCTGGTGAAGCTCCTGAAATCGCTGTTGGCGACGAAGTGGAAGTGTACCTGCGCGCGGCTGAAAACGCCCGTGGCGAAGCTGTTATCTCCCGCGAGATGGCGCGCCGCGAAGAAGCATGGGATCGCCTTGAGAAAGCCTACGCAGACGATGCGCGCGTTGAAGGCGCGATCTTCGGCCGCGTTAAAGGCGGCTTCACGGTTGATCTCGGCGGCGCCGTGGCCTTCCTGCCAGGTTCCCAGGTTGACGTGCGCCCCGTGCGCGACGCTGGCCCTCTGATGGGTCTGAAGCAGCCGTTCCAGATCCTGAAAATGGACCGTCGCCGTGGCAACATCGTTGTGTCCCGCCGCGCGATCCTCGAAGAGTCCCGCGCCGAGCAGCGCGCCGAAGTTATCGGCAACCTGTCCGAAGGTCAGGCCGTGGACGGTGTGGTCAAGAACATCACCGAATACGGTGCATTCGTTGACCTGGGCGGCGTAGACGGCCTGCTGCACGTCACCGACATGGCATGGCGTCGTGTGAACCACCCATCTGAGATCCTGACGATCGGTGAAACCGTTAAGGTTCAGGTCATCAAGATCAACAAAGAAACCCACCGCATCAGCCTGGGCATGAAGCAGCTGCAAGACGATCCATGGGATCTGGTTGCTGCCAAGTACCCACTGGAGTCCGTGCACAAAGGCCGCGTGACCAACATCACCGATTACGGTGCCTTTGTTGAGCTGGAAGCGGGCGTTGAAGGTCTGGTTCACGTCTCCGAGATGTCCTGGACCAAGAAAAACGTGCACCCCGGCAAGATCGTTTCCACCTCTCAGGAAGTGGACGTCATGGTGCTGGAGATCGACGGTGCCAAGCGCCGCGTGTCTCTGGGTCTCAAGCAGACCATGCGCAACCCATGGGAAGTGTTTGCAGAAACACATCCAGAGGGCACCGAGGTCGAAGGCGAAGTCAAGAACATCACCGAATTCGGTCTGTTCATCGGCCTGCCAGGCGAGATCGACGGCATGGTTCACCTCTCCGACCTGTCTTGGGACGAGCGTGGCGAAGATGCGATCCAGAACTACCGCAAAGGCGACATGGTTTCGGCCGTTGTCTCCGAAGTGGACGTTGAAAAAGAGCGTATTTCCCTGTCCATCAAAGCGCTGGGTGGTGACAAATTCGCAGATGCGGTTGGCGGCGTGAAGCGCGGCTCTATCGTGACTGTTGAAGTGACCGCGATCGAAGACGGTGGCATCGAAGTGGAATACGAAGGCATGAAATCCTTCATCCGCCGCTCCGACCTGTCCCGTGACCGTGCAGAGCAGCGCCCAGAGCGTTTCTCCGTCAGCGACAAGGTCGACGTGCGCGTCACCAACATCGACAGCAAGACCCGTCGTCTGGGCCTGTCGATCAAGGCACGCGAAATCGCAGAAGAAAAAGAAGCAGTGGAACAGTACGGGTCTTCCGACTCCGGCGCGTCCCTCGGCGATATCCTGGGCGCAGCGCTCAAAGGCGACGAGTAAGATCACCCGATCTTTTGCTTTATGAAATGGGAAACCCCGCCAGCAATGGCGGGGTTTTTCTTTTGGGTCGGCGAGCTTGCTTCGTTGTCATTGTTCTGCAAATGTTCTCATGTTGAATGCCGGGTGAGGACGTAAAATGATTTCTGGAAGTTGCAATTGCGGGGCTGTGAAATTCGCGTTGAGCGCGGCCCCAACAATGATGGGGACCTGCCATTGCTCTCGCTGTCGCAAATCGGGCGCGAGTACGATTGTCTTTGTAAAGAAAGAGAGCCTGCGGTGGGTGTCCGGCAAAGAGCAGGTTGCGCTCTATCAGCCAGAGCTACCGTTCAAATATGGCCGATGTTTTTGCAAGATCTGCGGCACGTCGTTGGGAGAGATCCTGTCAGAGGAAGAGAGTTTCCCGATTTCCGCCAATGCCTTTGATAGTGATCTCGGGTTGCAAATTCAGTTCCAAGAGCATTTGGACGATAAGCCCAGTTGGGTTGCAGTTGGCGACACAGCCTGAGCGTCGCCAACTTTCTAAAACTCAATAGTGTTGCGCCGCCTGCGCTGTCAGCGTTTTCATCGCTGTGCGGTAAGGTGCTGGGCCAAAGCTGATGCGCGCCACTCCAAGCGCCGCCAGCGGTGTGATGTCAGCAGATGTGTCCAGACACAGCACGTTCACTGGCAGAGAGACCTGTTCACAGATCTGTTTTATCAGATCAGGTTCTGTCAGGCCGGGCACAAAGAAACCGCTCGCACCTGCTATTGTATAAGCCTCAGCCCGCGCGAGAGCATCGTCAATCAAGCTGGCGTGCGCTTCCGGCTTTGATTGTAGAAAGAGGTCTGTGCGCGCATTGATGTAGAGTGGAATTCCGGTTGCATCGGCTGTCGCTCGGATTGCTTTGATACGCGCCACCTGTGACGCGGTATCATGCAGGCCTTCACCGCCGACCACACGGTCTTCAAAATTCAGCCCCACCGCACCTGTGGCCAAAAGGCGTTTGATGTTTAGTGAGAGCTCTTCAGGGTCAGTAGCGTAACCGCCTTCAAAATCGACGCTGACTGGCAGCTCTGTTGTGGCGGTGATCCGGCCTGCGATTTGAAAGAGCAGTTCCATCGGTAGGTCTTCGCCATCTGCATAGCCTTGTGCAACGGCCACCGACCAACTCCCAGTGGCGAGAGCTGATGCGCCAGCTTTGGCCACGGCAGCTGCGCTGCCAGCATCCCACATATTGTATAGCACAACAGGTGAGCCGGGTTTGTGGAGGTCGGCGAAGGCTTTGGCGCGGTCACTTTGAGACATTGGACGTTCCTTGTGTTTTGCGATCAGCTTATATTTGATCGAGGCGTTGAGTTCCGTTCTGCAGTCAGCAGCGGTGTTTGCAGCAACCCTAGCAGGGCAAACGGCCTTTACCGCCTTTATTTGGTGGTGAGCTGTACAACTTTATGTGCGATTGGACGGCTTTTGAGAAAAGATCCTGAAAGTGACCAAATGATCGAGATCGAAAGACTGGACCATCTTGTGCTCACAGTTGCCAGCATCGAGGCAACCGTGGCGTTTTATACTCGGGTTTTGGGATTTCGGGTCGCGATTTTTGGAGAAGGCCGCGTGGCCCTCACATTCGGTCAACAGAAAATCAATCTGCATCAGGCTGGTCGCGAGTTTGAACCGAAAGCTGGACAGCCGATGCCGGGATCAGCCGACCTGTGTTTCATCGCAACGACACCGCTGGCCGAGGTAATTGTGCATTTGGAAAAGCAAGGTGTCACGATCGAGGAGGGACCCGTCGTGCGCACCAGTGCCAAGGGGCCGATCACATCGCTCTATTTTAGAGACCCAGATCAGAATTTGATTGAAGTCTCAAATTACTGAATGCTCTAAATGGAAAAGGCCGGGCGATGTACCCGGCCTATCTGTTGATATTGTTTGACTTACCGGCCGCGAATACGCGGATCGAGTGCGTCGCGCAGGCCGTCACCGAGATAGTTTACCGACAACACGGTCAGAGAGATTGCAAGGCCGGGCCAGAACACGCGCTCCGGATAATCCTGCAGATATTGTACGGCGTCATTCAGCAGGCGACCCCAGGTTGGGAAGTCCGGTGGAAAACCAAGGCCTAGGAATGAAAGGGCCGATTCCGTGATGATCGCGTTGGCGATGCCAAGTGTCGCAGACACCATGATCGGCGAAAGCACGTTGGGTAGGATATGCCGTGTGATCATGTTGTGGTTTGACGTCCCGATGGAGCGGGCTGCGAGTACGAACTCACGTTCCTTCAGTGCAAGTACGTCGCCGCGTACAATCCGGGCTGTGGGCATCCAGGAGGTGATGCCGATGGCGACCACGATCAGGATGAAAATACCACGCTCAGGACCAACAGCGGCGGAGAGGGGCTCTCGGAAGAGCATCATCATCACCAGCAGAAGAGGCAGGATTGGCAGAGCCAGAAACAAGTCGGTCAGGCGCATCAGCGGGCCGTCGAGTTTCTTGAAATAGCCTGCGGCGATACCCACAAAGCTGCCCAGACCTAGCGCCAGCAGCATGGCGGTGAGGCCCACGGCAATCGAGGTTTGCCCGCCCGCCATCATCCGCGCCAGAGTATCCCGTCCCAGCTGGTCTGTGCCAAAGGGATGCGCAAAGCTTGGGCCTTGGTTACGCGAACGGATATCGATGTAGGTTGCGTCATAAGGCCAGAGCCAAGGGCCGATAAAGACGCCCAGTACGATCACAATGAAAATGATCCCGCCCAAAAGCGCGCCTTTGTGTGCCTTGAACTGGTGCCAGACGTCCACCCATTGGGACCGCTGCGGTGTGGTCGGTTCGGTGTTGGTGGTATCAGTCATAGCGGATCCTCGGATCAAGAATGCCGTAGAGCACATCTGCGATCAGGTTGAAGAAGACGATCAGGAAAGCGAACATAAAGGTCAGCGTCTGTACGGTGGGCAGATCGTTGGCCTGAATCGCGCCGATCAACTGAGCACCGATGCCATTCACAGAGAAGACCTGCTCGGTGATAATGGCGCCGCCAAAGATGGCAGGCAGACCCAACGCGATCACGGTCACAACCGGGATCATCGAGTTGCGCAGCACATGCACCAGCACCACAACACGCTCGCTCAGGCCCTTGGCACGCGCGGTGCGCACATAGTCCTGATTTAGGTTATCCAGCATCGAGGCCCGCATGTAGCGGCTGATTTGCGCGGTGGTCTGCAAAGCAAGCACCATCACCGGCATGATCATTTGGCGCAGCTGATAGACAAAGCTGTCCCAATCCACAACTTCATGGGTGGTGTCATAGATGAAGGGGAACCAGCCAAGGTTCACCGAGAAGATCACAATGATCAGCGGGCCGGTGAAAAACGGTGGGATCGAATAGCCGATCATGGTGATGAATGTGCCGGCCTGATCAAACACCGAATATTGTTTGTAGGCTGAGTAGATCCCGATTGGTAGCGCGATCAGGATGCCCACGATGTAGGACATGCCCACAACCCACAGGGTCTGGGGCAGGCGTTCCACCACCACATCCATCACCGGAGAGCGGGTCTGCCAGCTAATGATGCGCAGCTTGCCTTCAGAGAAGGCGGTGCCAAAGAGATGGTCAAACAGCACCTGCGGTTCTACCCAGAAAAACTGAACCAGCCATTTGTAGAACCGGATATAGCCAGGCTCGCCCAAACCAAGGGCCTGGCGCATCTTTTCCTTCACTTCTGGTGGCACGGTGAGCGGCACCTGTGCCATCGGGTCGCCCGGGGCCAGTTCCAGTAGAAGGAAAATGACGAGAGATATGAAAAAGAGCGTCGGGATCGAAAGGATCAACCGTCGTATTGTGAAGGTCAGCATAAAGCGGCGCCTTTGTGCGTCTATTTTTGATTGGTGGGCTCCGCGCAGCGACCTGCCTGTTCAGAACCGATAGAGGATAGGGCGGACCCGAAAGCCCGCCCTAAGCATTAGTTTACTTCACACGGTGCCAATCGGCAATGTTCCAAAGCTCGGAGTCCCATGTGTTCAGCACAACGCCACCCAGAGAGTTGGCATGTGCGGACACACGACCACGGTGCACCAGTGGCACAATGGTGAAGCTCTCGTTGGTCAGCATGTCGTTCATCTTCTTCGCGATCTCGCCGCGCTTCTCGATGTCGCCTGTGCGAGCCAGTTCGTCGATCAGAGCGTCATACGCCGGATCACAGAAGCGGTTGATGTTCTCACCCTGCCACTGGGAAGACGGCTTAGGCTCGCCGCCACAACGGTAGGCCGCCAGATACTGCTGAGGGTCGGTGCCGTTGAAGGTGTTCGCATACATTTCCACGTCTGCGTAGAATTTCTGGAAGGTGTCAGGGGAACCTGGGTCACCACCGAAGAACACGGATGCAGACAGGTTGCGCAGCTCGGTTTCAACACCAATCTCGCTCCACCACTGTTTGATCAGCGCCTGGAAGTCCTGACGCACGGCGTTGGTGGATGTCTGGTACAGGATGGACAGTTTCACGCCGTCTTTTGTGCGGATGCCGTCGCCACCTTTGACCCAGCCCGCTTCATCGAGAAGCGCGTTGGCGCCAGCGATGTCTTGGGTGAAGCAGTCGGTGTTTGCAGACGCGTAGTTCGCAGGCACAGGCACGAGGTCACAGGTGACTTTACCCGCTTTGCCATAGCCGATTTCCACCAACAGTTCGCGGTCGATTGCCATAGACAGAGCTTTACGCACGTTGATGTCGGACAGGAACGGGTGCGGATGCGCAACAGTCGCACGCTCACCTTCTGGAAGGTCAGAAGATGGGTTGGTCATGTTCATTTCGAGACGCTCAACCAGTGGGCCAAAGCCCGCGATCGCGATGCCTTTGCCGCCTTCTTCCATCTTGGCAATCACATCGGGTGCCAGCTGGAGGTTCCACGCATAGTCAAACTCGCCGGTTTCCAGAACCGCGCGGCCTGCGCCGGTCGCATCCCCGCCACCTTTGAAGGTTACGGTAGCAAACGCTGGCTTCGCCGGATCGCGATAGTTCGGGTTGGCTTCGTACTGGATCACGTCATTGGTTTTGAATTCGGTCACAACAAACGGGCCGGTGCCGATTGGGCCGAAATTCTCTGCAGTACACTCAGGTGCTTTGGCACCCATGCAGTTTTCAAACTGGGCTTTCTGCAGGATTGGGGACTGACCGCCAACAAATGGGCCATATGGGTTTGGCTTTGGCTGGTTGAAGGTCACTTTGACGGTTTTTTCGTCCAGCGCTTCGATTTCTTCAACACCGTCAAAGAACGCGGCCTGTGCACAGCCGCCTTCTGGGTGCATGCAGTAATCGCCGGTGAAAACAACGTCAGCGGAGGTCACCGGAGTGCCATCAGACCACACCATGCCGTCTGCAATGGTCCAGGTGATAGAGGTCAGGTCTTCAGAAACGCCACCGTTGTTCACGGTTGGAATTTCAGCTGCCAGATATGGGACCATTTTGCCGGTTTCGTCGTAACGCGCCAGCGGTTCAATTGTGAGAGAGGCGGATTCGATGTCCTTGGTCCCGGAGGACAGATAAGGGTTCAGAATCGAAGGCGCCTGCCAATAGATGATGTTTACGTGGCCATCAGCGCCGCGCTCTGCCATGGCCGCCGGGGCCATCACAAACGCTGCTGCAGCGCCCAGCATCAGGGTTTTTGCTTTCATATCTCACTCCATGTTGGCACGTCGTTCGTGCGAAAAAGGCAGATTGGTTCCGCCCGTTCTTGGTTGTCATAACAAGAGGAGCGGGTGGCGAATCGCACAGAACCCAATGCACAGATTTGTGTCGTACTCCCCTCCGACTGAGGGCATCACAGACCAGTCGGTAAAAAATTGCAAGGGTTCGTTTGTTTTTCCTGCCGTCGCTTTCCGAGAAAGAAGTTCGCATCGGTTTGACCTTGTGGAACGTCAGCTATAGCGTCGGCGACAAGGAGAAAACAAAAACACTGAGGGGAGTAACCCGCATGCTGGACAACGCTATAGCCTCCATCGAGAACCTGCGCGTCGAATTTCAAACCAAAGACGGCCCGGTGGTTGGGGTCGAGGACGTGTCCTTCAAGGTGAGTCCGGGTGAAACCGTATGTATCGTTGGAGAATCTGGCTCTGGCAAATCCGTTTCCAGCCTGTCTCTGATGCGTCTGGTGGAGTTTGGTGGCGGCGATATTGCTGGCGGCCGCCTGTTGTTTGACCGCCGCGATAACGGCGATGTGGACCTCTCCAAAGCCGATCAAGATCTTATGCGGACGATTCGTGGCAACGAGATCGGGATGATCTTTCAGGAGCCTATGACGGCTCTAAACCCGGTATTTACAGTCGGCCGGCAGCTGACCGAAGGTCTGCGGTTGCACAAAAAACTGTCAAAAGCCGATGCAGAAGCCCGTGCTTTGGAACTTTTGCGACAAGTGCGGATTCCGGAGCCAGAACGACGCCTGAAGCAATATCCGCATGAATTGTCCGGCGGGATGCGCCAGCGGGTTGTGATCGCAATGGCCATGGCGTGCGAACCGCGCTTGCTGATCGCGGATGAGCCTACAACAGCTCTGGACGTGACCATTCAGGCGGAAATTCTGGCACTGATGGACCGTTTGAAGCGGGAAACCGGCACGGCCGTGATGTTCATCACGCACGACATGGCGGTTGTCGCGCAGATGGCTGACCGCGTTGTCGTCATGTTCCGCGGAAACAAGGTTGAAGAGGGCACTGTCGAAGAGATCTTCGAGAACCCGTCTCATGATTACACCAAAGCGTTGCTCGCAGCTGTTCCCAAGCTGGGGGAAATGACGGGTACGGATGTCCCAAGCCCGATGAAGTTGTTTGGGGACACCACGCACAACACAGATCCAATCCCCGGAACGGAAGAAACCATCTTGGAGGTCAAAAACCTCGTCACCCGGTTCCCGGTGAAAGGTGGCCTCATGCGGCGCACCGTGGCGAATGTGCATGCTGTGGAAGATGTGTCTTTTACCGTCAACAAAGGTCAAACGCTGTCTCTTGTCGGAGAGTCTGGTTGCGGTAAGTCCACGGCGGGCCGTTCGTTGCTGCGTCTGGTTGAGCCAACCTCTGGGGAAGTCCGGTTTGACGGCAAGGATATCATTTCGCTCAATCCGAAAGAGATGCACGCTGCGCGTCAAGATATGCAGATGATCTTTCAGGATCCTTTTGCATCCCTGAACCCACAGATGGTGTTGATGGATCAGGTGGCGGAGCCTATGCGAAACTACGGTACGCATTCCGGTACCGAACTGCAAAAGCGTGTAGAGATGTTGTTTGACCGTGTGGAGCTGCCGCGCAGCTTTATGCGCCGCTACCCACACGAGATGTCCGGCGGTCAGCGCCAGCGGATTGCGATTGCCCGCGCACTAGCACTGAATCCCAAGCTGATTGTGGCTGATGAAGCTGTGTCTGCACTCGACGTGTCGGTCCAGGCGCAAGTGTTGAACCTGATGATGGAACTTCAGGCAGAAATGGGAATTTCTTACGTCTTTATCAGCCACGACATGGCAGTCGTGGAACGTGTCAGCCACCATGTTGGCGTGATGTATCTGGGGCGCATCGTCGAGATCGGCCCGCGTCGTGCGGTATTTGAGAACCCGCAGCACCCGTATACGCAAGCGTTGATGAAGGCCGTGCCGATTGCGGACCCGCGTCGTCGCAAGTCCGAGAAGGATCTGAATTTCAAGCCAATTCCAAGCCCGATCCATCCGGTGGGCTATGAGGCGCAGCCGTCCGAGTACAAAGAGGTTGTTCCCGGCCATAAAGTTCTGATCACCGACAGCGGGTATTGAGTCTATGGCGGAACGACTGACGCCCCGCGCCATTCTTGAAAAACTCGTATCTTTCCCGACGGTGTCGAGTGAAACGAATTTGCCGCTGATCGATTGGGTCGAGGCTTATCTCAAGAGCCATGGTATCACGGCATACCGCCATCCGCACGAAACAGACCCTGACAAAGCTGCTGTTTTTGCGCATGTCGGGCCTGCGGTGGAAGGTGCCATCGTATTGTCGGGTCACACAGATGTTGTGCCGGTTGAAGGGCAACCCTGGACCAGCGATCCTTTTGAGGTTGTTGAGCGGGGCGGAAAGCTCTTTGGGCGCGGTACATGCGACATGAAGGGTTTTGATGCCTTGGCCATCTGGGCAATGGTTGAAGCGCGCTATGCTAATCTGCAGCGGCCTATTCAGCTTGCTTTGTCATATGATGAGGAAATCGGCTGCGCAGGCGCTCCGCCGTTGATCAACAGCTTGAATGCTAACTTTCCAAAAGGGAGTGCCACCATCGTTGGGGAGCCGTCCATGATGGGCGCGGTTTCTGGGCACAAAGGCGGAGCTGGCTTTATGGTGCATGTGCGCGGCTTTGAGGTGCATAGCTCGCTTATGCACACCGGCGTGAACGCAATCATGTATGGTGCCAAGCTGATTGAGTGGGCTAACGAAATGAATGTCGCCAATCAGGCAAAGACCCCTAGCGATACGGCCGCTACATTTGAGCCTCCATGGACCACTGTTCATGTTGGGGTGATTGAAGGTGGCACAGCGCATAACATCACCGCGCTTGATTGCCGCTTCGGTCTCGATTTTCGGGTTGTCCCTGGTGAGGATCATGCGTTCTGGATGTCTCAGGCACGTGCAAAGGCAGCTGAAATTGAAGCAGAAATGCAAGCGGTTGTGCCTGAAACGTATATCGAGATGACGGAGTCCTTTATGGTTCCGGCGCTGGCCCCTGAGGAGCAAGGCGAAGCGGAAGCTTTGGTGCGTCAGCTCACTGGAGACAACGCAACGCGCGTTGTCAGCTATGGCACCGAGGGAGGCCACTTCCAGAAAGCAGGCTACTCTACAGTGATCTGCGGTCCCGGCGATATTGCGCAGGCGCATCAGCCGGATGAGTTCCTCTCCGTCGCTCAGTTTGAAGCTGGACAGCGTTTCATGGAAAAACTGATCGAAAGTTGCACCTAGTTTAAGCACGCGACGGATTGCGCGAAGTTGATGGTAATAATCGGTTAATGAAATTCAAATCTTAACCAACAGTGTAAAAACAGGGGGTGGCAACGCTTTGTAGGGGCTTGCGCGTTCTCAGATCCTGTTGATAACTTTGTCCTCGTGCCTAGTTGATGGAGTATCATGCGCCACACCCTGCCAATAGCACCGCAGTTCTATGTAACCGCCCCGCAGCCTTGCCCCTATCTGGAAGGGCGCATGGAGCGAAAGCTGTTCACCGCCTTGCAAGGAGACAATGCAACGGCTCTGAACGACGCGCTTTCTCAACAGGGGTTTAGACGTTCTCAGAATGTTTTGTATCGTCCTTCTTGTACGGATTGCACCGCTTGTATGTCGGCACGCATTGATGTGTCGAAGTTTCAGCCCACCAAGAGTCAGCGACGTGCGGCGCGTCGAAACGCGCATTTGATGCGTCGCGCAACGTCTCCTTGGGCAACAGAGGAGCAGTTTGAACTGTTTCGACGATATCTTGACACCCGTCATGCCGACGGTGGCATGGCGGATATGGATGTCTTTGAGTTTGCCGCAATGATTGAGGAAACGCCAATCCGCAGCCGCGTGGTGGAGTACACTGATCGGGAAACCGATGCCTTGATCGGTGTGTGCCTGACGGACATGCTCGAAGATGGTCTGAGCATGGTGTATTCCTTCTATGATCCGGAGCAGAGACGGGCATCACTGGGAACCTATCTGATCCTCGATCACATCGAGATCGCGCGGGAAGCAGGGCTGCCTTATGTCTATCTTGGCTATTGGGTGCCGGGCAGTGCGAAGATGGCTTACAAAGCGAAGTTCTCCGGTCTGGAAATCCATTTCGCCAATCAGTGGCATCCCATGAGGGACCCGGAGGAGTTTTCTTCTGATACCCATCCCCTGTCCACACCTCCTATCGCAGAGCAAGTTGCCAATATATCTCTGCCTGACTTGCGCGCTCACAAGTTTTGAGGGTGCATACGGTTCTTGAGCTACCACTCGTTTAATGTCTGCTTTGTCTAAGCACTGACGTGTTCGCAATCGAGTAGGTGGTCCGAGGCGCGAGATGCAAATCTTCGCACGAGAGCGATTGTGGTTGCTTTGAGCTATAGGGACGGCACAGGAAGATTGCTCCGAAAGCACAGCGCGCATTGCCAACAAAAAAACGCGGCACCTTAGGGCACCGCGTTCACACAGTCCGGACAGGCCGGTGTTGTGTTTATTCTTCCGCTGCGGCTTCTTCGCCTTCCGCTTCTTCTTCGTTGTCTGCAGAGCGCAGGCCGGAAGGTGCGGACAGGTTGGCGATCACGAAGTCACGGTCGATGGTTGGCTTCGCACCAGCTGGCAGGTCGATCTGGCTGATGGTGATCACGTCGCCGATCTCTTTGCCGGTCAGGTCAACAACCAGGCGCTCAGGGATGTCACCCGCGGTCACGTTCAGCTCAACTTCAGGACGCACGATGGTCAGAACGCCACCTTTTTTGATGCCCGGTGCCGCTTCTTCGTTTTCAAAGTCAACGTGGATGAACAGGTTGATTTTGGATGTACGACGCAGGCGCAGCAGGTCGATGTGGGTCGGAAGGTCTTTCACGGTGTCACGCTGAACACCGCGGCAGATCACGCGCACATCTTCCTGGCCTTCAACTTTCAGGTTGAAAAGCGTGGACAGGAAGCGGCCTTCTTTCAGCTTCTTGAACAGAACGTTGAAAGGGATCTGGATTGCGAAAGGTTCGCCTTCGCCGCCGTAAACAACACCAGGAACAAAACCGTCGCGACGCGCTTGACGAGCGGCGCCCTTGCCTGTCCCCGTGCGTACTTCGGCGTGAAGATCAGGAATCTGACCAGCCATATTGAATTCTCCATAAATAAGGGTGGGGTTCCTCCAAGGCTGTAACCCCACGTGAAGCCGCGCCTATAGCGCGGATTGGTTGAAATGCAAAGGGGATTCGGGGCTACTCGCTGCGAAAATCGCGCAGGATGCCCCCTGCGTCTTTGACGCGGTCATAAAGCGCAAAATCATCTGGGCGCGCAGCGCGAAAGGCGGCGGCAACATCCTCAGAAATCGGGGCAGCCACATCCGGAGATACATTTCGCAAGCCAGGCACGATTGGCTCTTCAAATCGGGCCGATAAAAAGGCCAGCAGAAGCTCGCTCTGATCGTAAGCGAAAAGGTGATGGATGGGGACAATGCCCGGCGTGAGCGACAGAAAAGACGCTTGAGACCCTATGCCAGCAGCTTTGCTTGGTGATGGGCTGATTGCATCCATTACAAATTCGTCAAAACTGATGCCGCCATGGCTTGCGGGGTTGCCTGCTCCCATACGCTCAGGGCTGCGGTACTTGTACCAGCTGCGCGCGTGGTCGATTGGGTTGCGGATCACAGCGACGCGCTCGGGCTCAATGCCGTAAGTCTCAGACAAAAGCGGGGCGAGTTTGGCGTGGAATTTGCCAATTGTCATATGCTTCACACTCTTGGTGAAAATGACGTCCGCTCTTGAGCGCAATGTGCTTTCAAATGCCGTCGAACCGGTCTTCGGCACAGATAGAAATGCAAGATTCTGTTTGAAAAAGACAAGCATATACAAGACGTCCTTCTGCCCGGCCCGTTTATGACGTGCCGGGCAGCGGAATGTCAAAGCGTTAGATCAGCCCTGCCAGCGGCCCTCGAAATTTTCCGGCACCAGCAAGATATCGCGGTCCAGATCAGTCACGCTGCGGCGGCCACAAAGCGCCATGGAGACATCAAGCTCCTTGTGGATCACTTCCAGCGCCTTGGTGACGCCCGCTTCGCCCATCGCGCCCAGTCCGTAGATGAAGGCGCGACCGATGTAGGTGCCTTTGGCCCCCAGCGCGAGCGCCTTCAGCACGTCCTGACCAGAGCGGATGCCGCTGTCCAAATGCACCTCAACCTGATCGCCCACGGCCTCCATGATGGAGGGCAGGGCTCGGATTGCGCTCAGCGCCCCGTCAAGCTGGCGGCCGCCGTGGTTGGAAACGATAATCGCATCCGCGCCCACTTTCAGCGCCATCTTGGCGTCTTCGGCATCCAGAATGCCTTTCAGGATCACCGGGCCGCCCCACATCTCTTTGATTTTGGCAATCTTGTCCCAATCCAGCGACGGGTCAAAGCTCTGCGCGGTCCAGGCACCCAGATCGGCGGTATCCGTCACGCCCTGCACATGGCCCACGATATTGCCGAAGTTGCGCCGCTTGGCGCCCAGCATCTCAATGCCCCAGCGCCATTTGGTGGCGAGGTTGGCAATGGTCGAAAGGGTCAGCTTGGGCGGAGCGGACAGGCCGTTTTTGAGATCTTTGTGCCGCTGTCCGAGGATCTGAAGGTCCAGCGTGATAACCAGTGCCGAGCATTTTGCCGCCTTTGCGCGCTCGATCAGGCGGGCCACAAAATCCTCGTCGGTCATGGTGTAAAGCTGAAACCAGAACGGCTTGGTGGTGGCCTCTGCCACTTCCTCAATCGAGTTAATCGACATGGTGGACAGAGTGAAGGGCACGCCGAATTTCTCTGCTGCGCGCGCGGCTTTGATCTCGCCGTCGGCGCACTGCATTCCGGTCAGCCCAACAGGGGCCAGCGCCACCGGCATGGCCACATCCTGACCGATCATCTGGCTCGCAGTAGAGCGCCCGGCCATATCCACAGCCACCCGCTGGCGCAGGTAGATATCGGCAAAATCAGAGGTGTTTTCCTGGAAGGTTTTCTCCGTCCAGCTACCGGTTTCGGCATAGTCGTAAAACATACGCGGTGCGCGGCGCTTATACTGGCGTTTGAGATCGTCAATACAGGTGATCACGGTCATGCGCTCTTAAACTCCGTAATTTGGTAAATGTTCTTTACCAATATGGCAGGCTAAGCGCAATCCCCTTGTTGCCTTAGATATTTGTTTACCATTTGTTCCCATCATGTTCGCGTGAGTTGGTTTTGAGTTTCGCGGAGGTTGCCATGAAAGGCATTGTGTTTGTTGAATTGGTTCGAATGGCTGAATCCGCCCTAGGGGAGGATGTCGTGGATGAAATTCTCGATGAAACAGAATTGGAAACCGATGGCGCATTCAGCGTTGTGGGAAACTACCCCTGCCGAGAACTGCTTACAATTGTCGAGGCGATCGGCGCTCGGGTTAAGGTACCTGTAGAGGATTTGCATGAGCAATTTGGCCAGTGGATGTTTGCCCGCTTTGTGGAAAGCTATCCAGTGTTCTTTGAGGGTAAGACTGACGGGTTCGACATGCTGGAGTCCATCGAAAATGAGGTCCATGTGGAGGTGCGCAAGCTCTACCCGGAAGTCGAGCTGCCAAGTTTTACCACGGAGCGACTTTCGGCGGATCAGTTCAAAATGGTCTACGACAGTGAGCGTCCGCTCCACCATTTCTGCAAGGGGATGATCCAATCCTGCATGGAGCATTTCCAGCAGGAAGTTGATCTTCAAATGGTGGATCGCTCGCAGGACGGGCGCTTTACAGCAGAATTCACACTGCAGAAAGCCGCGTGATGTTTTTACGCGAAGACCTTGCGGCGCCAACCGAAACAGTATCGCGCCGCAGGTACAATCGACAGATGCGTGCGCGAGAGGAGGCTGAGCATCTTCTTGAGGCAAAAAGTCGTGAACTCTATGAGGCAAACCAAAGGTTACAGAAGCTCCTAGATACCTTGGAGGTCGCCGTTAAGGAGCGGACCCAGGAGCTGGAAGAAGCGCGCGTCGTTGCGGAATCGGCGAACGAGGCCAAGTCCGTCTTTTTGGCCACCATGAGCCACGAAATTCGCACACCGCTCAATGGGATCTTGGGTATGGCACAGGCCCTTCGGGACAGTGGATTGTCGGAAGATCAAGGGCAGTTGGTGCAGGTCCTTCATGACAGTGGAGGACTGCTCTTATCTCTGATCAATGATGTTCTCGACATTTCAAAGATAGAAGCGGGCAAGCTGGAGTTCGAGGCAATTCCCTATGACTTGAGACAGCTCAGTGACGCGATGCTGCAGCACTTCCGGTTGCGCGCTGAGGAGAAGGGTTTGGCCTTTCATGTCAGCCTGTCTGAAGCGGCCCATGCGACAATACGTGCAGACCCAATGCGGCTTCAGCAGGTGGCAGGCAACCTTCTGTCAAACGCTATTAAGTTTACGGACATTGGGAGTGTGTCGTTGCATATAGATCTGCGAGAGACTTTGGCTGGAGGATCTGTTCTGGTTCTGCGGGTCAAGGACACTGGGCGGGGCATTTCAAGATCGCAACAGCCGAGACTGTTTCAGAGGTTCAGCCAAGCCAATGCAAGCATAACGCGCATGCATGGTGGGACCGGTCTGGGTCTCGCGATATCCCGGCATATTTGCGAGCTGACTGGTGGGTCCATCAAGTTGCGAAGCGAGGAGGGCGCGGGAGCGGAGTTTCAGGCGAATCTTCTTGTTGAGAAAGCTCTGTCACAGGGCGACGCGCCCGGTCACATCGCAGAAGGCGATCAAGCTGCCAGCTTGGCAGGGCTTCGCATACTTGCGGCTGAGGACAATCGCACCAATCAAATAGTTCTAAAACACATGCTCAAAAAGGCAGGTCCACCCAAACTCACTATTGTCGACGACGGAGAAAAAGCCGTGCAGGAATGGCAGCGCGGGCGGTATGATATGATCTTAATGGACATCGACATGCCGGTAATGGATGGCATGGAGGCGACGCGGCGAATACGGGAACTGGAGCATGAAAACATGCTTGAGCCCATCCCGATCATCGCTGTCAGTGCCAATGCAATGGTGCATCAGGTGGCCGGCTACCTCAATGGCGGCATGATGGGGCATGTGCCCAAGCCCATTAGCCGGGACAAACTTGTTGGCGCCATGAAAACCGCACTCGCAAAGTGCCAGCGCGGGTTTGATTAATCACCCGCTGGATCACGGGCGTCGCGTTAGCGTAGGGGAGCGGCTTGGGGCAAGAGAGCCGCCTAGATGGTCTCAACCTTACCAGAATAAACTTCGACGATATGCTTGTCCGCCATCTGTATTAGCTCGCTGATCTCTGTCATTTGATCGCGCGACAACAGTGGCGCTTCGGGGGCATTTTCTATCGCGGAAAGGGCTTTGTCGCGAGCGAACTCAAAGGCTGCCTTACGATCGCCAGCTTCGTAGTCGTCGCGGCCAATGCGCTGGAACACCTCAGGGGTAAACTGTTCTCTGCAGCCCGAAACCGTATGGTCGCTATCTAGAAAATGCCCACCAACAGGGACCTTCAGCATCTCATCAAAATTCAGCGCGGCATCCGAGATGTCTGGAACACGCAACAGGCGTCGTGCCATCGCGCCGATTTCATTGTCCAGCACCGCCTGAACTGGGCAAAATACGGTAGCGCACTCAAGCTGACCGAACCCCCCAAGATGTCTGCGCCGGACAGGGCTACGGTTTGCATCAACATGGCCCGCTCCGCCATGGATTGGTGGTCTGAATCTGGTGTGTCGGACCCTGAGCCATAGGTGTGCGCCATCAATCCGAAGCCATACTTTACGAGTTGGATTGACAGAGATGCTGCTTGCATCGCTTCCACAGAAGATTGCAGGGCGCCTCCGGTGCGCATATCAAGCGCAAACATTAGCGGGGTTGCAATGATTGGCTGGCCGGGTGAAAGCACATGTGCCATGGTGATCATGCCGACAACTTCCGCAACTGCCATAACGGCCAGCGCCGCCGGGGAAAGGGGCGCAGTACCGCCAGCACTTGGCAGCGAGCAGGCGTGAACGGGCACACCATATCTGCCGCAAGCTATAATCACCTCCGTGTCCATTTACATGAACTCAAGTGGCGAGAATGAACAGGTGATCGTGCTGGTTGACGGGTTGGCGCGCAGCGCTTCTTCTACACCTGCCGCAATCGCAGCGATCTTCAGCAGGTAGTCGATATTTTCCTTCTGGTAAGGTTGCATCCAAACGTGCTTTTGGGTGCGGGCAGTGATGGTTGCATAAGAGTGAATGTCCGCTGTGACCTCTGGAACGCCATGCACAAAGGGGTGGGCAATAAATCCAACCTGATTGAAAGTGTTGGCCACTGCTGTGATTTCTTGAACTGCGGTGAGATCCATATTGCGATAGCTCGCGTCGCGTGGATCGACATACCCGTGGGCTCCCGTGCCAGTACGTAGAATGAAACCCTGATCCAAGCGCGGCACAGTGAGATCAAACGATCTGTCCTTGCCCGCAACGCGACAGGATTTTGGTGTCGCAGCCAAAGCTTCTTGCACCATTTCGCGCGGCATTCGCAGGCGCCCGACTTCGCGACCTTCTCGCGCGCCAGCTTTCACAAGGGTCTCTCGTGCCAGCGGATGCACAATCATGACGCCGTATTCTGAGAGGAGATCAAGAACCCGCTCTTTCAGCGTCTCCATGCGATCGTTGTCGAGAAAACCAAAACCCGCGCGAGACCCGATGGTGTGCTCCAAACTGAAGGCATCCGCAGAGGCCCTGCTGATTGGCGGGGACTTGCGGCCGCGGCGCTTGCGCGTTTTTGGGGGGTGTGTTTTGGTCGACCGGCCTGTGTTCCTCCTTCAGGTCTGTAGAGCCAAGACCGTTAGGGCACACACCGATTTAGCTCACTGCCTGCCGACTTGAGCAAAGCCAGAATAGCGGGGGCTTAGGCCCCTCAAAGATTTTTGTTGCGTCAATTGAGGCCTGAAGATTTGCGGCCTGGAAGGGTGGGTTAAGCGCGATGCGCCCCATCCGCCAGAGATTTTACAAACTCCAGCACTTCGGTTGTGGATTTGCCTGCGCCAATTTGGCTGACAATGGCCGAGCCAACCACAGCACCATCTGCCACCGAGGCGATATTCTGTGCTTTTTTTGGCGTGTTGATACCAAAGCCAACGATGACGGGAAGATCTGTGCTGGCTTTGATGCGCGTCACCTCGGGGCCCACATCGGTGGCCTCTGCTTCTGCGGCGCCCGTTATGCCGGTAATGGAAACATAATACACAAATCCGGATGTGTTTTGCAGGACTTTAGGGAGACGTTTATCGTCTGTCGTCGGGGTTGCGAGCCGGATGAAGTTCATCCCTGCTGCCTGTGCGGGAATGCAAAGCTCACTGTCTTCTTCAGGCGGCAAGTCAACGACGATCAGCCCGTCAATCCCCGCAGCTTTGGCATCTGTGAGAAACGCCTCAACGCCGCGAGAATAAATAGGGTTGTAGTAACCCATCAATACGATCGGCGTGGTGTCATCGGTCCTGCGAAACTCAGCCGCCAGATCGAGCGTCTTCTGGAGTGTCATGCCGCCATCAAGCGCGCGCTGACCTGCCAACTGAATGGTTGGCCCGTCTGCCATAGGATCCGTGAAGGGCAGGCCCAGCTCAATGATGTCAACACCAGCGCCCGGTAGCCCTTTCACGATTTCCAAAGAGGCACCGTAGTCTGGGTCTCCAGCCATCACATAGGCCACAAAGGCCTTTTTGCCTGCGGCATTCAGTTCAGCGAATTTGGCGTCGATACGAGTCATCGGCGGATCCTTGTTTTTCGGTCACCTTCATGTGCCGGAAGGTGCGTGGGAAATCAATCCCACGCAAGACCGTTCGCAAGGTCGCCCTAAAAATTATAGTGGTAACGCAAGCTCAGCGTATTCACACCGGGATTGTCATCCCCAAGGCCGCCATTGGATTTGTGCTGAAGCGCAAGTGAGATAGCGGCTGTGTCAGTAACCTTGCGTCCAACTGCAAGCAAGCTGCGGAATTCTAAGGTATTGCCGAGGTCATTGCGTCGGTCGCCATCGGTGTACAGGCCAGGCATAAAGCTGAATTCAGCGAACCACTTTTCGTTGAAGTCATAGACGCTGGAAATACCAGCCCCTAGAAATGCGTCACCCTCTTGATCCACCGTCAAAACGCCGCCGGCGGCAAGTGTCCATCGGCCGAAATCTCTAAACGGGTCAAAGTGATATTCAATATCAAGCTCGACCGTATCGTTCGCGGCGCCGTCGGAGAAATCTGCGTATCCCAATCCAACGACAAGTTGCTGCGAAGCCACTGGAGTGGCGACTAAAATTGCAGCGGCTATTGGTGCCAGAAGTTTCATGTGCGTGTCTTTCCGTCTAGAGAGTCGCCTCCTGTCTTCCCCAAGGTCACCTCTGCGAGAATTCATCTCAGAGGTCAAATTGAAAACGCACCGCATCACGTGGACTTGAAGTTGTGTGATGCCTATTAGCTAAGTGTCTCATTTCTAAGCGGAAGCATCAGTTCACTTGATGTCGCTGCGGGCCGTAAGCTCGAAAAGAAGGCTTCTGAAGCGCCTGTTGAAAGCGCGCCATTTTTGTCCAGAAGTCGTTATTTTGAAGGGCTGATATGTCACGTGGCTTGCGTCACCGCTGGACTCTGCCTATGAGCAGCACAAACAAGAGACAGGAGACCGGACATGGGTTTCAAAATGGGCATCGTCGGATTGCCGAATGTTGGCAAATCCACGCTCTTTAACGCGCTGACCAAAACCGCAGCTGCGCAGGCGGCAAACTTTCCGTTCTGCACCATCGAGCCCAATGTGGGCGAAGTGGGCGTGCCGGATGCGCGCCTTGATAAACTGGCAGCCATTGCGCAATCCAAACAGATTATCCCGACCCGCATGACTTTTGTGGACATTGCTGGCCTGGTGAAAGGCGCCTCCAAGGGGGAAGGCCTTGGCAACCAGTTTTTGGCCAACATTCGCGAAACCGACGCGATTGCCCATGTGCTGCGCTGTTTTGAGGATGGCGATGTGACTCACGTGGATGGCCGTGTGGATCCGGTGGCGGACGCGGAAACCATCGAAACCGAGCTGATGCTGGCCGATCTGGAAAGCATTGAAAAACGCCGCGCCAATCTGGTGCGCAAGCTAAAGGGCAATGACAAAGAGGCTCAGCAGCAGGACCGACTGCTGCAAATGGCACAGGAAGCGCTGGAAAACAGCCAGCCCGCGCGCGTGGTTGAGGTCGATGAAGACGATCTCAAAGCCTGGAAAATGCTGCAGCTGCTGACCACCAAGCCAATCCTTTATGTCTGCAACGTGGGTGAAAGCGAGGCCGCTGAAGGCAATGCGCATTCTGCCGCTGTGGCGGAAATGGCTGCCAAGCAAGGCAACAGCCATGTCATCATTTCTGCGCAGATCGAAGAAGAGATCAGCCAGCTTGAAGACGAAGAAGCGGCTATGTTCCTTGAGGAGATGGGGCTGGAGGAGGCCGGTCTGGACCGTCTCATTCGTGCTGGCTACGAACTCTTGCAGCTGGAAACCTATTTCACAGTCGGGCCCAAAGAGGCGCGCGCCTGGACCATTCGCCGAGGCACCATGGCACCGCAGGCGGCCGGGGTGATCCATGGTGATTTTGAAAAGGGATTCATTCGCGCGGAAACCATCGCGTACGAGGATTATATCAACTGCGACGGTGAAAGTGGCGCCAAGGAGGCTGGCAAAATGCGGGCCGAGGGCAAAGGCTATGAAGTGAAAGACGGAGACGTCATGCACTTTCTGTTTAACACCTGATTGCGACCGCCCCATTCAGTACGAAGATTGGCCCGTAGATTTCTGCGGGCCTTTTTTTGTGGATGGACGATTTATTAACCTGCCTGAGGTTCGAGTGGAGATTGACCGGGAGTGATGAAGAATTAGCGTCCTTACGTCAGTTATGCTGTTAAAACACGCATAAGATGTGCGGCGCGCCACTTGGCGCGATTATTTTTTGTGCTTTCTGGGGAAATTTGTTCAATTATTGATCAGTGTCACTGGATTTTTTGTCTCTCACCCGCGTGAAAATTGCCAACACGCCGCGCGTGTCAAAGGGTGATGTCGCCAACCGCAGGACGGGATGTCTTAAGAAAGCGGAGGGTGTGTGACGGCCCACGAATTGGACCTCGGTAAAGCCGCCACACGGATGCAACAAAAGTTGCGGGATCAGGTAATGGAAACGCGCGCTTGGGCGCAAGCGTTTCTGCGCCATCCCCGCAGGGAGAAATTTATGACCTTTCTGAAATCCACGCTCGCCGGATCTCTGGTTTTTGCTTCGCTCGCAGGTGCGGCGATGGCGGCGGAAGACACCATCAAAGTTGGCGTGCTGCACTCGCTGTCTGGCACCATGGCGATCTCTGAAACCACCCTGAAAGACACCATGTTGATGCTGATTGATCAGCAAAACGCTAAAGGCGGTCTGCTGGGCAAACAGCTGGAAGCGGTCGTGGTGGACCCTGCGTCTGATTGGCCGCTGTTTGCGGAAAAAGCCCGCGAACTGCTGACCGTGCACGAAGTTGACGTGATCTTTGGCAACTGGACGTCCGTGTCTCGCAAATCCGTGCTCCCAGTGATCGAAGAGCTGAATGGCCTTCTGTTCTACCCGGTCCAATATGAGGGCGAAGAAAGCTCCAAAAACGTCTTCTATACCGGCGCAGCTCCAAACCAGCAGGCGATCCCGGCAACCGATTACTTCCTCGAAGAACTGGGCGTTGAAAAGTTCGCGCTCTTGGGCACCGACTATGTGTATCCACGCACTACGAACAACATCCTTGAATCCTACTTGAAAGACAAAGGGATCGCGGACGACGACATCTTCGTGAACTACACTCCTTTTGGTCACTCTGACTGGTCCAAAATTGTGGCAGACGTCGTTGCGCTGGGTGCGGACGGCAAGAAAGTCGGCGTGATTTCTACCATCAATGGCGATGCGAACATCGGCTTCTACAAGGAGCTGGCAGCTGCTGGCATTTCTGCCGATGACATCCCTGTTGTGGCCTTCTCCGTTGGCGAAGAAGAGCTGGCGGGTCTGGACACCTCCAACCTCGTGGGCCATCTCGCGGCGTGGAACTACTTCCAGTCCGCTGACTCTGAAGTGAACGCGGAGTTCGTGGAAACCTGGAAAGCCACCATGGGCGAAGAACGCGTGACCAACGATCCAATGGAAGCTCACTACATCGGCTTTAACATGTGGGTGAATGCGGCAACTGAAGCAGGTTCTACCGAAGTGGATGCTGTGCGCGCGGAAATGTATGGTCAAGAATTCCCGAACCTGACCGGCGGCACCGCTGTGATGCTGCCCAACCACCACCTGGCGAAGCCGGTTCTGATTGGTGAAATTCAGGAAGACGGTCAGTTTGACATCATTTCCCAGACCGCAGAAGTGCCGGGCGATGCGTGGACAGACTTCCTGCCAGAATCCGCAGTTCTGGTGTCTGACTGGAAAGAGCTGGATTGCGGTATGTACAACACCGAAACCAAAACCTGCGTTCAGACGCTGTCCAACTACTAAGGTTTGACCTTTTGGGGGCGCGATGACCTGCGCCCCCTTAACCACTCGCGCGGACTTCCTCACATGAGACAATTTTTTTTGGCGGGCCTTGCCTTCTTGGCCGCTTGCCTGATTTCGCCCGGCTTGGGGCAGGCGCAGGACGCCTTGATCCAGCCTATACTACAAGAGCATCAGGCGCTTATTGTGAAGAGCTCGCGCAAGACCATTAGCCCGGCAATTGATGCTGTGGCCAGCTCTGGTTTGCCGCAGGCACAGTCCGTACTTGAGGTTTGGGCCGCCAAAAATATGTGGCAGCGTAAATCCGACGGCCTGTTTTTTATTGGTGAGAAAATTGATAGCAAGACCTACGCGCTGACGGATTTTGACAGCGGCGAGCTGCTCGGTGAATTTCTCAAGTCGGACCTCAAACAGCTTAAGCCTAATAGCGGCATTCGCGCGCTGATCGGCACGGCATTGGTGCAGTTCCAGCTGAGCGATCCCGATATTGAGGCTCGCCGCGCGGCACTCCTGTCGATCGAGCGCGATCCAGAAGCCAGTTTGCTTGCGCCGCTGCGCGCCTCGATTGAAGGGGAAACGGACGCTGGGCTTAAGGCACAGAAGCAACGTCTCGAACGGTTGCTGACCATTGGCTATGATGAAGACGAGACCGCGCGTTTGGCCGCCATTTCCGATATGTCGGGTGATCTGGGCGTGGATGTGCGCGCAACGCTCAATCCGCTGCTCACAACCAAGCGCGATGTGGTTGTAGGTGCTGCGCCAGAGGGCGCGAACATCGCTGCGCTTCTGAGACCGGGGCAGGGGGAGTTTGATCGCCTCGCTGCCTATGACATGCTTGTCGCCAAAGGCCTCGCGCCCGCACGCATCAGCAAGGATGACATCCGCACCCAGCTTGCCGCCCATATCGACGGCGCGCGCGTTGGCGGTGTGCCGGTGGCGCAGCTCAACACCGATGCCAACCGTCTCGCGGCTTACAATGCGCTCGCAGAGGTAGGCACCGTGCCCGCCTTTGCCACTGACACCGCAATTGAGGCAGCACTTGCCGCGCACACTTTCTTTGATGTCTATCTGGAACCGTCCAAGGCAGTGACCGATGCCGCCACGGAAGCACTGAACGACATAGAGCTGAAGGTGGGCCTCAACCAGACGCTCGATTTGACGCTGGATGCGGTGTCACTCGCATCGATCTACTTCCTCGCAGCCATTGGGCTCGCCATCACATTCGGTGTGATGGGCGTGATCAACATGGCGCATGGTGAATTCATTATGATGGGCGCCTACACCGGTTACGTAGTGCAGCAGATCATTCCCGATCATACGGCTTCTATCATCGTAGCGATCCCAACGGCCTTTGCGGTGACCTTTGCCGCAGGTGTTGCCATGGAGAGACTGGTAATTCGTTGGCTGCAGGCTCGCCCGCTGGAGACCTTGCTGGCCACATTTGGTATTTCCATTGCCCTTCAGCAGCTTGCAAAGAACATCTTCGGCACTCAGGCACGTCCACTTACGGCACCGGGCTGGCTGGACGGTGCTTGGGTCATGAACGATGTGGTGTCGATCTCCTATATCCGGATTGCGATTTTCATCCTCGCCCTGATCTTCTTTGCGGCCTTCCTCTACATCATGAAACGCACGCGCTTGGGGCTTGAGACCCGTGCGGTGACCCAAAACCCGCGTATGGCGGCCTCAATGGGCATCAATCCGGATCGCGTGAACATGCTCACCTTTGGGCTGGGTTCCGGCATCGCAGGTATCGCTGGCGTCGCCATCGGCCTGTTTGCCAAAGTGACCTCAGAGCTCGGCAGCGACTATATCGTGCAAAGCTTTATGACTGTCGTTGTGGGCGGTGTGGGCAACATCTGGGGCACACTTGCTGGCGCAACCATGATTGGCTTCCTGCAAAAGGGCATCGAGTGGATGAACCCATCCAACACGCTCGCCGCGCAGACTTACATGATCATCTTTATCATCATCTTTATCCAATTCCGGCCACGGGGCATCATCGCCCTCAAAGGTCGCGCGGCGGGGGACTAAACCATGCAGCGTAGTTTCATTGCCAAAAACCCATCCGTTCTGATTTTCCTGTCGATCCTGGCGCTGTTCACGCTGCTTGTGACTGTGATGTCTGAGGGTTTTGGAGTGGGGGGCATCTCCACCAGCTTCATCAAGACGCTGGGCAAGACGCTTTGCCTGTGCCTCATCGCCCTCGCGATGGATTTGATCTGGGGGTACACAGGTATTCTCAGTCTCGGACATTTCGCTTTCTTTGGCCTCGGCGGCTATATGATTGGTATGTGGCTGATGTATGAGCGGACCCGTTTGATTGTGGTCGACAGCCTCACTAGCACCGAAATCCCTCCCACAGACGGCGAAGTTATCGATGCCATCGGCAACCAGATTTTCGGCGTTGTCGGGTCCAGCGAGTTCCCTTTGATCTGGGCTTTTGCAGACAGCCTTACGATCCAGCTGATACTTGTGCTGCTGGTGCCGGGCGTGCTCGCGTTGATCTTTGGTTGGTTGGCATTCCGCAGCCGGGTGACAGGGGTGTATCTGTCGATCCTGACCCAGGCCATGACACTCGCACTTGCGCTCTATCTGTTTCAAAACGACAGCGGCCTGCGTGGCAATAATGGTCTTTCCGGATTGCAAAACCTGCCCGGTGTGACCGCCTCACAAGACCATGTGTCGCTATGGTTTTTCTGGGCATCTGCGGCAGCTTTGGGGGCAGGCTACGTGTTGTGTGCTTGGCTGGTAAGCGGAAAATTTGGATCTGTCATTCGCGGTATCCGCGACAACGAAGCCCGTGCGCGATTCCTTGGGTACTCTGTGGAAACCTACAAGCTGGTGATTTTCACGCTTACGGCCTGCATCGCAGCAGTCGCGGGCGCGCTGTATTATCCGCAAGCAGGCATCATTAACCCTGCAGAAATTGCACCAATCGCTTCGATCTATCTTGCGGTTTGGGTCGCTATCGGCGGACGTGGACGGCTCTATGGCGCTGTCATTGGTGCGGCTTTTGTGAGCCTGCTGTCCACATGGTTCACTGGCGGGCAAGCTCCGGACATTAACCTTGGGTTTTACACCATCAAATGGGTCGATTGGTGGCTGGTTTTGCTGGGTCTCTCTTTTGTTCTCGTGACGCTATTTGCACCCAAAGGCATTGGCGGCCTTTTTGACATCGTTACTGAGCGCCGCGCCGCAAAGGAGGCAAACCAATGAGCACACTTCTTGAAGTTTCCGGCGTCTCGGTTACCTTTGATGGCTTTCGCGCAATCAATAATCTGTCGTTCCAGATTGGCGAGGCTGAAATGCGCGCGGTGATTGGCCCCAATGGCGCGGGCAAAACCACGTTCATGGACATCGTGACCGGCAAAACCAGACCGGATGAAGGTCGGGTGATCTGGGGAGAAAAGTCGATGAGCCTTCTTGGCATGAATGAAGCCCGGATCGCACAGGAAGGCATTGGGCGCAAATTTCAAAAACCCACGGTTTTTGAGGAACAGACGGTGCAGGAAAACCTGCTGATGGCGCTTAAAAAGCCCCGGGGCTGGTTTTCAGTGCTCACCTATCGACCGAGCGACGCTGATCTCGCCAAAGTCGATGCACTGGCAGAGGAAATCGGCCTGCGTGATCAGCTGACGCGGACTTCTGGCGAATTGAGTCATGGGCAAAAACAATGGCTGGAAATCGGTATGTTGCTTGCGCAAGATCCAAGCTTGTTGCTGGTTGATGAGCCGGCTGCAGGGATGACGCCTGCAGAGCGTGAGCACACCACCGATATCTTGGTGGAAGCCGCTAAGACCCGAGCGGTTGTGGTTGTTGAGCATGACATGGAATTTGTCCGCCGTCTCAATTGCAAAGTGACGGTTTTGCATGAAGGCGCTGTTCTGGCTGAGGGCAGCCTTGACCATGTGACCTCCGATCAAAACGTGATCGACGTCTATCTGGAGCGTTAAGATGCTGACACTTAAAGATATCACTCTGCACTATGGCCACTCTCAGATCCTGAACGGGATTTCCATGGAGGCTCAAAAGGGTGAGGTGACCTGTGTTATGGGCACCAATGGCGTGGGAAAAACCAGTTTGATCAAAGCCATCTCTGGCACTCATCTGCGTTCTGGTGGAGCGCTCTCGCTGGATGGTGAAGCCCTCCCACCTCTACCGGCGCAAGCTCTTGCGCATAAAGGTGTTGCATACGTTCCGCAGGGGCGTGAGATATTTCCTCTGCTGACAGTGCGAGAGAATATGGAAACCGGGTTTAACTGTCTGCCGAAGGGGGAGAGGGCTGTTTCGGAAGAGATGTTTGAGCTCTTTCCGGTGCTCAAGGAAATGCAGGGACGCCGTGGAGGGGATCTATCTGGCGGCCAACAACAGCAGCTTGCCATTGCACGCGCACTGATCACAAAACCCAAACTCCTGCTGCTGGACGAACCGACAGAGGGTATTCAGCCCAATATCATTCAGCAGATTGGCGAAGTGATCAAACTCCTGCGTGACAAAGGTGAAATGGCCATTGTTCTAGTGGAGCAATATTTCGATTTTGCCTATGGGTTGGCGGATCAATTTGTGGTTCTGCGGCGCGGGGAGGTGATGCTTTCAGGTGCCAAAGAGGAGTTGAACCGCGAAAAATTGCTGAGCAGTGTTTCCGTTTGAGGCAGGTTCGAGGTCAGAAAGTTACTGCATTACCAGCGATAGTGTTGGTTGCCAAATCGAGAGCTAGACGTTGCGGTGCTGGGCCGTTGGGGAATGTTTGCTAGAGACTGGCAAGGCTTGAAGGATCGGATTTTGTTGATTTAACAGCCATCGCTTCCTAGCTTGGCCGAGCTCATATCCGACGGCAAACCGGATGGGATCATTTTGTCGAAGTCATCGCAGAACGTGCGGCGCCGCTCGCTTCTGGAGAAGAAGGTCTGCTGAGTCTACGCGTGGTAGATGCCATTAAAAATGCCACTCGTTCTGGAAAAGCGATGACGTTGAGAACCTTTAAAGACCAGTGGCGCAGGTTTTGGTGAGTGCGAACAGCAGCTCACCTTGGTAATTTAAAAATTTCCGCGCGCAAAATAATTTGATGCCTCAGGAAATTTTTGTATCTTACCTGCCAAAGAACTTGGAGTGGAATTCATGGCGGGCGAGAAAATTCGAAACATGGAAGAATTCGCCCGCATGAGCGGGATTTCTCGGCCGACGCTTTCGAAGTTCTTTAATGACCCAACAAGTGTCAGAGCAAGTACGCGCTCCCGAATTGAGGCGGCGCTAGAGCAGTTTGATTATCGCCCGAATATCTATGCGATGAACCAGAACCGTAAGCTCACAAAGAACATCGGGATCGTGGTGCCATTGCTTTCAGATCCCTATTTTGCCGAAATTGCGCGCAATCTTGAACAGCGCTGCATTGCGGCTGGCTATCGCCCGACATTGTTCAGCTCGCACGGCGATACGGCGCTCGAAGTTGAGGTGCTGCAAACCTTACGCTCATTGAAACCTGCGGGGGTTTTGCTGGCACCGCTGGGGCGGGCATCCGACACTAAAGCGTTAGAGGCGTTTTGCGCTGAGGTCCCAACGCTCATTTTTGACAGCAGCGTCGAGGAAATAGGGCTCTCCTTTGTCGGATCAGACAATGTGCAATTCACCACGCACATAACAGATTATTTGTGCCGGACGGGTGAGCCGCCCTGTTTCTTTGAAATGAGGACGCCAGCCAATCCAAATGCGCACCGTCGCCGCCAGGCCTATATCACGGCTATGGAGAGCTTCGGCCATACACCCGAAGTGGTATCTGTCGACGGTGAGGGGTGGGGCTTTGAGGAGATTGGACGGCTCGGAGGCCATGAAGCGCTCAAAAACAAATGGTTCTCGACAAACACTATCCTTTGCAGCAACGACCGCCTTGCCATTGGTCTTTTGACCGCATGTTACGAGCAGGGCGTGCGTGTCGGAAGGGGACAGGACTGTGCGATTCGGGTCGCAGGCCAGGACGGTCATCCCCATTCTCGCTATACCTGCCCGCCGCTCACCACAATTTCTCACAACTATGATGCGGTGTCTCAAACGGCTGCAAATGCTTTGTTTTTGGCCATAGAAGGCCAACTATCTCCTTGGAAAAGCACGCGTTTGGAAGGGCAGCTCATATTGCGTGATTCAGCTTAATGGTACAAAATTTACGCGCGTAAAATTTTTATTGACGCCGCGTCGTGTTGAGAGCTAGCCTGTTTCCACATCCAAACAGGGAGGAAACCGGATGTCCTTTAAAAGCACACTTTGTGCTGCGACCGCGCTTTCGCTGATCACAGCAAGCGGCGCTTTCGCAGACGGCCACTCCAAAACGATCACGATCGCCACCGTCAACAATGGCGATATGATCCGCATGCAGGGCTATACAGACGAATTCACCAAAGCGACCGGTATCGACGTCGAGTGGGTGACGCTCGAGGAAAACGTCCTGCGTCAGCGCGTAACAACGGATATCACCACCAAAGGTGGGGCTTTCGACATCATGACAATCGGCATGTACGAGACCCCGATTTGGGGCGAGAACGGTTGGCTTGTCGCACTGGATGATCTTTCTGAAGAATATGATGTTGACGACATCCTGCCTGCGATGGCGGGCGGTCTTTCCCACAACGGTACGCTCTATGCCGCACCATTTTATGGCGAAAGCTCCATGATCATGTACCGCACGGATCTGATAGAAAAAGCCGGGCTGGACATGCCTGAAGCGCCAACTTGGGAGTTTATCGCTGAAGCCGCGGCTGCGATGACCGACCGGGACAACGAAATTAACGGGATCTGTCTGCGCGGTAAAGCGGGCTGGGGCGAAGGCGGAGCGTTCATCACCGCAATGTCCAATTCCTTTGGTGCCCGTTGGTTTGACGAAGACTGGAATGCCCAGTTCGACACTGAAGCTTGGGCCAACACGCTGAATTTTTACAAAACTATGATGGATGCGGCGGGCCCAACTGGCTACGCAACCAACGGTTTCAACGAAAACCTGTCGTTGTTTCAACAAGGCAAGTGCGGCATGTGGATCGATGCGACGGTCGCCGCAAGCTTTGTGACGAACCCAAAAGACTCGACCGTTGCGGACAGTGTGGGTTTTGCGCTCGCACCGGATACGGGCCTCGGCAAACGGTCCAACTGGCTCTGGGCTTGGGCGCTCGCCATTCCGGCTGGTACACAACAACAAGCAGAAGCCAAACAATTCATCGAATGGGCAACCTCAAAGAGCTATATTGAATTGGTTGCGGCCAACGAAGGTTGGGCGAATGTGCCGCCTGGTGCACGTACATCCCTATATGAAAACCCGAACTACCAGTCGGTACCCTTTGCCAAGATGACGCTGGATTCCATTCTGTCTGCCGATCCGAACGACTCCACGGTAGATCCCAGTCCATACGTTGGCATTCAATTTGCCGCAATCCCGGAGTTTGCGGGTATCGCGACTGAAGTGAGCCAAGAGTTCTCTGCGGCTTATGCTGGACAGCAGAGCATTGCCGTCGCGCTTGAAAAAGCACAGGCACTCACAAACGATGCGATGGAAGCCGCGGGTTACCGCTAAGCTCCCTATTCAGGTGGCAGCTCTCAGCTGCCCCTGATCTCTCTCATCAACTCCCCAACATTTGCTAGTGTCACGGGCGAAATCATCGCCAATAGGAGAGGTCCATCCAATGTCCACCAAAGCCTCCAGATCTGCTGCCCGCGTGATGATGGCGCCAGCGGTTGTCCTGCTTCTGGGATGGATGCTTGTGCCCTTGATCATGACGCTGTGGTTCTCTTTTACAAGATATCTGCCCTTGAGAGGCGATAGCATTCAACGAGGGTTGGATTGGGTCGGTTTTGCCAACTACGGTCGGTTTCTCTCATCAAGCTCGTTCTGGCCTGCTGTGCAAACCACGCTGGTGATGGTGGGCGGCGTACTGCTTATCACAGTTGTCTTTGGCGTATTGCTTGCCTTGCTGCTCGATCAGCCAATCTGGGGACAAGGCGTGGTCCGCATTCTAGTCATTGCGCCTTTCTTTGTCATGCCAACGGTCTCCGCACTGGTATGGAAGAACATGCTGATGGACCCTGTGAATGGCATTTTTGCGCATTTGTGGCGGTTCTTCGGAGCAGAGCCTGTGGCGTGGCTCCAAGATGTTTCGCTTGGCTCTATCATCCTCATTGTTTCGTGGCAGTGGCTGCCCTTCGCGACGCTCATTTTACTCACCGCGATTCAATCGTTGGACCGGGAGCAGCTTGAAGCAGCCGAAATGGATGGCGCACCAACCTTGAAGCGCTTTTGGCACATCATCCTGCCGCATCTGGCTCGAGCGATCACGATTGTGATCCTCATCCAGACAATCTTCCTACTGTCTATCTTCGCGGAAATCTTTGTCACCACTGGCGGCGCCTTTGGGACCCGCACGCTGACCTATCTGATCTTTCAGCGTGTCATTGACAGCCAAAACATCGGCCTTGGCTCTGCCGGCGGTGTTTACGCCATCATTCTTGCCAATCTCGTTGCGATCTTCCTGATGCGCATCGTCGGCAAAAATCTCGACGCTTAAGAGGGAGGCAATATGGCACGCTCTGCAACACCGCAACGCAAGATCGTCACCACAGCTGCCGCTTGGACTGTTGCGCTGATCATCTTCTTCCCGATCTATTGGACAATTCTGACAAGTTTCAAAACGGAAGCCCAAGCCATCAACGACCCGCCGCTGTTCTTTACATTCGACTGGACGCTGGAAAACTATGCCATCGTTCAAGAGCGTTCTGACTACATGAAATTCCTTTGGAATTCAGTGTTTATCGCTGGCGGCTCTACCATTCTGGGCATTCTGGTCGCGATCCCCGCGGCCTGGTCTATGGCGTTCGTGCCCTCCAGACGCACCAAGGATATCCTCCTCTGGATGCTGTCTACGAAGATGCTGCCAGCGGTAGGTGTCCTTTATCCGATTTCGCTCATCTTTGTGGAATTCAACCTTTTGGACACTCGCGGCGGGCTTATGGTCGTGCTGATGCTGATCAATCTGCCGATCATTGTCTGGATGCTCTACACCTATTTCAAGGAAATCCCTGGTGAAATACTGGAAGCGGCCCGTATGGACGGTGCCACGCTGAAAGAAGAACTGCTCTATGTGCTCACACCGATGGCTGTGCCTGGCATCGCATCGACCCTTCTCCTGAATTTTATCTTAGCTTGGAATGAAGCCTTCTGGACCCTCAATCTCACCGCAGCAAATGCAGCTCCGCTCACGGCATTTATTGCGAGTTATTCCAGCCCCGAAGGTCTGTTTTTTGCGAAGCTAAGCGCGGCGTCCACCATGGCCATCGCCCCCATCCTCATTCTTGGCTGGTTCAGCCAGAAACAACTCGTCCGCGGCCTCACATTCGGCGCTGTTAAATAAGGAAGCTGATACATGGGACAAATTCAACTCAAGCAAGTCTCCAAGAGCTTCGGCAGCACCGAGGTGATCCCGTCACTCGACCTGACGATCCAGGATGGAGAATTCACCGTTTTCGTCGGCCCCTCTGGCTGCGGTAAATCCACTTTGTTGCGTCTGATCGCAGGACTTGAGGATATCACCAGTGGACATATCGAGATTGACGGAGAAGACGCAACTGGCGTGGTGCCTGCCAAGCGCGGTCTTGCTATGGTTTTTCAGTCGTACGCGCTTTATCCGCATATGACAGTGCGCAAGAACATCGCCTTCCCATTGCGGATGGCGAAACTTGAAAAGGCGGAAATCGAAAAGCGCGTGGAAGCGGCTGCTTCGGTCCTGAACCTTAGTGATTATTTGGACCGCCGCCCCGGCCAGCTTTCCGGTGGTCAGCGCCAGCGTGTCGCAATTGGCCGAGCCATCGTGCGCGAGCCGGCCGCATTCCTCTTTGATGAGCCGCTTTCAAACCTGGACGCAGCGCTGCGTGTGGGTATGCGGTTGGAAATCAGCGAGCTGCATGAGCGTCTGAAAACTACCATGATCTATGTGACGCATGATCAGGTTGAAGCAATGACGATGGCTGACAAGATTGTGGTGCTTCAGGCAGGCGTTATCGAACAAGTCGGCTCTCCGCTTGAGCTCTACCGAACCCCGCGCAATACCTTTGTGGCAGGCTTCATTGGCTCGCCGAAAATGAACCTTCTTACGGGCAGTGAAGCGCAAAAACTCAACGCTCATACCATTGGCATCCGCCCCGAGCATATCGATGTGGTCGAAACGGGTGGGCAATGGCAAGGCACCGTTGGCGTCGCAGAGCATCTGGGTTCAGATACGTTTTTCCACATCCACAATACGGGATTGGCGGAAACACTGACGGTACGTGCTATCGGGGATGTCAGCCTTAGACATGGCGACACCATTCATCTCAACCCGCGCGCCGAAGAGATACACCGCTTTGGTGCCGATGGACTGCGGATTGTTTGATGAGACTTGCTGGGAAAAACGCTTTGATTACCGGGGCTGGGCGGGGCATCGGGTCGGCATTTGCAAGAGCATATGTTGATGAAGGTGCTCGCGTGGCTATTGCAGACATCGACGTGGATTTGGCGCAAGCCGCGGCCCAGTCCATTGGAGATGCTGCGATCGCCGTGGAAATGGATGTGTCAGATCAGGCAAGCATTGACACGGCCGTAGCGGAGACAATTGAAGCCTTCGGCAAGATTGACATACTGATAAACAACGCTGCGATCTTTAGCGCAGCTCCCATCTGCGGCATCTCCCGGGCGGATTATTCTCGTGTGTTTGACGTCAATGTCGCGGGCACATTGTTCACGCTGCAGGCCGTTGCGCGTCATATGATCGAGATTGGCGTGAAGGGTCACATTATCAATATGGCCAGTCAGGCCGGGCGCCGTGGTGAAAGCCTTGTGGGGGTCTACTGTGCGAGCAAAGCCTCAGTGATTTCCCTGACACAATCTGCTGGCCTGAATTTGATCGAACACGGCATTAACGTGAATGCGATCGCCCCTGGTGTGGTCGATGGCGAGCATTGGGTGGGCGTAGATGCTCTTTTTGCCAAATACGAAGGTAAGCCTCTCGGACAAAAGAAGAAAGAAGTTGGGGATGCGGTGCCATTTGGCCGGATGGGAACTGCTGAAGATCTTTGTGGCATGGCTATTTTCCTGGCCAGTGAAGAGGCAAATTACGTTGTTGCGCAGACTTACAATGTTGATGGCGGGAATTGGATGAGCTGATGAAGACACCGGCTTCAAAAACGCCCGCAATTGATTTGACCAATGGTGCGCTTGGACGCCTGCCTGCCAACGTCATCACCCCAACCTATGACCGGAGCGAGATTACGCCCGGGATTGTTCACATCGGGCTTGGAAATTTCCACAGAGCGCATCAGTCTTGGTATTTGCATCGCCTGATGCAGCAAGGGCTTGCCATGGATTGGGGTATCATCGGGGCAGGTGTTCGGCCAAGTGATGCAGAGATGCGGCAAAAATTGCTGGCACAGGACTGTTTGACCACATTGATTGAGCTGGATCCTGAAAGCTCAGCGATAGAGGTCGTGGGACCTATGATTGACTTTGTGGAGGTGGCCCCAACCAACGGACCGCTTATCAGGGCAATGAGTGACGCACGCATCCGTATTGTATCGCTCACGGTCACCGAAGGGGGATATTATCAATCTGAGGACGGTGCGCTGAATACCGCGCATCCTGATATCATGCACGATGTTGCACACCCAGATCAGCCAAAGACGGCATTCGGAGCCATGGTTGCCGCCTATCGCTCCCGCTATTTAGCCGGGATGCTCCCGTTTACCGGGCAGAGTTGTGACAATCTCCAGAACAACGGTGATGTTTTGCGTAGCACAGTCGTTGGCTTGGCAAGACTGTCTAATCCGGATCTCGCAGATTGGATCGACAAAAACGCATCGTTTCCCAACGCGATGGTCGACTGCATCGTGCCTGCAACCGGCGACGCCGAGAGGGCTATGACACAGAGCCTTGGCATAAATGACGCCGCTCCGGTGACGCACGAAAACTTTCGGCAATGGGTCCTGCAGGATGAGTTTTGCGCGGGCCGCCCGCCTTGGGAGCGGGCTGGTGTCACCATCACCAAGGATGTGCATGCCTATGAAAGCATGAAAATCCGCGTGCTCAATGCCGGTCACCAGATGCTTGCCAATGTTGGGGAAGTGCTGAACCTTTCGACAATCTCGGATTGCATGGCGCACCCAGAAATCTCGGCATTTTTTTACAAAGTACAGGCACAAGAGGTGCTGCCGCATGTTGAGGGGGTCGATGGGATGACACCCTCAGACTACCTTGCTTTGATTGAGGCTCGCTTCGCAAACCCTAAAATAAAAGACACAACACGACGGGTCGCCTTTGATGGGTCCTCACGTCATCCCGGGTTCGTGCTTCCGACTGTGAGAGATGCTGCGGCGGCTGGCGGTTCGATCTCAGGCCTTGCTCTGGTTGAAGCGCTTTGGGCGCGTATGTGTCTGGGAACCCGCGAGAACGGCGAGATGATCGCACCAAACGACCCCAATTGGGACCGGCTTACGGAAATGGCGCATAGAAGCAAAGCCGACCCATCGGCATGGCTTAGCATGAGTGAGATTTACGGGGATCTATCGAAAAACAGCGCTTTTTCTGAGACGTTTACGCATTGGCACACGATGATCTTTCAGTCGGGCAGCCTCGCGGCTCTCAAGGCTTACGTTTGATCCTTACTCGCCCCGTTTAAGACGAGCCTCCTAGTCTGATGCCGAGTGTTTCAACGCACTTTCAGCAACCGTTGTCCTCGTCTTTTGAGATAGCGCCAGATGTCTGAAAATGGTCGAAAGTAGATATCGATCAGATCGGTTGCACTGGCCTCTTTGTCCGGAAGACCAAAAGTGAGATCCTCATCCTTCTCCGAGAGATGTAGTGAGCCAAACAGCCAGTCCCAGATTGCCAGCGCTGCCCCGAAATTTTTGTCGAAATGCCTTTCGGCTGTGGAGTGGTGCAGCTGATGCTGTGCGGGGGATATCAACAGGCGCTCAAGCCACGGCCAATAGCTGATGTTGATATGCGAATGGCGCAGGTTTGATCCTGTGACGTGGAACAAGAACACCAGCACGTTGACGCCTACAACCGTATAGAGATCCACAGTATTGCCGAAACTAAAGATAAACACCGGCAATACGAGCCCCTGCGCAAAGGCGCTTCGCAATGCGTAAAGCACGCCTTCGAATGGGTGCACGCGATAAACTGTGATTGGGGTGAGCGTTTCGGCGGAATGGTGCACTTTGTGGATGGCCCAAAGAGGTGGCCATCTATGCATCCAGCGGTGCAGCCAGTATTTGGTCAAGTCATCGACCATAAACAACGTGGTGGAGAACGCAGCAACGACGAGCGGTTTTTTTACGTCTTCAAATAGACCCGGCACAACTAAGCTTTGACGGTGCAGCGCAAAGTATATTGCTGTTGCTATGGCCAGCTGCGTAATGAGCAGGGGAGAAACAAACAGCGTAAAGACGCGGTTGATGAAGAAAATCTGGTAGTCCGCCAAAGCGGATTTCGAGAAGAAAACCTTTCGATCAAACACGCGGGCAACGGCGTCTCGGAACGATTGGCGTTTGATAAAAAGCAGCCAAAGGAAAGCGATCAGCAGAGACAGCCCAAGATAGCCGACAAAAATCCGTTTTTTCGGGTCGGCAAAATCAGCAAAGAAGGGCGTAAGAGTCTGTATCCAATCCATTGAGTTAGAACGGGCGGCACCTTTCAGGTGCCGCCCTGATGAGTTTAGTCAGTTTCAGCGCTGTCCGCAGAGTTCAGCTTTCCTGCCAGTGTTTCCAGATCGGCAAGGGCATCATTGGCGCGGGATTTCAGGCCAAAGGTGTCAGCGAGAAGCTTCTGGGTTTCAAGCATCTGCAGCTGGTAATCGCTCCAGGTTTTGCGACGTTCACGCACAAAGTTCCCGTCCGCATCGATACCGGTCACATAGGTGTTGTCCAGCGTCACCGGACCAAAACCGATCAGTTTGTTCAGCTCGGTCGCAGTCGCACCGAGATTGTTTTTTCCGGTTTGCAGAGCCATGGCAAAGCCTTTCAGCTCGCCCCAATGCTTGACATAGTTGCGATAGGCTTTGGCCAGCTCTTCGCCTTCCAGTTCGCCCATCTTGCCGATGTCTTTATAGACCGAACCCGCGTATTTGAAGGTCGCTTCCGCCAGCACTTTTTCCCAGTTGCTCTCGACGACTTCCGCATAGCCTTTCAGCTGCGCGCGTTGATCATCAGTGAGCGCTTCACCATTTGCATCCGCGATCAGCTGACGGCCGTCAACGAAGGCCTGCATGATGGTGTGCATGTAGTTGGTGGACTTGGTGCCGCCTTTGTCTGCGCCGGCCGCGTAGTAAGCCGGGCCAAATACGTGCTCGGATTTCAGGTCAACCACACCGTCGCCATTGGCGTCTGCAGCAGTAAGGTCTTTCTGCTTGGCAATGCTGTAGGCCTGCTCTGGGCTCAGGCTCAGAGTGTGCGCAGGACCACCCCAATAGCCAAAGGCCTCATCCCAAGAGTGCTCTTTACCGGTGTAGTAAGCGCCGTCTTTGTAAGGCTTGTTGTTTGGCTTGTTGTCTGCATCAAGCTTTTCGTCGAGATAGTTGTCGACCGCTTGGTTATACATCATGGCGCCCATGGTGTATTTGGAGATCACCTGGCCCCAGTCATAGCCGTTCTCAGCATCAAAGCCGCCGTTTGATTGCGCGGCGTGTTTGATCATGTGCAGCATGGCTTCTTTGCCGCTCACATTGCCGGGCCATGCAGGCATAGCACCGTCGTAGAATTTGCCGGAGATGTTCTTGCCTTTGGAGATCGCGTTTACGGTTGCTTGTTTGACCGGGTAGCCATCTTTGGATGCGGGCGCCATGATTTCAAGGTCCGCGTCAGAGCCGTTGAAATACGCCAGCAGCATGGCTTCTACTTCAGCTGCATTTGCGCCGCCGTTGCCTTTGCCCGCTGCTTTTTTGAGGCTGTCGTGCAGCGCGTGACGTGCGATTTGGCCGGAATAGGAAACAGAGTTGGTCTTGTCGCCTTCATAGCCTTTTACGGTCACCGGAAACGGGCCATAGGTATCGGCACTTGCAATGCTTGCCGCCGCACATACTGCAAGCGCAGTGGTCAATTTCAAAGTCGTTTTGAACATTCGCGTTCCCTCCAATAAACCCGACAAAGTCAGTCGGGTAAAATCCTGAGCGAACTAATCAATTAAAAGTTTTGAGGTGTCAAGCGCTTGTCGCGCTGTTGATCTTCACGAATTTGGAGCGTGCTATCTAGCTGCTCAAACGTGTCGTTTAAATGAATGGCGCCTTGAACATTTTGCACGCTACCGAGTGTATGGTGCGTTTTAGAAAAAATTTCGCCAATTAATTGTTTTTCAAACTTTTCAAGACTGCGTCCAATTTAGGCCGCAATTAACGGTCAGAAATTAGCTCTGCTGTTCGGCTGGGTTGCTTATGTGATTCAGTCGTTTCAAGAACTTTAGGTGAGACATATGCCATACTTGTCATATGTCTTGGAGCGGGCTGATGCCAAGAGAGACATTCACGTTTGACAGCAGCAATGAAGGCTGGCGTGTCTATGATAATAATTCCGACTCTTTCATTGGAGGAGCCCGGTTCAACTCCTTCTTTGGTGGCGCCCAACACGGTGACAACGAAACGGGTCCGTCTCCCTGGTTGACCACGCCAACCGATTTCGGAGGCGACAACAGCGCCCTCGTCGGCGGCACAGTCGATTTCTCCTACCGCAATGCAGACGCACAGCCTTTTACCGCTGACGCTCCAATCAGCAGCGTTGATGTGATGTTGGTGGCGAATGACGGAACCAAGCTCTTTGCCTCTGTTTCGTTCCAGCCAGAAACTGGCACGCTTGTCAAAAATGTTTCGTTTAATTTGGACTCCGCAACCTTCAAGACCCAGGGGGGCGGCAACGTCACGCCTGCACAGTTTGAAGCGGTGATGAGCGATCTTGCATTCTTTGGAATCAATGCAGATGCGCGTAGCCTCTCTGAAAACACCCTCATTGATAATGTGCGTTTTGATGCTCCGCCGGATGGAACCGTTGATGGTGAGCAGACCGGCGAGAATATGGGCCTTGGCTACAATGATGAAAACGGCGCCGAAGACGGCGGGGGAGATATCATTACCACTGGCGATGACCGGATCGAAGGCAACGGTGGCAATGACACTATCAATGGGGACAAAGGCAACGACACAATTGATGGCGGCACCGGTGACGACACCATCATAGGTGGGGATGGCGCAGATTACCTGTCGGGCGGCGAGGGCAACGATTTTATCGATGCCTTTAGCGGCAGCCGATTTGGGTATGAGAACGGTGCCGGCACCGATACGGTTTTTGGTGGTGCAGGTGATGACACTATTCATGGTAGCTTTGGGAGCGGGGAAGCCCTAGACGGTGGTGCCGACATTGACACGCTGACGTTTCGTTCTTTCGGCCCTGCATCTTTTGCCACCGTAGACCTTGGCCAAGGCACCTACACCCTTGGGACGGGCGACTACGGTACTATTGTCAGCATCGAGAACGTCTACGGCACCTTTGGCGGTGACAACATCACTGGCGACAGCAATGACAACTTGTTGCACGGTGGTGGCGTTTCAGGGGAGGGCGATGACGTCCTGTCCGGCGGCGATGGCGAAGACACACTGGTTGGCGGGAAGGGCAATGACACCCTGAGCGGGGGAGCAGGGGATGATACCTTTGCCCTCACAGATCTTGGCGAGCACGACGTTGTCACCGACTTTGACATGAGTGATGACGATGGCGATGGCTTCACCAACGACCAGCTCGACGTCTCGCTGCTGACCAACGCGAACTCCGATCCGGTTAAAACCACCGACGTGGTGGTTGGGGATGACGGCAATGGCAACGCACTGCTGACGTTTCCCAATGGTGAAACCGTCTTGTTGCGCGGCGTTACGCCGGATCAGCTGGACAATGGGATCAAGTTGAACTCAATCGGCATTCCTTGTTTCACCAAAGGTACGTTGATCATGACCCCAAACGGTGAGGTGCCAATTGAAAACCTCCGCGCCGGAGATCTCGTGATGACCCGCGATCGCGGTCCGCAGCCGGTCAAGTGGATCACATATACCCATCTGGATCGGCAGGCTTTGGAGGCCAATCCGGAATGGCGTTCCGTGCGTTTGCCTGAAGGGTATCTCGGCAATCACAGCCCGCTTTTTGTCTCCCCGCAGCACTGCATGCTGATGCCAGATATTGCTGGCAATCCGGGTGAAGCGTTTGTGCGGGCAAAGCATTTGGCGCAAGCGCCAGGGCCTGTGCGGGTGGCGAACGGACGGCGTCAGGAGACGTATTTCCACATGCTCTTTGAGCACCATGAGGTCGTTTATTGCAATGGCGCAGCGAGCGAGAGTTTTTATCCAGGGCCAATCGCCCGCGCGATGCTTTCGCCTGAGAGCCTTCGGTCTTTGGAGGGCGCCATCCCAGCGATCCGCCGTCAGCCGGTGGAGTGTGCGTATGGCGCAAGGGCGCGAAAATTGGTGTCTAAGAAAGACGTTATGCGCCACCTCAAACGGCGGCAGAAAGTGGCCAATAACACCCCGCGCTGCGTGACGAATGCGGCTTGATCTCGGTTGAGTTTGGATACGGCTTTGATGTATGCGATAGGTCAATTTAATGACATAACACTGATTATGCCCGAAATTGCCAAGAACTTACCTCAAGCTCGCAGATAACCTGTCTTCGCCTTGGCCTCACTGACGCGCAAGGAAGTTGGAAAGTTTTACCAATCCTTCACGAAGCACATTCGTGTTGTTGGCGAAGCCAAGTCGAACGTAGCCTTCCATATTCAAGGCGGATCCCGGTGTCAGCATAACGCCACAATCTTCCAGTAAAGCAACGCAGAACGCGCGCGATGTCATTGGTAGGTCGTGCTTCAGAAGCGCTGTGGTGCCGGATTGCGGCTTTACCCAGCTCATACGCGGCTCCTTCGCGATCCAGCGCTCTACAATCGCAATGTTCTCGCGCGTTATCGCATGGCTGCGTTCCAGCACCGCGTGCCTGTTTTCAAGTGCGATGGTGGCGAAATGGTCGTCCAGCATGCCGACAGAGATGGTGTCGTAATCCCGGTGGATGGCGATTTCATGGATCAAAGCCTCCGGTCCTGCGACCCAGCCCAATCTTAGTCCTGCCAAAGAATAAGCCTTCGACATGCTCGCTGTGCTGATGCCCTTTTCATAGAGGTCCGCGATGGATGCGGTTGTGCCATCCCCGGATTGATCTGTCCCGCGATAGACTTCGTCGCAAAGTATCCAGGCATCTGCGGCGCGCGCGATCTCTACGATCTGCAGGAGCATGTCGCGATCAATCAGTGCGCCCGTTGGGTTGTTGGGATTGTTTAGCGCAATCAGTTTTGTACCCGGTGTCACTGCTGCACGCAAAATATCCAGATTGGGCAGCCAGCCATCTTCTTCTCTGAGCTGCACAGCCTGCACATCAGCGCCAATGCTGGCGGGTATCGAGTAGTGCTGCTGATAAGTTGGCACGACGGCCACTACCCTATCGCCTTGCGATACCAGAGCTTTATGCACGAGCATATTCGCACCAATGGTGCCGTGGGTCGTGATGATGTTGGCGGGCGTTTGCTGTGCGTAGGTGTGCGCTATGGCTTGTCTCAGGCGTGGAGACCCTTCGATGTCGCCATATGTCATCTTCATTGACAGTAGATCGGACAAATCGGTGTCGTTTTTGCCTGAAATTTGCAAAAGTTCTTCGATTGTCAAGCTTTCCACGCAGGTTTCAGCGAGATTTAGGGCGCATTTTGTTTCCCACTCGTTCATCCATTGCTCTACGCCAAATGGTTCAATGTACATGGGATGATCTCTCTGTGTTTCGTGGGCCTGTCCCACACGCATACAGCCTAGAACGGGCGGCATCCAAGTGGTTTGTTTACATTCGTGCAGCGAATAATGGTGGGTGTATGTCCCCTCACCCGCCATTCGCCTTCGGCGCAAGTTGCTTCTGTTAGTCACGCGCTATGACTCGACTCCATATAGGAGAACGGTTATTAGGAACAAATAGAGAACATTTGGTGTCTAGCATGTTCGATGGGATACAGCGTCGCATTGTTTCATTATGGTTCCCCAGGTTGGCTAGTGACCGGGTTCTGCGTCGGCACCCGGTCGACGGCCCTTTTGCGCTGACGTTGAATCAGCAGAACTCCAACCGGATTTATTGTCTAAATGCAGCCGCGTCAGATCATGGATTGCATCAGGGCATGGCCTATGCAGATGCGCGGGCATTCTGTCCGGATCTACAAAGTCATGCGGCGGATCCCGAACAGGATCAGAGGTTTCTGCATCTGCTGTGTCGGTGGGCCACACGCTATTGCCCATGGGTTGGCTTGGAAGGTCGCGATGGTTTGGTGCTGGACATCACAGGGTCAGCACATCTTTTTGGCGGCGAAGAGGCCCTGCTGGCGGACATACGTGCGCGCCTGATGCGCGCCGGACTGTCTGTTTGCATAGGCCTCGCAGATACCCGTGGTGCCGCTTGGGCTTTGGCACATTACGATGAGGGGGTGGCCACGCCTGGAGAGATGTTGCCAGCGCTCAGCAACCTGCCTGTTGCGGCCCTCCGCATAGATGAGCAAACCTCCGTCACGCTGCAGCGATTGGGGCTGCGCAGTATTGGAGCGCTGGCCCAGGCGGCCCGAGGCCCCCTCACGCGCCGTTTTGGTCCGGGCTTGCTTCTGCGGCTTGATCAAGCGCTGGGGGCGCAGGCCGAAGAGATTACGCCGCGCACCGATCCCCCGCATTACAGCATACGCATGACCTTGCCAGAGCCTATTGGCCTTTTGTCAGATGTCATGGCGGGAACAGAGCGCTTGCTGGCTCAGCTCTGTGCAAAACTGAAGGCGCAGGAAACAGGCGCACGCAGGCTTTGCCTTACGCTGCGCCGTGTGGATCAAGACCATCAGCAGGTTGAGCTACAATTGGCGCGCGCCTTGCGAGACCCGCAACGCATTTTGCCTCTTTTTGAACGTGGCTTGATGGAGATCGACGCGGGGTTTGGAATTGATATGTTGCGGCTGGTGGCCACACAGGTTGAGGCACTGCCCGTGCAGCAAATCAGCCATGTTGCCATTGGCGGCAAGAATGAGTTGGATGACTTGATCTCGAGGCTTGGCTCAAGGATCGGGCTGGATCAAATACAGCGCGTCCTGCCGGCGGACAGTCACATCCCCGAACGCAGTTTTTTGATCGCATCGGCAGCCTATTCAGATCCGGCAAAGAGCTGGGGTCATATGCAATTGCGTCCCATCTGTCTCTTCCCACCAGAGCCGATTGGAGGAAACGGTCACCGCCCCCCTACCCGGTTTAACTGGCGTCGCATGCCACTCACAACAGAGCGCATCGCCGGGCCGGAGCGCATCGCTCCGGAATGGTGGATGCAGGATGAAAATTGGCACTCCGGACTGCGCGATTACTGGCGGGTATATACCGCGCAGGGACGGCGACTTTGGTTGTTTCATACGCCACAAAACCCAGGCTGGTTTGTGCAAGGGGAATTCGCATGAACGATATCCAGCACAGCACGCCACTGTCGGAGCGGCAACAGGATACGCGAACGCCGCGCATGTCGGGCCAGGCTTATGCAGAGCTTTGCGTAACCACGAATTTCACGTTTCTGACAGGTGCGTCGCATCCGGAGGAATTGGTTGTGCGGGCCGCGGAGCTGGGACTGTCGGCCATCGCGATCACCGATCGTAATTCCCTGGCTGGTGTGGTGCGTGCGTGGTCCGCCTTAAAAGAGCTGAAGCGGGAAACGCAGGAACAGGTGCAGATCCGCTCGCAACAGCAAATGGATTCCTCCTCCCGGCAGGATATGGGGCAGAGCAATCCGCTTGCCAAATCGGACATCATATCCTTGCCCAAACTGATTGTGGGGTGCCGCTTGGTGTTGCAGGACAGCGCTGTTGAGTGGATTGTCCTGCCCCGCAACCGCGCGGCTTACCAACGCTTGACCCGTTTGCTGACACTGGGGAAACGTCGGACTGAAAAAGGACAATGTGTCCTCTATGTCAACGATTTGGTTGCTACCTGTAGCGGCATGATCCTGATTGCCCTGCCACACAGCAGGCCGGAGGCAAGCATCGAAGATATCCAGCATATGCGGCGCCAGTTTCCCAATCATGTCTTCCTGGGCGCTGCGCCGCGTTATGACGGCAGCGATCAAGACTATTTTGCAGCCTGCGCGTGCGCAGCCCAAAAATCCTCAGCACCTCTGGTGGCTGTAGGTGATGTCTTGATGCACCACGCCAGCCGTCGGCAGCTCGCCGATGTGCTTACATGTATGCGTGAGCATGTCACCATTGATGAAATCGGCACCCGTGCTTTACCCAATGGAGAACGCCGGATCAAAGCCGGTACAGATATGGCGCGGATCTTTCGCGATTACCCGGCTGCACTGCGTCGAACGCTCGAGATTGCGGACAGGTGCAGTTTTGATCTGAGTGAGCTGTCTTATGAGTATCCGCATGCAGAAACAGAGGATGAAACGCCCCAGGAGCGTTTGGAACGGCTTGCCAACGAGGGCCTAGAGCGCCGCTACCCTGAAGGCGCACCGAATAGAGCGGTCGAGTTGATGCAAAAAGAGCTCGCTGTGGTCAAAGAGCTGCAATTTCCTGCCTATTTTCTGACCGTGTATGACATTGTGCAATTTGCCAAATCGCAGGGTATTTTGTGCCAAGGACGTGGCTCCGCTGCAAACTCCATCCTGTGCTATCTGTTAGGCATCACTGATGTCAGCCCTGATATGATCGCCATGGTGTTTGAGCGCTTTGTTTCCAAACACCGCGGTGAGCCGCCGGATATCGACGTGGATTTCGAACACGAACGCCGCGAAGAGGTCATTCAATGGATTTATGAAAAATACGGGCGTCATCGCGCGGGGTTGTGCGCAACGGTCATCCATTTTCGCACCCGCGCTGCAATCCGTGAAGTTGGCAAAGTGATGGGCCTCAGTCAGGATGTCACGGCAGGTCTGTCTGGGCAAATCTGGGGCATGACAAATGGCGGTGTTGATCTGGACCGCGTGCGTGAGTTGGGTCTCAATCCCGAAGATCGCCGGCTGATGCAGACCCTCCGGCTGATTGGCGAGATCATCGGATTTCCCCGCCATATTTCACAACATGTGGGAGGTTTTGTCATCACCCGTGGGCGATTGGATGAGCTTGCGCCCATTGAAAATGCGGCGATGGAAGACCGCACTGTGATCTGCTGGGACAAAGATGACATCGACGCTCTTGGCATTTTGAAAGTCGATGTGCTGGGTTTGGGTATGCTGAGCTGCATTCAAAAGGCCTTTGCCTTGATGCGCCAGCATGAAAACCTCAGTCATAGCATTGCTTCCATCCCGCAAGGGGACGCTCCCACATATGATATGCTTTGCCGCGCGGATGCGGTTGGGGTCTTTCAGGTGGAAAGCCGCGCACAGATGAATTTTTTGCCGCGGATGAGACCTCGAGAGTTCTATGATCTGGTGATCGAAGTGGCGATTGTGCGCCCCGGCCCTATTCAGGGAGATATGGTGCAGCCCTATATCCGTCGACGTAACAGGCAGGAAAAGTCGGAACCTTTCGGGCCTGCTCTAGAAGAGGTGACCAGGCGGACTCTGGGCGTGCCACTCTTTCAGGAACAAGCATTGCAAATTGCCATGGTCGGCGCAGGGTTTTCTGCAGAAGAAGCCGACCACCTGCGCCGCTCGCTCGCGTCCTTCCGGCGTATGGGCACCATCGGCAAACATCGGGATAAATTCATCGCCGGGATGCTGAGCAACGGTTATTCTCCGGAGGTGGCCGAGCGCTGCTTTGGTCAGATCGAAGGGTTCGCGGATTATGGCTTCCCCGAAAGTCACGCTGCCGCTTTTGCAATGCTGGTCTATGTCTCAGCGTGGATGAAGTGTCATCACCCTGCTGTCTTTGCCTGTGCACTCCTCAATTCGCAGCCGATGGGGTTTTATGCCCCGGCACAAATCGTGCGTGATGTAAGAGAACATGGGGTGGAGACCCGCCCGATCTGCGTGAACCACTCAGAATGGGACAACACGCTGGAGCGCCGCCCTGATGGTGCTTTGGCGCTGCGGTTGGGATTCCGGCAGATCAAAGGCTTCAAAAAGGAGGACGCCAATTGGATCGTTGCGGCCCGTGGCAATGGATACCCTGACCCCGAAGCCCTCTGGCTGAGGGCCGGTGCACGACCTGATGTTTTGGCGCGATTGGCGGAGGCCGATGCATTTGCAGACACTGGCCTGACGCGGCGTGATGCCCTGTGGAAGGTCAAAGCCATTCAAAGCCCGAAACCCCTACCGCTGTTCAATGATCCGATTGATGGTGAAAACGTTTCTGAGCCACAGGTGATATTGCCTGCGATGCGTTTGGGGGAAGAGGTGGTGGAGGATTATGTGTCCACACGGCTCACTCTGCGCGCGCATCCCATGGAACTGCTGCGCCCGTCCTTGCCGGGCATTATAACCCATGCGTCTTTGCCGCAGGTCGCTCTGGGCCGCTACAGCGTGTGCGGCCTGGTCATCACACGGCAACGTCCGGGCACTGCGTCAGGGGTGATTTTCCTCACCCTGGAAGATGAAACAGGTGTCAGCAACATTGTGGTCTGGCCCAAAATCTATGAGCAGTACCGGCGCATTGTTATGGGCGGACGGCTGTTGCATGTCACAGGCTATCTGCAACGCGAAGGGATCGTGGTGCATCTGATCGCGCAGGACATTCAGGATCTCTCTTATAAACTGGCAGAATTGGGCCATCCGGAGCCGAAAGCGTTGACCACCGAGGGGCAGCGCACCGACGATACGCCCAAAGCGGCTCGTTATCCCGCACGGGCAATGCATCCCCGCGACCAGGCCAAACGGCTCTTCCCCAGCCGTGATTTCCACTAAGCCGACTTTCGGAGCGGCCCACCGTGGGCAGGCCACAAACAAAAAGCCCGGCGCAATGCACCGGGCTTTTCGAATGCTTTTACGCGAACTTAGAAATAGCGCAGCCAGAGGTAAACATTGGCAATCATGAGTGTCAGGATCATGATGGGGAACGCGTATTTCATAAACGTCAGGAAGCCGATCGGCTGCTTTGCTTTTTCAGCAAAGGCTGCAACGGTCAGGTTGGCAGATGCGCCCAAGAGCGAACCGTTGCCACCCAGACACGCGCCAAGTGCCAGAGACCACCACAGCGGCTCAATCGCATCGGGGCCGCCAAATGTGTCAGCGGTGGATTCAATCAGGGGGATCATCGTCGCAACAAACGGGATGTTGTCGAGTATCGCGGACAAAATGCCGGACGCCCAGAAGATGAAGAACGAGGTCCACATCATATCGCCCTGTGTCAACTCCAGCACTTTCTCACCGAAGTACTCTAGCAAACCCACCTGCTCCACACCGGCCACGATCACAAACAGACCGCCGAAGAAGAAGATGGTGACCCATTCCACTTCGCCAAAAATGTGGTGCACGCTTTCGGTCTGGTCTTCGCCGTGCTGATGGCCATAGGCCAGAAGCATCAGAAGCGCGGCGCCTGCGAGGGCAGAGGTGCCCGGCTGAACGCCATAGCCGTGACCAACCACAAAACCGAAGATCACCAGCGCCAGAACGGCAAGGGATTTCACCAGCAGCACTTTGTCGGTGATGGCTTCTTTTTCGTTGAACTGCATGATGCGCGCGCTGGCTTCCGGCGGAATCTTGGACAGTTCTTTACGGTTCATGAAGTAGATGATGCCGGTCAGAACCACCAGACAGATCGCGGAAATGGGCGCGAGGTTGTAGAGGAAGTCATTGAAGCTGAGGTTGGCAGCAGAACCGATGATGATGTTGGGCGGGTCGCCAATCAGCGTCGCGGTACCGCCCACATTGGAGGCCAAGATCTCGGCCAAGAAGAACGGGAACACACGTGTTTCAAGCGCGTCGGTGATCAGCAATGTGATGGGTGCAATCAGCAACACGGTTGTCACGTTGTCCAGCATTGCAGAGAACACAGCGGTGATCAGCGTGAGCATGATCAAAATCCCTGTGGGATCCGCTTTCACCCATTTGGCTGATTTGATGGCCACATACTGGAAAAGGCCACTCTTACTGGTGATCGCAACCACCACCATCATGCCGATCAGAAGCGCAAGCGTGTTGGAGTCGACCCCGTCTACAGCCTGTTGTTGGTTCAAGATCCCAAACAGCACCATAAGCGAGGCGCCAAGCATCACAAGGATGGCACGGTTGATTTTTTCGGTGATGAGTACGGCATAAACCAGAACCAGAATACCGGAAGCGATCCACAGAGGATCAATCCCAAGCATTTCCGCCAAGGAAAAGCCTGCCTCAGAGTGTGAGGAAGAATGTGCAGACAAGATACTGTCCCGTTTTCGTTTGATTTCAGTGAGTTGGGCTCAGCGGCAGCGCTGACCTTATAAGACGTTGTCCATCAGCGAGTTTGCACTCACTGTGCCCACAAAACGCTGGGTTTTGGGCTCCACAAGCATCACGTGACGCTTGAATTTATAGACAAGGAAGATGCCTTCCATAATCGGCGTATCCGGTGCAGCCACTGGAATGTTGCTGGGATTGGACATGTTGTCCGCAACTTTCTCTTGCTTAAGGCGCTCGATCTGGTTGCGGAAGTCTTCTTTATCCAAGCTCATGAAACCAAGGTGGTCCATGGAGACACGCATGCTGTCCGTGTTCAAACCAATGGTTGCCGCCTTTGGCAAGATCAGCTTCAGCATTGTGGGAGCACTGAACACACCGCAGTACTTGCCGCTCTCGTCCACCACTGGCAGGAAACGCGCTCGGGTTTCTTTCAGGATAGCAAGGGCATCAGCAACGCTTGCATCAGGACGAATGGTTTTCTGCAGATCGGGCGAAACCATGACATCAAAACATGTCAGACCCATAATCGTGGCCTTTCTTTGAGTGGCACGCTTGAAATCGCACCAGTGTTGCAACCGGCGGCGGCGCAAAGGAAACGTGCAGAGTCGCAAAACGCACATCATCTATTGAATCGCCAGAGTCGGGCGCTTACTTCTAGTGTTTTTCCGGCAATTACCAGTGCAGAAATGATGAAAAGCCGATTGGAAGGCTTAACCTCTACGTAGTTTTGTTGGTGAACGCCTCTTTTGGAACCGCGGGAAACAAAATCGCACCCACCATGCTCGCAGCAAATGCATCAACGAACCAAGCCTCCCGATGTCCGGAAGGGACGCTCAGGGGGGCTTTGCTACTAGGGATTACTCGGGCTGGGAATGTTTAGGGCTCACAGAACACCAAACGCAATCATGGTCTGACAAAGGACGTTTCGTTGCGTCAATGGAGGGCAAGATGCCCTTTTCATCACAGTGCAGCCCCCTGCCCGCGAACCAATCCAACTTCATCACCCGATCAGGGTGCGGGGTTATGAGGCTTGGTCTTGTGGTCATCCCTTCGGCGGTAAACTCCCATAAATAACCCTGTGTTTCAGCCAAATCGAAAAGCGTTTCTCGCTTCCAGTCAAAATCCGGAGGAATGTGATTGCCTGTGTTCAGGTCTCCGCCGATCAGAATGGGCATATCAGGGGCAAATTCTTCTATCGCAGCCAAAAGGTCCGCGAACTGCGTATGGCGATGTGCGGCGTTTGCATTGCTCTCCAAATGCGTGGAGACGACACAAAGAGGGCCATCCTCTGTGGGCACAATGGCCGCAAGCGCCATGCGCCCACCAAGCCGAGGTTGATCAGGATCGGAGGCGCCAGCATCTGCGGCAAACCAATGGCCGTCTTGGTCGAGCCGGATCATACCAACGCGCTCAAACGGAACGGAAGACAAAATAGCGTTGCCATGCCAACCAAGGCTGTTGAAGGAGTCTTTGCAGAACTGCCGCTCGGTTGGGCCGCCAAGATCCAGCTCATGGAACTCGACGCCGAAGGCGTATTGCATGCCCAAAACCGCAGCCATGTCCTCAGTTGTGTGACGTTGCCCTGTGCGGGACATACCGTGATCTACCTCAGACAAAAGCACGATGTCTGGCGAAACCGTTTTCAAATGGTCGGCAGTGTCTTCCGGAAACAGGCAACGCTCCACATTCCACGCTGCGACCGTAAGTTTTGTTGGCAGCACGGAGTGTGCGGCGGTCCCACCAATTTGCACGGCATTCATCGCGGGGGTATTCGCAAGCAACGCCCTATGCGCTTCGGCCGTGCGAGGGACCTCCCAAAGGTTTTTTTGTTCGGCAGCGGTGATTTCTGGCAGCGCCTCAACGGTATGGGTGATCACAGCGCTTTCCCCGTTTCCACATCAAAGAGACGCAGCGCATCGGGTTTCAGCGCCACACGTGTGGCACCCGGAACAGCCACGATTTCTTTGCTGACGTGAATGGTGAAATTTTGCTCTGCCAGCTGACCATGCAGGAGACGATGTGCGCCGAGTTCTTCGACGATGTCGACGTGAAAATCTAGCGGTCCTGCTGCGTTGAGCTCGACGTCTTCCGGGCGGATGCCCAGCGTCACAGCGCCTGCCCCTGGCGCTTTGGCCAGTGGCGTGCCACCGTTCACAAGTACCTGCCCTCCTTCCAGACGGGCGTTGATCAGATTCATCGGAGGCGCGCCCATGAAGCTCGCAACAAAGGTTGATGCGGGGTAATGGTAGACCTCCGCCGGGGTGCCAATCTGCTCAATCCGACCTTCGTTAAGCACGATAATACGATCTGCCATGGTCATGGCTTCCACCTGATCATGGGTTACATAGATCGAAGTAACCCCAAGGCGGCGTTGCAGTGCTTTGATTTCGATACGCATTTGGTTGCGCAATTTAGCGTCGAGATTGGAAAGCGGTTCATCAAACAGGAACAACGCCGGATCACGCACCACCGCGCGCCCCATGGCGACACGCTGACGCTGCCCCCCGGACAACTGGCTTGGCTTGCGATCAAGATACGGCTCAAGGTTCAGCATCTTGGCCGCTTCGACCACTTTACGTTCAATCTCTTCAGCCGGCGTTTTGCGGTTTTTGAGGCCATAGCCGATGTTTTTGCGCACCGTCATATGCGGATAGAGCGCATAGTTCTGAAAGACCATGGCGATGTCACGATCCGCAGGATCAACGTCATTCACTACGCGATCACCGATCGAGAGGTTGCCTTCGGAGATGTCTTCCAGCCCGGCGACCATGCGCAACAAGGTGGATTTGCCGCAGCCAGAAGGGCCAACCAGCACCACAAACTCACCGTCGGCAATGTCAAAGCTGGTGCGGGTGACGGCTTCAAAGCCGTTAGGATAGATTTTGCGGATGTTTTGCAGAGAGACCTGAGCCATTTCTCTTGTCCTTATTTGTCAGATTCCGTGAGGCCCTTGACGAACCAGCTTTGGAAGAAAATCACCACGAGCACAGGCGGCAGAATCGCAATCAATGCGAGCATATTGGCGCGGCCGTACTCGGGAATATTGGTACCTTCGAGATCTTGGGTGATCTGCTTGATCCCGCGCACCAGCGTGTACATGTGCTCTTCGGTCGTGATCATCGTCGGCCAGAGGTATTGGTTCCAGCCAAAGACAAACATGATGATGAACATGGCAGCGATCATCGTCTGGCTAAGCGGCACAAGGATATCGATGAAGAATTTGACCGGTCCTGCGCCGTCAATCCGGGCCGCCTCAACCAGTTCTTCAGGCACGGAACGGAAAAACTGACGGAAGAAGAAGGTCGCTGTCGCGGACGCGATCAGTGGCACAATCAAGCCACTGTAACTGTTGAGCAACCCGAGCTTTTGCGCAATCTCATAGGACGGCAAAATGCGCACTTCGAGCGGGAGAAGAAGCGTCGTGAAGATGAGCCAGAAGGCAAAGGTAGCAAACCGAAGCCGGAAGTAAACCAACGCATAGGCCGCCATCATGCCAATCGCAATTTTGCCAAGGGCAAAGCCGAGACCAAGGATCAGCGAGTTTTTTAGCATGGACATACCGGTGTTCTCGCCAGAGAAACCCGAAGCTTCAAACATCGCTTTCTCAAAATTGACGCCAAACTGATCTCCAATCACCAGCTCAGGACCGTTCTTGATGGTTGCGACATCGGTGGTTGTCGTGGTCTGCAGCACGATTAGTAAAGGCACCAGCATGAAGAGCGAGCCGAGGATCAGTACCGCGTGATCGCCCACATCGCTCCAGCGGATGCGGAACTTGCGCATGGGCATCGTGGGCGCCTGGCTTTGGGATATATCTGTCATGATTTGCGCCCTTATGTGTAGTGAATGCGCCGCTCAACCAAGCGGAACTGGAAGATGGTCAGTGCCAGCACAAGCACCATGAGCACGACGGATTGCGCAGACGAGCCGCCAAGATCGTTGCCGCGGAAACCGTCCACATAGACTTTGTAAACCAGCGTCATCGGGTTGTTGCCAGGCTCACCTTTCACGAGCGTGTCGACGATGCCGAAGGTGTCAAACAGCGCGTAAGTGATGTTGATGATCAGCAGGAAAAAGCCGGTTGGTGCCAACAGCGGGAAGGTGACTTCCCAGAAGCGGCCGCTGGCGGAGCGGTTGTCGATAAGGGCGGCTTCGCGCACGGCTTTCGGGATGGACTGCAGTCCTGAGAGAAAGAAAATGAAATTCACCGGTACCTGTTTCCAAACGGACACGATCACCATGGCAATTGCGGTGTCATTGAAGTTTACACCTAGTTTGAAATCCCAGCCGATGCTGCGTGCAAGCTCAGTCAGCGGCCCCCAGCTCTGATCAAACATGATCAGCCCGATAAAGCCCGCAACGGGTGGCGCAACCGCGTAGACCCACATCAGCAGCGTCCGGTAACTGCGCGCTCCGCGCAGAACTTTGTCTGCCTTCACAGCAAGCAAAAGCGCCAGGGCAAGCGAGAAAAAGGTCACCAGTATCGTGAACACCAGCGTGAACCGCGCGATCTTCAGATATTCGCCGCTGCCTGCGAGGTCCGTATAGTTGTCGACCCCCACAAAGGTTGAGCCAAACCCAAAGGGATCTTGCAGATAAAATGACGACTGCACCGCATGGGCGGCTGGCCAATAAAAAAAGATGGCGATGATAATCAACTGCGGCAAGAGCAGCAGGATTGGCAGCCATCTGGTGGTGAAACCGGCGCGTTTCATTGAAGGTGTCCTTTGAAAGAGGGGACGGCCGCGATCTCGCGCGGCCGCCCATTATCTGTCTGGAAGAGAAGCTTAGCTCTGGGTCTTGGCGAATTTCGCCAGCAGATCGTTGGCTTCTTTTTCGATGGTCGCGAAGGCGTCTTCCACAGTGGTTTCGCCGGTCAGGATGCGGCCGTATTCGCGGTTCATCACGTCACGGATCTGCACATAGAAACCCATGCGATAGCCTTTGGTGTTGTCACCTGCTGGCAGGGACAGCTGTTTGATGCCAATCTCAGCAGCTGGCGCGCGCTCATAGTGGCCATCCGCTTTTGCCATTTCATAGGCTGCTTCCGTGATCGGCACATAACCGGTTTCCTGGTGCCAGAAATACTGGGTCTCAGGCTGGGTCAGGAATTCAAAGAACGCAGCGGTCGCTTTGTTGTCAGCCGCGTCGTGGCCAGCCATAGCGAAGAGAGATGCACCGCCGATGAAGGTTTGCTTTGGCTCTGCGGTCACAGCTTCCCAGTAAGGCAGGTAGGTCGCGGAGAAATCAAACGGCAGGTCTTTCTTGGACAGGCCGCCGAAAGAGCCGGAAGAGCCCAGCCACATGCCAACTTTGCCTTCTTCAAATGGGGTTGCGTTGTCACCCCAACCGGTGCCGAACCACTCAAAGTAGCCCGCATCCTGCCATTCGGTCACAGCGGTAAAGTGGGCTTTGATCGCGTCGTTGTTCACGAGGATCTTGGTGCCTTCAGCGCCGTCATAGCCGTTGTTGTTGGTGGCAAACGGAAGATCGTGGCGAGACATGAAGTTCTCGGTGAAGATCCATGGCAGGTGGGATTGGGTCAGCGCGGTGTAGCCGGCTTCTTTCAGCGCAGGAGCGGTGACAGTCTGGAACTCTTCCCAGGTTTTTGGCGGCTCAACGCCGGCTTTCTCAAACGCCTGCACGTTATAGTACATGATTGGCGAGGAGGAGTTGAACGGCATGCCGATCATCTTGTCGTCCGCGTCTGCATAGAAGTAGCGCACGCCAGAGATGTAGTCGTTGATGTCAAAGGCAACGCCATTGTCTGTCAACAGATCCTGCACCGGAACAGTTGCGCCTTTGGCGCCGATGACGGTTGCGGCGCCAGCATCAAACACCTGAAGGATGTTTGGCTGTTCGCCAGCGCGGAAGGCAGCGATGCCTGCGGTAAGGGCTTCTTCGTAGGTGCCTTTGAAAACAGGGGTGATTTTGTATTCGTCTTGAGACGCGTTGAAGTCTTCTGCGATGGCATTCACAGTTTCGCCCAATGCGCCGCCCATGGCATGCCACCAGGTGATTTCAGTTTCAGCAAAGGCAGAGTTTGCCACCATTGCGAATGCGGCCGCAGCCGTGCTTGTCATGAAATGTTTCACAATCGGTCTCCAGTTGAGTCGGCAAACCCAGTTTGGATTCACCAGCGTTTTCCGACCCCCATTGCCCTCCGACAAAGGTGATCTGTGTAAATTCGGTGCGCCTGCAGATTGCTCAGCGCGAGGGTTGTGCAATATCTGCACACGTGTTCAGGTAGCGGAGATATGCGACAGTTCTGTGAAGCGAATTTTGCGTTTTTGTTAAGTTTCATCCGGGAGGCACCAAGCGGAGATGAATCATGGCGTTGACAAAGAGCGGCCCAAATCACGCCGGGTGACCGCCCAAGCGGTGGCAGATGCAGTTGGAGTGTCTCGTTCCGCGGTGTCCCGGGCATTTACCGAAGGCGCATATCTGGACAACGCGAAGCGTCGGGCGATTTTGCAGATGGCCGCGAAAATGGGGTATCAACCCAATGCCTTGGCTGCAGGTCTTCAGGGAGGCAGGTCCCATCTTGTCGCCATCTTTGTTGGAAATATGCGCAGCGCCTATGACTCTATGTTTGTCAGCCAGCTGGTGCGCGAGCTCAATGGAATCGACAAATGGCCGGTTTTGATTGATGGCGGCGGCAAACGTGCAGCCACCGCCATTGACGAAATCATGCGCTACCCGCTGGACGCTCTCATTCTGCGCGGGGGAAGCATGTCTGCCGACATCGTCACCCATTGCGCGCGCTTTGGCATCCCCATGATCTCCTCGGGTCGGCCAGTAGATGCATCCGGAGTTGATAACGTCTGCTGCCGCAATGCGCTTGGGAGCAGGCTGATAACAGAGCGCCTTATAGCCAGCGGGAGAAAACGGTTTGGACTTATTGCAGGCCCAAAGGATTTTCATTCAGCTGAAGGCCGCCGAGAAGGCGTGCTTGATGCCCTCGGTGAAGCAGGGCTGTCTCTTCAATGTGAAGCTTTCAGTGACTACACCGTGGATTCTGGTCACCAGATCGCACTTGAGATGCTGGCTTCCAATTTCATTGACGCCTTGGTTTGCTCCAATGACGCTTCGGCAATTGGCGCTCTGACGGCAGCACGCGAACTGGGGCGCTCGGTTCCGGGTGAGATTGCGATTGTCGGCTTTGATGATATCGACATGGCCAAGTGGCCGATGTTTGACCTCACCACGGTGCGCAACCCCATTGACGCCTCCGTGCGCGAGATCATTGCGCTCTTGGAGCGCCGACTCGCCGATCCCACGAAAGACGATGAGACTGCCTACGTCGATCCCAGCGTCGTTGACCGCGGCACGCATTAATTTTTGGGCAATCTCGCGCCATTCCGTTTCATATTTATCTACTTTGATTCCGCAATTGTGTCCGCTGAGGTCGCAATCCGTTATTGACCCGCTCTCGCCGCATCTGGCAAGAACGCGCCATGTTCGGTTCCGGGTTAACCCGGAAGCAATAGGGAATGTAGTGCGGCGATATCGGTGCCAAATCTGCAACTGCCCCCGCAACTGTAAGCGGCGAGCACGGCTGAAAACGCCACTGGGGTTTCCCGGGAAGGCCAGCATCGTGTTTTGACCCGCAAGTCAGGAGACCTGCCGGACATGCGCCCTTGAAAGGGGCGTTCATTATCGGCGACGGGGTGTGCGCCGGGTCCGCTTGGTTTGGAAACCGAGTGGCTCCGCGCTCTCCGAAGTCACACAAAAATAAATGCGCCGGGGAAGGCGCAACGTGATAAGGACCAAACAAATGAAAAAGCTGCTTTTGGCGGCCACCGCTGCTCTTTCCATCCCCGCGATGGCGCAAGCGCATTTTCTTCTGGAATACACCGAAGACACGATGATTGAGCGCCCCGGTGACGTTCCAGTCAAGCTTATTTTCTGGCATCCGCATGAAGCGGGTCATGTGATGACCTTGGAAAAGCCTGAAGAGTTTTTCGTTATCCACAACAGTGAGAAAACGGACCTCTTGGGTACGCTTGAAGAGACCACCTTTGACGGTCCTGACAACAGTGCAAAAGCCTTCTTGGGAACGGTTCCGGTAAAGCGCTCGGGGGACTATGTCGTCGTGACTGTGCCCGCGCCTTACTATGAAGAGTCCGAGGACATCTACATTCAGCAGATCACCAAAACTTACCTGAACCGCAACGAGCTGCCGACCGACTGGGATCAGCCCCATGGGCTCGCAACCGAGATCCTGCCGCTGAACAAGCCATACAACATTATTGCGGGGTCTACCTTCACCGGCCGTGTTCTGAGCGAAGGTCAGCCAGTGGCGGGTGCTGAAATCGAGATCGAATATATGGCAGCAGAGCCAGATCTGGAAGGCACTGGAGCCAAAGCAGCGATCGTGTCGCCTCTGCCAGGCGGCGCAATCGTGGCGATCTCCGACGACAATGGCTACTTCTCTTTCGGTGTTCCAAAAGCAGGTTACTGGGGTTTTGCCGCTCTGGGTTCTGGGCCGGAAACCGAGCATGAGGGCAAAGAGCTGAGCCAGGATGCGGTTATCTGGGTCCGCGCTTGGGATCTGGAGTAACGCTTCATGCACATTGTTGACGGAGCCTTGTCCAATCCGGTTGTCATCGGCGGCGCACTCGCAGCGGTCGGCGGCATTGCGATGGGACTAAGATCACTGGACCTTGACCGCATCCCGGCTGCTGGCGTGTTGTCGGCAAGCTTTTTTGTGGCATCTCTGATCCATGTCCCGATTGGCCCGTCATCTGTGCATTTGATTTTGAACGGTCTAGCCGGGCTCTTGCTCGGCTGGGCCGCATTTCCCGCCCTCTTTGTAGGGTTGCTTTTGCAAGCGGTATTCTTTGGCTTTGGCGGTTTAACCGTGCTCGGGATCAACGCCGTCAATATCGCGTTTCCTGCGGTATTAGCCTGGATGTTGTTTGGCCGCCTAATCGGCCGAGGCTCGCCTGTTCAAGGGGCGATCTGGGGCGGGATCGGCGGCGCCTTTGCAATTGCGGCCACAACCGCACTTGTCGCGGTTTCATTGGCCCTTTCAGGCGAAGAGTTCATTACTGCGGCGAAACTCGTGTTTTTTGCCCATATTCCCGTGATGGTCATTGAGGCTGTTCTAACGGGGTTTGCGGTCTTGCTCGCGCGCAAAGTCAAACCGGAGCTGTTTTTGAAAGGGCGAGCTGCGTGAAAAAGCTGATCTTAATGTGTGTGCTGGTTCTTTCACCGCTGCCTGCCCTGGCCCATAAGGTGATTGCCGGAGTGTTCCCGTCGGGTGATGCGATCGAAGGAGAATTGGGCTTCTCAAACGGGGATATGGCAAAAGATCAAGAAGTTGTTGTCACTGGTCCAGATGGCGCCGAATTGGGGCGCACGGTGACTGATGCGGATGGTTTTTTTGTGTTCACACCAAGCAGCCCGGTCGCGCATACATTTTTTGCCGATCTTGGTGCAGGCCACATTGCTGAGGTCACCATGCCTGCCGAGGAAGTCGCGGAGATTTTGGGGGTTGCGGCAGAAATAATGGATCCAGCGCCAGCCGACCAGTCAGGCTCAAATGTCAGCGGTGTGACCGTTGCCTCGCTTTCTGAGGAAGAACGCGCAGCGATTGCCCAAGCTGTTAGAGACGAGATGCGCCCATTGCGTCGCGAGATTGCCGCATATCGTGAGCACAATGACTTTCAGAGCATTCTGGGGGGTATTGGCTATATTGTTGGCTTGTTTGGTCTCGGTTTTTATATTGCCGCACGCAGAAAGTTGGCAAGCTGATGGCCCACGCACTGGAACCACAAGCAAAAACGCTCTCTGGGGCTGGCGGTGCCAATCTCTATGGCAAGCTCACAGAGCTTGATCCTAGGATGCGTATTCTAGCGATGTGTCTTTTTGCTGTGGTGACCGTGGCTTTGCAAACACTGTCAGCTTTGGCTGCTGCATTTTCGGTCTCCCTATGCCTGCTCATTCTGTCAGGCCTTCCCAAACGTCGAACCTTGAAGCGCATGGCGATGATGGACGGCTTCATCATATTCATGCTCGTGCTGATGCCATTCTCAATGCCGGGCGAGGCGATGTTCACAGTTTTTGGCTTTCCGGCGAGCTGGCAAGGGCTTTGGAAAGCAATAGAGATTGCACTAACAGCAAACACAGTGATCCTTGCCCTCATGGTTCTGGTTGGGACAATGGAGCCGGTCACCCTTGGGCATGCGCTCCACCGTTTGCGATGCCCTGAAGTCTTGGTTCATCTCTTGATGTTCACCATTCGCTATATTGAGGTGCTGCGAGAGGAGTATCTCCGGCTCCGAGGGGCCATGAAAATCCGCGGATTCCGCCCGGGAACCAACTGGCACACATATCGAAGCTTTGGCTATCTGGTGGGAATGATGCTTGTGCGGGCCATCGAACGATCAGAGCGTATCCTTTCGGCAATGAAGTGCAGAGGCTTTTCAGGGCGGCTTTTCCTGCTACAAGATTACGCACTGACTCGGCGGGATCGCCTCTTTGCGGTTTCGATATGCACGCTTTGTGCGGGCCTTCTCATTCTGGACCACCTATGACGATCCTAAGGTTCGACGACATTCACTTCGCATACCCTGGCCACGCTCCGGTGCTGAATGGTGCCTCGCTGCATCTTGAACCTGGAGAGCGATTGTCCATTGCTGGGGCGAATGGTGCTGGTAAATCCACATTGTTTCGCATTGCGCTTGGCCTTCAGAAGCCAGACGCAGGTACCGTCACGATTTTCGGTAAGGAGCGCAGTGTCGAGGCCGATTTCCATGAGGTGCGCCAACGCATTGGCTTGGTGTTTCAAGACCCTGACGACCAGCTGTTTTGCCCGACGGTCGCTGAGGATATTGCCTTCGGGCCGCTCAATTTGGGGCGCAGCAAATCCGAAGCAATCGCTATCGTAGATCGTGTCCTCACCGACCTTGATCTGATGCATCTGCGTGATCGCATCACACACAAACTGTCAGGAGGCGAGAAACGTCTGGTAACCTTGGCGACGGTACTTGCAATGGAGCCTGAGGCGCTTCTTCTTGATGAGCCGACAAACGCGCTGGACATAAAGAACGAGGCGCGGCTTCTGGAAATCCTTCAGAGGCTGCCGCAAGCCATTTTGTTGGTCAGCCATACGCCCTCATTTCGCGAGGCCTTGGCTCCAGATACGTTGGAGCTGCGTGAAGGACAACTCGTGGACTTACGCACTTAACCTGCTATCGCGTGTTACCGGGATACTGTTAGGCCGCCCCTATTCGCTCAACCTTTTTAAAAAGCGCAGACGTTGTGTTGAGCGCGCTCCCTGTGGCCAAAGCCATGTTGGGCAAGAGCATCCATTCCAATGTCCAAGAAACACCAGAACGCTCCTGTTCATGCAATGCCGCCAAGTGGATGCCCGACATCTGCGTGGCATTAAACTGTGCAGTGGCTACGAGCAGCTCAGCTTGTATCGGATTATGTTTGTGCGGCATTGCCGAGGAGCTGCCGCCACCCGAAATCTTAATTTCTTCAATGCCTTGCTGCGCCATCAATGCGATGTCCTTGCCAATTTTTCCGAGTGCCGCAGAGATGCAGGACAACAGATTGGCAAAATCTACAATGTTGTTCCGATTGGTATGCCAAGGCTGCTCTGGCACGATTAGGTCGAGTGACTTGGCCATATGAAGGGCAATCTCATCGACTTTATCCCCCAAGCTACTTTGATCCCCGACCGGTCCCCCCAATTGCAGAGCAAACCCACGGGACTTCAGCGCTTGCAAACGGTTTAGGCCATCCGCTAATCCAGCCCTCCATTGCCTCAACCGGTGCTCCGTGGAAATGGGCAAAGCTGCCTGCATGCGTGTACGCCCCATCAGAGGAGCATTTCCAAATCTTGAAATCAGAATATCGAGTTGTGACAAAATTTCGTTCAGACGGTGCCCAAAGAGGTCGCCAAGGCGGCTCAGTGTCATCATCCATGCGGTATCTACCACGTCTTGGGAGGTCATGCCGGTATGCAGCGCAGCGTGACTCCTTTGAGGGAATTGAGACCGCAATTCTTTAACAAGCGTAGGCACAACAACACCGTCAGTCGCGGTGCCTGCTTTAAGCACCGACCAATCAGGGACAAAAGAATCTATAGCGTCGCACGCCTCTTGAACCGCGCTGTCAGGAACCACGGTGTTAGCGCCCAGAGCAGTCGAGTAAGCCCGTTCTACTGCAAGCATGTGATCCAAACTGGTCTGGCCGGAAAGCAGAGTGGCTGTTTCGTGGTCTTCAAAAAGTCCATGCAGCCAGTGAACTTTATCCTGAAAAATCATGTTTGAGGTCTCCCAGTGACCCAAGCTTGTTACGCAGACACAGGTGTGAGTTGCAGCATCTCGCGCGCTTGTTGCCATGTGGCGACGGGCCGATGATACCTTTCACAAAGTTCTGCTGCGCGGGTGACCAGCGCTGCATTTGATGGCGCGAGCGTGTTGCGATCAAGGCGCACGTTGTCTTCAAGGCCGGTGCGCGTATGACCGCCTGCGGCAATCGCCCATTCATTCACCACGAGCTGGTTGACCCCGATGCCAGCCGCGCACCATTCCGCCTTTGGGGCGCTGGTTTGCATTGTTTTGACGTAGAAATCGCACACATCTTTATCGACTGGCATGGCATTTTTTACACCCATCACAAACTGTACGTAGAGCTTGCCGGGCAACATGCCTTCAGCGTTCATTCGGATCGCGTGCAGTATGTGGCTCAGGTCAAAAGCTTCGATTTCCGGTGTTACACCGTAGCGTCTCATTTCTTCGGCAAGCCAGGCGACCAGTTCGGGCGCGTTAGGGTAAATCCTTGTGGGGAAATTTACAGAACCGACAGAGAGCGAGGCCATATCCGGAGACAAGGGCAGCATACCGCCGCGTTCCTTTTCGGCTCCAGAGCGCCCACCGGTCGAGAACTGAATGATGAGCCCCGGGCAGTGCCTTTTTACCTCTTCTTGAAAACGCGCGAATTTATCCGGATCGGAAGTGGGTGATTGATCGTCATTTCGCACATGTACATGAACGATACTCGCTCCCGCGTCAAAAGCTGCCTGTGTGCTCTCGACTTGCTCTGCAATGGAGATCGGCACTGCAGGATTGTTCTCCTTACGCGCCACGGATCCCGTTATCGCGCAGCAAATGATGCAAGGTTTGCCCATCGTGTTTCCCTCACTCTTTCCTCTCACCCGGTACCTAAATGTCAAAAAATACTGTTTCGCCCTCACCTTGAAGCGTTATGTCAAAATTATAAACCACCGCATCGCCTTGAATAATGCGTGTCGCAAGCAGGGTGTCACGGCGTTCTTCCTGTTCGATCAGATTGAGGGTAGGATCAGCCGCATTGGCCTGTTCTTCATCATCAAAATACAGACGAGTATTCAGACCCAGATTGATGCCGCGAGCGACGATCCAGAGATTGATGTGCGGAGCCTGAACTCTGCCATTTGGGGCCCGCGTCTGGCCGGGCTTGATGGTCTCAAAACGCCACAGGCCAGTTTCAAAATCGGTGACCGCCCTGCCCCATCCCCGAAAATCTTCTTCTATGGCGTTGCCAGACCCCGCGTAGTGGCCCTTTGAATTGGCTTGCCAGACCTCGATAAGCGCGTCTTTCACAGTCGCGCCAGTGCCGTCTTTGATGTGGCCTTCTATTCTAATCCGTTCCCCTTCGGCATTTGGTCCAGCGATGTCAGACCCAAGATCTTTATTGTAGATTTCAATGCCGGTGGCGCGAGGCGCGAGACCAATATGGACATAGGGCCCAGCAGTTTGAGAAGGCGTTTCCTGTAAGTAGGGTAGTTTTTGCGCCATCAGTTACCCTCCAGTCGATTTTCAAACAACGTAGAGCGCTGTCCTCGTAGCACCACGTCGAATTTATAGGCCAAGCAATCAAACGGAATGGCCGCATTGAGGTCGAGCGGTGCAATCAGTTGCTCAATCGCTTCCGGATCAGGAACGGCATTTACGATTGGGCATTTGGCGATCAGGGGATCACCCTCAAAATAGCACTGTGTAACCAGACGTTGCGCAAAGCCTGTGCCAAATACCGACAGATGAATATGGGACGGGCGCCAACTGTTAACCCAATTGCGCCAAGGATAAGCACCGGGTTTTACAGTGCGAAAGGCATAGTACCCATTCTCATCGGTGAGGGCTCGACCGCATCCACCAAAGTTAGGGTCAAGTGGCGCAAGAAAGCTGTCGTTTTTGTGTCGATAACGGCCACCAGCATTTGCCTGCCAGATTTCAACCAAAGTATTTGATACAGGTCGGGCGTTTTCATCGAGCACTCGGCCATGCAGGATTATTCTTTCACCAAGTGGGACTTCACCATATTGAGCGAAATTTTGGAGCAGATCGTTGTCCAGCGGACCGGTATCATGATGTCCAAAGACGGGCCCGGTCATTTCGCCAATCGCATTTTCCAGAGCAATCCGGGGATAGTTCGGCGAACGGCTGACACTGGTTTTGTACGCCTCTGCACGCGCCGGGGGGTGGCGTTGCATATCCCTCTGATAGAAACTCCCTGGTTTGGTCATGGGTTGGGCCTCGCTCACTCGTTCGTACTGTGCACAGGTGCAGGTGGATCGCCTTCCATTTCAGCATAAGTCTGTTTTGCAAGCTTCAAAGCATGATTTGCACGTGGCACTCCTGCGTAAATCGCCACATGTTGAAAGCCTTCCAAAACATCTTCTTTCGATGCGCCTGTGTTGGCCGTCGCCCTGATATGCATGGGGATTTCTTCGAAGTTTCCCAGCGCAGCCAATAATGCCAATGTAAGCATGGACCGTTCGCGGTCTGATATGCGACCGGATGCCCAAACATGCCCCCAAGCGGCTTCAGTAATGAGAGTTTGAAACGGATGGTCGAATTCGGTTTTGGCCTGCTCAGCTTGGTCCACATGGGCGTCGCCCAAGACTTTGCTCCGCACTTTCATACCTTCTTCAAAACGGTCCACCAAAGCTGGCCTCCCTCCTCCAAAACGTCATGCATTTTACCTCAAATTCAATAGGGTAGCCCAACATAGTTCTGAGCAAAGACGGTCTGAGCCGCGCTATTTTCTGCCAGAAACGCCACATCAGCTTGCTGCATCTTTCGATCAAATTCGCTGTCATCAGGAAAGCGGTGCAAGAGCTTTGTTGTTGCCCAGCTGAAACGTTCAGCCTTCCAAACACGTGCTAAGGCCTTAGCAGAATATTCGTCGATGCCCCGGCTATCGCCCCCCTCATAGAGCTGTCGAAATCCATTAAAAAGATAGTGCACATCGCCCATCGCGGAATTGAGCCCCTTTGCGCCTGTGGGTGGTACGATATGTGCGGCATCTCCACACAAAAACAATCGCCCCCAGCGCATCGGTTCGCTAACAAATGAACGAAGAGGAGCGATAGATTTCTCAATGGATGCACCCGTCACAAGTCGATCTGCGTACTCGTTCGGTATCCGGCGCTTTAGTTCTTCCCAAAAAGCTGTATCGCTCCAGTCTTCAGGCTGATCTGTCAGGGAACATTGAATGTAATAGCGGCTCAGGTTTGCATTGCGCATAGAACAAAGCGCAAAGCCGCGGTCAGACCCTGCATATATGAGTTCATCATGGACCGGCGGCGTTTCGGAAAGAACACCTAGCCAGCCAAAAGGGTAAATCTTTTCATATTCCCGCCTCAGCTGAGCTGGGATTGTTTTGCGGCTTACCCCATGAAAACCATCGCATCCGGCGATGAAGTCACATTTGATCGTATGTGTAAGCCCGTCCTGTTCATAGCTGACCGAGGGTGTGTCGGTATCTGCGCCTTGAATAGTGACATTTTCAATATTGAAGAGGGTTTTCGCGCTTGCAAGCTCTCGGGCTTCGTAGAGGTCGCGCGTGAGCTCTGTTTGCCCATAAACCACAACGTGTTTGCCCGCGCGTTCAGAGAAGTTGACACCAAATTGCATCTCACCATGGCAGATTACGGTGCCATTATGACGAAAGCACTCTTTTTCAAGCCGCTGACCAACCCCCGCCTGATGCATCAGTGTGACGGTGCCAGTTTCAAGAATACCCGCGCGAATGCGGCTTAGGACATGCGCTTTGGACTGTCGCTCAAGCACCACGGTGTCAATCCCAGCACCATGAAGCAATTGCCCCAGCAAGAGCCCAGACGGTCCTCCTCCAATGATGGCCACCTGCGTGCGCATCGCTATCCTCCCTACCCCTCCTCAAGATATTGATTAACAATCGCGGTAAAGTAAATTGACGTTCCGCCCTGTCGCCTTTGACTAAGGTATTAGAAACAGCGTGATTGTCGGGAAAAGCACCAGCAGGATAACGCGCAGTATGTCTGAAGAGACAAACCAAAGCACAGATCTGTAGGTTTCCATCATCGGCGTGCTTCGATCCATCGCGTTGATGACAAACAGGTTCATTCCAACAGGCGGGGTGATCAATCCGACTTCCACCACAATTAGAACCAAGATCCCAAACCAGATTGCGACATGTTCCGCGCTCATGCCGAAATCAAGTGCGCTGATCACAGGAAAGAAGATTGGAATTGTCAAAAGGATCATCGAGAGGCTGTCCATGAGGCAGCCAAATACCAAATAAAAAACGAGGATCAGGCTCAAAACCATCCAGGGACTAAGGCCCAAACTCACCACCCAGTTTGAAAGCTCTTGCGGCACTTGGGTGAGCGCTAGGAACCCATTGTAAAGCGCGGCCCCCAAAATGATGAAGAAGATCATTGCCGTGCTGGTGGCCGTCGCGATGATGCTATCAACAAAGATCTTCCAACTGAGACTGCCGGACAACAAGGCAATGATACCGGTTCCCGCCGCACCTACCGCTGCACCTTCTGTTGGAGTGAACCAACCAAGATAAATTCCGCCGACGACTAGCGCGAAGATCAGCAGGACGGGCCAAACGTCCAACAATGCTTTCATGCGATCTGCATATGGAATAGCAGGTCGTGTACCAGCGGCATCAGGGTTGACTCGAACGTAGATTGATATGGTCGCAATATATCCCAGCGCAGCCAAAAGGCCTGGGATAAAAGCCGCCAAGAAGAGCTTGGCGATATTTTGCTCGGTCAGTATGGCGTAAATCACTAGGATCACAGAGGGCGGTATCAGGATGCCGAGCGTGCCTCCAGCAGCCAAAGTCGCCGTTGAGAACCCGCCTGAATAGCCATATCGACGCAACTCTGTCAGGGCGACGCGGCTCATCGTGGCAGCTGTGGCCAATGAAGAGCCACATATCGCACCAAAGCCAGCGCATGCACCTACCGCGGCCATAGCGACCCCACCTTTGCGATGGCCGAGCCAGCTTTCAGCAGCTTTGAAAAGCGCTGAGGACATGCCGGACAGCGTCGCAAACTGCCCCATGAGCAGAAACATCGGGATAATTGTCAGTGAGTAACTGGAAAAGGTGGAATAGGTCTCTGTTTTAAGGCGCGACATGAACATATTGGTGCCGCCCATGGCAAAGTAGAGGCCGCCTATACCGCACAGGAACATCGCCAAGCCAATCGGCGCACGCAGAAAAATCATCAAAAGGAGGACAGGAAAGGACAGATAGCCCATCTCTAGCATGCTCATTGACCGCTCTCCTCGGAACCGAGCAGATGGTCGCGCCCTACTAACATTTCCACCAAGCGCATAGCCGCACAATAGATGCTTACGATTGAAGCGACACACGCAGCGATGAAGCTCAAGCCGTAGGCCCACCAGATCGGAAACTGTAGGATAAAGGTGGTTTCGCCATAGCTTAGCTTGTTCTGCATCCCGACAAATAGGCGCCAGGTGATCAGCAAAATAACGGCGGACAGTACCAGTTCCCAGAATGCTGTGAGAATTCGATTGGCGCGGCGCGGTAGAGCATTGGTGAAGATATCTACCGTCGCATGTGCTTTGTAGAGCTGGCAGATGGGCAAAAAAGAAAAGATAGCGAAAGCCACTCCCGCCTCGACCAACTCAAAGTCACCATTGATCGGCCCGACGCCGCTGCTGATCAACCCAGCTGCTACCTTTTCCAACAAGCCTCTAAGAAGATCGGAATGGCCTAGGGTATTCAGTCCGCGGCCCAAAACGCTCAGGCAAGTAAGCCCAACCAGTAGCGTGAGCACCACTCCGCCTGCCACGGCCATCAGCCGCGCGAGGCGTTCCACCCATTTGTACATGCCCGTCTCCTCAATTCACGCCCCCGCTGTTACAGACGGGGGCATGTGCCTTCGCGCTTAGTTCTCGGAATTTTCGGCGATCAATTCGAGCGCCCGTGTGCGCAATCCAGTACCATCCAAACCCTTGCCATCCATTTCCGCGATCCATGCCTCCGTGGTGGGCTGGGCAGCAGCTTTCCATTCATCCACTGCTGCCTCAGAGAGTGTGATGATATTGTTGCCGCGATCCTTGGCTGCCTTGGCGGGGCCGGCATCATCAGATTGCATCTGTTTGCCAGCAAAACCCGAAAACTCGAGCCCGGAATTTGCGTCAATCACAGCTTTCAGATCATCGGGCAGTGCATTCCAGCGATCTTTATTCATCGCGAAAATAAAGGTGGTTGTATAAAGGGTTTCATCTCCAAAAGTCGTATGATTGCCCACCAGCTCGTTGACTTTGAGAGCCCCTGTAACCTCCCAAGGGATTACCGTCGCATCAATCACACCTTTTGAAAGCGCTTCAGGTACAGCGGGCACGGGCATTCCAACAGATGTTGCTCCCATAGAGCCAAAGAGCTGTGTGGTGACGCGCGTTGGCGCGCGCAGTTTGATGCCATTGAGATCCGACACGCTTTCGATCGGTTTTTTGGAATGGATCAAACCTGGCCCATGCACCCACAAACCAAGCACTTTGAGCTGCTTAAAGTCTGCGTCCATCATGGTTTCTTCGGCAAGCTGCCAATAGGCCCGTGAAACCGCTTCTGCACTGGTCATCGTGAAAGGAAGTTCGAACACTTCGGCGCGTGGAAAACGTCCAGGCGTATACCCAGCAACGGTCCAGACAATATCTGCCACGCCGTCAATCGCCTGATCAATAAGCTGTGGTGGGGTACCTCCAAGCTGCATCGACGGGAAGCGCTGAATCTCGATCCGGCCCTCTGACTCTGCCTCGATTTTATCCGCCCAGACATCCAGAATGTTCTTTGGCACATTTGCCTGCGCAGGCAGGAATTGATGCATCCGCAATGTGACGTCACCGGCAAACGCAGGCAGTGCTGAAAGTCCCATTGTGATCGCCGCACAGGCCGCCGCGCCAGCCGCTTTCACGAAAGTTCTTCGCATTTTGGTCATGTTATCCTCCCATTATGACCTGATGCGATGTTGGGAAAGCTGCGCGCGCGATGCAATGTTTTTTATCTATCATCGTACCCGCACCTGCTGCCACCGCCTGCAATTTCACTGTTTGCGGTAGCAATTTGGCGCCAATTCGCAGCGCCACCGGTGTTTCTTAGTTTGATTATTGCTAGCGCAGCGACAGTCCACATCCGCCGGATCAGAGTAAGCCCACGAGATCCACTGAGATGATATCAATCCGGCTTTGCGTATTTGTCCAGGAACTCCAAAATCAACGCTTGTTGCTCTTCGTCTACCCCGGCATTGGGGAACATGCTTGCGGTGATGCTGCGCCATTGCGCCTTTGTATGTGCCGCGGGATCCTGAGGTACGTGACAAAGCGTACAGTATTCATAGAAGAGCTTCTCACCCGGATCCATGTTTGAGGTGAATTCTTCCTGGAGACCGTCGGCCCTCTCCAACCCAAATCTTGCCACATCCAGTGAAACCACTTCCGAAATCGTGGCTGGCCCGTTGTAAGCCATATTGGGTCCTTCAACATCTGTGGCCTTTCGCAATCGCGCCAGACAGCTATTGGCAGTGGTCGCTTGACTGAGGCCCGAGGAGCGTCGGCTCGATGTAAGCATATTGATAGCCCCTGAGTTGCAGCGTCCTTTACTGTCAAACGAGAACCACGCCCCTTCATATAGAGACACAACACCGGGCATAATATTGTCTGTCACGCGTGCGCCAACAATCACTGCGCCGCGGTCATTGTAGAGCTCGACAAGGTCGCCATCTTGGATATCGCGATCCAAAGCATCGTCAGAGTTGATCAATAGGAATTCGCGGTCTTCAATATTAAGCTCATGACGAAGATCAGACTGTGCGAACTGAGAATGAATGCGATTGTAAGGATGCGGGCTAACAATGTGCAATTGGTCCGGCTCCGCGTTCCCAAGATACTCTGCTGGCTCAAGCCATGTTGGCATTGGCGGGCAGTCGTCTAAGTTCATATCTGCGATCGTCTGGCTGAAGAGCTCAATTTTCCCTGAAGGCGTCGCAAGAGGATTTGCAGCGGGATCTGTTCGGAAGGCGCCGTGCCGCACCCAGTCAAATTCTTCAGGAGGCTGAGGGACGCGCGCCACACCGGTTTCCCAGAACTCCTCAAAGTCCACATACTCGGAAGCTGTCGATTTGTCGTAAGACGTTTCGATAATCTCCATCCGGTCTTGATTGTTCGTGAATTGCTCTTCCACATTGAACATTGCAGCTAGCCGCCGAAAGATCTCAAAATCGTCTAAACTCTCACCAAGGGGTTCGATGAGTTTTCGCATCGCATACACTTTATCCTTGGAGTATGTGCCACCCGAACTGATCTCATCGCGCTCTACAGTTGATGTTGCAGGCAAAACAATATCAGAAAACTGTGCTGCGGCTGTCCACCAAGGGTCTTGGCAAACAACCGTTTTGACCTTCTCCATCGCTTTCAAGAGCTCGTTGGTGTCTTGTTGATGTGAGCCGAAGTTGTTTCCGGCATTATAGATCATATGGACATCTGGGAATGTGAAAGTACCGCCGTTGCGTGTGAATTCCTTCCCAGGATTGAGAAGCATCTCATTCAGGCGAGAGGCCGGGCAGATCCCCACGACGCGATTGCGCCCTTGAGGGAGGCCACCTGGTGCGCGTGCCTGAGCAAAAAGCGCGCCACCTTGCCCCCAGTGCCACGAGAAGCCAACCCCGCCGCCCGGCAATCCGATCTGCCCCGTCATCGCGGCAAAGGCTGTTATCGCCCAGTAGGGCATTTCGCCATGATGTGCTCTTTGGATTGCCCAAGAGCCAGCAAACTGCGTGCGCGTGCGGGCGCAGCGATTGGCCAGCGCGCGGATACGATTGGCTGGAATTCCCGTAATGGCGGCCGCCCACTCAGGCGTTTTGTGAATGCCGTCATCTTTGCCTTGCAGATAGTCGACAAAGCGCTCCCAACCCACGGTATATGTTTCAAGGAAGTCTTTATCATACGTGCCTTTCTCATAGACGTGGGTCGACATCGCGAGAAAGAGCGCAGAGTCTGTGTTTGGAATGATTTTCAACCACTGCGCTCTGAGCCATTCATCAGTCGTCGTGCGTTGAGGGTTGATTGAAATAAACCGAACGCCAGCTTCTTTAATGACTTCCCATCTTGGGAACATTGAATGGTCGGTTGTGCCGCCTTCAGCCCGGCCATTCTTGTGTGGGTCGGTACCGATCAAGACAAAGGTTTCACAGTGTTTGAGTATTTGCCACCAAGCGGTCTGACGTGAATAAACCTCCATGTCTCCAAGAACATGCGGCATGATGATTTGACCGGCGCCACCGGAAAAATCGCCGACGGTGACAGACGCCCCACCAATTAGGTTAAAGAAGCGGCCCTGCAGAACATTGGGCGTTAGCACCCCTCCATGCGCCCAGCCACCATAGGAAGTTGAGAAAATCGCCTCATTCCCATGCTGTTCAATGGTGTCCAATATGGCTTTAGCCGTAAGGCCAAGGGCGGTATCCCAATCGACACGCACAAACTCTTCTCGAGCGCGACGTTCTGGTTTTACATCTTCCACGCCATTTTGAACCGCTTCCAAATAAGACTTACGGACATGCGGATAAAGAACACGTGTCTTACTGTAGGTTCGACTGACAATTCCCTCGGATATCATTTTGGTTGGGCGCGGATCAAATTCAGTACGCGGTATAGCTTTTACCAATTCCCCATTCTCAACCATTCCCCAGAAGACACCGGCTTGGCCGGCGTGCGGAATGAATTGCACATCGCGATCCGCCTGAGCATAGGCACTCAATGGAGCGAGGGAAGAGAGGGCAATGGATGACGTCGACTTCAGAAAGTTCCGGCGCGAAATATGCATTTTTGCCTCCAATTATTGCCGAATAACAGAATTGGGTCGCACGTTTTGAATGCCGGCAGACTAACACAGCGTTTAGGCGGTTCCTACCGGGAGGCTCGGAGCCTTATAGGTTTTCATATAGAGCCGAAAACAAAGAAGATGCACCACCCATAAATTACAACGCAGTAAAGTACTTTGCTTTGTTCTTCGAAGAAGCGCCATTCACGGGTTATTCAAATAGATCATTCAACACATTGGTTTCGAGCATGCTGTAGAATTGAAGAAATAATCGCGTTGAATTTTGAACGGTTCGTTGATTCTTCTTTATTGACGAGGGCGGACTCAAAATCCGCCCAAAATGCGCGCTCTGTCCTCACAATGCGAACTTCGACGGCTCACTGTTGCAGCTCCGGAAACAACTCTCACTATCTTTACGTAGAGTTGATTTGCTAGGTTCTCGACATTTGTTATAAATGCGTTAACAAGGTTCAAGACTATTTAATTATATTAGCAATTTAAGCGACATTTCTTGTTCCTTAATAAGTCGTATTTTTGTGGGATTTTATGGGTTTGGATGCATGTCTAATTTTTCTGATGACTTTAACAGCCAGTTAGATTCGAACGTCTGGCTGATTTCAGATTATGCACTGCTAGGAGGATGGATCGACACTGCTTGGTCTCCGGGCAATGTTGCTGTTTCTGCAGGGCAGCTGACCCTGACACTTGATGATCAACCGTCTGACGGAAAATCATATAGCGGTGGGGAAGTTCGCACGATCAACGAGTATAGTTTTGGGCGTTATACCGTCGAAATGCAGACCGCATCTGGCAGCGGTGCAAATTCGACATTTTTTCTTTATTCTCCGGAAACAGAGATAGATTTTGAGTTTCTAAGCGAAGATCCTACAAAAGCCTGGCTGACCTATCACTTTGAGGGTGAAAGCGTTGGAACAGTGGTCGATCTCGGCTTTGACTCCTCCGCTGGTTTCCACACTTATGAAATTGAATGGGGGCCGGACTCAATTTCATGGTACGCGGATGGCGTTCTTTTACATTCAGTTGTCGACCCTATGGATCTGGATGTACCGACTGCTGACGCTCAAATATTCATGAGCATTTGGCACGGTACACCTAGCTGGATGGGGGACCCGAACTTTGCTCCGTCCACCACGGCATCTTACGAAAGTGTCAGCTTCACTGCGCGTTCTGCTGCGATCGCAAAAAACGATTGGTTCTTCAGCGAAACAAGCAGCCCCATGGAGCTCGACTTACTGGCCAACGACTATGATCCAGATGGTCTCTCCCTAGACGATTTAAATATCACCATTACCCAAGCTCCGGTTTATGGAAGTTTGAACCAGGATCCTATTTCTGGAGTCTTTACCTACACTCCTAGTAGCGAAGATTTCGTGGGTGTTGATCGTTTTGAGTACTCAGTTGTTGATGCTAATGGTGAGACATCCAATACCGCATGGGCCGTCGTACAAGTAGGCTTGGACCCCATTGATCCCAATGCGACGCAACTGACAAATGCTGATGACGACGGCCTGCCGTATTTGACTGGCGGCGCTGATGCGATCGACGGGTTGGCGGGTAATGACACGCTTTATGGCGGTGATGGTCTGGACACGCTTTACGGCAATATTGGTGATGATGCCCTCTACGGTGGCAGTAGCGCGGATATTCTCTATGGCGGCTCCGGCAACGACAGCCTGTTCGGGGAGAAGCAGAACGACACTTTGGACGGCGGCGCCGGTGCGGACACGCTGACCGGCGGCAAGGGCAACGACACCTATAAGTTCTCTGTGGTGGATGGCGCGGTCGATACGGTCACCGACTACGCCTGGTGGAACTTTATCGATGTGAGTGATGCACTGGTTGGCTACAACTCTGCGACCGATGACATCACGGATTTTGTGCGCTTCACCACGACCGGCAGCGACACGCTGATGGAAATCAATCCGGATGGGGTCAGTGGTTTTGTGCCCG